>CAYLXM010000052.1:20562-27562 GCA_964387555.1 uncultured Rhodothermales bacterium | reverse complement strand
GCCCAAGCTCATATTCGCGACGTCCCCGCTCTTGCCGTTTGCAGCAACGTAGTTTACTCCGGCAATTACGCCCGAATAGCTGCCCGACCCGCGCCGGTCCAACACCTGAACAGCGACGAGCTGAGCGCCGGCGGCGACGCCAACGACGCCGATGGAGTTGTTGATCGCCGCGATCGTTCCAGCAACGTGCGTGCCATGTCCATTCTGATCGTCGGCAGACGTAGCACGCGGGATGAACGTTGCGGACCTAGCGGCGTCCACATTCAAATCCGGATGATCCAGGTCAATGCCCGTGTCGATCACCCAGGCGACGCCGTTACCTTCATACGCGACGCCGCCATTGACCCGCTTAATCCCCCACGGTATGGTCTGAGGATCCGGCTCTGGAGCAGGCTTCACCGGCTTGGCCGTCGTGCCGGGGTTCTTCTCGACAAACGCGGGCAAGTTTAAGGTAATCATCTGGTCCTGCTCCACGTACTTCACGCGGGGGTCGAGGGCGAGTTCGCGGGCGGCATCGGCCGACATCCTGACGGCAAAACCCTTGATCGTGGCCTCGTAGAGGTGCAGCGTCGATGCGTTCTTGGACGCCGCCATCTCCCCGGCGACGGCCTGGACACTCGGGACATCGTCCTTCAACACCACGATGTACTGCCCCTCGATGGGCTGGGTGACCCACCGGACAACGGGGGCTTCGGGCGACTGAAGCACGGAGTCATTCGCTGTCAACTCGGCTTCCTCCTCCACCGAATCACAACCGACGGCGCCGGCAAGGAGCAGCGCCCCGACAAGGAGAGTGCGCAGGTGTTTTTTCATGGATCTGACGAAATTGGAGTGGTGGGTGTCTTCGATTGTGAAGACTGTGTATACAAAGATAGGCGAGTGCCCCGGCAGGATCAAGCCGTCTCTCCGGCGGATGCACAAACCAGGAAGAACGATGGGCGTTGAAGGGCCTGAAGCGCTTTCAAAACGCGCCACAAAGCGTCGGCAACGCTACATTACTCTGTTCATCGCCCTGCGCACCGGGTCTTCTCGCCACAGCCTGCTCGACGAACCGTATGGCCAGTATACCTGATCGCATCCGCGCGCTGCTCGAGGAAACGATCCCGTTCGCTTGGTTGGCGCCCGAACAGTGGGAGGGCCTGCTCGGGGATCTCACGGTGGAGTTTTTCGAGCCCGGCGAGATCATCCTCGAACAGTTCGGCACGGGTACCAAGGGTTTGTATCTGGTGGAGAGTGGACTGGTCCGCCTGATGGATGTCGACCAGCGACGCCTCCTCGAGAAATGCGTGCGGGGCGATACGTTCGGATCCTACGGTCTGCTCCGCACGGGTCCGCGCATCTACGAGGCCCGCGCCCTGGAAAACACGGTGTGCGCCGTGCTCGAGGCGAAACGGTTCCGGCAGCTCTGTGAACAGTATCCCGATATCCGGGCGTTTTTCGAGCGGGACATCAACCAGTACATCCGGAGTCTCGACTCGACGCGCGACGTGACCGGTGCGCACCTGCTCTTCGACCAGCCGCTTGCGCAGTTTGCCCTTCGGCCGACCGTCAGCGTTCCCGCCACGACGACCGCCCAGGAAGCGGCGCGAAGGCTCTCGCAGTCAGGGTCGGACACCCTTCTCGTCACACGGCACGGCAAACTGGCCGGCGTGCTCACCGACCGCGATCTGCGGGACCGCCTGCTGGCGGCCGGCAAACCGTACGATACGGCCGTGAGCCGGCTGATGACGGCCCCGCCGGTGACCATCAGCGACGAGTCGACCCTCTTCGATGCCATGATGCGCATGCTGAAGAGCCGCGTTGACCGGCTCGTCGTGGTGCGCGAAGGAGAGGACGTGCCGATCGGCCTGATCTCGGACCGGGACCTGATGCACTTCCGGGGGCTGGACCCCGTGGCGACCGTGCGGCTCATGGACGAGATCCAGTCGACCGATGCGCTGACCGATGTGCGTTCCGAGATCAACGACCAACTCCTGAGGCTCTACCAGCAGCGGGTCTCGCCCGAACTCCTGGGCCGGATCAGCGCCGTGATCTACGACCGGATCGTCGTGCGTGTGCTCGAACTCGTCGAGGGCGAACTGAAGCGCTCCAAACACCATACGCGCCTCAAGATCGACCTCAAGTGGGCGTGGATTCGTCTCGGAAGTGGTGGACGGCAGGAAATGGCCCTCAATTCGGCCCAGCACAACGCGCTGGTGTACGAAGATGCCTCCTCGGAGGAGGAAGCGAAGGCCGCCGCAGAGTGGTTCCCCATGTTGGCCGAACGCGCCAATGCGGCACTGGAGCGATGCGGATTCGAGGCCGGAACCGCCGTCGCACGCGATCCCGAGTGGTGCCTGCCCGTGTCCGCCTGGATGTCCCGAACCCGGCGCTGGATCCGCGGCGTGGATCCTGTCCTTCCTCCCGAAGCGCCATTGACGTTCGACTTCCGGTGCGTCTACGGCGAACGCGAGCTGGTTGCCGCGCTCCGGAACGATATCCTCGAGAGCCTGACGCTCGAGAGCAGCGCGCCGCAGTTTCTGAAGATGATCGCTGCCGAAGTCCTCGGTCAGGTTTCGACCCCCTCGCTGTTCCGGCGGTTCGTGCTCGACCTCTTCAAGAACCAGCGCCACCGGTTCAACATCAAAGAGCGGGGCATCATGCCGGTCATCGGGATGGCACGCGTGCTGGCGCTGGACATCCGCTACCTCGCATCCAGCAACACGTTTGACCGGCTGCGGCGCGTGGGAGAAGAAGTGCCCGAGCTGGCCGAACGCGCGTCCGCGCTGCTGGACGCCTACCAGTACCTGGTCGATTTCCGGCTCGAACACCAGCTCAGAGCCGTCGAGGCAGGCGAAGAGCCGGGAGATGAACTGGACCTCTCCGCACTCTCCCAGAATCAGCGGGATCTCCTCTATAGCGCGCTGAACAAGCTGGGAGAACTGCACGACGTGCTCGGACGACGGTACGGCGTGTAGGGCCGCCGGCTACTCGAGCAGTCCCGTGACCAGTTCCGGGAAGAGGATGATCAGCAGCAGGCCGATCAGCTGAATGCCGATAAACGGAATGGCGCCCCGGTAGATATCGGTCGTCTTGACCTGCGGCGGTGCTACGCCCCGCAGGTAAAACAGGGCAAAACCGAATGGAGGCGTCAGAAAGGACGTCTGCAGATTCATCCCGATCATCACCCCGAACCAGATCATATCGATTCCGAGAATGTTCGCTGCGGGGACGATCAGGGGGAGGATGATGAAAGCGATTTCGAAGAAGTCGATGAAGAAGCCCAGGCCGAAAATGACGAGGTTGGCGACGATGAGCAGACCGATCTTGCCGCCGGGCAAAGAGGTCAGCAGTTCCTCGATCCACACATCCCCGTAAAGTCCTCTAAAAACAAGCGCAAAAGCCGTGGAGCCAATGAGCAGGAACATCACCATGGAGGTGAGTTTGGCCGTCTCGTTCATCGTATCCTTGAGCGCCTTCACGTTGAAGCGCCTGCTCACGACGGCCAGGAGGATCGCCCCCAGCGCGCCCAGCGCACCGGCCTCCGTCGGCGTGGCGATGCCCGCAAAGATGCTGCCCAGGACCACGAGAATCAGAACGAGGGGCGGCAGCATCACGAACACGACCTGGCGAGCCAGCGCAAATCCATGCTGCGTCCGCTCTTCGGCGGGCAGTGCGGGGGCGGCTTTCGGCTGAAAGACGGCGACGAGGGCCACGTAGACCGCATAAAGTCCCGCCAGGATGAGCCCCGGAACGAGCGCGCCGACAAAAAGGTCGCCTACCGAGACGCCCAACTGGTCGCCGAGTACCACCAGTACGACCGACGGTGGGATGATCTGTCCAAGCGTGCCCGCCGCCGCAATGACCCCCGCCGAGAGCCGTTCCGAGTACCCGTAGCGCAACATGACGGGCAGGGAGATCATCCCCATAGCCACCACGGATGCGCCCACGACGCCCGTTGCGGCGGCCAGCAGGGCGCCGACAAACACGACGGCCAGCGCAAGCCCCCCGCGGAGGCGGCCGAAAAGGAGGCCGATCGTTCGCAACAGATCCTCCGCCAGCTTCGACTTCTCCAGCATCGTGCCCATGAAGATGAAAAAGGGCACGGCGAGCAGCACGTAGTTGCCCATCACCCCGAGCGTCCGCTCAGGCAGCGCAAACAGGAGGCTCCAGTCGAAGTAGCCGGCGGAGACGCCGATGACGGAGAAAATGAGGGCCGTGCCGCCAAGGGCGAACGCGACCGGGTAGCCGCTGAAGATCAGCAGCATCGCGGCGGCGAACATGAGCGGGCCAAGGAAATCACCCTCCATACCGGCCCTCCGACGACAGGTCCGCTTCGGAGTCGGAACGGGAACCCGTGAGGGTCAACAGGCTCTTGATCCCCTCGGAGACCGCCTGCAGGGCGAGTAGTCCGAAGCCCAAGGGAATCATGGCCTTGATGGGATAGCGGGGGAGCCCTCCCGGGTCAGGCGACATCTCCCGGATGGAAAACGACATCGCGACCGTGGGCCAGGATACCCAGATCATCAACACACAAAAGGGGATCAGAAAAAGGACCGTGCCGAGCAGGTTGACCCAGGCCCGGCTGCGCGTCGAGAGGCTCTGGTAGACGACATCCACGCGAACGTGGCCGTTATGCCGCAGCGTGTACGCGGCGCCCAGCAGGAAGAGGATGCTGAAGAGGTACCACTGCAGTTCGATGTAGGCGTTGGAACTGAGCGAGGTACCCGTGTACCGTCCGAGGTAGCGGACGACCGTGTTGTAGGAGGCCACGAGGACCATCACCAGGGTGAGCCAGTAGAGGAAGCGTCCGCTCCACTCGCTCACGAGGTCGATCCCGCGGGCAATCCGGGATGCCGCATTTTCCCAGGTGCGCATTCAGACGGGAGGAAGGTGCGTCGGAAAAACCGAATTTAGGCCATTGGACCACAACGAGAAACCGGTTTCGGCGCAGAGGAGGAAGGTCTCCGTGGTGAGCGGTCCGCCACTGCTGCCCCCGCTCAAGCGTACTGTCGCACGTATTCCAGATGTTCCGGCTCGAACGGGATCGGGTCGATCCCGAAATCACGCAGGAACGGCTCCGCATCCACCGTGTTGCCCTCGACGAGCATCTCGAATTGGTCCGGAGAGATCGGGAGCAGGCCCCACCGCCCGGCGGTGTGCACTACGGGGCGGACGATCCAGAGGGGAGCGTGGATTTTCGGCTTGACGCGGATTCCGAGGCCAATCGTAATGCGGTCCAGGATTTCGACATATGCGATCACCTCACGCCCGCCGGCGCCGTAGCTGCGGCCATGCGCCTCCGGTAGCGTGATCGACCGGGCCATGGCCTTTGCCAGTTGCGCGATGTGAAGGGGCTGCATCGCATAGGCGCCGTCGCCGAACACGGGCAGAATGGGGAAGGGCTTGATGAGTTTGAGCGTGAGGTCGAGGGCGAACTCCGGTCGTCCGGGCCCGGGGTCTCCGAACAACGTGGAGGGTCGGAAGATGGTCCAGTGCGAGAACCCTGCCTGACGCACGTGGTTCTCCGCCGCCCATTTGGTCGTCTGATACCGCGAAACGCCGTCCGCGCGCGCCCCGTTTGCGCTCATGTGGATGAAGCGCGTGATGCCTGACCGGACGGCTCCCTGCACGACGTGGAGGGTCCCCTCGTCGTGAACGCTTTCGAAGGTAATCCCCTTGTCCGGGCGTTCTTCGATGATACCGACGAGGTGCACGACCGCCTCGCAACCGGCCATGCGTCCTTCGAGCCCCACAGGGTCGAGGATGGATCCTTTCACGGACTCGACCCGGGAGTCGTCCGACTCGATGGCCCGGCTGTGTACGAGGCAGCGGACATCATGGCCTTCATCCAGGAGGGCCTGGAGGACATAGCTGCCCACGAATCCGGATGCGCCGGTCAGGAAGATCTTCATGGGAGGTCGGTTGGGTCGGTTGCGGGGGTGAATCGTGACTGGAGATCGCGCACACCGAAGGAAGTTCCGACGCCGAGGGCGGATCGGACCAATGGATCGTCAAGGGTCACGGTGCGGACCCGGTTGGCCACTTCGGCAAGGCCAATGGAGGTTAACCGGTTTCGTTGGAGGGCGACCATCCGGCCATAGAGGCCGCTTGCGACCATTTCGGAGGCATAGACGCCGAATTCTGTGGCCAGCGCGCGGTCGAACGGCGTCGGAGAGCCTCCGCGCTGGACGTGCCCGAGGATGGTGGTTCGCACTTCGCTGTCGACGTGCCGTTCGAGTTCTTTCGCCAGTACCTTGGAGGCGCCCCCGAGCCTGAGGGGGTCCGGGCTGGTCGGATCGACTTCGCGAACGGTGAGCGCGCCGCCGATCGGGCGGGCGCCTTCGGCCACGGAAACGATGGTGAACCGTTGTCCGCCGGCCTCCCGCTTCCGACACACCCGGGCGACTTCTTCGATATCATATTCGATCTCGGGAATGAGAATGACATCGGCGCCGCTGGACAGGCCGGCGTGCAGCGCGATCCACCCCGCGTAGCGTCCCATCGTCTCGAGGATCATCACGCGCCTGTGGCTCTGGGCGGTCGCGTGGAGGCGGTCGATCGCTTCCGTTGCGATCGCGACGGCGGTGTCAAAACCGAACGTGCGATCCGTGCCAATGAGGTCGTTGTCGATCGTTTTCGGTACGCCGACGATCGGCAAGCCTTTTTCGTGCAACTTGTGGGCGATGGACATGGTGCCGTCACCTCCGATCGCAACGAGCCCGTCCAGGCCGAGGGTGCGGGCGTAGGTCAGCACCTCATCGGAGACATCGGCACCGCCCCGCCGGTAGTAGGAGAAGGGATTCGCCTTGTTGCTCGTGCCGAGGATGGTGCCGCCTAGGGTGAGAATACCACTCACGTCGGCATACCGAAGCGGCCGGACCCGCTGCTCGATGAGGCCCATGTACCCATCCTCAATGCCGATCACTTCGGCGCCGTGGGTCAGCAGAAGGGATTTGGTGACGCTGCGGATGACGGCGTTGAGTCCGGGACAATCGCCGCCGCCGGTGAGGAGGCCGAT
>CAYLXM010000052.1:0-20462 GCA_964387555.1 uncultured Rhodothermales bacterium | reverse complement strand
CCTCCGTTTATTCATCCTCGTCCCCCTTCGCTCCCTCCCGCCTCACCGATTCGATGAGCGTAAGGGCGTCTTCACGCGACTCGGGGAGGGGTCCGAAAAATACCAGTTCCTTGATGGCCCCGATGGCATGTCGGTCGCGGGCGGGCAGCGTCGCGAGGATGTGCTCGAAAAGCCCGGCCCGACGGAGGGCATCGTCCTTTATCGCCATCATGTGGGCGAAGGCGGCATCATGTTCATTGGGGATGAGGCCTTCGAGGATGGCTTCGCGGATGTTTTCCTTGATGATCCCGACGGCGATTCCCTCCGAAAGTCCAAGGGTCTGCTTGATCTCCTCGCCATCAACCGGCGGCTGGAAGCTGCGCAGACGGTCCTTCTCCTCGACCTCTATCATCTTCTGCTCCACCCGATCGAACTGGCGGAGAAAACGGCGGACGCGCGCCGGGTTCTTTGAGGTGATGTCGGCGCGGACGAGCGTCATCAGATCATCGATGCGTTCCCCGGCTTCGAATAGCAGCCGCCGGACCGCTGAGTCCGTCACCTCCTCATCCACCAGCGCTACGGGCCGATGATGGAGGCGGATGAGTTCCTGCACGATGCGCATCCGATCGTCCGTAGGCAGTTTCAGCCGACGGAAAAGCCGGGGAACCAGACGGGCGCCCACCTCCTCGTGTCCGTGGAAGGTCCAGCCCGTGCCGGGCGTGAACCGTTTGGTTTGCGGCTTGGCGATGTCGTGCAGCAGGGCGGCCCACCGCAGCCAGCGGGTTTCCTCGGTCGGGCGGTCAGCGGTCAGGGTGGCGACATTGTCGAGGACCTGCAGGGTGTGCAGGAAATTGTCCTTGTGGCCGTACCCCGCGACCGTCTCCACGCCGGCCAGATCCGCGAGTTCGGGAAGGATGTGGGGCAGGAGTTCGGTGGTAAAGAGGACCTTCCACCCGATCGAGGGACGACGGCAGATGATGATCTTCTGAAGTTCCGTCTCCACGCGCTCGCGGCTCACGATGCGGATGCGCGAAGCGCGGGCGCGGGCGGCACGGACCACCTGGGGGTCGAGCGTGAATTCGAGCTGGGCGGCGAACCGGGCGGCGCGCACCATGCGCAGCGGGTCATCGTCGAACGTGGCGAGCGGGTCGAGCGGGGTTCTCAAGACGCGCTGCGCCAGGTCGAGCCGGCCGTCGAACGGATCGACGAGGTTGCCGAACGCGGCGGCATTGAGGCAGACGGCCATCGCGTTGACGGTGAAGTCGCGGCGGGTCAGATCCTCATGCAGCGTTCCCTCCTCTACGACCGGCTTGCGGGAGTCTCGGCGGTAGCTCTCCGTTCGGGCGCCCACGAATTCGAGGTGCTGCACGGGAGATCCCGGCGCCAGACGAACGGCTGCCGTCCCGAAATTTTCATAGATGGCCGGTGGGGCTGTTCTCCACGCCCTTGCGACCTCTCGGGCCAGGCGGATTCCGCTACCCTGGCCCAGTGACACGAAATCGATTTCTGAACTCGGCCGGTCGAGCAGCGCGTCGCGTACGATTCCGCCCACGGCATAGACCTGGATGTCCAGCGTATCGGCGAGGTGTCCTACCGAGCGCAGAATCTCCTCGTGGGGGAGTGTGCCCGGAAATGGCTCGAGGATGGATGGGGTTGGGGAGGACAAACCGGCTGGAGTGCTTGGGCGGACGGTGTGGGCAGAACCAATCTAACGCAATTTGCCCATCAGACGTTCGAGCAGATGCATGATGGTCATCGACTCCCGGATGGTAAACGGAGGAGGAAGGCCTCCTCCAGGGCGGAGGGCGTCCAGAAATCCGCGCAGTTCGCGATCGAGGAGTTGCGAAACGGCATTGGGTCCGTCTTCCAGGTCGGGCGGAGCCGGCACGAGATCGAGCGTGCGGGACGAATCGGGTCCGGCTAAAAAGAGCGTTTTCGACGCCGGACCATCGGCGCGGTGCAGCAGTGCCTGGACGAGAACGCCGTTTTGCATCCGGGCGGTGAACGCGACGGCTTCCAGCGTTGGAAGGGCCGTGTGGGTCGCCTCTGCGTGCAGCCGCACGGAGACGGACGTACGGGCAAGGCGCGTGCACAGCGCCAGGGCCTCCGCGATTTCGTGCGGCCAGTTCAGCGTGTCGGAGCCGTCTGACGGAAACCGGAAGCGGAGATGGACGATGGAGTCGCGGCCATTCGCACGCCTCTGGGGGAGATCCTGGTGGACGAGGATGGGACAACTAACGCCCACGGCGACGCCGGCCTCCTCGGCCAACCGAACCAGCGTTTGCACCTCGGCGATCGACGTAGCAGGCGGCCATTCGAGAAAAACCGGCTTTCCCATTCGCACGGCTTCCCGGGCAATCAGGTAGTGGTCTCGCGTCGGCGTCGCTACACACACGATGTCGGATGCGGCAAGCAGGGCGGGCGTCGAAGCAAACGCCGTGGAGTTCATCTCGCCGGCCAAATCAGCCGCTCGTGAGCGATCGGAGTCTGAAATGCCCTCGAGGACCACATCCGGGGCAGTAGTGAGGGTCTTCGCCCTCACGCGCCCGCGTTCGCCGGCGCCGACCAGTCCTACCTTGAGGCTCATAGCTGCAGCTTCGGGTTCAGGCCGCGGTGGCTTCAGGTCCCCGGCCCGGCTCGGCCAGGTCCGACCGGTCCTGAGATGCAGTAACGGGCAGCCGGGACCGGTGCGCTTGCTCTGCCAGATAGCGTTCGAGTTCCTGAAGATACACGTCGTACACGCAGACCGCGCATCCCGTACCGCAACAGGCGTCGGGAAGAGGCTTTTCCGGAGGAACCATGGGCAAACGGGATATGACCCGAGGTAACGGTTTTGACTTCTCAATGTTGCGCACTTGTTCGTTGCAGGGTAGACGCGCTATCATCGAGGTGGAAGAGAGCAATCGTCCCGGTCAGGGGACTCGTGATTGGGAGGAACACATGAGCGGGAAACGGCCTGTGATCGACCGCTTCGGCGTGACGCGCTTCAGGTGGGCGGTGGATGGCGAGGGCATCGAACTGGAATCGGGCACGCCGATCGAACTTCAGGCGGTATTCTCTGCGATGCTCCCGGAGGACCGCTGCAAGCTCGAAACGCTGCGCGATGCGATTCGGGCGGGCAGGGCCTCTGACGTGTCGGAGTGTGTGCAATGGGCGTGCGATGGAGGGGAGCCGACCTGGGTTCGCATACGCGGAAAGGTGTCCGTTGGGGCAGCACGGGACCGGGTCCTCCACGGCGTCGCCGTCGACGTGTCGGAGGAAATCCGGCGTGCCCGGGATGCCTCGAGCGAGCGGGACGAACTCCGGGATGTGCTGGAAAATCTGCCGGATGGGGTGATCATTGCGGGACCAGATCGGGTGTTCCGGTTCGCGAATCATCCGCGAGGATACGAGCCCTATCGTCGACCGGAAGAGGTTGTCGGACACCGCTTCAGGGACCTGCTGCCGCCTGGAATCGCAGCGGAACTCGAGCATCGGATGGACCTCTCAGAAACCAACGGCACGGTGGAAATGCACCGGTACGAAGTGGAAATGAGGTCTGAGCGCCGCATCAGGGAGGCGCGCTTCGTTACGTCCGGGCTGGGGAAGCTCATTGTGGTCACGCGAGATATCACGGCGCAGGCGATGACCGAGCAGGCGGTCGGGCGACGGGAGGCCATTCTCGGCGTGGTGGCGGATGGAGCCGATCGGTTCCTGCGCGGACGGCCCACCGACGATACCATCAATGAGATGATCGCCCGGCTTGGCGTCTCGACCAACGTAGGCCGGGTCTACGTCTTCGAAACCCGGGAGAGTCCCCCGGCGAACTTCAGGACGACGATTCGTTACGAATGGCACGCACCCGGTCTGCCCCCCATCCTCCATGATCCCCTCCTTCAGGACACAGAATTCGAGTTTCTCGGATTCCAGAACTGGATCCCGATCTTCCTGTCGGGGGGTGTCATCCGTGGCACGCTTTCGGACTTTCCCGGAGCGGAACGGGACACGCTGCAGCGCTTCGGCGTGGAATCGCTGGTTGTGGCACCCATTTTCGTGGGCGACCGGTGGTGGGGGCTGATCGGATTTGCCGACTACGAACAAGAACGTATCTGGGCGCAGCCCGAGGCCGATGCGCTCAACGCGGCAGCGGCGGTGCTGGGAGCGGCGGTAGAGCGGCGGCAAGTGGAGGAATCCCTTCGGGCGTCGGAGGAGCGCTGGAAGAGACTGGTCGACAACCATCCCGGGCCGATTCTGGTCTGCCGCAACAATCGGATCGTCTATCTGAATGCTGCCGCCGTCGAGGTACTCGGCGCGCACACGGTCGACGAGGCCCTGGGACACTCGCTGCAAGAACTCGTGCCGGAGGGGTTGGTGGAGAGTTGTCTGGAGCCCGGTGAGGAGCCCGGCGCGGAGGGCCTCCCTGTGCGCGTGGAGCGGCGGTTGACCGGTTTTGACGGCGTGGAGCGCATTGTCGAGGCGATTTCGGTACCGATCATCCATGAAGGGCGGCGCGCCATGCAAACGGTGCTGCAGGACGTGACCGAGCGGAGGCGACACGAGAGGCAGCTCATCGAGGCAAAGGAACAGGCCGAGGAGATGAACCGGCTGAAAAGCACGTTCCTTGCGAACATGAGTCATGAGATCCGAACGCCGCTCACCTCGATCATCGGCTATGCCGATCTGTTGGCCGACGAATCCACCGGAAAGGCCGGCGAGTTTGCCCGGCTCATCGAGGCCGGCGCCAATCGGCTGCTTGACACGCTGAACTCGGTACTGGACCTCGCGCAACTCGAAGGAGGGGCCCGACGATTGATCGAGGAGGAACTCGATGCGGCGGAGCAGGCACGCCTGGTCTGCGACCTCTACCGGCCCCGCTTCGAGCAAAAAGGTATTCGGTTCACATTTCAGGTGGAACCGGGGGAGAATCTCCGTCTGGAGGCGGACCGCCGGGCGTTCGGCCGGATCCTCGTCAACCTGATTGACAATGCCCTGAAGTTCACGAACGAGGGCGCGGTGACACTGCGACTGGGTCTCCGCGAAGCCCAGCTGTGTGTTCAGGTTGTCGACACCGGCATTGGGGTGAGCCCGGAGTTTCTCCCCTATCTCTTCGAGGACTTCAAGCAGCAGAGCGAGGGACTGACGCGCAAGTTCGGCGGAAGCGGCCTCGGGTTGGCCATCAGCCGGCGATTGGTTCAACTCATGGGCGGAAGCATCGAGGCAGAAAGTGTTTCGGGACGCGGGTCAGCCTTCACGGTGCTCCTTCCGCTCCGGCCGCCACCGCGTACGTCCGACTGATCGGCCCGAATGCAGAATCTCCCTGACTGCCGCTCTTGTTTCACAGACACGGCGTGGACAGCAAGATCGGCCGGCTGGTACCGGTCCTGCTAACCGGGAAACGCGAAATCAGCGAACGTGCGCTCCGCTGTGCCGAACCATGCGTACAGCCCTGCGCGTGCCTCGGTCCAGGCCGAATAGACCTTCCGATAGCCTGCATCGGTCGCCGCGAGTTCCTCAAAAACTCCGAAAGACTCCCGTTGCGCGGCCTGGAGTATTTCCCGGGAGAAGGCCCTGGTCTCGGTTCCGCCTTGCATCAGTCGGGCCAGTGCAGCCGGATTCTTCGCATCATAGGATGCAAGCATGTCGATGTTGGCTTCGGCTGCCGCTGTCGTGAAGGCTTCACGGTAGACTGCGGGGAGACGGGCCCATTCGTCGCGGTTCACGTAGAAAGAGAGCGTGGGGCCCGGCTCCCACCATCCCGGGTAGTAATAATAGCGGGCAACCTTGTGGAAAGACAGCTTCTCGTCGTCGTACGGTCCAACCCACTCGGCCGCGTCAATGGTACCCCGCTCCAGCGCCTGATAGATCTCGCCCCCGGCGAGCAACTGGACGGTGACCCCGAGGCGGTCCATCACCCTCCCCCCCAAACCGGGAATGCGCATCTTCAGCCCCTGAAGATCGGATATGCTGCTGATCTCGCGGCGAAACCATCCCCCCATCTGCGTCCCCGTGTTGCCGCCCGGGAAATTGAGCACGTTAAAATCAGCGAAGAGCTCCCTGAGAAGATCCAATCCTCCCAGGTGATACAACCAGGCATTCTGCTGGCGGGCCGAGAGACCGAACGGCACGCACGTGTCAAACGCCAGCGCCGGATTCTTGCCGATGAAGTAGTAACTGGCCGTATGGGCGCACGGCACGGTGCCCCGCTGCACGGCATCCAGGACCTGGTCGTACGGAACGAGTTCCCCGGCCGGATAGACCCGAATCGTGAATCGCCCCTCGGTCAGCGCGTCCAGCCGGCTCGACAGGGTTTCAGCCGCGCCGAAAATGGTGTCGAGACTGCGGGGAAAGCTCGAAGCGAGCCGCCAGCGTACACGAGGGAGTGTGTGGATGGCCGCACTTCCAGCCTCGGAACCGGCCTGGCCGCCGCAACCCGATGCGAGCGCTGCCGTACCAAGCGCCGCTTTACCAAGAAAGGAACGCCGTTTCATGCAGGTTTTCTCAGGGATGGAAGAGGAGATAGGAGATGGCCGAATGGATGCAACCGGTTTCAGGGGCAAGGAAAAAACACTATGTGGAAATGTTGCGGGAACATTAAGGGATTTTTGTCACTATATTAACGACCGCTGCGTGGCACTTCTTATATATCATGCAGCGTCGAAGCTCTATACTGCCTCCTAATAGAGCTCATTGCCTCGAAGCCGGACGGTTGCCTCCCCGTCCGGCTTCTATTTTTGCCCGCGTACCGTTCGGCGCGACGTGTCATGATCCTCGAGGACGCAGCGGCCGCATGACGACCTCGGAGATGAGGTAGTTGTCCGACGTTTCCAGGACGTGCACGACGGTCGACGCGATGTCTTCCGGTCGCATGGCGTGCGGATTAGGGGGGCTTCCGCCAAACTCGGTCTGCACCGAGCCTGGGTAAACGCACGTCACCTTGATCCCGTCCTGCCGCAGTTCCTTCATCAGGGAATCACTGAATCCCCGCAGACCAAACTTCGTTGCGTTGTACGCGCTGAGATTGGGGTTCCCGATGAGTCCGGCGATCGAAGCCACGTTAACGATATGCCCGCCAAAGCCGGATGCCTGGTTCCGGCGCTTCATGATGGGCACCACTTCACGCGTGCAGAGGAAGACGCCCGTCAAGTTGGTGTCGATCTGAACGGACCAATCGTCGAGCTCGAACCGGTCGATGGCCTCGAAGCGGCCGAGTCCGGCGTTGTTGATCAGTACGTCGATTCGATCCCGAACCTCGAGGATGGACCGGAAGGCCGATACCACGGCGTCCGCATCGGAGATGTCGCACGGGACGGGATGGAAGCGTTCGCCCAATTGCATGCGGGCGGCTCGCAGGCGTTCTTCGTTGCGCGCAAGCCCGAAGACGATTGCGCCCCGGGCAAGGAGGGCCTGTGAAAAGGCCAGGCCGATACCCCGGCTGGCTCCGGTGACGACAACGACGGCATCGCTAAGGTTCATGGCAGGCAATGATGCTGGCAGGACAATCGGCGTGCTGCGCAAGCTACGACACGCAGGACAGCCCCGCAGAATTCGAATCAACCGTTGCGCCGTTGCCGGCTTCGTACCGGCAGGAGGACGAGGAACGCGGAGGTCGGCGGTTCACGCTGCCGAGGCAGCCGATGAACCACCCGGTTGGCCAAACGTCGTCGTCAACGCGTTGTAAAGGTAAGCGCGGGCAATGCGCCACTCGCGATTGATGGTGCGCGTAGATAGACCGAGCGCCTCGGCCGTTTCCTCTACGGTCATCCCGTAGAAAAATCGCAACTCAATGATCTTTGCCATGTCCGGGTCGGTCAGTTCGACCCGCTCCAGAATTTCATTGAGGTGGAAAATGAGTTCATCTTTGGAGGTCTCTAGCGCGATCGCGGAATGCCCGAGATGAGACAGCACCGTCAACGGGATCGCCGCTTCGCCGCCACCCCGCTTGTCGGCGCGCGCTTGACGAACATGGTCGCAAATGATACGCCGCATCGTGCGCGCCACCAGTGCAAAGAAATGTTTGCGATTCTTGATCGCGATATCCGCCTTGCCAAACAGCCGAAGATAGGCCTCGTGTACCAGAGCGCGCGTATCCAATGTCTGCAGGTCGTTTTCACGAAAGAGATAGGCGCGTGCGAGATCCTGCAGCTCCCGGTATGCCATGTCGAAGAGCAACGGTCTAACGTTTTCGTCGCCCTGATTGAGTCGCTGGATCAGCGCCGATAGGTCGATGTTGGGGATCAACATGATTGAAGGTCCCAATCTCGTATAGGTCTGATGAATAATGGCCATCGGAGAATAGCAGTCACGCCCAAGAATTCCAACCAACTCCTCACGGGCGATTCGTACGTTTCCGGCATCGGTTCGAAACAGAATGCTTCCTCTGCCCATGCATGATCGAGGTTCCCACGACGTATTCCTTAGGCACGTCGCCCAAACGAGCGACCACCCGCTGGGACTCGCGATCGCGTCTGCGCAGGGTGCCTGCCTCGTTCTGGAGGATGGACGTCGGGTGATCGATTTGATTTCGGGCATTGCCGTCTCGTCGCTCGGACACGGCCATCCGAAAGTCCTGAAGGCGATCCATGAACAGGTCGATCGCCACCTTCACGTCATGGTCTACGGGGAGTTCGTGGTGCGCTCGCAAGTTCGATTTGCCGAACTGCTGGCAAGCCGATTGCCGGATACCCTCCAGGTGATCTACTTCGTCAATTCGGGTACCGAGGCCAACGAGGGCGCCCTGAAGCTGGCCAAAAAGGCGACCGGCCGACGCCGCCTGGTGGCGTTCGAGCGGTCCTACCACGGTGATACGCACGGCTCCCTGTCGGTTACGGGTCGGGCCGTCTACCGCGACCCGTTCCTCCCCCTGCTTCCTGAGGTCACGTTCCTGCCGTTCGACGACGTTCCGGCTCTGGAAGCCATCGACGACACGACGGCTGCGGTGATTGCGGAGCCGATCCAGGGCGAAGGCGGCATCCGTGTTCCCTCGGTCGCGTGGATGCACCGATTGCGAAAGCGATGTAACGAAACCGGGGCCCTCCTCGTATTCGACGAGATCCAGACGGGATTCGGGCGAACGGGCTCGTTGTTTGCCTTCGAGCAGTTCGGCGTCGTCCCGGACATTCTTACGATGGCCAAGGCCATGGGCGGCGGATTGCCCCTGGGAGGCTTCGCGGCCTCGGAGATCGTGATGCGCACCCTTCGACAAAATCCGCCACTTAGTCACGTGACGACGTTCGGGGGACACCCGGTGTCCTGTGCGGCTGCCCACGCTGCACTTTCGGTATTGCTCGACGAGGATCTGATGGCCCGCGCCAAACAGATCGAAGAACGCGTGCGGGCGCGGCTTTCCCATCCGCTCATCCGCGAAATCCGTGGGCGCGGGGCCATGCTGGGGATGGAACTCGAGAATCGGGAGGTGACGGCGCACGCGGTTCGACGGTGTCTGGAAGACGGCGTACTCCTGGGCTGGACCCTGCACTCCGACACGCTGGTGCGCCTGGCTCCGCCGCTGAACGTTCCATGGGATACCTTGGATGACGCGCTCGGGACGATTCTCCGTGCGCTCGATCAACCCCTCAACGACCTCCGATCACCCGTATGACGTGCACATCGCCTCGCTCTTCGACCCTCTTGCCGGCTTACTGGATTCTCCTCGTGATCGTCGCGGCAGGCTGCGCCGGCACGCAGAAGCGGTTCGAGCAAGGGGTGGAACTGGAAGCCAAAGGGAGATGGCTGGAATCGGCACGCCGGTACATCCAGGTGCTCCGCAAAGATCCAGGAAGAGAGGATGCCCGCGCCCGGCTCGAGGACGTGGGACCGCGCGCCGTCGATGGGCTGCTGGCGGACGCAGACCGCCTGGATCCGGTGCGGTCGGCAGAGACGCTAAAGGAACTCGAACGCCTGGCGGACGAGGCCTGGTCGGTGGGCGTCGACTTGCCCCTGCCGGCAACGTACGACTCGTTGCGAGCGGACGCGTTTTTTCGCGCTGTCCGCGACCTCATGCAACGCGGCAGGGCCGCGGAAGCTCGCGGCGCATGGGCGGAGGCCATCCGGTCCTACGATCGAATACCGCTATTTGAACCAGATGCGGATGCCCGGGCGGCTGCGGACGAGGCCGCGGTCGGCGCCTATCTACGATGGGGCAGCGCGGAACTGGAGGCCGGACGGTATCTGTCCGCCCTGGGAAAAGTCGATGAGGTTCTGGAGAGGCTCGACGGAGCGGAGACCCGGGACAGACCGGAGATCGGAGCGGCCCTCTCGCTCCGTGAAGAGGTAGTCCGACGAGGGACGGTTTTTGTCGTCTTCACGCCCATCGGACGCGGGGAGGTCCAGTCGGGGCGTCCTCCGCGTGATTTTGTCGATGAGTTGAACGACGTGCTCGAGCTGGAGGCCTGGACACGGCCGCCGGTCCTCATTGCGACGGTAGACCCGGCGGAGGTGCGGCGCGAACTGCGGCGCGAAGGATGGAACCGGGACGAACTGTCGGCGCGCGACGCGGCCCGTCTCGGGAGAGACCTGGATGCCGATTTTGTGGTTACCGGCACGGTCACCCGCTACAGGGTCGAAGAGTTCGACGTCAAACGGTCGAATCGCGCGGTCAAGACGGTTCAGGGGCGCGACACGACCTATGCCGAAGTGGCCGGCCGGCTTCGGATCGATGTGGCCATCGAGATGCAGCTTGTGGAGACCCGATCGCGCCGGGTCGTCGACCGGTTTGAACTCCTCGATAACGAGTCCGGCCGGTTCGAACGCGCCGAATACGCCGGCGACTACAGGGACCTGCGGCTGTCGCGCGAAGAGCGGCGCCTTTTTGACGAGGACCGGCGCCGCGAGTCCGAGTGGGCAGTGGGCGAGGCTCTCATCAGGAGCATGAATGACCGGATCGCACGCGGCGTCTTTGAGGACATTCGAAGGATGCTTCAGTAGTCCGTTTTCGCCGGACGAACCGTCCTGGCTGTGATACGGGGTCGGGCATCGCGATCGAGTCGGATCATGCGACGCAACGGGCTCCATGGGTTCGGATGGAGCGTCCAGAGGACACGCTCATGGTAACGACGTACTTCACCCTCGAGGCCCTGGCAATCGAGTGGAATCTGCGCTGGGCGGGGGCGCGTCTGGCCGACGTATACTCGCAGCGAAAGGGTGAGCTGGTGCTCGTACTCGAGAGGAACGAGCAGACGACATCCATTCGCGTGGCGATGGCTGGACCACTGCGGTACGTGATGGCCATCGAAGGGGTTACCCGCGCGCGCCGCAATGTGGTTTCCCTGCTCGAATCGGCTGTCGGCCGCCACGTGGAGCGGGTATCCGTTGCCGATCTGGACCGCATGCTCTTCTTCGACCTGGACGGCGGGACCCGCATTCAGGTGGTTCTCTTC
The DNA here is from genome assembly GCA_964387555.1 of uncultured Rhodothermales bacterium. Lineage (GTDB taxonomy): Bacteria > Bacteroidota > Rhodothermia > Rhodothermales > CAYLXM01 > CAYLXM01. The sequence goes on along the minus strand of CAYLXM010000052.1, from coordinate 9,129 downwards.
GGACCCCGGCCGAACGTGTTTCTCCTCTCCGGCGATGGTTCGATCGTTCATGCATTCAAGGGGGAGGAGCACTGGGTTGGCTCGATCGCGCCCGCTCCCAGGGCCGCTTCCATGCCTTCCGATCGGAGCTCGTTTCTCGCTGCCTGGAGGGAGGATCGGCGGACACTCGGCGCCGCCGTGTCCTCGGCCGTGCCCCTGTTTGACGCCGTTTTGGCCGAAGAGGCTGCAGTTCGTGCCGGGCTGGATGCCGCCGGGCCCGCGTTCTGCCCTGTGGAGGCTCGCGAACGCCTGTACACAGAGATCGTCACCTTGCTCCATTCGCTGAATACACCCTCGCCCCGTGTCTACGAGACGGATGGCCGTGTGACGGTCTTCTCGCTTGTTCCGCTGCGGTCTCGGGCGACTTGTGAGGAACGCCTGTTCGACACGGTCTCGGAGGCGGTTGCCGTTTATGTACGGCGAAAACTCGTCGAGGCGGAGTTTGAATCCGCGTTTCAACCCCTGCACCGGTCCCTGGTCTCGGCCCTGGAAAAGGTCGAGCGGCGGATCGATGCGATGGAGGGCGAGTTGGCAGCGCCCAGTCGTTCGGAGCGTTACGAGCATTGGGGCCACCTCCTCATGGCCTCCTTGTCTGCCCTCCGACCGGGCGAGTCCACGGCCGTCGTGCCCGATGTCTTTTCGACCGGGGAGCCGGTATCCATTCCGCTCGATCCTGCCCTTTCGGCGGTCGAAAACGCGCAGTCGTATTATGCCCGTGCCCGTCGAAACCGCGAAGCAAGGCGGTATGCCGAGGAAAGAATGGAGGGAGCGCGGGCCGAGGCGCAGAAGCTGTCGGCCATGATCGCGCAATTGGAGCAGGCGACGACCCGACGTGAGGTAGAGGCGTTTCGCCGGGAGTTCGCCGGAGCGATCGAATCGTACGTTTCGGGGCCTGGCGGACACACCGGGGGCGTACCGTTTCGACGGCTTCTGGTGGATGGCGATCTGGAGGTCTGGGTGGGGCGCAATGCCGGTCAGAACGACGCACTCACCTTGCGCCATGCGCGCAAATTCGACCTCTGGTTCCACGCCCGGGGCGTGTCGGGATCACACGTCGTATTGCGGCTGCCCGGTCGAGCGGCCCAGCCGACCCGGGTTGCGATCGAACAGGCGGCGGCCATTGCAGCGTTCTTCTCCGAGGCCAAGACGTCGGGCCTCGTACCCGTCCAAATGGCGGAACGCAAGTACGTGCGCAAGCCGAAGGGCGCTCCTCCCGGTGCCGTGGTGGTGGAGCGGGAGGAGGTGCTGCTGGTGGAGCCGGGGTTGCCGGGAAGCACCTCGCGCCCCGCGTGATTATCCCCGCGGTTTCCCCTATCTTCGACGGTTCAATTCATCCCGGCCGTTCATCCTCACCCAATCCCACATGACCTGGTGGCAAGCGACCCTGTTGGGTCTTCTGCAGGGCTTGACCGAGTTCCTGCCGGTGTCGTCTTCCGGACACCTCGTGCTGGCGCAATACCTGTTCGGTCTCGACGCCGCCATGGCGGAGGAAGTGACCTTCGAAGTGTTCGTGCATTTCGGGACCGCGATGAGCATCCTCACGGTCTACTGGAAGCGCATAACGGCCATGACCGCGACCACGTTGCGGTCTGTCGCCAACCCGACGATGCTGGGCGCCCAATACCGGGAGAGTGAGGAGATGCGCCTGGCGGTGCTCGTTCTGGTCTCGATGATCCCGACGGCCATCGTGTACGTGATCTTCAAGGACAATCTGGAGGCGGCCTTCGCGGATCCTCGGCTTGTTAGCGGAATGTTGATGGTGACGGGCGTCCTCCTGTTGCTGACCGGCCTGCGGCGCAACCCGTCCGGCGAGGTGAACGGCATCAAGGCGCTGGTCATCGGCATCGCCCAGTCGGTGGCCATGATCCCCGGGATCTCTCGCTCGGGCGCGACGATCTGCACGGGGATCTATATGAATGTGGACCGGGTGAAGGCGGCGGATTTTTCCTTCCTCATGGTGCTGCCGGTTATCCTGGGAGCCACACTCCTGAAGGCGCTCGAAATGTTCGATACGCCCTCTGCGGTCGGTCCGGTTGCACTGCTGCTGGCAACGGCAGTCGCCTACGTCTCCGGCGTCTGGGCCATACGGGTGGTGATCCAATTTGTGAAACGAGGCAACCTGCGTGTGTTTGCGTACTACTGTCTGGTCGTCGGTCTTATCGGACTCCTCTTCATCCGACTCTGACAGCGGTCGCGGGAGGCCCAAGAGCGCTTCGGAGCGATCCGCCGGTGCATCAAACCAGCGCGCTATGCGTAAATAATAGGGTATACCCAATAGGCGGCTGAGGACCGCACGCAATGCGACTTTCCGACTACGAAAAGCAGGCTCGTAAAGAGGTGGAGGCCTGGCGGTATGACGAGGCATCCCTGCTGCAGCAGATCTTCGACTGGACGATGCGCCCGTTCGACTGGGTCGTCAAGCAGGTCGTGCCCGATAGCCTGGTCGATCAGGCCGGCGAGGCCATCGCACGATTTGTGTCCACGCTGAGCGAGGCCTCGTCATGGACGTACGACGAGGGGTCGATCCTGAAGCAGGCCCGTGAACGCCAGATCGCTGCCGAGTCGCTCAGCGACCTGCGGGACAAGCCGCTCGAGGACCTTGACCAGCTCGCACGCAGCCAGATTTCGGAAAACACCATTCTCGCGGCCATCGAAGGCGGCGGGACGGGTCTCGGGGGCGCGGCGCTCATTGTAGCAGACATCCCCTTGCTCTTCACGATTAATCTTCGGCTGATCCAGCAGATCGGAGCGTGCTACGGGTTTTCCATCCGCGATCCCCAGTACCGTCCACTCGTGCTGTCCATCTTCGATGTGGCCGCATCCGGAAGCCAGAAGGCGAAAAACGAAGCGACGCGGGAGATGAGTGTGGCCGCCGCCGCATTCGCACACGATCTGGAATACAGGGGACGCTCCTCCTCCGACACGTTTCAGGAGCAGAATCGGCATCTCCCGAGGGAAATCGCCAAGAACCTGATCGGCCGCAAACTGGGACAACTCATTCCGGTGGCGGGAGCGGCTATCGGCGCCGGGATCAACTACTGGTTCACGCTGCAGACCGCCGAGGCCGCCTTCATGCTGTTCCGGTCCCTCCATGTCGAGCGCAAAGAGCGCATTTGACAGAAAACGGGGCCGCATTCACGTCGGCCAGATCCGCCCGGATATCGACCGGGCGCAGCAGGGTTTCGCATATGCACACCGTTGCCATCGTAGGCCGGCCGAATGTAGGCAAGTCGACGTTCTTCAACCGCCTCGTCGAAGCGCGAACCGCCATTGTGGACGACATGTCCGGCATCACGCGCGACCGGATCTACGGGGAAGCGGAGTGGAACGGACGGCGGTTCTCCGTGGTCGATACAGGGGGGTACGTGCCGAATTCGTCGGATCGGTTCGAGGCGGCGATCCGCGAGCAGGTACAAATCGCGATCGAAGAGGCCGATGCGATCCTCTTCGTTCTCGACGTGACGACCGGAATCACGGACCTGGATGAAGCCGTAGCCTCCCGGCTTCGAGAGGTTGACAAGCCGGTTTTCGTCATCGCCAACAAGGCGGACAATGAACGGCGACGCTGGGAATCGGCCGAGTTCTATGCCCTCGGCTTTCCAGAGGTCTATCCCATCAGCGCCATGACCGGCTCGGGAACGGGGGATCTGCTCGATGCCGTAGTGGCGTCGCTGCCCGGCGAGGAACTCACGGACGAGCCGGACGAGCGGCCCCGAATCGCCTTCGTGGGGCGGCCCAACGTGGGCAAATCGTCGCTCACGAACGCACTGCTGGGGAAGGACCGCTCTATCGTCACCGAAATCAGCGGCACCACGCGCGACAGGATCGATTCGGTGCTTCAATACCACGGCAGGGAGATCGTGCTGATCGACACCGCCGGGTTGCGCCGCAAAGCGCGCGTCACGGAAAATATCGAGTTCTATTCCCAGCTGCGTACCGACCGCGCCATCCAGGAATGTGAGGTGGCCGTGTTGTTGCTGGACGGGACGCAGGGATTGGAGGCGCAGGACATTCGGGTGCTCAAGCAGGCCGAGCAACTTAACAAAGGGATCCTCATTGCCGTCAACAAGTGGGACCTCGTCGACAAGGAAACGAACACGGCCCGCAACATGGAAAATGCCATCCATGAACGGCTGCGGACGCTGACCTATGTGCCGATCGTCTTTGTCTCCGCCTTGACAGGACAGCGGGTCCACAAGCTCCTGGATCGGGCGCTGGTGGTGGTGGACGAGCGGAACAGGCGGGTGTCAACCAGTGAATTGAACGAGGTGATCCTGGCGGCGGCCAAGTCCCATCCTCCACCCATGGAACGGGGCATGGCCGTTACGATCAAATATGCGACGCAGGTACGGGCGGCGCCCCCCGTTTTTGCCGTCTTTTCGAACCGGCCGAAGGCGATCACAGAGAATTATCGGAGATATCTGGAGAACAAGGTCCGGTCGACATTCGGGTTCGAAGGCGTTCCCATCGTATTTTCATTCCGGAAATCGTGACACCGGAGCAGTCCGAACCGCAGGCACGTTTCGCGTAGGGTGCTCTCCGGATTCTTCCCACACCAATTGAATCGCCATGCCCGGCAAGCCGGTCAACAACCGCAAGGAAAACGAGCGGACCATGAACTTCTGGGAGAGGCTCTATCTCCCGGAAGTCCTGAAAGGTCTCGGATACTCGATCGCAAAGGTTGCCAAGGAGACGGTTACCGTCAGCTATCCCGAGGAGACGTGGTATCCGCCGGACAGCTACCGAGGCCGCCCCGTACTGGTGGAAGATGAGGGGCAGCCGCGCTGCGTGGCCTGTGGGCTCTGTGCCAAGTCGTGTCCGCCACTCGCGATCTCCATGCAGGCCTCGGAAACGCCCGACAAGAAAGAGCGGACGCCGGAGTGGTTCGAGATCAATATGCTGCGGTGTATCTACTGCGGGTATTGCGAGGAAGTCTGTCCGGAAGAGGCGATCGTCATGTCGAAGGAGTTCGACATGGTATTTCATCATCGAGAGGAGTCCATTTTCGGGATGGATCGATTGCTGATGCCGAAGGAACGGCTGAAGAGTCGGCTCGACTACCTGGAGGCGCAGCGAAACAAGCAGGCGTTCGGCCAGCACTGGGATTTTCAGCGGCAGAACAACCACCATGCCGTCCGCCATCGGGCCTTTCTCGAATGGCTCGCCCAGGGCGGTGAAGGCACGGAAGAGATGGAGCCGGCGGCCGCGGACGCATGAGGGTGGTCGCGGCCCTTCCACCTTCGTACCCGGGATTCACCCCCAAATCGGTTGACGCATCCTCAGCAGGATGGATCGACGAAGTCAGGCGAGATGTACCTGTTTTCGCGAGCGTCAGTGGCAATGGCGTCGGAGATGTGCAGCCGGAGAACCCCATGGATGAATCGCGACGTGATACGATAACGGCGCAGTGTGCCTATCTGGTGGACGAAGTGCGGGCGCTGGAGCCCCTGCTCCGCGCCCGCGTGTCGGAGACTTTCCTTGAGGCCCGACCACTGGGCGCCTGGTCAATCAAGGAAATTCTGGGTCACCTCGCCGACGTCGATCGGCACGTATTCCGTCCACGGTTGCAGCAGCTGGCTTCGGAGAGCAATCCCCAATTTGAGCCGTACGATCAGGAGGCGCTGGTCGTGGCGAGCGGGTGGCAGGACCTTCCTCTTGCAGACATTCTGGATACGGTGTGCCGGGAGCGTGTCGAGACCATTGCCCTGCTCGAGGCGTTGTCGGATGACCTGCTGGGGAGGATGGGCCGGACGGCAGACGGACGGGAGCAGGATGTGCTTGGATTGGCGGCCGAGATTGCCCGGCACGACGCCCATCACCTGCGTGCGATTGCGTACCGGCTTCACGAGAGTCACATCAGTGCCCGTGCCGACGATCTTCCGAAGTAGGCCGCACTTCCGGCGATTCTGAAGCGCTCCCGGTACTAATCCGCCCGTCCCGATCGTTCTCCGTCGAAGCGAGGGTGTGACGGAGCACGGAGGCAGGTATCTTGTTCCGTCCGTAGACCCTCTGCTGGTATGGAGAGGGTTCATGCTCCCTATCACAATGAAGTTATGGCGGAGGCAGGGCTTAGCTACAGGGATTTGGTCACCCGTTTTGAGAGCGGGACGTTTTCGCCTGTCTATTTCCTGTATGGCGATGAACCCTTCCTGATCAGGGAGCTGCAGGATTTGCTCATCGAAAAAGCCCTTCAGCCGCATGAGCGGGACTTCAATCTCGATATCGTGTACGGCTCGGAGGCGTCCGCCCCCGCGGTGTTGGCCCTGTGCAACAGTTACCCGATGATGGCGGCGCGGCGGGTGGTCCTCGTGCGCCAGTTCGAGTTGCTTGCAGGGAGAGGAGGGGGCGGGGACGACGACGACACGGGCCAGCGACAGAGCATGTCCACCTCGCGCGCACAGGCAAATCTGTTCACCGAATATGCAAAACAGCCCAACCCCACGGCCGTCGTGGTGCTGGCCTGCAGCAAGAAACCGAATCTGGCGACGAATCCTTACCGCGCGTTGAAGACCGTTGCGGTATCAGCCGAGTTGAAGCGGCTGACGGAGCGCGAGATGGGGGGTTGGATCGCGCGTCGGGTCAAGGAGTCGGGTCGAGCGATCAAGCCGGCGGCGCTGGCGATGCTGGTGCAACTCGTCGATTCGAGTCTCAGTCAGGTGGCCGCCGAAGTGGACAAGCTGGTGGCGTATGTCGGCGATCGGATGTCCATCGTCGAGGACGATGTATTCGAGGTGGGCGGACATTCGCGCGAGTACAACGTGTTCGAGTTGCAGCGGACGCTGTTCGAGGGCGGATACGTTCCGGCCTTGTTGATTTTGGAACGAATGTTGCGGTTATCCGGCAACAGGCGGGGCACGGCGCTGATGATTGTCTCCGTGCTCGCCACGTACTTTCTCAAATTGCGCAAACTTGCGGCTGTGAAGGGAAAGGATATTTCAGAAGGCGAGGTGGCCAAGGTTTTGGGCGTGCCGCCGTTCTTCCTGAAGGAGTACCGGGCTGCGCTGGGTCGCCTGGGCCCCGGAGCGCTCGAGCGGGCTTTCGGGGCGCTGCTCGCCGCCGATTTCGAGTTGAAGGGGGGATCGGAACGGGATGACAGTTTGATCCTCACCCTGCTGATTCGCCGCCTCACTTCAGAAGTGCAGGCCTAGGGTCGCCTGCGGAACTTCCGACCGGATATGAAAGACTAGCAAAAGAGGAGCGAACCCAAAGGTTCCTACCCCTTCATGAAAGTTTAGCAAAATGGATCAGTGATTCTTCATTACATTTGGGGTACTCGGTTTGTGTAACCGTTAAGGTTAGATAGATGACAAAGACGATCACGAGAAGGACGACGAAGACCGTCAGGGTGTCTACAAGGGAGTCGGCGAAGCCGGCGGCCCCGGTTGGGGCGCGGTCGAGTCTGAGCTCGAAGCAGTATGATATCCTGGTTCACATGAGTGACGAGGACTTGATGTCGCAGTTCCAGGGCGGCGTCGTGGAGGCGTTCGACATTCTGGTGAGCCGGTACAAGGATCCTTTGACCAATTACATCTATCGTTTTCTGGGGGACATGAAGGAGTGCGAGGACCTCCTTCAGGAGACATTCCTTCGGGTGTATCGCAACCGGCATTCGTATCGGAGGATTGCCAAGTACTCGACGTGGCTGTACACGATTGCCGGTAACCTGGCGCGTTCGGAATATCGGAAGCGCAAGCGGCGTCGGCTGTATTCGCTGCAATCCGTGAACCGGGACGAGGAGGAGTACGAGGTGGAGATTCCGGATGAGCAGTTCTCGCCGGATAAGCATACCGAAAGTGTAATTCAGGACCATTACATCCAGGAGGCCTTGAAGCAGATTCCTCAGGAGTTCCGCGAGGTGGTCGTGTTGCGGGATGTACAGCAGTTGGCGTACGAGGAGATTGCGGATATCACGGGTCTTCCGATGGGTACGGTGAAGAGCCGGATCAACCGAGGACGCACGAAATTGCAGACGTTATTGAAGGACATTTACGCGTCGCCGATGCGGAACTAGCGATTTGCAGACTCCATATAAAGGGCCGGTACACGATGGTGTGTCGGCCCTTTCTTGTTGTTGGGAACGCCTGCCGGGGTGGACTGTAGGAACTAGGGTCCGGGCGGGTTTGAATGGTGAACGTTTTCGATTGCGCCTATGATGAACGGATACAACCCTGATCTCGGCGAATTCGACTGTACCCAGATTGACGTGCTTCTTGCGGAGTATGTCGATGGAACGATGGATCCGGTTGTGCGGTCGGCGTTCGAGGAATGGATGCGGAGCGATCCGAATGTGGCGGAGCGCGTGATGAGTCTGCAGGGGGTGCGCAGCGAGTTATGCCGTCTTGGCTGTCGCTGTGCCGCGCCCGCGGGTTTTGAGGAGCGTCTGCACAGTCGGCTTGCCATGGAGATGATGCGGGATTCGATGTCCGGCGTCCGGGACGTTACGACACCCCTTCGTGTGGCCGCCGCGCTGGCCACACTGGTGGTGGCGCTGCTGGCAGGGGGCGTGGCATTAACCCGTGTTGGGGCGTTGGACGAAGCGGCGGTGGAGACGGCGTCTGCAGACCCTCCGCGGGGGGACGAGCGGGACAGGATGTTCGTGCGCCGGGGGGGTGGCCTGGGGGACGGGATGGTGCAGGTCGGGATGGGTCGAATGCACACCGGGTTCACGCCTGCGTCATTTGGGAGTCCATTCGCCACCTATCAGGCACACTTCCCGGCGTGGAGTTCGGTTGCGCTCCTGGATTCCGCCTCCCATCGGATGCTTGCCGCGGAGGCCGTTTCATTCCCCTAAGCGTTGCGCCGGGTTAACGTCCGGCGTATTTTATTGGTCTGTCCCAGGGCCCGTAGCTCAGCGGTTTAGAGCGCTCGCCTCACACGCGAGAGGTCACAGGTTCGAATCCCGTCGGGCCCACTAGAAGGCCGGATGGCACCCGCCATTCGGCCATTTTTCTTGGGCCCGCTCGTGGGTCGGCGCCTCCGTCGAATGCGCTTTCGGACAACGGTCCCAGCGGTACGGTCACCACGCCGTTGTCGGCACGTACACCCGTCGTGTCCGGTTGACGCGTCCATTGGCCGGCGGATTCGGAATCG
>CAYLXM010000051.1:0-28476 GCA_964387555.1 uncultured Rhodothermales bacterium | reverse complement strand
GTCACGGCGAGCAAAAGCCGTTCAGAGAACTTCGGGTCGATGTGCCGTCTCCGCAACACGGTATGGACGGCAAGCCGCCCCAAGGGGCGGTAGACGCGCACCAAGGCATCGTAGGTCGCGCTTACACCGATCTTCCGCTTGAGGGCTTCCATGCTTGCCGGGCTCGGATAGAACGTTCTGGTGTCTCCCGATCGCAGAATCCGGGTCTACTTCCTGGGCAACTGGGCCCTGTTCCGGAGTCGCTGGAATCAGAAAACACCATCAAGCCTCCCGACAAGATCCATGCAGCCTCTCGTTCTCACTGAAAACTCATAAGATCACCGCTCTGGGGATTCGTGGCAAAGAGCCGTCCGTTCCCTCCGGCGAAGATCTTACCGGCAGCCCCGCCCACCTTCGTCCATCTCGACAGCATTTTCCAGTCGCCATCGTATCGGAAAACCCCCTGGGCATCCGGCGACAGGCCGTACACCCGCCCCGTATCGTCCACCGCAAACATCTTGCCACCCCCCCCGACCTTGGCCCAAAGGTTGGGTGCCAGGCTAAAGTAAAACAAATCGTTGGCACTGCCACCCGTCGCGTAGAGCCCACACCCGCCGGCGTAGATCCCGGTGGTAGATTGTTGCTGGATCCGGGTCCAGCTCATCGGCGTGCCGTCATAGCGAAAGATGGCGCTCCCGTCAGGAGATACCCCGTAAAGCCGGCCCTTCACATCCACGGCAAACATCTTCCCCGGACCACCGATTCGGGTCCAAGACATCGGTGTGCCGCTATACTGCCAGATTTCGCCGCTTTGCGGGTTCGTGGCAAAGAGACCTGCTCCTCCGGCATAGATGGCCCCTGTGGGGCCCCCTACCTGCGTCCAGTTCATGGGCGTGCCGTTGTAGCGAAATACGCCGCCCCCATCGGGAGAGAGGCCGTAGAGATGCCCGTAGTCGTCCAGCGCAAACATCTTCCCGGGACCACCGACTTTGGTCCAGGCCATCGGAGTGCCGTCATAGCGGTAGATCCCGTCGCCGCTCGTCGGGACAGCAAAGACCAGCAGGTCGGTCTTACCGACCACCCCGCTCGCCAACACGTTGTCCGTTGGCCCCCAGATCTTCTTCCAGGCGCTGGCGCTGGGGGACGGCTTGACCTGGAAATTCTTGAAGCTCCCGTCCGCGGCGATGAGGACGTTCGAATCGGTGAGTCCCTCCACTTTCGCCCTGACCCTCGTCCCGCTCGTCCCGGGGATCCACGCGTACCCGTTCCAGGCTCCTTTTGTGGGGACGTTGTTTGCGATGACCTGCCACTTATTCCCGCCATCCTCGGAGATGGAGATCCTCGTCTTCTTGATGCTCGCGCCCCACACGAACCAAATGATCTCACCGGGTACGGACGTGTAGAACGTCTGTCCTCCGTCCGGCTCGATGAGGATCTCATTCTCCGCGTCGGTCCCGCCGGAAATGATTACGGAACCGAGTCCGGTAGACACCTGGAGGTTGTATTCGTTCTGGTACGTGGGGACGTTTGGATTGGGGGGATCGTAGACGATGGCGAATCGGTCCCCGTTGAAGTTCACCCGGTAGCCGAAGGCGAGGGTAGTGTGCCCGGGGATGTTGAAGAAGCATGGTCTACCCGCTTCGACCTCCGCCTTCAGCATATTCCATTGCTTGGTCTTGTCCGTGCCGCTATGGGTCTCCGGGAAGGAGTAGCCGTTGATGGCTGAGGCGCCCTTGGAAGATAGCAGGTCGTCAATCAGGTTGGGGAGGTTGGGGCCACCAGGCGTCAATTCATACCAGTAGTCGATGAGACGCCCGTATCCCAGGATCGTACCCTTTCCCGGGACGTAGTTGTCGTAGAATCCGAGCAACATGGCCCAGGAACTCGGGACACACCAGTTCTTCGTCGTGTGATCCACCTTCGGGATAAGCTCCCAGTAGGCGATCTTCATCTCGGTGTGCGTCCTGGAAACATCGTCGACCTCGTAGCCTTTCGGAGCGATGTCCTTGCCGGGCGACAGCCCCGCAGGCCCACCCGGGGGAATCTTCCCACCGGAGGGCAGCGACGCCAACCGGTTCCAGGAATCTCGGGCCGACTTGATATGCTCTTCTGATCTTGGGTCCGTCCTCCTGCGCTTCAGAACCTCTTTTGTCACCTTTCTGCCCGGCGCGGCGACGTCCAACAGCACCGTGTTGGCCCCCGATCCGAACTCCAGGTGTTGCTCCTCCGGGGTGACATAGTAGTAGGAGATCAGCTTGGGATCTCCCCCTATCTGCCGCCTCGCCTCCTCTTTTGCCGACTCGATCGTCAGGTAGTGGCCAGGCAGAAAGTGCGTCATCCAGAGAACGGGGGTCTCGGAATACGTGGCGGCCACGCAGATTGCACCGAAGCCGTTTCCATACTGCTGCAAGTCAGCGACATACCCCTCCGGCATGTCATCCGCTCCCATCCGCACACCGTGCTTGCTACGCATCCCACGGACTTGACTGAACACGGCGTCATTGGACGGGAACTGCCTCGATCCGCGGATGAAGGGGAAGACATAGGCGTACAGGCCGTCTGCGTCCGAAAGCGGAAAAGGCTCGCCACGTCCGATGTCCTCGCCCCAGAGTTCGAACGCATGCGCATTGGCGACTTTCTCCAGCACATCCATGGGGACCAACTCATCCTGGGGAATCTCGAGCACGAAGTCCTCCAAGCGAAACACGGAGGGTCCCGGGTTCCCCGTTGCCCCGCCGGGCGTCACCGCCCCGCTCTCCGGCGGAACGGCCTGCGCCCCGGTGGGCGTATCGTCTGTGTGATGGGCCAGGACAAAGCCTGCCGGAGCCGCCAGAGAGGTCTTCAGAAATCCTCGCCGGTTCATTCCAGAAGCAGCCATGAGAGGAGCGGTCTGCGTGCTGGTGTCCGGCGGTGATAGCAAGACGCCTTCATCCCCGGGACACCTCACACGGGTTTATGTGGGCGCAGGGCACGTCACAGTCAGAGTAGATAAAATCCGTATCAATTCCTAGGGTATACCAGATTCCGCCGACGTATCGGGGACCTGTTTCGGGATCGAAGCGGCCGGTAGGCCAGGGCGGGATCACAAACTGTTCCTGTCGTGCCGAATCGGCGCTCATGCTCGCCGTTGTCTGCGTTTCGATCCAGGCCGCCGAAAACGGGAGGGGTTGAAACACCGCCCAACCGTGCCAAACGCGTGGACACACCCGTTGCAGTCTGCGTTTCGCACGGCACCAATGAATTCGGGCGGGTTTGAGACGCGCCCCTACGGTGACCGTCGCCGGGGAAGGGGAGGTCGCCCGTCACAGACGGGTTTGAAACCCGCCCCAACCGGTATGTGCGTGATGCCGCAGCCGCAGCGCCTGACTGCCTTGCCCCGACATTCTTCGCGATCTTCGCGGCTTCGCGTGAACCTCCGACCGTCTGGCGTGAAACCCGTCCCTACCTACCCCTCCGACCACACCGCGAGTTCATTTCCGCTCGGGTCCAGGAAGTGAAACCGGCGACCGCCGGGAAATGCGAACGGCTCCGCCGTGATGCGTCCGCCGGCTGCCCGGACCCGGTCCAGCGTCGCGTCGAGGCCGTTCGAGTAGAGGATGACCAGCGGTCCGCCCGGCGCCACTTCCGGCTCCAGCCGAAATCCTCCGGCCTCCCCGCCCGGTTTCTGGATGCCGGCATAGTCCGGCCCGTAGTCATTGAACTGCCAGCCGAACGCTTCTTCGTAGAAGCGCTTGGACGCGTCCATGTCGGTCACCGAGAATTCGATGTAGTCGATGCTATGATGGATGTGTTCAGGCATGGTGTCCGCGTGCACCTCCCGGATCTGTCGGGTCATCACGATGACATTTATTTACGTTTCCAATATACATCCCATTCAAATGCTAATCAGTCTGCAACTTTCCTTCGGATCTATTGTAACGCATCGGCCTCCATCAGGGCCCGATCCAGCAAATCGCCCACATGCAATTCTGCAGCCCATTTCCGCAGATATCCCCGGTCTATTCTATCCATATTCATCATAAGTATTCCAAGAACGTCACGCCATTGACGCTCCGACACTTGATTCCCCAATCGATACCATTCGAGTTTGGATAGCATGGTGTCTTCCGGACTGAGGAATTTCGCGCCGATGTTTGATGCCTGGTCGAGTAACTGCCACCGCGCGCGGCCAAATTGCGATTCGAGAAACGGCCGTGGACGAGGAATGAACACGTCAACCTTAAACATCGACTCCTTGTGGATGATATTGAAACTCGAGCATTGCCGAATTGCGTCTGCGATCATGAGTTCATCCACATAGAACTCTTCCTGCAGTGCGGCGGCAAACATCTGAACTTGTGCGGACGACATTTCGGCCACAATATCAGAGTCCTGTGTCGTGCGCACCATTCCATGCAGCGTGCTGGCGAGGGATCCACCAATAAAACAGCGAATACCCAGATCCTCAAAGACCTGGGTCACCCTAAGCGTAATACCGATTGGCTCATTTTGCATCATCATACGCCCCGTACACCTTACGAGCGAGTTCCTCCCCGAGGAGAAGATCCGCCAATCTGCGCCGAATTTCCGTTTCAGGCGCGTCGGGATAACGCGCACGCAAACCGGCCAAAGCGACGATGCGTGCTGCCGCATTCAGCTGCGCCAGCATTTCCATTTTCCTGGCGGGCGTCGCTTCGCGCAGCAATCGGATTTGAAGCGCCTCCATTTCGGGATGCGTATCGGCAGAAAGAAGTCCCATCGTAACCGCTTCAATCGAGTAATGCGAGCTGTCTTTTTCTGTACATCCTATTCTACATGCAGATGCGGCCGAATCCGGACTCGGGGGTGGTACCTCTTCCCAGCGATTAAGCAACGTTAGGCCACTCATCGATCCCGTTCAAGCGTCTCCCGGGCAGATTCCGGTCTGGGACGGTCTGCGCCACGTCGAGCCGCGGGAACCGTTGCGCCTGTTAAAGCGCCGTGCCCGTCTCAGACCGGCCCATAGAACCGCCTCGCCTGCTCCGTCACCCCAATGATAAACGCCGCCTTGCCGCCCGTATACGCGACCCGATCGTGCGGATGAGCCGCCGCAAGACGGTATTTCAGCAATTCGTACTCCCGGGCCACCTCCGGGTGATCGATCAGGTAGTCGCGAAACAGGAGCCGGTCCCAGTGTGCGAGGAAATCCCGCTCCACCATGTGGATGTGGTGCGTGCGGACCCGGCGGACGGGGTCGCGCTTGATGAACCAGGCGTAGAAAGGCGGACCGTCGTCGCCGAATGTCGGACGCCAGAAGTATTCGTATCCCTGGGCCACCAACAAGGGCACCATCCGGCTCTTCGTCGCTTCCAGATCGGTGACCTCCACCAGAATGTCCACAATGGGCTTGGCGGCCAGACCCGGTACGGCCGTACTGCCGAAGTGCTCAATTCTCCGAATCAGATCCGCCGGCAGACAGGCCAGCAGGTGCTCCTTCTCCCGCAAAAAGAGCGACGGCCACCGGAGGTCGTATGGCACGATATCGATTTCCTCCGCCACGGCTCGGAGGATACGTTCTTCGAGCGTCTCCACGTTATCCGCCTGGTGAGAATAGTCGTTGCAGCGAGCCGCCGAAATGGGCTACTCGGTGGACGACTCCGATTAGGTCCAATCGAAACGCACGTGCTCAGTCTCTGTTCTACAAGCCGATTCTTACCATATGCAGACCCGTGCGAGTCGACGCTCTCCCTCGGCCCGGCACCGTACCCTGCGTATGCCGGCGGGATCGCTCGACGAGACTCACGTTTCAACCCGCGGCTCCGGGTACCGGATCAGGCGCTACCTGACCGCGTCGCGCGACGGCGACCGCGAGGACAATCACCCAGAGCGCGATGCCGAGCAGCAGGTTCCACGTCGTGTGTCCGCTTGCCGTCTGGGGCTGGAAAATGAGCGTGGAGGCCGAGAGCACGGCATGCATCAGCATGGCCACGAGCAGGCTGTCGGTACGGTCGTACACCCACACCATCAGGATGCGATAGGCCGGCAGAGCGACCAGATAGAACGACACGAAGCCGCCCACAAAATCGGCCATGGGGGTTTCGCCCGCCATACCCCGGCTTGCCCACACGGCGATGAGCATGTGCCATAGGCCCCAGAGCAGCCCCACGATGAGCCCGGTCCTGAACGCACTATACCGTTTCCGCAGTTGGGGGATGGCAAACCCCGTCCACCCCGTCTCCTCCAGAAACCCGCCTCCGACGAGTCCCCACCCCAGACCGAACGCGATCAACCCGAGCTTATCCTCGGCCTGGAAAATCCCGGGCAGGAACTTCCCATGAAAGAGCGACAGCCCAAAGAGGACGATCGCCACGAGCACGGGTCCCGTCAGCAGCGCGATCGCGACCCATTGCCCCTCCACGCGCCAGCGGATCAAGCGCGCAACGTAGCCCCGAAAACCCTCTCGGCCGGTGACGAGTGCCGTGAGGAGCAAGCCCCCGAGAAAGGGCCCGGCAAACATCACAATCAGCACCGGGAAGAACAGCCGCTCGACGTCCGCCGGCGTCCCAGGAATGCCGCCCGGCGCGGCCAGAAGCAGGATGCCGCCCCATGAGATGGTGAAGACGACGACGTAATAGCTCACCACGGGGTGCCGCTTGACGAGATCCCTGATGGTCGACATGGTGACCTCCCTCGGTTTCCGACGACCTTCGTTCGATGTGTCCGAAGCGCCCGATTCTTCCCCGCTCGACCTGCGCGTCCTCCCCGTTCCGTCCTCGGAGCGCGTCAGGAAACGGATGATAATGACCTAGGTGATTTTCGTCAAGAAGGGCGTTCTTACCTTGACCCGGAAACCCGCCGCCGTCCATCCTCCCGAAAACTTAGCCCATGCCCCGGTTCGCCCTTGCCCTGATGCTTCTGCCGCTTCTTTCTGCCTGCTCGGCCGGCACGCATACCGCGTTGCCTACGTCCCTGCGGACCGAATACCTGGTCGAGCCGCTCGGAATCGACGCCCCGTCGCCGCGCTTCAGCTGGATCACAGAAACGGACCGGCGCGGTTGGCGCCAGTCGGCCTATCGCGTCATCGTATCCGGCTCGCGAGAGAACCTCGAGAAGGGACTCGGCGACTTCTGGGACACCGGACGCGTCGAGAGCGACGCCTCAGCGCAGATCGGCTACGCCGGCATCCCGCTGGCGTCGCGCAACGCCTACCACTGGCGCGTGCAGGTCTGGGACGAAGCGGGCGAGGCCTCCGCGTGGAGCCTTCCGGCCTCGTTCTCCATGGGGCTCCTCTCCGAGACCGAGTGGAAAGCAGAGTGGATCGGAAGTCCCACCGATACGGCGGCCACGGCGACCCCGGAGGCCGTCCCCTCGCCCCTGCTTCGCACATCATTTTCGGTGGATGGACCGGTCGAGCGTGCAGTGGTCTACGCCACGGCGCTCGGACTCTATGAACTCCGCCTCAACGGACAACGCGTTGGCGATCGATACCTCTCGCCCGAGTGGACCGACTACAAGACCCGCATCCAGTACCAGACCTACGACGTCACGGACCTGATCACATCCGGCGACAATGCAATCGGCGCGTTCCTCGGGGACGGCTGGTTCGCCGGACGACTGGGCGGCATCCGGTGGGAAGGCCCCTTCCCCGAACGTGGCGTCTACGGCCCCAACCGGCGCCTGTTGCTGCGCCTGGATCTGGAACTCGCAGACGGCTCGACCCGAACGGTCGTGTCGGACGGCTCCTGGAACGTCGATCCGGAAGGCCCGATTCGACAGGCGGACAACTTCCTCGGCGAAACCTACGATGCCCGTCTCGAGCAACCGGGCTGGGACCAGCCGGGTTTTGACGATGCCGCCTGGCTTCCCGTGGTCGTCGACGCGCCGACGGAGGCCCGGTTGGTGGCCCAGATGAACGAGCCCATCCGGATTGTCGAGGAGGTGCCCGCGGTGGCGAAAACGGAGCCTGAACCAGGCGTCCACATCTACGACCTCGGCCAGAACATCGCCGGCTGGGTGAGAATCCGTCTCGACGGGCCGGAAGGGACCTCCGTGCAACTTCGCCACGGGGAGATGCTCGACCTCGACGGCTCGCTCTACGTGGAGAATCTGGCCCGGGCCATCCAGACCGACACGTACACGCTCGACGGCAAGGGAGAGCGCTGGTTCGAGCCGCATTTTACCTACCACGGGTTCCGCTATGTGGAGGTCCGGGGGGTGGAGGATCCGCTTCCGCTCGATGCGGTCGTCGGGCGGGTCCTCGCGTCCGACGCGCCGCTTGTCGGCGCCTTCGAGACCTCCAATCCGCTCCTCAACCAGCTCTACAGCAACATCCTCTGGAGCCAGCGCGGCAACATGCACAGCGTGCCGACCGATTGTCCGCAGCGCGACGAGCGGATGGGGTGGATGGGCGACGTGCTCGTCTTTGCCCAGACCTCCCTGTTCAACATGGACATGTCGGCCTTCTACACCAAGTTCGTACGCGACGTCCGCGATGCGCAGATGCCCGACGGCCGCTACCCCGACTTCGCGCCGAACCCCTACTATCCCGGTCCGCGCTTCTACGACGCGGCCGGATGGGCCGATGCGGGCGTTTTCGTGCCCTGGCGGATGTATGAGAACTACGGCGACACGCGGCTGCTCGCCGAGCATTTCGAGTCGATGGCCCGCTTCATCGACAACATCCACGAGCGGAATCCGGACCACTTGTGGACGGTCGCCGAGGGTAACCAGTATTCCGACTGGCTAAACGGCGACACGATCATCGGCGCCGGGTATCCGAAGACGGGCGGGACCATCCCGTACACCATGTTCGCGACGGCGTTTTTCGCCCGCTCGACCCAGTTGGTGGCGAATATGGCGGCCGTTCTGGGGCGTCAAGAGGATGTTACCCGCTACGGAGACCTTGCGGCGGCCATCCGCGCGGCGTTTGTGAAGGCCTTCGTGTCCGCCGACGGGCGGATGGAGGGGGATACGCAATCCGGCTACGCGATCGCGCTCCAGTTCGACCTCCTCCCCGATTCGCTGGAGGATGCGGCGGCGCGTCACATGCTCGCCGCCTTCGAACCGTACGGCGGCCGGCTGTCAACCGGATTCCACAGTACCATCCCCATGATGAAGCAACTCGTGCGGTGGGGGGAGACCGACCGGGCGTACCGTCTGCTCGAGAGCACCGAACTGCCGTCGTGGGGGTACTCGATCGCGCAGGGCGCGACGACGATCTGGGAGCGTTGGGACGGTTTCGTGGCGGGGCGCGGGTTTCAGAGCGCCGGCATGAATTCCTTCAACCACTATGCCTTCGGGTCGATCGGAGAGTGGATGATACGGCACGTTCTCGGCATCAATCCGGACGAGGAGACGCCCGCCTACCGGCGGTTCACGATCGCGCCGAAACCGGGAGGAAGCCTCACCTGGGCGAAGGGCTCGTACCGTTCCATCCAGGGTCTGATCGCATCCGACTGGCGGTTCGAGAAAGGGCGGATCCGCCTCGAGGTGACGATTCCGGCGAATACGACGGCGATCGTTCGGGTGCCGACGACGGATCCGGACGGCGTCACCGAGGGCGGCTCGCCAGTTTCCGAAGCGGAGGGCGTCATGGCGCTCCCCGCCGACGAAGGCGTGGCCGTCTACGAGGTGGGGAGCGGGACGTATGTGTTCGAGGCTGCGTTGCGATAGGCAGCCATCGCTCCAAGCCGCGGCCGAGAGGATCGCTTGAGCGGAAAGAAGCTGCTACCGGACAGGCACTACCACGGTCTGGCGTCGCCCCGGCAGGTACACGAGCGCGATCACGCCGGACAGGGCCGTCAGCGCGGCCACGAAGCCAATGGCGGCGCGGTAGCCCAGGAGGTCGGCCAGGACACCCGCCAGCAGGCCGCCGGCAACGTATCCGAGATCCCGCCAGAGGCGGTAGATCCCCACGCCGCTGGCGCGGTTTCGAGGCGTCACCAGATCGCTCACCTGCGCGATGAGCGTCGGGTAGACCGCCGCGGTGCCGAGGCCCAGGAGTACCGCGGCGAGCGACCACCAGCCGAAGCTGCCCGCCAACGCGAAGAACCCGAGTCCCATCGCCTGGAGCAACATGCCCGAAACGATGAGCGGTCGGCGTCCGGTGCGGTCTGAAAGCGCCCCGGTGCCGATCTGAGCGATGCCCCAGACAGCCGGGTAGAGCGCGGCCAGCCAACCGATTTCGCGCAGTGACAGGCCCGCGGCGGCGAAGAATAGCGGGAAGAGCCCCCAGGCGAGCCCGTCGTTGAGATTGTTGACGAAGCCGGCCTGGTTCGTGGCGAAGAGCGGCCGGTGTGCCCAACTGGCGTGCCACAATCGCGCCCGGAAGCCGGTCGGTAGCTCGTCAGGGCCTCCCTCGATCGCCTGGTCGGCCATGGCATGCTCGAGTTCGACGTGGGAGCCGGTGTCGCGCACGAAGAAGAGTGTGAAGGCGAGACCGAGCAGCGCCGCCGCGCCGCCAATCCAGACCGGACCGCTGCGGGCCCCGAAGTCGGCTGCCATGTAGCCGGCCCCCAGCGCGGCGAGCGCAACGGCGAGATAACCGGCGAACTCGTTGAGGCCCATGGCGAGGCCCCGCTGTTTCGGACCGACCAGATCGATCTTCATGATCACCGTGGCCGACCACGCGAGGCCCTGGTTCACGCCGAGCAGGAGGTTCGCGACGATGACCCAACTCCACGAAGGCGCCCACCAGAGCAGAAGCGGAACGGGCAGCCCGAACAGCCAGCCGAAAAGGAGAATCCGGCGGCGGCCGACGCGATGGGCGAAGTCGCCGGCCACGAAATTGGCAATCGCCTTCGTGAGTCCGAACGCGATCAGGAAGGAGAGCGCCGCCGTCGCGGAGGCGATCCCGAAATCGCTTTCAGCCAGGAGCGAGAGGACGGACCGCTCCACGCCGACCATCGTGCCGACGAATGCGTTTACCAGCACCAGCAGCGTGAACTGCTGCCAGTTCTCCCGCAGCCCGAGTCGGATCTCCGTATCTGAATCGCTCATGCGATCGAAGGGTTCGTGGTAGACTCTTTTGCTTCGTCGTGTACACACAGGATGGGGGACATCCCGGCGCCGTGGAGGCCGGAGCCCATCGGAACCCTAAGATACGCCGCCTTCGGTGCGCGAAGCTGTGGTCTGCAGGTACGGAAAGCCGGGATCGAGTCGACGGGCGGAACGGCCACGACAGAGCCAAAGGAGTTCATCCCCTTTCAGCCGTACGGACACGCCGGTGCAGCCGTTCCATTGCCGTGACGGCGAGAACGGGATATGTTTCCCTGCAGGTCCCTTTGGTTTCCGAACTCGCGTCCACGGGCGGATCGACCCCGCCGGGACGCAGCCAGTCCATCACCTTTCAACCGCACGGCCACGACGATGCAGCCACAGCAGGGCGAGATACAGGACGAGCCAAACGACGGTGCGGAAGGTCATGGCGCGCACGCTGTCGACCGCAACGGCGCCTCCGGTCGCGTACAGGATTCCGATGGCTCCAAGCACCAGGAGATTAAGATAAAAGATCATCCCCGCCGCGACGGCGCCGCCCCTCAGGTTTCGGAACATGACGATCCCCGCCGCGATGTACGCCGCGCCCATCGCCGTATTGAAGAGCAAAAGGGGACGAAAGACGACATATCCAGGATCGACGCCCCCCAGCACGCGAAGGCCGGCGACGACCGTAGCAAGGCCGAATACGACCGCAATGAACGCGGGGATACTCCGGCTGAGACGTTTCGAAATCGGGATTACACTCATGGCTCTACGTTCGTTCATGGCCTTGACGGTGGCCCGTGCCGGCTGAAGTGGACGGGCCGTTCAGGGCGCCGCATCGCGGAGCAGCGCGGTCAGGTCGAGCGGACGCGTGGTCATCGCCAGCCGGCCGTCCGCCGTGACGGGCCAGTCTGCTCGCGGGCGGTCGCAGTACAATTCCAGGCCATTCTGGTCGGGATCACGCAGGTAGAGGGCCTCGCTGACCCCGTGGTCGGCCGCTCCGTCGAGTGGGACTCCGGCACGATGAAGGCGCTTGAGCGCATCCGCCAGGTCCGCCCGCGTCGGATAGAGAATGGCGACGTGGTATAGTCCGGTGGTGCCGGGAGGCGGTGGATTGCCTCCGAGGCTTTCCCACGTATTGAGTCCGATGTGGTGGTGGTAGCCTCCGGCGGACAGGAAGGCGGCCTGGTTACCGTACCGCTGCATCAGCGTGAAACCCAGGACGCCGGCGTAGAAAGCGAGCGACCGGTCGAGGTCGGCGACTTTGAGGTGCACGTGGCCGATGGTCGTACCGGGGGCGATCGGGGGTGGGGAATCGTCGTTCATGGGGCGGGAAACAGTCTGTTGGATGGGTACCGGGAAAGAGGACGGTTTCGAGTACGCGTACGGAGACGAGGGGGAATCGGGTGGAGAGTCAGAGGACTATTTCGAATCGGTGTACGGAAACGGGCAGGGCGATCGGGAAGAGGGTGAGAGGACGGTTTCGAGAACGGGTACGCGTACGGAGACGACGAGGGGGAGCAGGAACAATGGGGACGTGGCGGCGGGGTTAGAGGGTCACTACGACCTTGCCGCGGGCGTGGCCTTCGTTGAGATAGGCCAGGGCCTCCGCCGTGTTGTCAAGAGGATAGAGCTGATCGATGATGGGTATCAGTTTGCCGGATTCCAGCAGTTCGGTGAGCGCCGTCAGATCTTCCGACGTGGTTTTGACGACGAGGGGACTGCCCTGACCGCGGACAAAGAGGGAGATCAACGCGGCCCGGAGGATCCATCCCATTCCGGCGCGACCGCTGCTCGGAATATGGAGACCGTCCGGCGCCAGGGCTCGCCGCGCGTGCGAGAGGGAGTGGCTGGCTGCGTTGTCCAGGATCACGTCGTACCGCTCCGCGCCTCGCGTAAAATCTTCCACTGTGTAGTCGATCACGCGGTCGGCCCCGATGGAGCGGATCCTCTCCGCATTCCTGGGACTGCAAACGCCGGTCACCTCGGCCCCCATCGCCTTGGCAATCTGGACGGCGAACGTTCCTACGCCGCCCGACGCGCCGTTGATGAGGACCTTCATGCCCGGACGGACCCGGCCCGCGTCGCGAAGTCCCTGCAGCGCCGTACAGGCCGACGTGGGCACGGCCGCTGCCTGTTGGAAGGTCACTCCTGCGGGCATGCGGGCGATCCGACCTACGTCCGCAACCGCATACTCGGCGCACGATCCCCGGCATTCTCCGTACACGGCATCGCCGGCTCGAACATGCGTGACGCCCGGACCCACCGACTCGACGACGCCTGCAAAATCGAGCCCGACGACATAGTCCTTTTTGGGTTTCGGAAAACCCACCGCGACCCGGGCCGGGAAGGGTACACCGCGCATGCTGAAGTAGTCGCCGGCCGCCAGGGAGGCCGCCCGCACCCGAACGAGGACCTGGCCCTCACGCGGCTCAGGTTTGGGAATTTCACGCGCGGTGATGACCTCCGGGCCGCCGTACCCCGTCTGGATGATGGCCTTCATGCGATCAGGAAACACGCGGTGAGAAGAACCGTCTCAAAGAATCGCCTCCAATCCCATCTTGTACGTGGAGTCGAGCTATCGGGTTGCGTCCAGTCGGGGGATCGGGTGGCGGCGAAGTGGGCTGCCGGCAGGCGAACCGGATCGCCTGCCGTGAAGCGCCGTCACCTTTGGAGAGGTCCGGCCGATCGATCGCTGTCGAACACCTGCACCAATCTTCACCGTGTGGGACGGACCGGTTCTTGTACCTTTGACCCCGTTTGACGCGAGACCACACGGGCGGCCGCTTGCCGTTCCCGCCGGCGGCTGGTCTTGTGGTATCATTCGTTTCTGCCACGCCGTAACCCGCACATCCGGAATGTCATGAGCGGAGCCGACCTGAACCGGATCCGGCTGGAGTCGCACGAAAAGGAACTTCCGCCCCCGTCGCGCCGATGGATCGCGGTGACCGTGGCCGTGCTGAGTGCTCTCGTCATCCTCGTGACCCTGATTCTGGCCTTGCGGTCGTGTTCGCATGGCGACGCCTCCACCGGCGAGACGGCGCCGGCCCCTGCGGAGACCGAACCACGACCCATCGGGCAGAGCGTGGCGGCTACGGTTTCCGCGGGCGGCTACATCGAGGCGCGCCGGACGGCGATTCTGAGTCCGGGACGTACCGGCGTGATCGAGGAGATCCTCGTCGAACCGGGTCAGGTCGTGCAGAAAGGGGATGTGTTGCTGCACATCGAGGCCGGCACCGAACGCGCCGCCGTCGCCGCGGCCGAGGCGGCGCTCCTGCGTTCGAAGGCGCGCCTGCAGCTCGTGCTGGAAGGTCCGCGGGCGGAGCAGATCGAGTCCGCCGGCGCGGACGTGCGGGCGGCGGAGGCCGACCTGGAGAGCGCCCGTCATACGCTGCGGCGGACCGAGGATCTTGCCGCCGGCGGCAGCGTGGCCCCGGCGGACCTCGACGATGCCCGATTCCGCGAGCGTTCGCTGGCCGAGAAGCTCGCCTCGCTGAGGGCCCAGGAAAAACTGCTGCGTGCCGGAAGCCGGGAGGCCGAAATCGCCGAAGCCCGGGCGGAGGTTCTCCAGGCCGAGGCCTCGCTGGCGCAGGCGCGCGCTACGCTGGAACTCTCGACGATGCGTGCGCCGTTCGACGGGGTCGTCGTTCGGGTCGATCTCGAGGTGGGAGAAACCGTGAGCCTCTTCGGGGGCCTGTCCCGGCAGGACGGCATCGTGCTGGCGGATATTTCCGAGTTGTGGGTGCGTGTCGATGTGCCCGAAGCGCGTATCGGCGGCGTTCGGCTCGGCGGCCACGCCGAGGTGATTGTCGATGCCGTAGCCGGTTCGCGGCTCGACGCGGAGGTCGTCGAAATCGCTCCGGTCGCCGACCGCCAATCGAACACCATCGAAGTGGCCGTGCGTATCATGGATCCCCCTCCCTTGCTGCGCCCGGACATGAGCGCACGGGTCACTATCGATACCCAGCCTGAAACGGAAGGATGAACGATCGACCACTCGTTGAAGCCACCGGTCTCACCAAGGTGTACCGCAAGGGGGGTGAGGAAATCCGTCCGCTCGACGGTCTGCATCTCGCCGTCCCCGAGGGCCAGTTTCTGGCCCTTATGGGCCCCAGCGGCTCGGGCAAATCGACCCTGCTCCATGTGATCGGAGGTCTCGACCGTCCGGACTCGGGTCGTTGCCGCGTGGCCGACGCGGAGGTCAGTTCCATGAGCGAACGGGACCTCGCCCGATTCCGGGCCGCCAACGTGGGCTTCGTGTTTCAGAGCTTCAACCTGCTGCCCGTGCTCACCGCCTACGAGAACGTGGAGTTGCCCTTGCGCCTGCTGTCTCTGACGCCCGAGCGACGGCGGACCCAGGTGCAGGCCACGCTCGACGTGGTCGGCCTCGCCGATCGCGCCGACCATCTCCCCTCTCAGTTGTCCGGCGGCCAGGAACAGCGCGTAGCCGTGGCGCGGGCGCTCGTCACGGACCCCAAGATCCTCATTGCCGACGAGCCGACCGGAGATCTGGACGAGGAATCCAGCGCCGAACTGGCCGACATCCTCCACCGCCTCTCGAGCGAACAGGGAAAGACGATCATCATGGTTACCCACGACCCTGATGTCGCTGCCCGTGCGGACCGGAGACTGTATTTCCACAAAGGGCGCCTCACCGAATCCAGAGTCACACGAGACGGCTGAAGCCGCGATGTTTCGCCTCCTTCCCCTCGTCCTCAAGAACTTCCGCCGCAACCGGCGAAGGTCACTCCTGACCGTGCTGGGTGTGGCTGTAGCCATCTTTGTCTTCGCTACCATGGCCGCGGCCATCGAGGGCATGACCTCGCCGGTGCGTGAGGTGGGAGAGGAGCGCCTGCTGAATGTCCGGGAAGCTGCCCGCACGACCGTCATTTCGAGCCGGCTGCCCACGACCTACGAAGACCGGGTGGCGGCGGTGGAGGGCGTCCGCGCTGCGACGGGGGTGCTCTCCGATCTGGCCGTCATCGGACCGGAGCGCGTCCACATCTTCGTCATGGGAGTGGATCCCGAGCGGTACCGAACGGTGCGGACGATCCGGATCGACCCGGCCGCCTGGGATGCGTTTGCCGGGCAGCCGGGTACGGCCCTCGTCGGCGCCCGGCTGATGGAGCGCATGGGCTGGATCGCCGGGAACACGGTGGAGGTGCCCCAAATGGGCCTTCGGGCGCAGATCGTCGGCCAGATTCCCGCCCAGGGAGTCGATCTCGAAAACCATATGCTGGTGCATCGAAATACGCTCCAGGTAGTCCGGCGGGCCGAGGGGCAGATCAGCTACGTGCTCGTCTCCCCCGACGAGAGGCACGATCCGGAGGGCGTGGCCGCGGCCATCGACGAGGCCCTGCGCTACACGCCCTTTCCCACCCGCACGGTATCGGTGGAAGCGTATGCGGAATCCATCATCAAGGATTTTATGGGGTTTCTGGGCTATCTGCGTCTGATGGGGTTCGTCACCGTCCTCATCACGACCGTCGCAGCGGCGAACGCCGTTGCGATGAGCGTGCGGGAGCGGACCAACGAGATCGGCGTCATGAAGGCCATCGGCTATCGTCCCGGGCAGATTTTGGGACTCGTACTGATCGAGTCGCTGACGCTGGCCGCACTGGGGGGAGCGGTCGGTCTGGCCGCCGCTGCAGCTATCATCGGAAACACCAGCGGTATGATGGCCGGGTTCTGGCTGTCGGCCCCCACCGTCCTGCTCGCCTCGGCACTGGCGCTGGGGGTGGGCCTCGTGGGTGGACTTCTCCCTGCCGTGACGGCGGCCCGCGTCAACCCCGTACACGCCTTGCGCGCTATCCAATAGGTCCCACGTATGGTCCCCTGGCATTACATCCTGCGCAACCTGGGCCGGAGAAAACTCCGGACGGGCATGACCGTCGGAGGGATCGCGCTGGTAGTCGCCATCTACGCCGCCATGAGTTCGGTCGCGGACGGGATGGTCGGCAGCTTTCGGTCGACCGGAGCGCCGGACGAGATGGTCATCACCCAGGCCGGCGCCTTGAATGTGGATGTATCGAACATCGATCGCGCCGCGTTGACATATGTGCAGACCCTCGACGGGGTGGCGCTGGACGGAGCGGTTCCTCTCGTCGGACCGGAGCTGTGGCTGGGCTGCGTTGCCGAGGTGCGCGGCGAGCCCGTGGAACTGTCCGTTCGCGGTGTGGACGCGGCGGCGCGTCCGGTGTACGGGCAGGTGCGGATCGAGCAGGGCGAGTGGCCGGGTCCCGGGTACCGGGCCCTTGTCGGTGCGGCGGTGGCGGCTCGCCTGGGTCTGGAAGTGGGCGAACCGATCCGATGCGAAGGGGCCGAGTGGACGATTACCGGAAGGTTATCCTCCGACGGACGGGTCTATGACCAGGAGGTATGGGTGAACATCGACGATCTGGCGGCGGCGGCCAAGCGAACTACCTTCACGTCCTTCACGATTCGCGTGCGCGATGTACCGTCGGGTCAGGCCTTGCTCGAGGCTATCAACGAGAACCGGCGCTTTCCGCTGGTCGCCCGGTTCGCATCCGACTTCTATGCGCGGACCGGCGCCATGTCGATGGTGATGGCGAACACGGGAACGTTCATCGCGCTCGTGATCGCGCTCGGGGCGGTTTTCGGAGGCATGAACACCATGTACGCCGCCGTCGCACACCGCAGAAGGGAAATCGGTATGCTGCGGGCTGTCGGATTCGGCGGCAGGGCGATCCTCCTGGCCTTTCTCGCCGAGTCCCTCCTGATCGCCTTTGCCGGCGGGCTGCTGGGATTGCTGCTCGGGCTGGCGCTATCGCTTCTTCCGTTCGACATGCCCCTGCTGTCGCAGTCCGTTACCGGGTTGAGCGGCGCGGTCGTCTTCCGATCCCTTCTGCTGGTGCTCGTCATCGGCCTTGTCGGGGGCGGGCTACCTGCCCTCCAGGCGGCGCGCCTCCGTGTGGTCGACGTACTGCGATGAGCGCTTCGGGGGGGGAGCGGCGCAACGGGAAACGCGGCGCCGTGGTGGATATATTGCCCGTGGCGCGTACCGGACTCTATCCGGCGCATCGCTCGTTCACTCCTCATTCGGCCTAGTCGCTCCCATGTGCATCCCACGCCTGCTTCCTCCGGCACTTCTTCTGCTGTTTTGTTTCTCCTGCTCCCCTCCAACGGAAGAGAGCGGAGGCTTTCTGCGTGCGGACGGACCGAGGATCGTAGACGGACAGGGGCGAGAAGTGATCCTGCGGGGCATCGGCCTCGGCGGGTGGATGCTCCAGGAAGGCTACATGCTGCGCACCGGCGGACCCCAGTACAGGATCGAAGCCAGAATCGAAGAACTGGTCGGGCGCGAGCGCAAGGAGGCCTTCTATGCCGCCTGGCTGGCCAACCACATGCGCCGGATCGATGTCGATTCCCTGGCCGCCTGGGGATTCAACTCCATCCGCTTACCCATGCACTACAAGCTCTTCACGCCACCGATCGAAGAAGAGCCGGTGCCGGGAGAAATCACCTGGCGGGAGACCGGCTTTGCGCTGACCGACAGCCTGCTGGACTGGGCGGGGGCAAACAACATGGTCGTGATCCTCGATCTCCATGCCGCACCCGGCGGCCAGGGCAAGAACTACGACATCAACGACTACGATCCGGAAAAACCCTCGCTGTGGGAAAGCGCAGCGAACCAGGAGAAGACCATTGCACTGTGGCGCCGACTCGCCGCCCGCTATGCGGATCGGCCCGAAATCGGCGGATACGACCTCATCAACGAACCCAACTGGGGGTTTGAGGACATCGACGCGGATCCCAACGGCTGCGCCGAGACGCAGAACGCACCGCTTTGGGATCTCCAGCAGCGCATCACGGCAGCTATCCGGGAGGTGGACACCAACCACCTCATCTTCATTGAAGGAAACTGCTGGGGCAACAACTACCGGTCGCTGCCTCCGCTCTGGGATGACAATCTGGCGATCAGCTTTCACAAGTACTGGAATCACAATGATCAGGAGTCTATCCAGTGGGCGGTAGACATGCGGGTGGAGCGGAACGTACCGATCTGGCTGGGCGAGTCCGGGGAGAACTCCAATACCTGGTTCACCAACGCGATCAGCCTGGCCGAGGCCAACGGGATCGGCTGGGCCTGGTGGCCGCTGAAGAAACTGGGCATCAACAATCCCCTCGAAGTGCCCATCAATCCGGGTTACCAGGGGCTGATCGACACCTGGCGGGGCAACGGGGAGCGTCCGTCGCCGGATGAGGCCTTCTCGGCACTCATGCAGTTTGCCGAAGATCTGAAGCTGGAGAACAACCGCTATCACCGGGACGTCGTCGATGCGATGATCCGCCAGCCGCATACGACGGCCGTGTTACCGTTCAAACGGCACACGATCTCGGCCGCGACGACGACCGACGTTCTTGCCGTGGACTACGACCTGGGCCGCAACGGTTTCGCCTACAGCGATGCCGATACCGCCAATTATAGAACGGTTACCGGTGGATCCGGTGGAGTCTGGAACCGTGGCCGTATGTATCGAAACGACGGTGTCGACATCGAGGCCGATCCTGCCGGCGGCTATTACGTGGGGTGGACCGAAGCCGGAGAATGGCTCCAGTATACCGTACGCGTCGAGGAAGCCGGGGCGTACACGGTCGGCCTGGTCAGCGCCTCTTCAGAGGGTGGAGGCTCGGTGTCGCTCGAGATGGAAGGTCAACCCGTCGCTGCGGATGTCCTGCTGCCGAATACGGGCGGGGAGATGGTCTGGCAAACCACGGCCGTGCCCGACGTACCCCTGCAGCGCGGCACGAATCGGCTGCGGCTGCGGGTCGAGCAGGGCGGCTTCAACCTCAAAGCGCTCACGTTCTCGAGCGCGTCGAACCCGTAACGCGGCAAAGAGAAGCTGCCGCGTGGGCTCATCGCAGATTCCGGGTCGTGGCGTGCTGGGCATGGTGCGTCCTCGTGAGCGCAGCCGGCCGGCAGCGCCCCGCGCAGGTCGTTGACGAGAAGGTGTGTTCGCCGGAAGGGTGGGCGCGTGGCAGGGCGCTGTCGCATCTCCGTCCACGTCGAAGCTACGGCTGCCCGACCCGCTCCGAGATATCTAAAGAACGCGACCAGAAGGTGTTTCTTTGGGACTGGAGTGGTAACGTTGATGAGGAGTGGCCGATTCAGGCGCCAAAATGCGCCTTCTGGTATATGGGTCTTCACGAAACGAGAATGGCCATGAGAAGTAAATCCGCACTCCGTCGTGCTCGCCCCTTCGGACTTCTCCCCTTCCGTGCCCTGTGTGTACTGTTCGCGGGCGTGTGGCTCGCTTGTCCGCTGCGCGCCCTGGCGCAGTCGGATTTCCATGGGACGCTGCACACGAAGTGGGACGTTAGCGCAAACCGGCAGATTCCGGCAGCGCCGGGCGATACCGTCACGACGTTCGACTTCACCGGAAACCTGGTACCGGAATGCGACTGGTGTCTACCCACGACTGTCGTATGCACAGAAATCTGGTACCGCAAAGGCGGCGTGTGGGACTGGAAATCGTCCAAGAACATCTGTTTCTACACGGACAAGGACGGGGACTACTTCCGCGTCCTTGGCCATCCGACGGCTTCCGAGCCCACCGACGATCCTGCGCGTTGGATCAACGAAGGGGAACTCGTGTGTGACGGAGGCATCGGGAAATACGAGGGCGTGATTTGCGACTGGCGCTATCAGTCCCTCGGACTCGGGGGTGGGTCTGCACGGTCCGAGATCAAGGGGACGTTCTTCCTGCGACCGCATCCGTAGGTCAAGTCTGCAGTTCGGGGGGGCGAGCGCACACGGCACCCCGAACGGGAGGCGAAGGAGCAAGTCCTGCCACTGGCGAGACAGCCGGAATCCGACTGACCAAGCATCGGGATGTCGGCAGGACTTTGCGCTCAACCGGGAAACCAGCGGCCCAGAAGGGATGCGGCGAGGTCCTTGAAGTACGCAATCGCCACGGGGTCCTTGACATCCACACTCCAGACGTGTTCGCCCCAGCCGAGTTGCGCGAGGACCATCTTGCCGAGGGCGAGCTGTCCGATCGCGACAGCCCCGACGGCGAGTTGTCCGATCGCGAAATGGTAGCCGACCGCTACCTGACCCAGGGCCCAGAGTCCTATCGCCAACTGGCCGAGCCCCAGGAAGCCGCCGGCCGCCTGGCCAATGGCGAGAAAACCGCAGGCCACCTGCCCGAAAGCCACGACTCCCGCAGCGATGCGACCGATGGCGATGATGCCTCGCGCGGTTTTTCGGCGGCCTGTTTCCGGATTGCGCCCCAGGGTGATGTGAACCAGGGGCAACCCGAACAACGACCGGTGGGCGGTGAATTCGGCGTAGTGCTGACCACTTGGGTAGACGAATCTCTTCCACGTCCCCAAACCGGCCTCTTCGACTCGGTAGACGATGACGGCGTCCTCGTCGGCCAACGACGGGGCGGATCGGTCTGCGTGCAGCACGTCGGTTCGCATATTTCGTATTCGGGAAAGGACTAGGGGTATGGCGAGGTTCGGCCCGTGGCACGGGCACGCCGCGCTGCTCCCACACTACGCACTTTCCGTACACCGATCAACGCCCGCGTAGCGCCTCGCCGGAACGGGGATCAGCCCGTAGTGGTTTCCCGGCGGCGCGGGATTTCTTCCGGCGATTCGACTTCACGACTGACACGTGGCGCGTCCGGGCCGGGGACACGTTCGGGTCCACCACGCATCGCATTCTGCCCGTACGCACCGGTGTGGACCAGGTTGAGATCTGTGCCGATTGCCCGACGGTAGACCACATCAACGAAGAGTATATGGGGGATGGGGTAATCTGCCGGCCTTGTTGCGTCGCACGGTCTCGGCCCGTTGCGGGGCGAACCACTCGCCCCGTCCTGCCGAATCCTTGGCTGCCTGTCGCGCCATCACATTCCCCCGTGGCGGGCCGGCCGGCGGTCTACGTCTCGTCGTCCAGCACCTCCACATACACCGCCAGATCGCCCGCGGAAAAGCAGCAGAAGACGACCTCGCGGACCGATGGCGCCTCGGCCAGGGCTGCCCGCACGCTGCGTACCGCGATACGGGCCGCCGCCTCGATCGGATACCGATAGATGCCCGTGCTGATGCTCGGGAATGCGACGCTGGACAGTCCGTGGGCGGCGGCCAGTTGGATGGCGCGCCGGTAGCACGATGCGAGAAGTCCCGGTTCCCCTCGGGTTCCTCCGTGCCAGACCGGTCCGACGGCGTGGATGATGAATTTGGCGGGCAACAGATAGCCCTTCGTCATCTTGGCGTCTCCGGTGTCGCAGCCGCCCAGGAGGCGGCACTCCACCAGCAACCCCGGACCTGCGGCATCATGAATTGCCCCGTCAACGCCGCTGCCTCCGAGCAGTGAAGTGTTGGCCGCGTTGACGACCGCATCCACGGAAAGGGTTGTAATATCGGCGCGGAGGGCGCGCAGCCTTGTGGCCATGTCCTGCACTGTGCCGGCGCGTGGGCGGGAAACCGATCGGCGATCCCGGTTTTGCGTCCGGGATAAATCTACTCGCCGCGTTGGGACTGTTTCATCGCCTCAGTACGCCGGTCTGGCTTTGATACTGCGCCACGCGGCGCCATTCGTACGATCCGCTCTCACCCCGGATGCCCCAGAAGTCGAAGTCCGCATAAAGTCGATCGCCGGCCGCGTTCAGCCTGGTCCACCCCGTGGTCCCGAAATAGAAGGCGGCGGTAGCCACGAACGTCTTCTTCAGCACATCGAGTGCAGGCTCCGGCCCGGTGGCCAGGTAGGATTTAGCGGCCACCCAGACGGCATCGTAGACCGCGAGGGCGAACGCGTCCGGGTCCAGGCCCGCTCGGGTGCGGATCCGCACCGCGATCCCCTCCCATGCGTCGCGCGTCGTTTCGCTCAATCCGAAGATGGGGTTGGGATAGTTCGCATCTACCGCAAAAGCCGCCGCCGCCGCGTTGTCGAGCAGGGCCTGACTCAGCACGACGCCATCGCTGCCGTACCAGGGCACATTCGACAGCACCGGATCGCCGGCAGCCTTTTCGAGCAATCCGGCCGCCTCATCGAACGCGGCCAGGTAGACGGCCGTCTTCTCCACGCCGTGCGCCGCGATGGTCTGCTGGACGCGCGTGCTCAAGGAGGTAGCCACCGAGGAGAAGTCGGTTATCGTCGTTTCGTACTCCGTACCCTCAGCCACGAAAGCCCCCAGATTCGTCATTCGGGCGCGCGTCGCGACGTGCAGCCCCTGGTTGCCTGCGTCGGCGCGCCAGACGGGGACGACGGCACGAACACCGTCCACCCACATCAGCGCCGAAATGGCGATCCCCTCGAGGCTGTCGGACGGCGTGAAGCGGAAAACGTTGTCGCCCGCGATGGCCAGCGATCCGGCCGTACTGGACGGACTGACCACGAGCAGCGCGTTGGCGTCCGCGTACGGTTTCAACACAGCCACTTCCGCACTGGACTGCGGACCGATCACGACCTGCGCACCTTTCGCTCTCAGAGCCGTCGCTTTGGAAACCACGCTGCTCGGATCGAGCCGCGTGTCCTCGACCTCCGCGACAAACCGCAGTCTGGAGCCAGAGCCGTCGAGATAGCCGTTGACGTCCTCCACGGCCAACTCCAGCGCGGCCTTGCCGGTCTTCCCGAGGGTTGACCAGTTGCCGGTCAACGAAAAAAGCCCGCCGATGACGACCTGGTCTTCTTCATTGCCGGTCGGATCGTCGCTGCAGGCAGGCAGGGCAGAAGCGAGCAGTCCAATGAGAAAGGCTCGCCCGACGTATCTCCGGATCAAGGTCCGTTCGATCATGACCGAGTAGTGATTCTGGGGTAAACTATTAGGATACGGAAGGAGTGGAGGGGACGCAAACGATCCTTAGAGGACCCGCATCCTACTTGCGCACCGCGTCAGCCCGGCGTCAACAAGGACGATTTCTTCCCGATTTCGGCCCGGTACAGCGGAGGCATGGCCCGCGCGCCCATGGCGTCGGACGTCACCCTGGCCTCCAGGGACGAATGGAGGAACGACCCGCGGCAAAGAGGGGCCCTCACGCTTAACGCGGATCGGACCTGGGCGAAATGGGCACCAAGCGTACCCGGTCCGGGGCCGAAAGGTTCTACCAACCTCCGTCGCTACCTCAACAACAACAACGGTCGCACCGTCGACGCGTTGCCTACGCTCAACCGATAAAGATACTGGCCGCTTCCCAACAGTCTACCAGCCTCGTCGCGGCCATCCCAGGTGAGGTGATGGCTTCCGACGGACAACCTTCCCGTCACCAGGCGACGCACTTCCTGGCCCAGGACATTGTGGATGGACAACTCGACCTCACCGGCCTCGGCCAGAGAGAACAAGATATTTGTCGAGTGGGCAAACGGGTTGGGATAGTTGCCGGACAGATCGAACAGGGCTGGAACAGGATGTTCTTCCCGGGCCGCCGTTGCTGTCTCGCTGCCCAGGCGATAGAGCAGAAGATCTTCAGAGGCACCATTCAGGTGGTACCCGACTGCCATGAACCCTCCGTCCGGAGTCTCCACCGCTCCGTAAATGAGGCCTTGTAGATGTTTGATCCACACCGTTGCTCCCGCGCTGTCCGTTCGCAGCAAAGACGTACCGCCTGCCATAACAAATCCCCCATCCGAAGTCGAATGAAACAGGTTGCCTATAACAGGATATTGTTTTGTCCAAAGCGTGTCTCCTTCTGCATCCAGATTCAGCAGCCACCCATTTGTGCCCGCTTGCGCCAGAACATAGAAACTCCCGTCGGGCATCATGTGAATGTCCCGACCGTGATCAACGCTATTGAATCCTGATTGTCCATTATACCTTTTGGTCCAAAGCGTTTCACCATTTTCATCGGTGCGGATAAGCCACAAATCGAATTCATTTCCTATTTCTCGGGTACTTCCTGCGATGATAAATCCGCCGTCCGGAGTCTGTTGAACCGAATTGCCGAGATCCGTTCCTGTTCCTCCGAATTCCTTTTTCCACACCATTTGGCCATTTACATCGGTGCGGACCAGCCAGATATCCTTGCTGAATGTCGTTTGAGAGCTGGTTGCACCCGTGAAGATGAATCCCCCATCCGTCGTTTCCTGACCATCATTTGCCCATTCTTCGCCAAACCGTTCGCCATAGGTTCTCGTCCAGACCGTATCGCCATTGGCATCAGTCCGAATGAGATACGCGTCATAGATGCTCACATTATTGGATTTTGCACCTGCCAGGATGAAGCCTCCATCGGAAGTTTGTTGTATGGCATTTCCTTCATCGATTCCGGGACCGCCAAAGGTTTTCGACCACAACAGTTCACCCTGCTCATCGGTGCGAAGGAGCCAAGCGTCGCCATTTCTCAGGGATCCGGCTGCCATATAGGCTCCAAAATCTCCCACCATGGCAAATCCTCCATCGCCGGCCGCGACAATGGCATAACCCCTGTCATTGTCTGTGCCCCCGAAGGATTTGGCCCAAAGCGAATCGGGCGACTGGGAGAGACCGATATGCGACGCTCCGTAGACGAGCAGTGAAATGAGTACGAATCGGGGTAGAAGACGTAATGACATGATGAACGGCCTCCTTATGTGATTGAAGAGAATGGTGACGTTCGCCGGTATCGGGGAAGCACAGGTTGATGCCGACGGATTTGCCTTCCGTACTGTGATTGGTAAACGGTACCGGCCCTGCCGATGCTGCCCGATGCGTACCGGACGGTGGTCGGCAGCGACCCTGCGAGATGAATCAACGCGACTGGAATCAGCGCGAGATGAGACCGTGACCTAAATGACCAGTCGCAGGAATGTTCCCATCCTTCCGACTTCTTCCGAGAACGGAAAACGGATGCGGTCCCTTCTTATCCACCCATCCTGTCCGGACTCGGCCATCACACCGTCGCCGGCGGCTCGGGCTTCAGGTCAACCCCTTCCGTTTCGAGCCGACGGAGGGCCTCCGGGAGGGGATTTCCGCTATATTGTACTTCTCCGCATGCGGAGATGCCGATGCCGGTCGAGAAGTCCGATCGCGTTTCGGCCGCGAACCCTCGCCTACCCCTTCGCTGTCCGACCATGAAGCGCCATCTTCTCCTCTCCTTCCTCCTCCTCAGCTTCGTTGTGTGGTCCGGATCGGCCGTATCGGCCCAGGACCGCATACCGGGCATCAACAAAAACGACTTCTTCCCGATTTCGGTCTGGTATAGCGGCGGAAAGGCCCGCGCTCCCATGGTCTCGGACATCACCCCGACCTCCAGGGACGAATGGAAGAGGGACCTGCAGCAGATCAAGGACCTCGGCTTCAATACGGTCCGCACCTGGGTCGAATGGGCGCGCAGCGAGCCGCGACCCGGGGCGTACGATTTCTCGAACCTCCGCCTCCTCCTCGATCTTGCCGGTGAGGTGGGCCTGAAGGTCTTCATCCAGGTCTATGTGGATTCCGCACCGGACTGGATCGCGAAGGTCCACCCGCACACCCGGTTCGTCTCCCAGGCCGGATACGTCGTCCCACCCCAGTCCGCGCCGGGCTACTGCACGGACAATCCGGAAATCGAGACGCTGGTCCGCGATTTTTATGCGGCCATCGCACGGGTCGCCTCCGAATATCCACACTTCTACGGATGGGACCTGTGGAGCGAGCCGCATGTCATCAATTGGGCCATCATCGACTATGAGGTGAACGGGCAGTACTGCTACTGTGAGGGAACACAGGCCCGGTTCCGGGAATGGCTCCAGGCCAAGTACGGCTCCCTCGAGGCCGTCAACAGCGCCTGGAGCCGCCGGTTCGAGGACTGGTCCGAGGTCGAGCCGCCGCGCTTCGCGACGATCCTCACCTACACCGACTACATGGACTGGAAGATGTTCATCGAGGAGCGCCTGGCCGATGACCTGGGGAAGCGCGACGCGGCCGTGCGCCTCGGCGGGTCCAACCACGTCACGACCTCCCACGCTGCCGTGTCCGCCATCACCCAATCCCCCCGAAACGGCACCGGATCGCCGGACGATTTCAGAATGGCGCATCGTGTGGACTACTACGGCACGTCCCTCTACCCGAAACACAACCGCCCGGAGACCCACTGGCCCTACTGGCGCCAGATGTCGATGATGGAGTTCCAGCGGAGCGTGAATATAGAGAATGGGGGATGGGTCGTCGGGGAGCTCCAGGCAGGCATGGGGACGATCGGGCTGTGGCTCAGCGAGCCCATCACACCCGTCGACCAGCGAAGCTGGATCTGGGCCGCCATCGGAGCCGGCGCCAAGGCCATCAACATCTACGCCTACTACCCGATGTCATCCGGCTATGAATCGGGCGGCTATGGCTTGATCAACCTGGACGGCACGCTCACGGAACGGGCCGTCGAGGCCGGCAAACTGGCCCAGGTCGTCGATGCCAACCAGGACCTGCTCCTCGCGTCGCGTCCGCTGCCGGCGAAGGTGGGAATCGTCTTCAACCGGCTGGCGCAGCTGGTCGGCGGACAGCGCGGAGGGGGTGACAACTACCACGACCACCTGGTCGGCTATTACCGGGCCTTCGCCGAAAACAACGTTCCGGTCGAGTTCGTGCACCGCGAGGACCTGGAGCGGGATGAGGTCTCTCAGTATGATCTGCTGATCGTCCCCTATCCCCTACTGATGACGCGCGCTTCGGCGGAAGGACTGAAACGGTACGTCGAACAGGGTGGACGCGCCGTCGCGGAGGCGCGTCTGGCGTGGAATGACGAGCGGGGATTCGCCTCCGACATCACCCCCGGGCTGGGGCTGCACGAGGTGTTCGGCGTACGGGAGCACGAGGCGTGGATGACCGGGGAGGTGGAAATGATCGTGGATGACGTCTCCCATCCGGCGTTGAAACGGCTCGAGAAGGGCGATGTGGTACGCGGCCTGCAGTTCGCCAACACGGTCCGCACACTTTCGCCCGAGGCCCGCGTGCTCGCTACGATCAACGGAGAGCCGGCCATCGTGAGTTCCCGGTATGGTAAGGGAGAGACCCTCTTCATAGGGTCTTTCGTGGGAGCGCGCAACCATCAGGGCGTTGCAGGCGCAACGAGGGCCACGGCTGCCATGACCACCGTCAACACCGGCACACCGAGCGCGGGAGCATTCGAGATGCTGCCGGAAAACACCGCGTTCATCCTTGGCCTGGCGGATTGGGCGGGTGTCAAGAAGCCGGTTACGACAACGCTTGACGGGACCATCAATCCGCCGCTTATCGCCCGCATGCACGCGGCCGGAGACGGCTACCTCCTTTTCCTGGTCAGCTACAACGCCGAGTCCCGGCGCGCCGGCGTCGAGATGGCCGTGGCCGGGGACGGCGCCTATCGGATGCGCGAGTTGATCACGGGCGAGGAGCGGAGTGCATCGGCCGCGGGCGGCAGACTCCGTTTCGATACCGAGGTCAGCGCACGCGGGGTGCAGGTGTGGTCGATCTCCCGTTGAGAAGTGCGCCGCGACGACGGTGAGGTGCCTGGAGCCGCGCGTCTGCCCCTCGGCTCGACGGCGCGTCGCGCCCCGGGCTCCCGTACGCGCTCAGATCGGTGTCCGGTCGGCCGACCCCACGTACGGGGACAGGCCGGCGTGTACCGAAACCAGCAAGCAGTTTGCGCGCTACCGCGTAA
>CAYLXM010000050.1:21546-28815 GCA_964387555.1 uncultured Rhodothermales bacterium | reverse complement strand
CTCCGATCCGGGGAAGCGTCCCGGGCGCAGCGAAGCGGAGACCCGGGATCCAGGGGTTGGGGGTTTGACAGGTGTCGGTCGCCTCTTGACAGTTCTATATGGTATTGCCGTTTAGGCGTTTAGGAGTTTAGGAGTTGCGCGACCCGTGACCTGCGCCGCGTCCACCTCCCGTCTCCCATCCACCACCCACCACCCACCAACCACTCCCTCCTCCCGACTTGCCCGGATGGTTCTCGTCTGACGACCCCATGCGTTACATTGTTTTCCATTGAATATCGCCGCGACGGCATCCGCTTCCGCCTCCGCCTGAGCCTCCTACGTCACGTCCGGTCGTCCGCCATGAACGCTACGCTCCATCCCGTCCTTCGCCTGCTCGTTCCGGCCTTGTTGTCGGCGTTTGCCGTTTCGTCCGCGGTCGCCCAGCGCTACGAGGCCGACTGGGCGTCACTCGACGCACGGCCTGTCCCGGGCTGGTTCACTGACGCCAAGTTCGGCATCTTCATTCACTGGGGCCCGTATTCCGTGCCGGCCTGGACCCCTAAGGGCACCTATTCGGAGTGGTACCAGTACTGGCTCGAGACCAAATCCCTGTACGGGAACGGCGACTACTCCGGCAGCGAGGTGTACGACTTCCACGCGAAGACGTACGGACCCGACTTTCCCTACTATCGATTCGGAGAGCTGTTCACCGCCGATCTCTTCGAACCCGACCGCTGGGCCGAGCTTTTCGAGCGCTCGGGGGCGCGCTACGTGGTGCTCACCTCAAAGCACCACGACGGATACGCCCTCTGGCCCAGCGAGCACGCCAACGACCGCAGCTTCCCGTGGAACGCCTCCGTCGTCGGCGCGAAACGGGACCTGGCCGGCGATCTCATCACGGCCGTGCGCGCCAGAGGACTTCGGATGGGCTACTATTATTCGTTTTACGAGTGGTTTCATCCGCTGTGGAAATCCGACCGCGAGCGCTTCGTCGACGAACACATGATTCCCCAGCTGAAAGATCTCGTGACGCGCTACAGCCCGGACATCATCTGGCCGGACGGCGAGTGGGATCTGGAGTCCGCCGCATGGAAATCGCCCGAACTCGTAGCCTGGATCTATAACGACGCGCCGGTACCGGACGACGTGGTCATCAACGACCGCTGGGGCAAGGAGTCCCGTCACGTGCACGGAGGCTTCTACACGACCGAGTACGATGCCGCCGAACAACTCGGACATCCGTGGGAAGAATGCCGGGGGATGGGCTACTCGTTCGGCTATAACCGGAACGAGGACATCGAGGACTATGCCTCTCCGCAGGCCCTCGTGCTCATGCTGACGGATATCGTCAGCCAGGGTGGCAACCTCCTGCTCAACATCGGTCCGGACGGCCGCGGGCGTATCCCGGTGATCATGCAGGAACGTCTGCTGCAGATCGGGCAATGGCTTTCGATCAACGGAGAGGCCATTTACGGGACGAAACCGTGGGGTCCCGGCGTGCAATGGTCGGAGGGTGAGCGTACCCTTCCAAAAACCGAGAAAGCGTACACGAGCGGCGACTACATCCTGAGGCAGACGGTCGATCCCATTCCGGGCTACGCCGTCAAGGAGGCCTTCTTCGTGCAGAAAGAGGGTACCCTGTTCGCCATCCTGCCCCGGTACCCCGGGAATCAGGTTACCTTGCGCGATCTCCGCCTTCGTCCTGGCGCCGATATCACCCTGCTCTCGAGCGGTAGGGCGATCGCCTGGATGCAGGTCGGCGAGGACATTGTCCTGGACGTGCCTCCAATGACGCAGCAGGACGCTCAGGTCCCGTACGCGTTCGTTTTCCGGATCGAGGGGGCACAGTAGCCAGCCCCCCTGCGTTCTCCACCCATGCTCCTTCGCCAATTCGGCGCCCTCGCCGCCGACGCCTTAGCGGTTCTTGCCTACGCGGGCGCGTCACACCTCCTGTTCGAGCGATTTCAACAGAAGGCTGGAGGCAACGCCGTGGTGGTGGGAGCCATCTACCTCGTCTTCTGCCTTTCCGTATACGTCCTACTTCGGTTGCCCACCGCGGATCATTCCGGCCCGCGAGAACCGGGAGCCTTCGCGTTTTTTTCCGCCTGGTGCTTTGCCGTACTGGTTCCGGCGATGATCGCCGGCTCTTCGGGTTTGTTGGATCGCTTTCTGGCCCAGGATGTGAACGCGACCGGATCGCCCCCCGGCTGGATCATCGTCGCTCTCACGGTGTGTGGCTTCGTCGTCGTATCCCTCTACCCCCTATCGTTCTATCTGGGCAAGGCGTCCGACCCCATCCCTGATTCCACCCTCACTCCCTGGATCGAGTTCGCCGCCCTCCTGGGCATAAATCTCATGATCGTACTCACGGCGGTGCAATGGGAGGTATTCTTCGCCGGCTCCGAACCCTACACGGGCTTGACATGGAGGGCGAAGGTATTGATTTTCCTCGTGGTCTATCTCGTTTTCCTTCTCTTTGTGGCGGCTCCGAGGATGGTCTTTCTGGAACGGAATCCGGGCTGGTTTGCGGCCGTTACGTTCCTGGCCGAGACGGCGTGGTTCGTCTGGAGTTCAATGGCAGGCAAGGCGTGGGACTGAGCGCGCTACTCTACCGCCGACGGGCTCCGGCCAAGGCCCTTCGCCCTTCCGGCCCGATTCTTCAACCGGGATGCTCGCGACCGCCCTGCGTGCCACGGTCGGTCATCAGACGACGGGGGACGACGCCTGTCCTCCCAGGAGCGGGTGATCGGTCTGCGGATCGGCCTGCAGCGGCCGCATAACGGGCGACGTCGTTCGACCTTCCCTTTTCGCAAACGCAATCCTCCCGCGGCCGACCAGGCACATCGGGTATTCCGACGCCCCCGTGCCGGTCCGGGCGGAAAGACGAAGACCGGCGGTGAGCATCGGTTGATGCCCGCTCCGATTTTGCGCCGGGCGTCGGGCAGACCTCAGAGGCGCGCTACCGCGGAAAGGGCGGCCTCCTTCAGTGTCGACGCCTGCTCCGAATCGGGAGCCGGACGCACCGTCCAGATTGGTTGGACGTGCACGGCTACGCCAGGCTGTTCCACACCGATCCCCATCACACCGCCCCCGACCATCTCAAAGAATGCGGGCATCCCTCGATCATCGAGGACCAGTTCATCGCCCATCATCATCTGACGAACACTTTCGAGTCCATCCGTATTTACGATGACTGTTACACCGTAGAATCCGTCCCCACCGCCCTGCCAGGTGCACCGCCGAATGTTCGGCCATGCGCTCTCTTCTTCCTGCCCCGCCTGCACCTCGCCACCCAGTGAGGCCGCCTCTTCAACGGTCAGCAACGCACAGGGATCGGGAACTCCGCCTGAAACCTGCGTATCTGACGCGGCCACGTCCGTGGCGGCATCTGTAGTATTTTCTGCGGCGCGATCGGCGCCTCCACATCCCACGACTACGAGTGCCAAGGCCAGGGCCCCAAGTAGAGATGTTGTCATAGGTCCATTCTTAGTTGGTGCTGGGATTCACTCCAGGCTGACCCGTCATTTGCAATAGAATAGCGGAGATACCATCCCCTATTCACAGCCAGCCAACATGATAGGACGACCCATTGGCGCAAAACCACAACAGCGGAGGCATCTGCCCGGGGGCCAACGTCTTCGCACGATTCTCGGTTGACCTTCGTGCCGCTCAGCGCGTTCTTATCGGAACGATCCGGAGTGTGACGCCAACCGAGAACCAGTCATGTCGAAACCCCCCAAACGATTTCGGGCGTTCATCGAGCGCCACCAGCAGGTCGGAGAGGCCTACACGGCCCTGAGCGAGGCCACCATGGACGCCGGTCCGCTGGACCGAAAGACCGCCCAACTGGTCAAGTTGGGCGTTGCGATTGGGATGCGTCAGGAAGGAGCCGTCCACGCACACGCGCGCAAGGCCCTGGATGCCGGGTGCACGCCCGACGAACTCCGTCACGCCGCCATGCTCGCCACGACCACCCTCGGCTTTCCCGCCATGATGGCGGCGTACAGCTGGATCGAGGATGTGTTGGGGGAGAAGGAAGGTTGAAGGGTTTGGAGTTTGGGGATTTGGAGTTTGGAGTTTGAGGGTTTGAGGGTTTGAGGGTTTGGAGTCGCGACCGGAGGGAGCGTCCCGGGCGCAGCGAAGCGGAGACCCGGGATCCAGGGCTTGGAGTCGCGAGTGGAGCCTTGCCCCGGACCCCCGCTTTCGCCGGGGCCGGCTCTTCGGACCTTCGGACCTTCGGAGCCCCGGACCTCCGGACCTTCGAACCCTCGAACCCCCGGACCTTCGGACCCTCGGACCTTTGGACCCCCTCTCACCCCACCTCCACACTCGCCATCTCGACCATCCCCATCGCCGGACACCCATCGCCACCGCTCCGGAGGATGTGCCTCAGGTCCAACGGCTCGCCTTTTGAGGGCTCCAGTTCGAGGCGCAAGGCGTTGTTTTCACACTTCGATACGCACACGCCGCAGCCCATGCACCGGGCTTCGTCGATCAGAATGGTATTCTCGCCGACGGACATGGCCTCGAACGGACAAAATTCGGCGCACGTACCGCACGCCTGGCAGTCGTCTGCCTCCAGGCGCGCCACATAGCCGGACGAAGCCAGCATGGGTGTGCCGTTCCGGTACGCCTGCATCGCTCCGCAGCAGCAGGAGCAGCAGTTGCAGATCGCATAGAACCGGCCCAGCATCGCATCCTTGAAGAAGGCGTGGTGGACGTGTCCGCGTTGGTGCTCCGCCTCCAGAATACCGAGGGCCTCGTCCCGATCGATCCATCGGGACCGCCGGGGATGATGCTCCGCGACGAACCCCGCAAAGGGTTCTCCAACGATCACACAAACGTCCAGCGGCAGGCAGGGATGTTCGCGGGCCGCGCGGCACGGGCATTCGAGCGCGACGATGTGATCGGGATTCTTGAGGATGATGTCGCGGGCTGTGGCATACGGGACGATCTTCTCGAGATCCCGTACATCGATCTCGCGATCCACCGTGACGAGCTGACGGGCCAGACTTGTCGGAACGACCTTCCCGTGGTACGTATCCGCCATCACTTGCCGCCCGTTCGCCTCACCTTTCGCATGGGTCTTGACCAGAATCGCACCCAGGAGCTTCCAGACCGGTCCGAGCCACTTCTTGAGCCGGTGCTCTCCTACGGCGAGGCCGATGTAGGTATAGGGCTTGCGGAGGTAAAAATCCCCGTGCAACCGGTCGAAGAGGGACAGTCTGGATTGTTTTGCTTCCCTGTAGAACGCCCGCGTGGAGGGCTTGGGGAGAAGGGAGAGACGTGACATGGCGTGCGACGTTTGGACGAGCCGAAAGCGTACGTCGGGGGGTGTATCGAATATATGAGGGGAATTGTGAAGAGCGTTGGAAGTGTGGAGCGTATGGAAAGCGAGGAAAGTGCCAAACGTGCGAAACGTGCCGGAAGCATGGCAGAGAGTGCCAGTGGATTCCAAAGGAAACCCACTGCCTTGCTTTTTGGCCTGCCACGCTCATGTTGATTCTCATCCTTGGCAGTACCTTATTCGCCATACTTCTCTGCCAACGGCCGCCGAAAAGAAGGGTCGTGGTATTTGGGCCCGTTCTTGGGCGGCGCATCCCATAGGCGGCGCCATGAAACGACTCGCTCTCCTGTGTCTCCTTCCACTCGCGGCCTCGTCGCTGCTGGCCCAGGCACCGGCCGTAATGAGCGTTCAGGGTAGACTTCTATCCGCTGGGACGCCCGTCACCGGCCCACAGAACCTGACCTTTCGGTTGTACCTGGTCCAGGCAGGCGGATCACCGATCTGGACGGAAACCCAGACGGGCGTTGCCGTAGCGGACGGCATCTACGACGTCCAACTCGGCGAAACCACGTCACTCGTGGGGCTGGACTTCAGCCGGCCACTCTATCTGGGTGTGCAGGTCGGTTCGGCGTCTGAGCTGTCACCGCGGACGCTGCTCGGCAGCGTGCCGGCAGCGATGACGTTGAGTGTCCCGGCACTGGTCAAGGCACCGATTGACGGGGCTGTACTCACCGTGGAGAATACGGACGCACGGGAAGACCATCGGGCCATCGTGGGCCGCGCTGCCGGACGCCACGGTGTGGCTGTGTTAGGCGAGGCCATCGGCTTGGACGAAACAATCGGAGTCCGGGGCACCAGCGAATCGACGGTCGGCCGAGGCGTGCAGGGAATCGTCACGGCATTAACCGGCGTGAATTTCGGGGTCGCCGGAACCAGCAATTCCGACTCCGGCATAGGAGTGCACGGTACAGGCAAGTATGCCGGCGTTTCGGGCCTGGCTGAAGACACCGGCCAGACCAACTTCGGCGTAGAGGGTATCAGCTACTCCGCGGAAGGGGCGGGTGTGCGCGGAATCGGATGGTCAACCTCGGGTTCCAATGCAGGGGTGGTGGGGGTATCGAATTCTCCGCAGGGCGAGGGGGTCATGGGAATCAACTATGCGACGACGCTAACCGCGATAGGCGTCCGAGCGGAATCGTTCTCCACACAAGGTGTCGCCCTTGTCGCCGAGGCGCGGGCATCAAGCGGCAGGAATTTTGGCATTCTGGCCAGCACGAACTCTGGATCGGGCTATTCGGGCTGGTTCGTAGGCGGGCTCGGCCTCCACGCCGACAAGATCCTGGCTTCTCGAAACAGCGACGGCTTTAATCCGCAGGTCTCGCTGGAG
Organism: uncultured Rhodothermales bacterium; assembly: GCA_964387555.1. Classification (GTDB taxonomy): domain Bacteria; phylum Bacteroidota; class Rhodothermia; order Rhodothermales; family CAYLXM01; genus CAYLXM01. The sequence continues at coordinate 22,162 of CAYLXM010000050.1, read as the reverse complement.
GAAGCGGAAGAGGCCGACTACGCGCGCCTCAGGCTGAAGAACATCTCCAACGTGCAATACTGGGACATCGCAGGCGGCTCTACCAACAACACGGTCCTGAACTTTTTTACTTCCCAACAACGTGGCAACGTGCTGAGCCTGCGCGCTACCGGCTCCCCGGTCGTTGCCTATAACGGCGCCTATCTCTCCGAGGGTGGGGTTTGGGTGGACAACTCCAGTCTGAATGCCAAAACGGACTTCGCTCCCGTCGACGCGACATCCGTTCTCGATCGTCTGGCCGGCCTCACCGTCCGCGAATGGTCGTACCGGAATGAGGATGGCGTCCGCCACATGGGTCCCATGGCCGAGGACTTCTTCCAGACCTTCGGTCTCGGCAATGACAACCGGAGCCTCGCCTCTCTGGACGTAAACGGGGTCGCCCTGGTGGCCATCCAGGCCCTGCTGGAGCGCGTGGAGGCGCTGGAGGAGGAGCTTCGGGTGCTGAAGGGGAAGCGGTGAGGGGAGTGAATGGGTCCGAAAGTCCGGGTGTCCGAACGTCCTAGGGTGGGGGAGCAGGCGTGAGGGCGAGCGGGCGTGTGGGCGAGCGGGCGTGTGGGCGAGCGGGCGTGTGGGCGAG
>CAYLXM010000050.1:0-21446 GCA_964387555.1 uncultured Rhodothermales bacterium | reverse complement strand
GCGGGCGTGTGGGCGAGCGGGCGTGTGGGCGAGCGGGCGTGCGGGCGAGCGGGCGTGTGGGCGAGCGGGCGTGCGGGCGAGCGGGCGAGCGGGCGTGTGGGCGAGCGGGCGTGCGGGCGTGTGGGCGAGCGGGCGTGCGGGCGAGCGGGCGAATCAGCGCCTCGAAGTGCGCTGGACTATACCTGCGCGAAGAGGGCGACGTAATTCTTGCCGTATTTCTTTGCGCACTTGGGACAGGTCGTGTACCAGAAAAACATCTTGCGGATGCTCCTTCCGCCTCCGGCAACGAAGGCTTTCATGGCATCGATCCACTTGCGCGTATCGCCATATGGACCTTCGAATACTTTCGTAAGGAAGGTCCCCGAGAGCGTGGTCATCACCGCTCCAGGGACCTCGCCGTTCACCTCCAGATACACGTCCGCCCCCCAGAGTGAGTTTTCGTCCGAAAGGACCAGCATCGAAGGGGTTTGCATGCCCGCCGCTTCGATCGCGTCGACATTTCGCTTCATGACGGCCCCGAAATTCAGCGGGATGTGAAAGAGGCTTCTCACGCGGTCCTTCACGAAGAGCTTATCGTTCCAGGTGACCTCCTTTTCGTCCCACGGTTCGGGGTCAAATCGGGGGCAGCAGACGTCGGTTTCGCTCGTGCCCATGGTCATTTCCTCCTCATGCAGATGGGTTCGCGGTTTCGCGTCTCGGCTCGCACGATGTTTTCGTGGAGGGGGCGGTCATCATACCAAGTTCGATGCCGCCGGTCAACCTTTCAAGAGGACTCCCTGAGGAGTTGCGAGCCTGCAAACAAGTGAATTCAACCTCACATTCGGGTTCCTGGACTTCATCCCGGCCTTCCATATTTCATCGCCGGCAGGCCCACCGCCGTGCGCAGCAGCGAAAGCTGCCCGATGTGGTAGGCCTCGTGATGGACGAGAAAGGCGAGCGTCCCGAGAAGCGTCTTGTCGTCTACGGGAAAACGGGCGGCGGTTTTCGTCGACAGATCATCCTCCGAAATCCCTTCGAGCATGGCGTTCACCTCCGCCGTAACCGCTTCCCACGCCATGCGGACGGACTCCAACGGTGGCCAGTAAGGCATGGCCTCGATACCACGTACGTTTTCGAAAACATCGCCGAACGGATGCGCCATTCCCGATCCCAGTTGCTTCGCGAGGTAATAGCGCGCGTCGATGAGGTGGACGGCAATGAACGTAACGTTGTTGGTCTCCGTAGTGAGCCTCTGCCGGGCCGCCTCGTCGGACATGCCGTCGAGGCAATTCAGAAACAGGCGATCCTGGAGTCGCAACTGGACGCGAAGCGGTTGCAGCGAGGTTGTCATGGCAGTCTGATGTAGTTGCGCGTATGATTCCTCCGTGTCGACATCCTGGAGGATTCCGGGATCGTCGACAGGCACCTGGATCACCCGATCGGCATGGCGTTCGAGTATGAAACGGCCGCCCCTGTCCCCCACCAGGGCCTCCAGTGCAGGCCGGTAGGCGGCGCCGAAGAGAACCGGCTGTCCGCGACGGCCGCTGTATGCCGGGACGAGAATCGCCCTCGCATCCTCCTGAAGCGCCCGGTTACGATCGACCAGGGCCCGAACGGTGGAAGCGGAGAGACGTGGCATATCCCCCAGCACAATGAGCAGCGCCCCGGCCGTGGGGTCTGCGTGCCGGGCCCCCGCTGCGATCGACGATCCCATGCCCGAGGCGTACTCGGGGTTCCCGACGAATCGTACGGGAAGATCGTGCAGCGCGGCGCGCACCTGCGCCGCCTGGTACCCGAGTACGACGACGAGTTCGTCCGGTCCGCCCGCGAGGATCCGCCTGGCTGTCGCCCGCACGATCGTCTCGGACTCGAACGGCAGAAGCAACTTGTTGCGGTCCCCGAAACGGCGGGAGAGGCCGGCGGCGAGCAAGATGGCGGAAGTGGCCAAGGGTGGAGTTTGAGGGTTTAAACGTTTAGGAGTTTAGGAGTTTAGGAGTTTAGGAGCTGCGCACCGCACCCCGCATCCACCTCCGGTCTCCCACAGCTTGTCGTCCCGGGCAACGCGAAGCGGAGACCCGGGGTCACGCCCTCCAGGGTATCCGACGCCTGGCGTTGCCGGATCAAAGCCGGCATACCATCAAAGGTACCCCGGTTTGACAAAAACCCACATATCTGGGTGACATCGAACAAGAGATGGTTTATCAGCGTAAAAATTAGTTTATGACGCAGCGCCCATGTCCTCCGAGTTTCTCGTCTACCTGCGCCTCGGCTTCACGCATGTGGCCGACATCCAGGCCTACGACCACATCCTCTTCATCGCCTCGCTCTGCGCGGGATATGGCCTCGGGGAGTGGAAACGCCTTGTCTGGCTGGCGACGGCGTTTACGGTCGGACACTCGGTAACGCTCGCCCTTGCCACCCTGCGCATTGTAGTAGTACCCGACCCGCTCGTCGAGTTCCTCATCCCCCTTACGATTGTCGCCACGTCGCTCGTCAACATCGGAGTAGACCGGGACTCCGGACGGCACCGGGGAGAGCGCGGCAAGTATGCCATGGCGCTCGGCTTCGGCCTCATCCACGGGATGGGATTTTCGAATTTTCTCCGGGCCCTGTTGGGTGCTGAAGATTCCATCCTCCTGCCCCTCTTCGCGTTTAACATTGGGCTTGAAATCGGTCAGCTGCTGATCATCGGTGTGCTGCTGGCCGTGACCCTGGCTGTCGTCCGGCTTTTCGGGATGCTGATGCGCTCCTGGGTGCTCGTACTTTCGGGCGCCACACTCGGTATAGCGGTCACGCTCCTGATCGGACAGTGGACCGGCTGAACCTTTTTCCGCCGGCGTCGTCCCATTGCATTCGTAGATCCGGACGCCTCCCCCCACCCGGAGCACCGGATCGCTCTTTTTGTTTGCGCCACACGGCAACCCCCGCAGACATGAAAGGCTTCCGCGCTCCCGGCCTTATCCTGGCCGCAGTCCTCCTGTTCTCCCCGTCGCTCCCGGCCCAGCAATGGCTTCAGCAAGACGACGGTTCGCGGACGAACCGCTCCATCTTTCGGGAGATCGATTCCTGGCCGCAGCCGAACGATCTGCGCAACGCCTCCGGCGCGCCGGGGCCGCGCTATTGGCAGCAGCGGGTGGACTACGATATTGACGCGCGCCTCGACACGACCTCCCACCGGGTGATCGGCACCGAGCGGATCACCTATCACAACAACTCGCCCGACGTCCTGCTCTTCGTCTGGATCCAACTCGATCAGAACGTGGAATCCTCCGAACACAGCAGGTCCCGGCGATCCCGTGGCGCGCTGCCGGAGCGGATCAGCCCCGCGGCCCGGCAATTCCTCGGACTCGATCCGTTCGAAGGAGGCCATACCGTCTCGCGTGTCCAGGTGGTTGATGCGTCCGGCAAGCGGGTCGATGCCGGCTACCGGATCAACGATACCATCATGAAGGTGAACCTCGACCGTCCCCTCCGACCCGGCGGTCAGGCAGCAATCGAAATCGACTGGAGCTTCCCCGTGCCAGATCGCGGCGGTTCGCGCGGCGCCAAGGAGAAGGTGCCCTCCGGATGGCTCTACAACATCGCGCAGTGGTTTCCTCGGATGTCGGTGTATGATGATGTGAATGGCTGGCAGACCGATCAATTTCTGGGAAGAGGCGAATTCTATCTCAATTTCGGCGACTATGACGTCCGCCTAACGGTCCCCGCCAACCACATTGTTGACGCGACCGGCGTCTTGCAGAATCCGGAAGAGGTGCTGACGGCCGAGCAGCGGCGGCGACTCGCCGAAGCGTACAAGAGTACCGAACCTCGCTTCATCATCGGGCCCGACGAAGCCGGCAAACCGGAAGTACGTCCCGCTTCACAGGGAATGCTCACCTGGCATTTCAAGGCGGAGAACGTGCGGGACTTCGCGTGGGTCGCCTCTCGCGCGTACGTCTGGGATGCGGCCGGGTTTACGTATCGGGACGGCGAAACGCCCATCGCGGTCCACTCGCTCTATCCTCCTGAAGCCATGCCGCTGTGGGACAAGGTGTCAACCAGGGCCACCATCCAGACGCTGGAAACCTATGGCAGGATGTCCCTCGAGTACCCGTACCCGAAGGCGGTGAACGTCAACGGGCCGGTCGGTGGCATGGAATATCCGATGGTGGCCTTCTGCGGCGCGCGGCCTCGCCCGGACGGTACCTATTCGGAGGCGCTCGAGCGGGGGCTCATCTCCGTCACGATTCATGAAGTGGGCCACAACTGGTTCCCGATGATCATCGCGAGCGACGAGCGGAAGTGGACGTGGATGGACGAGGGCGTGAATACGTTCGTGCAGTACTATGCCGAGCAAGACTACGCCCGCAGGTACACCGGCACCGAGATTGGGGCGCAATTCGTGGATGGGGTCTACGGCAGCCGCCGCGGCCCTGCCTCTACGATCGTCGACTATATGCGCGATCCCGATCAAGTGCCCATCATGACCCACTCGGATCTGATCCACAAGGATTTCGGGAATAACGGATATGCCAAACCGGCCTCGGGACTCTTCATCCTGCGGGAGCATATTCTGGGTCCTGACGTGTTCGATGAGGCCTTCCGCGCCTATTCGAACAACTGGGCCTTCAAGCACCCTCAGCCGGCCGACTTCTACCGATCCATCGAGGAGAACGCGGGGGAGGACCTCGCCTATTTTTGGCGGGGATGGTTCTACACGACCCATGCGAACGACCAGGCCGTAGCCTCGGTACGGTCGCAGCCGGCCGCCGAGATCGTGGGCGACGAGAGCCGCGGGAAGTTCTACTACCGCATCGAGGTTCATAACGTGGGGGGCCTCGTGATGCCGATCCATATGGAAGTACGGTATGAGGACGGCTCCACGGAGTTCATCGCGCTTCCGGCGGACGCCTGGCGAAACAACGAGAAGTCGTTTACGAAGGGCTTGTTCGCCAAGCAGCCGATTGTCCGCGTCGAATTGGACCCGCGCGAAGCGTTCGCCGATATCGATCGCTCCAACAACGTGTGGGAGCACATCAAACTCGACCAGACAGAGGTAGGCGGATAGGAAGCCATCCGCTCTTCGATGAGTCTCCTGTTTCCGCTCTTTCTTCTCCTTCTCGCGCCCGTGCGGCACGACGTTGTGGAGCCGGCGCTCCCGCACGAGTTCTATGTGAGCTATGGGAGGATGGCGGTCGAAGGCCAGACCGCGGTCTGCCGGATCCGTTTCTTCCGGGACGACCTCGAGTTGGCCATCGGGGCATTCCATCGGCGCCCGGATTTCCGCATATCCGTATCTGCCGACGCGGACTCGCTCTTCCTGGCCTATTTCCGCTTTGGATTTCGGATGATGGCGGATGGACGGGTACTCCTGCCGGCGATTCTGGGTAGTGGAGAGGAAGCGGACATGTGGTGGTACACGGTGGAGTATGCCGCACCTTCATCCATCCGGGCCGTGCGCATCCGCAACCGACTTCTCTTCGACGTACTCCCAGGCCAGCGGAACATCCTCAAGGTGGTCCATTTCCCCGACGAAAAGGAGTCCACACTGTACTTCGTCAAGGGGGAGGAGGAGCATCAGGTCGCGTTCTAGACATGCCTCGGGCCGTCCGAACTCCGCCCTCCGACACCCACGCGAGCCCGAACCCTTTCTGCACGTCCCGTACGGCCCATCTTCCACTCCCATGGATCCCGGGTCCCCACTTTGCTCCCCCGGATCAAGTCTGCGGCAGGCCTTCGCTCGCACCTTCGGACCCCCGGACCCCGGACCCCGGACCCCCGGACCATCGGACCCCCTGACCCTCCCCCCTTCCCTTCCTCCTCATCTTTGCGTACAATCATTGGATATGGGGCAGCGCCAAGTACAGCGGGCCCTCCAAGGGAAGCCATGATCGGCCAGACCATCTCCCACTATCACATCCTGGAGCGCCTCGGTGGCGGCGGGATGGGGGTCGTCTACCGGGCCGAAGACACACGCCTGAAGCGCTCCGTCGCGCTGAAGTTCCTTCCACCCGACCTCACCCGTGATCCCGAGGCGAAAGAACGCTTCGTCCACGAGGCCCAGGCTGCGTCTACCCTCCAGCACCAGAACCTCTGCGTCGTCCACGACATCGATGAGACGGAGACCGGTGCATTGTTCATCTGCATGGAGTATCTCGAGGGGGAGACGCTCAAGCAGAAGGTCGACCGGGGACCGCTGAAGATCGAGGAGGCCATCGATTTGGCCGGCCAGGTCGCCTGTGGGCTCGCCAGGGCGCATGAGCGCGGGATCATCCACCGGGATATCAAGCCGGCAAATATCATCATCACGCGCGACGGGGTCGCCAAGATCGTCGACTTCGGGCTCGCCAAGCTGAGCGGAGCCTCCGTGCTCACGCAGGCCGGTTCCACCTTGGGGACCACGGCCTACATGTCTCCGGAGCAAGCCGTTGGAGAGGAGGCAGACCACCGATCCGACATCTGGTCACTCGGCGTCGTGCTCTTTGAGATGGTCACCGGCCGTCGCCCCTTCCATGGAGAGTACACCGGGGCGATTGTCTACTCCATCCTCAACATGCCTTTGGAGCCGCTGACGGCCATTCGGACGGGCGTTCCGATGGAACTCGAACGGATCGTTCAGAAGTGCCTTTCGAAACGGCCGCAGGACCGCTACCAGCACGTCGATGAACTCCTCGTCGATCTGCGCCTCTGCACAGGGGGAACCCTGCAGACAGATTCACCACCTCAGCCCCACCCTCTCCCTCGTGATCGGGCTCCGAAGCTGCTCTGGATTGGGGCGACCACACTCGTCGCCGCCCTGGCGCTACTTGCCTATTTCCTTTTGCTGCGATCGGAGATGGCTAAATCCCCTTCGAAGATTATCGCGGTGCTTCCGTTTGAGAACCTTGGCGATCCAGAGGACGAATATTTTGCGGATGGATTGACTGACGAAATAACGTCTCGCTTGACTTCCATCGGTGGTCTGGGCGTCATATCCAGAACAAGTTCCAATCAATACAAAAATACATCGAAAGCTGTTCCCACGATTGCCCGCGAATTGGGTGCCGATTATATCCTGACAGGTACGGTGCGATGGGACAAATTGGAAGCGGAACAGAGAATTCGCATAACCCCTCAGTTGATTAAGGTATCGGATGATATCAATCTCTGGACAGATACCATCGACAAAACGCTTAATGATATATTTGCGGTCCAGACAGAAATTGCGAAGAAGGTTGCAGATGCGTTGGATATTGCTTTGGGAGAGGGAGCGAAACAAGTCATCGAGTCAACTCCGACGGACAATATGGAGGCCTATCAGGCCTATCTCCGCGCCCTCATGTATATCAATCGATATGAGAGTGCCTCGATCACGACGGCCATTGAACTCTTCAACCGCGCGATCCAGGGGGATTCGTCCTTCGCGCCGGCGTATGCGGGGTTGGCCCTCGGTCATTTGAGGATGTACTGGTTCGGATACGATAAGACCCCTTTGCGTCTCGCGACGGCGAAGGATCATATCGACAAATCTCTTTCTCTCGATCCAGAATTGGCGGAGGGGTACTGGGCTCTCGGATATTACTACTACTGGGGACATCTTGATTATGACCAGGCCCATGCTGCGCTTTCGATCGCAGAAGAGAAACTACCGGGAGACGCAAGGCTCATGTCGACCCGGGCATTCGTCTGGAGACGTCAGGGGAGATTCATGGAGGCCCTGGAGAGACTCCGGAAGGCGGCCATCCTGGATCCCAATTTCTTCAGTATTCCATATGAAATGGGCATCACCCTGGAGGCACTGGGTCATTTCGACCAAAGCGAGCTGGAGTACGAACGCTCTATTTCAATTCTGCCGGAGCAGCAGCTTGCCTATCGCAGAAAATCGCTTTTGTATCTCCTCTGGCGGGCGGATACCCAAAAGAGCCGGTCGGAAATAGACCGGATGCCCTCCCAGTACCGGTCAAGGTACTACTATGCGGAACTGGATTTTCTCGACAGGAACTTCGCCTCCGCTCTGGGCCACCTCGCGGCAGTGCCGACGCCGGGTTTCGTTGGACAGTGGTCCATCGTCCCGGTGTGGCTACTGCGCGGGCGAATTCTCCAACTGACCGGTGAGGAGCGACGAGCCCGAAATGCGCTGGACTCGTCACGTGTCTACCTCGAGTCGGAACTCTCACGGAGTCCGGACGATTTCCGGCTTCATATCGCCATGGGGATGACGCTCGCGGGACTCGGACGATCCGACGATGCCGTAGAGGAAGCGGACCTTGCCGTTCGGTTGCTCCCCTCGGCACAGGACGTCCTGGAGGGCACACGCGTCATGGTGGACCAGGCCCGAGTTTATGCTCTCGCCGGACGCGCTGACGCCGCATTGGACAAGATCGAGTACCTCCTCTCGATTCCCGCGCCCAGGTACCTCACCACTCCGCTATTGAAGATCGATCCAGCGTTCGATCCGCTTCGAAACCACCCCCGCTACACGACGCTAATCCGGAAATACAGGTAGATCAACCCGTCGTACTCCCGGTCGGAACGATGCCACGTTCCGAAGAACTCCGCACTCGCGAGGACCTCGTGGAGTTCGTCGAATTGTTTGTGGAGGAGTTCAATAACCCCTAAACTCCGACACTCCAAACTCTCAAGATTGGTATGGACCCTCAGGCTGAAATTACCCGGCTGCGGCGCTCGGTTGAGGAACTCGCCATGCTCAACGAGCTGGCACAGGCCCTCGGTCAAGCGGGTACGCACCAGGAGATGGTGAAGCGACTCATCAAGCGCGCGGTGGCTATTCTGCACGCCGATCAGGGTGCCGTCCACCTGGTCAGTCATCTGCCCGAAGGGGAGTCCCTCCTGCAGAGTTACGTGCGGGAGCGTAAACCCGACGCGACGCAGGGCTATAGCCCCGACCCGTACGTGATCGAATGCCTGCGCGCCACGCAGCAGACGCTCGTCATCAACGAGCCGCAGAAAGACGAGCGCTTCCGAGGAGTCCGCTGGCCCGAAGGGATCCGTTCCCTCCTCATCGCGCCCATGTTCGTCGAGGGCAAGATGATTGGGCTGCTGGAGGTGTACGACAAACACGCGCCCGAGGGTTTCACGCAAGATGATGCGCGGCTCCTGACCATCCTCGCCTTCCAGAGCGCCCAGTTCATCCAGCACGCGAAACTGACGGAGGACCGCGAGAGCGTGGTACGCGCCTTCGGCCAACACGTGGCTCCCAGCGTCGTCGAGACCATCCTGCGCCGCGGATCGAGCCTGGAGACCGAGCATCTCGACGTCTCGGTCATGTTTCTTGACATCCGCAACTTTGTCGGATTTGCCGAGGCAAGGCGGCCTGAGTTCGTCATCGCGTACCTCAACGAGGTCCTCTCCTTCATGATCGACGAGGTGACCAAGCGAAGCGGCATGGTGCATCAGTTGCTGGGAGACGGTTTCCTCGCCCTGTTTGGCGTACCGGGACCCAACCCTGAGCATGCCCGGGACGCCGTGGCGGCAGGCCTGTCGATCGTCGACGAACTGAACCGGCGGATTCGGGATGAGCATCTTTTGCCGACCCGGCTCGGCATCGGCATCCACAGCGGGAAAGTCGTCGCCGGGATGATCGGCACGGAGGTGCGAAAGCAATACTCGGTGATCGGCGATGCGGTCAACCTCGCCTCCCGCATAGAGCAACTCAATAAACATTTCGGATCGACGATGCTCGTCTCGCAAGCCGTACTCGATCGGCTGGACGACCCCCCTGTCCTCCTGGACGACCTGGGAGCTGTCGAGATCAGGGGACGCACCGAGCCGGTCCGCCTCTTCCGGCTGGCGTAAGGATCGCGACGCCATCCGGGGAGGCCTCCACGACACGCTCGGACCCCCAAAGGGGAGTTTCAGAGTTTCAGAGTTTAGGAGTTTAGGAGTTTAGGAGTCGCGACCCGCGACCCGAGACCCGCGTTCGCACCACCCACCACCCACCATCCACCATCAGTCCTTCGGACCCCCGGACCTTCGGACCGCCGGACCCCCGGACCCCCGGACCTTCGGACCCACTCCGGACCCTCCAAGGAACCCCTGCTCCACCCGTGTGTATGAGGTACACACTGTCGTCCACACCGCCTGCCCATTCGTGCCCCCACCCGACATTCCGGCCCCCCTCGCCGCACGCCCCGGACTCCTGGACCGCATCGGGATCGGCCTTTCCGGCCTCTGCATGCTGCATTGCTTGCTCATGCCACTTGCCATCGCCACGCTTCCGCTCTGGGGAATTGCGCTGCACGCTCACGAACTCGTACACCCTGTTTTTGCCGCAGTGCTGATTCCCGTGACCGGGCTCGCCGCGAGAACGTCCATGCGGTCCTTCCCTCGCGAACGTCTCATTCCGGTGCTGATGGTCAGCGGCCTGGTCGTTATTCTCCTCGCCTTCGGTCTGCACGGCCCCCTGGGAGAAATGGCGGAGGCCGTTCTGACGCTGATCGGCAGCTCGCTCCTTATCGCGGGCCACGTTCTGAACTGGCGGGCCCGCGCGCGCGACGGAGCGGCCTGCGAGATTGCTTGATCTGAAAGGGAAGCCATGCAACGCCTCAACTTCACGCTCGACGCAGATACGGTCCACCTGCTCGATCGTCTCGCTTTGCGCTATTACGGCGGCAACAAATCGCAGACCGTGCGCGCGGCCCTGGAGAGTCTGGCCACGCACGTGGGCCACGACGGTTGGGTGATCCGCGGCTACACGCCGGTTCGCATCAACGACGACCAACCGTGTCACTCGTGCGGTGTGGCCTACCACGAGGGAGCCGTCCTGTATCGCCCTGTGTTCGAACGCGGCGTCAGCGCCACCGCTCTCCCCCACATCCCCGCCGAAGTGTGGCTCGACTGTCCAACCTGCGTTGAGGAGCGACTTTCCGTCGAGACGGACTAGGCAGACAACCGTGACCCTCCGTCACCTGACCCCCGCCCCGGGCGTCGCCGCCGCCGTCGTCCTTCTGTCCCTTGCGCTCCGTCTGCAGGCACCCGCCGGCCAGCCGGTACCTGATCTCAGCGAAGTCGACGTCCTGCATTACCGGTTCGAACTGACCCTTTTTGAAGGGGAGAAGCATTTCGAAGGTCGCGCCACGGTGACCGCCCGGACCCTCTCCAACGCACCTTCCTCGTTCCAGCTCGATCTGATCGGCCCTCCAGCCGCCCTGAGATCCTCCGGGATGCAGGTCAAGGGGATCGACTCGCAGCTGGGATCCGTGGCGTTTCGCCACGCGCAGGATGTCCTCGAGGTGGATTTGCCGGCGACGACCATCCGCGGTGACACGGTTTCGGTGACGATCCGCTACAGCGGCGTCCCCCGTGACGGCCTTCTTATCGACCGCAACCTGCATGGTGACGCCACCATCTTCGGCGACAACTGGCCGAACAGGGCGCGCCACTGGTTGCCCACGGTTGATCACCCCGCCGACAAAGCCACCGTGGAATTCCTCGTCAGCGCTCCGTCGAACTTTCGGGTAATCGCAAACGGCGCGCGGGTCGCCGAGGCCGACCTTGCAGGCGGACGACGACTTACCCACTGGCATTCGGATCAGCCCATTTCAACCAAGGTGATGGTTCTTGCCGCCGGTCCATTCGCGGTTCGCCAGATCATCTCCCCGCGGGGAATCCCTACCGAACTCTGGGTCTATCCGCAGGACAGCGCACGGGCCTTCGCGCTCCTCGCGCCCGCAGCCTCCATCACCGACTTCTTCGACGAACGGATCGGTCCCTTCCCCTATGCCAAACTGGCGCACGTCCAGGCTCGAACCCGCTTCGGGGGGATGGAGAACGCCAGCCTGATTTTCTACAACGAAAACTCCTTCCGATCGAACCGCGGTCTGGAGGAGTTGCTTGCCCATGAAATCGCCCACCAGTGGTTTGGCGATTCGGTCACCGAACACGACTGGCCGCACGTCTGGCTCAGCGAAGGATTCGCCACCTACCTGGAAGCCGTCTACGCCGAGACCCAATCCGGGCCCGCCCAACTGGCCCGGCGTATGGGCGATGCACGGCGGACGGTGATCGCGTATCATCGCACCGTGCGACAACGGCCCGTCATTGACACCCTGGAAACCGACCCCCTCTCCCTGCTTACCCCTAACGCCTATCAAAAAGGCGCCTGGATCCTCCACATGCTGCGCAACGAGATCGGAGCTCCGGCCTTTTTCGAGACATTAAGTTCGTACTATGGGGTCTTCCGCGACTCGGTCGCTTCGACGGATGATTTCCGCCGCTCGGCCGAGCAGACCGCCGGCCGGGATTTGAGACGGTTCTTCGACCAGTGGTCGCGTCGACCGGGGTTCCCGCGCATCCAGGTGCAATGGGGGTATGAGGATGAACCGGCGAAGGTGACATTCCGCGTTCGCCAGATCCAAAACGAAGGCCTCTACGCGTTCCCGCTCGAAATTGACGTTCGCACCGAATCCGGCGGGCCACCCTTCCGATTCTCCTTGCAGATCCGCGACTCCGTGCAGACCTTTCAGTTTCCACTGCCTTCGCGACCTGCCGGCATGACACTCGACCCGCGGACCGTGCTGCTGTTCGAGGGGACTGTGATGGCGAACCCGCACTAGCTCCCTCCCTGGACTGATATCCCGATCCCGGGTCAGACCCGCGACGTCAGCACCAACAGGGAACAATCCGCCCGGGACAGCCGCTCCGCGGGCTCCTCCGCGCCCCCAAACGCCCAAACGCCGCCTCCGATACCGAGCCCGATGGCGACCCCGAGCCCGAGCACCCCATGCGGCCGATTCGCCCATTCGCCCTCACGCCCCTTCGCCCAAACGCCCGGACGCACGCCTATCCATACGTTCCGCACGCCCCGTACCCTCCATACGTTCCGCACGCCCCGTACCCTCCATACTCTCCACACGCTCGACACTCTTCTGATTTTCCGCACTTTCCGCGCTCCCCACACCATCCCTACTTTCCACACGCTCGACACTCTCCTAACTTTCCGCGCTCCCCACACTATCCATACTTTCCACACGCTCCACGCTCTCCACACCTTCCACACGCACCCCATGCCCTCCCCCTTCGCCGACCGCTCCTCTGTAGACATTGAAGCGGGTACCGAACTCGCCCCCAAATTCGACGGCCAGGGCCTCCTGCCGGCCATCGCCACCGACTATGGCACCGGAGAAGTGCTCATGGTGGCCTACATGAATGCCGAGGCGCTCGCTAAAACCATCGAAATCGGAGAAGCGGTCTATTGGAGCCGCAGCCGGCAGGAACTCTGGCACAAGGGCGCCACGAGCGGACACGTCCAGAAGGTCAAGGAACTCCGCATCGACTGCGACCAGGATGCCGTCTGGATGCGCGTCGAACAACTGGGCGCGGGCGCGTGTCACACCGGCTATCGGTCGTGCTTCTACCGGAAGGTCGTCGGCACCGGAGACGGGGCCCGGCTGGAGGTCGACGAAGACGGAAAGGCATTTGACCCGTTTGCCGTGTACGGCGCCTAGGCAAAGGGAGGCCTCCGACCCAAGGTCGACGTCGGAGGTCGGACACGTGCCATCATTCGCCCGCTCTCCATATTCTCCTTGACCGCCGAACGTTCTACGCCACCCGGACCGAGATCCCGGGTCTCCGCTCCGGCTCGCCCGGGATGACAAGCCGAGGAGAATTCCATTCGCCCGTTCACCCACTCCCCCATTCGCCCGCTCCCCATACCCTCCATACTCGCCATACTCTCCATACTCCCCCACGCCCCCATGCCCCCCCGCCTCCTTCTCGCCGCGCTGCCGGCCCTCGTCCTCCTCTCCTGCTCGGATGCGCCTCTCACACTGGTCAGCAACGGGAGTTCGCCCTACCGCATCGTCCTGCACGAAGAACCGACCGAAAGTGAGGTTAGGGCGGCGGAGGTCCTCCGAAATACCATCGAGGAGATGTCCGGCGTGCGGCTGGAGATCGGCTCGGTGGACGATCCGGAGGTCGAAACGGAAATCATATTGGGGCCGAGTCGACGGAGTGACGGACTTACGATTCCGCTGCCGCTCGAGGATCTGGGGCCCGACGGGTTCGTCATCCGTACCGTGGGCAAGAAGCTCTATATCGTCGGAGGACACGACAGAGGCACCCTCTACGGCGTCTACACCTTCCTGGAGGCGCACCTCGGCTGCCGCAAGTACAGCTCCGCAGTGACCATCGTGCCGAAGCAGAGCAAGATCCGCATCAAGTCGATCGACGACATTCAGGTCCCCGCCAACCGATTCCGCGACACGCACTATCGCGACACGAACGATCCGGCGTACGGCGAGTGGCACAAACTGGACCACGATGCGACAGGCGGGCATCCGGACTGGGGTCTCTGGGTGCACACCTTCAACCTGCTCGTCCCCCCTGACGTGCACTACCCGAAACACCCGGAGTACTACGCCCTCGTGAACGGCCGCCGCGTGCCGACCCAACTCTGCCTCACCAACGAAGGGGTCTACCACGTCCTGGTTGATAGCCTCAGCGCCCAGATGGCGCGCAAACCCGAGTCCCGCTACTGGTCGGTCTCCCAAAACGATAACACGCAATATTGCACCTGCGACAAGTGCCGGGCCATCGATGAAGCCGAAGGTTCGCCGGCCGGGACCCTGATCCGGTTCGTGAACCGCGTGGCCGCCGAGTTCCCGGACAAGGTGATCTCTACCCTCGCCTACCAGTACACGCGAAAGCCCCCGCTGCTCACGGAGCCTGCGCGGAACGTGAATATCATGCTCTGCACGATCGAAGCGAACCGGAGCATTCCGATCGCGGAGGATTCAACCAGCGCCGATTTTCGGAGCGACCTCGAGGGATGGGGACGCATCGCCGGGGACATCCTCCTGTGGGATTATGTGGTCCAGTTCAGAAATCTGGTGAGCCCGTTCCCGAACCTGCACGTGCTTCAGCCCAACCTGCAGTACTTCGTGAACAACGGCGCCACCGCCCATTTTCAGCAGGGCAACCGGGAAATCGGCGGGGAGTTCGCGGAGCTGAGAGCCTATCTCATCTCCAAACTCCTCTGGAATCCGGACATCGACACAGACGCGGTAATGGACGATTTTCTGAACGGCTATTACGGCAAAGGGGGCCCGCACATCCGCACCTACATCGACGAGCAGCGGGAAGCCCTGCTGGCCTCGGGCGAGCGATTGGACATCTTCGGTCACCCGAACCAGCACCTTACGGGATACCTGTCCCCCGCCAAAATGGACCGCTACACCGCTCTCTTCGATCAGGCGGAGGAGACGGTCAAGGATGAGCCCGATTTTCTGCTCCGCGTACAGCAAGCGCGTCTACCCCTCGAATACGCGGTCCTCGAACAGTCCAAACGACGCTACATCGGAGAAAAAGGGCTCTTCTTGCCTGCCGGTGAAACGTGGTCCGAAACCCCCGGCATCCGCGACCGACTCAATGAATTCGTCGACCTCTGCGTGCGGTCCGGCGTCACCCGCCTGAAAGAGTGGAGCACTCCGCCGGAGGAGTACCGGACCAACTTCCTGAAGGTTCTCGACCGCGGGATGCAGCCGGGGTTGGCTTTGGGCCAACCGGTCACGTTCCTCAGCGTCCCCCACGAACGATATTTTCCCGATGCCGATACGATGCTGACCGACGGCATCCGGGGCGTGGATGACCGGGCCTATAGCTGGATTGGCTGGGAGGGCGTCCACCCGGAACTCATCGTCGACCTCGGGTCGCCCCAGACCATCCGGAAGATCTCGACCGGATTCTATCAGTGGACGCTCGACTGGATTTTCATGCCCACACGGGTCGAGTATGCCGTATCCACGGACGGGCAGACGTATCGGACCGTGGGCACGGCTCCCAACCCGATCCCGGAACGTGACGAAGGGGTCTTCACGCACGATTTCGCGGTATCATTCCCACCCGCCACGGCACGATACGTCAAGCTGAAGGCGACGAACATTCTGACGCTTCCCCTCTGGCACCACGGCGCCGGGGGTAAGGCGTGGGTGATGATCGATGAGGTGGTGGTGGAATGAGACACACAGGGTTCCGTGGGTTCCATGGGTTCAACGGGTTCAACGGGTTCCATGAAACCCCCACTCGCCCATTCTCCCACTCCCCCACCCGCCCAATTGCTCACTCCCCCACTCGCCCACTCCTCAACGCGCCCACTCACCCACTGCCCACTCGCCCACAGCCCAACACGCTCGGGACCGAGGCCCCGGTTCTGCGCTTCCCCGGAACACGTCCGGGGCAGGTTCGCCAGGGATGACAAGCCGAGGAGAGTCCCACTGCCTATTCTCCACCCCACCCACACGTTGACCCCCGGGAAATCGGGCCCCCAACCGCGCCAGCCATGTCCTCCTCCTTTTCCCGCCGCGAATTTGTGCAATTGGTCGGGGGCTCGTTGCCCGTGCTGGCCGGCCTGAACGATCCGGAGTCGCCCCCGCCCGAGCCGACTCCGTTTCCGGTCCGTCGACTTACGTCGGACTGGCCCGCCTTGAAGCAGTACGGAGAAGCCCGGCTGCGCCGCATCGCCATGCCCCTGGGGGGCATCGGAACGGGTACCGTCTCGATCGGCGGACGAGGTGACCTGCGCGACTGGGAAGTCGTCAACCGTCCCGCCAAAGGATTCGTCCCCTCGAACACGTTCTTCGCGATCCATGCCCAGGCTGAGGGCGGAGAGCCCTACACGCGCGTTCTCGAAGGCCCCGTTCCTCCGGAAGATTTCGAGGGACCGTTCGGCGTGCGGTTGCCGAACCACGGCCTCCCGCGGTTCGATCAGGCCCATTTTTCGGCCGCTTACCCCCTCGCACAGGTCCTCCTCACCGACGGAGCGGCGCCCGTCGACGTGCGGATCGAGGCCTTCAATCCCCTCGTTCCGGCCGATGTGGACGCCTCGGCCCACCCGGCGGCCATCCTCCGGTTCGTCCTCGAAAACCGGAGCGGCGTGTCGGTGAAGGCCTCCGTCTGCGGAAGTCTTGGCAATTTTATCGGGACGGACGGATCGCAGGGGAAAACGTCTCGCAACACGATCGCCTTCCGCGACGGAAACGACGTGCGCGGCCTCGTCTTCGCTTCGGACGGTGTCTCTCCCGCCGCCGAGCAATGGGGGACGCTTGCCCTTACCGTTTTCGACGATGTCCCCGTGACCTATACCCGCTCGTGGGGGCCGGACATCGGTTGGAGCACGCAGATGACGGACTTCTGGGACGAATTCAGCGCGACGGGTCGTCTAACCGACCGCGGCCCCGCTGATGCGGATGCCCCGACAGGATCCCTTGCCGCCGCGCTCACCGTACCCCCCGGCTCCTCCCGCTCCCTCACGTTCCTTCTCACCTGGCATTTCCCGAACCGGCGAACGTGGACGCCCGCCGAAGGGGAAGCAGACCCACCCTGCGACGAAGCCGACGGATCCTGCTGCGCCCTGATCCCGAACTGTGTGGGCAACCACTACACCACCGTCATCTCCGATGCGTGGCAGGCCGCGGAGCGAATCGCCGCACAACTCCCCCGGCTGGAGGAGCGAACCGTAGCGTTCGTGCGCGCCGTATGCGAAAGCGACCTGCCCGATGTCGTCAAAGAGGCCGCCTTGTTCAACCTGAGCACCTTGCGCTCGCAGACCACGTTCCGAACGGCCGACGGACGCTTTTTCGGATTTGAGGGCTGCGGCGACACCTGGGGCTGCTGCCACGGATCCTGTACGCACGTATGGAACTACGAGCAGGCCACGGCCTTCCTGTTCGGCCGGCTGGCCCGTTCCATGCGTGAAACCGAGTTTCTGCTCGCCACCGACGAGCAAGGCCTGATGAGCTTCCGCGTCAACCTGCCTCTCGAGAAAGCGCAGCAATTCGGCAAGGCCGCCGCCGATGGACAGATGGGCTGCCTGATGAAACTCTACCGGGACTGGCAGCTCTCCGGTGACGACGGGTTCCTGCGTTCCCTCTGGCCCGCGGCAAAGGCGGCGCTCTCCTTCGCCTGGATCCCGGGCGGATGGGACGCCGACCGCGACGGCGTGATGGAGGGCGCCCAGCACAACACGATGGACGTCGAGTACTACGGACCCAACCCGCAAATGCAACTCTGGTACCTCGGCGCACTGCGGGCCACCGAGGAAATGGCCCGTCACGTCGGGGAAAACGACTTTGCCCTGGAGTGCCGGCGGGTTTTCGAGTCGGGCCGTGCGTGGACGGACGCCCATCTCTTCAACGGACAATACTACGAACACACCATCCGCCCGCCGATGTCGGTCGACAATGTGGCCCCCGCACTCCTCGTCGGGATGGGGGCACGCGATCTCACGTCGCCGGATTTTCAGCTCGGGCGTGGCTGTCTGGTCGATCAACTCGTCGGGCAGTTTCTGGCCCACGTGTGCGGGCTCGGCTACCTCGCCGATCCCGGGCACATCCGGACCACCCTGGCGAGCATCATGACCTACAACTTCCGCGAGGAACTCTCCGACCACTTCAACAACATGCGGACGTTCGCGCTGGCGGACGAGGCCGGCCTTCTGATGGCCAGCTACCCCCTGGGCGACCGGCCGGAGCGTCCCTTTCCCTACTACAATGAGATCATGACCGGCTTCGAGTACGCCGCAGCCGTCCACATGCTCTATGAAGGCCTTCTGGAGGATGGACTGAAGGCGATGACCGCCATCCGCGCGCGGTATGACGGCCGGCGACGCAATCCTTTCAACGAAGCGGAATGCGGCAACCACTACGCGCGAGCCATGGCCTCCTGGGGAGCCGTGCTCGCCCTGACCGGATTTCGCTACTCGGCCGTGACGCAAACCCTCACGTTCGCGGCACCCGAGCAGCGCGTGCGCTGGATGTGGTCGTCCGGGCACGCATGGGGTACGATCTCTCTTACGCCGCAGGACGCCCATATGGAAGCCATCCTGGACGTGCTCGGGGGAGTACTGCCCGTAGCATCGCTGAACCTCGACGGATTCGGATCGGCCCGCCTCGAACCGGCGCGTGCACTCAGGGAGGGCGAATCGGAACGGTTTTCCGTTCTCGCCGGCCCGCAGTAACTCGACGGGGCATACAGGCTCCCGTATCGCCACAGGAAATCCAGTCTCGGCCGAACGGCCCCGGATGGGCCACAGGGTGTCCTGACCCTCCAGAGGGCAGCGGGCCTCCGTTGCACCAACCAACTCACGTCGCAGCACGACGGGCTGGTAGCGCGAGTGCCGCGGCTCCACCACGCATATTCCCCGTCTCTTCAACCCGCCTCAACTTGCCAAAGCCGATCTTCTTAGCTTCATGTACGCAGCCCACCGCAATTCCCCAACAAGATGAACGCCAATTTCACGCGCACCGCGCTTGTCGCTTCCGGCGCTGTGCTCCTTGGGTTCCTTATCGCCTCGTGTGCGGGTACCCGGCCCCCCACAGTACCGGCATCATCGCGGATGTCGACGCCGGTTACCGTCACCGACCTCCTTCAACCCCCTCCGCCGGTACTTGATACCGTTCGCGCGGGCGAGTTCGACTTCGGGAAGATGTGGACGTTCGACTTCCCGCCGGTCGACTACTTCAACAAGACCTACGGTGCGGGCTTCGACGAGCCGTGGTTTGAGCATGTGCGCCTGGCCACGCTTCGTTTGCCCAACTGCACGGCCTCGTTCGTCTCGCCCGAGGGGCTTGTGATGACGAACAACCACTGCGTCCGCGAGCAACTTACGCGAATCAGCCGCGAGGATGAAAACCTGAACGTGAACGGCTTCTCGGCGATGAACCGCGATGAGGAGCGTGCGGTGGCCGGCTGGTTTGCCGATCAATTGATTGGCATTGAGGATGTGACGGCCGAGGTCGACCAGGCCATATCGAAGGCGCAGACGGACGCGGAGCGCGTGTCGTTCCGCCAGGACGCCATCGCGTCGATCAGCGCCCGCATCGCGGCGGCCGCCGGAGGAGCCGCTTCGGGCATCACCGTGCAGATCGTCTCGCTCTATAACGGCGGTCGATTCTCCGCCTACACGTTTCGCCGCTTCACGGACCTGCGGATGGTCTTCTCACCCGAGCATACCATGGGCGCGTTCGGAGGCGACTACGACAACTTCACGTATCCCCGGTACGACATCGATGCCGCCTTCTTCCGCATCTACGTCGACGGGCAGCCGTATCAGCCGCAGTACCACTTCAAGTGGAGCGCGACCGGCATCGGGGACGGCGAGCCGGTTTTCATCATCGGGAACCCGGGATCCACCATCCGGCTCGAGACCACGGCACAGCTGGCATGGCGCCGGGATGTCCAGGAGAAGCACTCCCTCGATCGTCTCCGGACCATCGACCGCATCCTCACCGCACAACACGGGAGAGCGCCGTCCCAGCCCCTGATGAACACCATCCTTTCCGTCCGCAACTCGGAGAAAGCCTACGCAGGGCGGGTCGACGGCTTGAACAGCCCCATCCTCATGGCTCGCAAAGCCGATAGCGAGCGGCAATTCCTGGCCGCCCTTGCTGCGGATCCTTCGCTTCAGGCGAAATACGGAACACTCGTGGGAGACGTGGAGAAGCTGGTCCGCGAAAAGATGGCCTATGCCGCAGACTACCAGGCGTTCATCGGCATCTCCACGGGTCTGTCGTCGGCCGTTCTCCGGCGTGGACTCGCCTCCGTTGCCTACCTCAGGGCCAAGGAAAAGGGTGCTTCCGAGAGCGAACTCAACGCACTCGGTGGACGGATTCAGGCCATCCCCGATCAGGATCCGCTCACCGAGCGGGCCTTCCTCGAGAACCAGGTCCGGCTCATGGTATCCGCTTTCGGCGCTCAGAGCGAACTGGTTGCCCGCCTCACCGGAGGCAAGTCCCCGGCGCAGGTCGGTGAGGCGATCCTGGGTGGATCCGTTCTGGCTTCCGCAGAGGCCGCCGCAAAAGCCATCAACGCGAACATGCTCGGGAACAGCGATCCGGCCGTCGCGCTCGTGTCCGTCATCTATGATCGGATGAGTGATTACATGAGTGCCATGGCGGGCTTCTCCGCCCGCGAGAGCGTGCTCAATGCCGAGCTGGGCCGGGCCCGTTTTGAAGTATACGGGACCTCCCGTCCTCCGGATGCGACCTTCTCCCTTCGTATTGCGGACGGCGTCGTGAAGGGATACCCCTATAACGGAACCATCGCGCCCCCGTTTGCGACGCTCCACGGGATGTTCGACCGGTTCTACGCATTCGGACAGGGCGAGGGCATGCCCGGAATCTGGGACCTGCCCGAGCGCTGGCGCACCGGGCGCGCTTCACTGGACCTCTCGATTCCCGTCAACTTCGCGTCGACAAACGACATTATCGGCGGAAACTCCGGTTCGCCTATGATCAATCGCGACCTCGAGGTCGTTGGAGTCGCCTTCGACGGCAATATCGAGAGCCTGCCCTGGTGGTTTATCTACACGACCGAGGTGGGCCGTACGGTGTCCGTCGACGTCCGCGGGCTCCAGGAAGCGATGGACAAGATCTATGGTCTTGGATGGGTAGTGGATGAGCTAAAAGCAGGGGCGACGGCAGAGAGGTAGCCGACAATTCCAGACTCCAGACCCTCAAACTCCAAACTCTGGATCCCGGCTTCCGCCGGGA
>CAYLXM010000049.1:0-29468 GCA_964387555.1 uncultured Rhodothermales bacterium | reverse complement strand
GTCAGACGAAGGACCTGACCCTGACGATCTCGAACACGGGCAATGCGACGATGACCGGTGTGGTGATCGAGGGGGCCAACTTCGCGGCGAACGGCTTTTCGATTGAGAGCGGTGGTGGGGACTATTCACTCGCCGGGGGACAGAGCAAGAACGTGGTGGTCCGACTCGCGCCGCCTTCGGAAGGCTCCAAGACGAGTTCGCTGTCCATCGAACACACTGCGTCGAACGCGGCGAACCCGGCTTCCGTATCGCTGACCGGCAACGGGACGGCCGCACCGGCGCCGTCCATTGCCCTGAACCCGACGAGCATTGATTTCGGCAACGTCCAGGTGGGCTCGGACAAGGATCTGACCATCACGATTTCGAATACGGGGAACGCTGCGCTTACCGGTTCGGTGTCGGAGGGGGCGGAGTTCGACGCCAACGGGTTCTCGATACAGAGCGGAGCCGGAGAATTCACGCTAAACGGCGGCGAAAGCAAAAACGTCGTGGTGCGCCTATCGCCTCCCTCGACGGGCCCGAAGGCCAGTGCACTGTCCATCACGCACGACGCCCCGAACGCCGATAGCCCCTTGTCGGCGCCGCTGGCGGGCAACGGGACAGCCGCGCCGGCCCCATCGATCAGCGTCAGTCCGCCGAGTCTGGCCTTTGGGGACGTGGCGGTCGATTCGAACCTTGAATTGGCTGTCACGATCAAAAACGTGGGCTCCGCGGCGTTGACGGGGGAGGTCGCGGAGGGTGCCGACTTCGCTGCGGGGGGGTTCACCATCGAAGCAGGAGCGGGTGCGTTCTCTCTGGAACCCGACCAGATTCGCGTCGTGCTCGTCCGCTTCGCGCCCAGCACCGAAGGCCAGATGTCGTCCTCCCTGGTGATCGGTCATTCCGATGCGGGAAAAGAGAGTCCCGTCGTGGTCCCCCTCAGCGGTAGCGGCTTCGTGTCCAACGTTGCACCCGTAGCGGTTGAAGACTCGGTGACAACCCAGCAGGGTGCTCCGATCGTGATCCCCGTCCTGGCCAACGATCTGGATCCTAACGGCGAGGGCGTGGCGCTGGTTGGCATCGTGGTCTTGCCCACGAAAGGCATGGCGGTACCCCAGGGTGACGGCACGATTGTCTACACACCGTTTGAAACGTTCACCGAAGGGACCGACAGTTTCCAGTACCAGATGACGGACGGCACGTTTACCGCAACCGGTACCGTCATTATTAACATGGCTTCCGGCGTTCGACGGGAGGTAGAGGGCGTGCCCGAAGGCTTTGCGCTCGAACAGAACTATCCCAATCCTTTTAATCCCGTCACCCACATCCGGTATACACTCGCCGAGCCAGGGCGTGTCGTCCTGCGGGTGTTTGACGGCACCGGAAGGCTCATTGAGACCCTGGTGGACCAGGTGCAACCGGCCGGGTCGTTCCAGGTGACCTTTGATGCGCACGCGCTTCCCAGCGGCACGTATCTCTATATGGTAGAGCACAACGGGGTGAGGCAGTCCAAAGCCCTCACCCTGTCTAAGTGAGACGTTACCGATCCAGACGGTGGAACGACGAGGCGTAGTCGCGCCGCGGCGATAGGACGTGGTGGGTTCGGCGCGGCGCGAATTCCGGGTTGAGGGGGACCGCCGGGTGAGGAGGAAACGCTCATTGCACCAGTGAACCCTTCAGCCTTGAGGCCGATCCAAATGGTGGCTCGAACTCCCGTTCTCGTCCCGTTTCGACGGAAAATGGCGCAGATCGCGGCTTTGGCCGTGTGCCTGCTGCTGGCGTTGTTCTCGGAACGCCCGATTGTGGCGCAAGACGCCGGTTCCGTCGACCTGCTTTCGCTGCGTCGTACCAGTTTTGAGCGTCGATATCGAGAGGCAGAAGCCAGGGGCGAGGCGGACTCGCCTCTGTGGCAGGATCGCATCAGGACGCGCCTCCAAACCGAAACAAGCGGGTCAAATGGAGAGCGCTTCGAGGAGGCAAACCCGGAAACGGTGCTTCGTCCTGAGACGCTGAGTGATCGGGACGCCTTGATCGCCCTCTTCCAGTCAACCGGCGGTACGGCCTGGTTTTCGAAGGCGAACTGGGGGAGTGCGCTCCCGATCGAACAGTGGTCCGATGTCGTGGTCGAGGATGGCCGGGTTGTGGCGCTGACACTGAGCGATAATAACCTGGTGGGTCCCCTCCCGGAGGAAATCGGCGACCTCACGGCCCTGAGGGAATTCGAACTGGACGGCAACCGGATCTCCGGGAGCCTCCCCGGTTCGATGGCCGGCATGGGGTCGCTCAAGCGACTCTACCTCGACGCGAACCGGGTCACGGGATCCTTGCCCCAGGGGCTGGGCACGCTTCCCGGGCTCGAGCGCCTCCTGCTCGACGACAACCTGCTCGACGATCTACCCGACCTCTCCGCCGCCTCCTCGGCGCTGATTTTCGCGGTGCGCAGGAATCGGCTCACGTTCGAGGACTTCGAACCGTCGATCGGTTTTTTCGACTTTCGCTATGCCCCGCAACGCCCTGTCGGCGATCTGCAGACGCGCGACGTGTCGACGGGGGCTTCGATCACCTTCCAGATCCCCGTGGGCGGCGCCAACAACCAGTACCGCTGGTATCGCAACGGGGTGGCGATTCCGGGAGAGACTTCCGACACCTATGCCATTACTTCGGCGTCGGCCTTGGATGCCGCGGTGTACGTGCTCGAGATCACGAACTCCGTTGTGACACGGCCCGGGAGTTCCTCCACGAACCTCATACTCCGATCCGAGCCCGTGGTCCTTCGGGTCGACGGCGTGGGACCCGGGGAAGCCCCCGTCGCAGCCTCCGACAGTGTGTCGACGGCCGTCAACACGGCGGTCGTCATCGACGTCCTGTCCAACGATGTGGATCCTCAAGGCGACGCGTTGACGGTAACCGGAATCCAGAACCCGCCTGCTCACGGCACCGCGACCCTCAACCTGAACTCGACCATTACCTACACGCCCGCTGCCGGCTTCGAAGGCACCGATACGTTCGAATACGCGGTTGCGGATTCGGATGAGAATACCGCCTCGGCGCTGGTGTTGGTCCGCGTGGGTTCGGGAGCGGACAACCGGGCTCCGATCGCGGTCGCCGACAGCGTGGAGACGGAGGTCGGGCAATCCGTGATCATCACCGTATTATCGAATGACTCCGACCCTGACGGTGACGCCCTGAGCCTTACCGGCATATCCATCCCGCCTGACCATGGATCGGCGGTCGCGAATGCCGATCAGACCATCACCTATGCCCCTGAATCCGGATTTTCCGGTGAGGACGCCTTCACGTACTCCATCTCAGACGGATTCCTTTCCGCCTCCGCCCGGGTCGTCGTGCAAGTGGGCGGTCCAGCAAACCGCGCTCCCATCGCCGTCGATGATGCGGTCGAGACCATCAAGGACAATGCCGTCATCATAGACGTCCTCGCGAACGACACCGACGCGGATGGTGATGCATTGGCGGTGTCGGGATTCACAGAGACGCCCTCTCGCGGCTCGGTGGTGGTGCGGGGCGACGGGACGGTGGCCTATGCGCCCGAAGCCGGCTTCATCGGTTCGGACGCATTCGTGTATGCGATCACGGACGGGTCATCGAGCGCTTCCGCTCGCGTTTCAGTGACCGTCATGCCGCTGCCCAATCCTCCGCCCGATGCGGTTGATGATATGGTGGACACGTTCCGGGACGTGCCGGTCGAGGTTGATGTACTCGCGAACGATTCCGATCCGAACGGAGACGATCTGGCCATTGTAGGGATTGGGGCTCCTCTTTTCGGCTCCGCCGTGGCCGTCGGGCAGGGCACGATCCGGTTCACGCCGGCGGCCGGGTACTCCGGACCGGATTCCTTTACGTACCAGATCAGCGACGGGTCATCTACCGACTGGGCCAGGGTGTCCATTGTGGTGGTGGCGCCGGCCCCTGCGAACCGGCCGCCGATCGCCCGACGGGATCAGGCCGTCACCAAAACGGGAGTCCCCGTCATCATCACCGTCATCGAAAACGACTCCGATCTGGATGGGGATCCGCTGTCCGTCACAGCGGTAACGCTGGCGAGCAACGGCGCAACGGCCGTGCTGGGTCCGGAGGCGGTACGGTACACACCGAATGCGGGATTCGTTGGCGAGGACGGCTTTTCGTATCAGATTACGGACGGCAAGGTGGGCGCCAACGCCCGGATCGATGTGCAGGTGACGCCGGACGGCATTGCAGAATTCAATCTGCCACCCCTGTCGTTCCCGGATGCCGCATATACGGATCCCGGCATGCCGATCGAGTTGGATGTGCTCGCCAATGACTCGGATCCGGACGGAGATCCTCTGACGGTGACCGGCCCGGTGAGCGAACCAGCCTTCGGGAAAGTTGAAGAAGTCTCACAGGGGACGGTCCGCTACACGCCGAACGTCGGTTTTCTCGGTACCGACGTATTCGAGGTCGGGGTGTCAGACGGGGTGGGCGTGTCGAAGGCGGCGGTCACAATCGATGTTGTGCAGCGGCCCAATGCGGGGCCAATCGCCATGCCTGATAAGGCGGAAACGACCGCCGGCCTTCCGGTAGTCGTTGCGGTGCTCAACAACGATACGGATCCGGACGGTGATGCCCTTGAATTGGTGGGCATGATCCGGTATCCGCAGTTCGGAGAAGTGAACCTGAACGCCGACCGAACGATAACCTATGACCCGAACCCGCTGTTCGTTGCCGGGGTCGACCAGCTCGAGTACGAGATGTCGGACGGCGATGCCCGTGCGCGGGCAGAGGTGATCATCACGGTCAGTCCCCCCGGCAACCAGGCGCCCCAGGTTCTCGATGATATGGCCTCCACCCGTCCAGGGACACCCATCGACATCGAGGTGCTCGCCAATGATATGGATCCGGACGGCGATCCGCTTTCGGTACGTGCCGTGGTCGAAGCACCCGTAAGCGGTCTGGCAACCATCTTGCCGGGAGGTGTGGTGCGCTACGTGCCCACCGCTTCGCTCGTGAACGGGTCCGACCGGTTCGTGATTCAGGTGTCCGACGGCATCGTCAGCGGGTTGTCCGCCGTCATCGTCGAAGTGTCCCCCTCGGACGACCCGGCCAACCCGCCGCCGCAGGCGATGGATGATACGGCCACGACGCCGCGCAATACCTCCGTTGACATCTCCGTGCTGGCCAACGATACGGATCCCAATTCCGACCCGCTCGACGTTGTAGGCCTTGGCCTGCCGAGGCACGGAGAGACCGTCCTTGCGGCAGAAGGCGTCGTGCGCTACGCACCTCCGGCAGGGTTCGTCGGCAAGGACTGGTTCGACTACCAGATCAGCGACGGTGTATCGACCTCGAGGGCACGGGTTTCCGTAACGGTGTCCCCGCCCGAGGCGCGCAACAGGGCGCCGGTTGCCTACGACGATTACGTCGGGACACCGGTCAATACGCCCGTCACGGTTGATGTCGTGGCGAATGATGCAGACCTCGACGGAAACCCGTTGAGGGTCACCGCGGTCACGCTGGCCGGTAATGGGGTTGCCAAGGTGAACGACGACAGATCGGTCACCTACACGCCGCAAGCGGGCTTTGTGGGAGTGGATAGTTTCTCCTACCAGGTGACCGACGGCGCCTCGGGGGCGAATGGGCGCGTCACGGTGTCGGTTTCGGCATCCGGCACGACCAACCTGGCTCCCCTTACGCTGCCGGACAGGCTGGTCACCGGCCGCGGCAAACCGGGTGAGGTGAACGTCCTTGCGAACGATGCCGACCCGGAAGAAGATGCGCTCGAAGTGATCGGCGTGTTTCGCGATCCCTCCTCAGGAAGAGTGAGTCTGTTTGGGAACGGGCGGCTCGTCTACACGCCGAACGCAGGCTATGCCGGGTATGATCGCATCGAGTACGGCATCACGGACGGGACAAACACCAGCAAAGGGGTGGTACATATCGAAGTGACTGCACAGGTCAACCGGGTACCGCTCGCGAGAAAGGACGTGGTCGAGGCGCCGTCCGGCTCGCCGATCGAGGTCGAGGTGCTGGCAAATGACGAAGACGTGGATGGCGACCCGATTGTCGTGATGGGTTTGACTGAATTTCCTGCCCACGGCGTCGCAAACTTGAGCGCGTCCGGCACAATTCTGTTCACACCCGTTGCAGGTTTCGCCGGATTCGACGGATATTCATACAGGATCGGCGACGGAAAGGCCACGGCGGAGGCACGCGTAGCGGTTGCCGTTTATGCCCCGGTCCCGGTTCAGGGTGACCGACCGCCGTCAGCGTACTCCCTCGGGGCCAATTATCCCAATCCGTTTAATCCAGTTACGCTCATTCCCTTCAGCTTGCCAACCGCGTCGCACGTACGCATCGATGTATTCGACCTGACGGGTCGTCGCACTGCCACACTGATCGATGAGTCTCGCCCGGCGGGGTCACACGTGGTCCGCTTTGACGCAGGAAACCTGTCCAGCGGCCTCTACCTGTACGTGATGCGGAGCGGTGACTTTGTCGCGACCGGCAAACTGATTCTGGTTAAGTAGCTCAAACCGAGTGTGCACTATGATGCCACCCATGCGACCACCCGCTGCGGCGCTCCGCAACCGGTGGCCGAATCCATTTAGCCCCGGGAGACACCGGATGGGGAAGGTATTGACTTGCCTCATTTTCGGCATATTGCTCACAAGTGAGTCGTTTGCCCAGGTAAAGCCGGTGACCGTGTCAGGCAGCGTAGCGGTCAACGCGGAGGCCTACGGCCAGTCAGGGCTTACGCGCAGTCGCCGTCCAGGCCAAAGTCTGATTGGGACGGGACAGGTTTCATTTTCCCTGTACGATCGGTTGACGATCCCGGTTACGCTCTATGCTTCTTCGGAGGGTGTCCGGGCGGGATACCAGTTGCCGTTCAACCAGGTGGGCATCAGTCCGACCTGGAGCTGGGGCAAAGTGCATGCGGCATACTATTCCGCACAGTTCTCTGAATTCACACTGGCCAACTCGCGTCTCCGTGGTACCGGTTTCGAGCTGCAGCCTGGTCCCTTGCGGATCGCGGCTGCGACCGGAATGAGCCAGCGCGCCGTGGAGCCCGACTCGGCCGGTTTCCGACGGGGGCTTTACAAGCGGCGACTTACGGCCGCACAGGTGGGATTGGGCAGGGAAAACGGGTGGATGCTCTGGTTCACGGGCTTGCAGGCGGAAGATGATCCCGAGTCGCTCGACGCCACGCAGTATGACCCGGCCCGTCTCGTGAGTCCCCAGGAAAACCTCGTGGCGAGTGTGCGCTTCGGCATGCCCATTCTCAAGGAACGCCTCGCACTCGACGGTGAAATCGCGGCCAGCGCCTATAGCGAGAATATCCTCGCCGGCGAACTGGACGTAGAAGACGAACTGAGCCTGCCGCCCGCGTTTGAGTCCCTATTTACACCTCGGCTCTCCTCTCGGGCAGACTACGCAGGGCGCGCCGCCCTGAAGGTCTCCCCGGTGAACGAATTCCTGTTTCAGTTCGAGGGTCGGCTCGTCGGCCCCGGGTTCAAGTCGCTGGGCGCCAGGCAGGTAGAGACCGATGTGTTCGACCTGCTCTTCAACCCGGCACTCCAACTGCGCACGGTGAGGGCCAATGTGAGCGTGGGCGTGAGAGAGAACAACGTGGCGAAGACGCGCCTGAGCACAACGCGGCGCACGATTGTCAACGCCAACGTCTCCCTGCGGCCAAGTCAAGCCTTCAACGTGATCGCCACCTACAGCAACTTCGGAATTCGCACGTCCGAGGAGCAGGACACGCTCCGCATTCAAAACGTCTCCCAACTCCTCACGCTGGCTCCGAGCATCCAGTTTGAGGCTGGGGCGTCCCGCCACAACCTCCGCGCGAGCTACAACTATCAGGACTTCAAGGACGAGAACATCGTCAGCGGGCGGCAAGGGGATACGCAGAATCACAATATGAACCTGGGACATACCGTCTCCTGGATGAGCGGATTGTCTCTGACGACTTCTGCCACGTATGTGGTCGGTCTCACGTCGAGCGTTGATGCGAAAATCCTGAGTCTCACCGAAGCCGTGGGGCACCAGTTCATGGATCGCAAGATGCGGATCAACGCCTCTGTGACGTTGAGCCGGACGACCACGGTGGCGACGGACAATGGCATTCAGGGCAGGCTGCAACTGCTCTACAACTTCACCCGACGCAACCAACTGCAGGTTAGCGGCCAACTCCGTTCGTTCTCCTACGGCCAGGAACGGAACGGAAGCACGGGTTACACGGAAACGATCGCCCGCGTGGGCTATAGGTTGAGCTTCTAGTAGACATGATGCCTAATACCTTCTCTACGAAGAACGGCGACCTTCGTGTTGGCCTCCGGCGACTCCTGACCGTCTCAGGGTTGCTTCTGGCGACACTCCCGTTGGCCGCCCAGGACGTGGCACTTCAAATCATCCTCCCGTCCGCAGCACGCATGCCGCGCACGCTCGACCAATGGGAATCCGATCCCGGCGTCGTGCAGATCATCATGACCAACGTGACGGGCGAAGACCTTACAAGCCTTCGCTTCTCATTCACGGTCCGCGGCGC
Organism: uncultured Rhodothermales bacterium; assembly: GCA_964387555.1. GTDB lineage: Bacteria > Bacteroidota > Rhodothermia > Rhodothermales > CAYLXM01 > CAYLXM01. The sequence goes on along the minus strand of CAYLXM010000049.1, from coordinate 20,962 downwards.
ATCCAGGGGCAATATCGTCCGCTCGGCAGATGGGAACCCCAACCAGCCCCGCTTCGATCTGGGACCGAATGAAACCAGTGCGTTTCTCTGGGGAGATGTGATCAGCACGGATGCCTTGACCTATGGGGAAGGCGTGGAGGAAGAATTCGTCCGGGATGGTATCCCGGAGGACAACTACCTCATCTGCGGAACCGTACTGAATACCAGCGACGACCGCATCAGCATTGGTCGCGAAACCTGCGCGGCATTCACCGTCCTCGAAGCCGACCCTCCGCAGTTGATCTTTCCCGTCAGCTCCCAGGAGGTCGATTTCTCCGCGTTGCGTTTCCAGTGGACTCCCGTCCTCAGGACCGGCGTGGTCTATCGGTTGATGGTCCGGCCCTGGTACGGGGGTCAGGATCCCGTCACCGCCATGGAGGCAAACCCCGTGTGGCTGGAGGAAGAGATTTTAACGACGGGCTATCAGGTGTTGCCGTCCGATCCACCCGTCGATCTGTTCGCGGATGCGATCGGTTTTGTCTGGCAGGTCCAGTCTCTCCTGGATGACCGACCGTACGGCAGAAATGAGGGGTTGAGCCGCATTGAATCATTCCGCATTCTGGGTGGCCTCGAGGGAGAGCCCGACCAGGGGGACGAGGGCCCGCTTCTGTTTCCGATCGAATGGCGCATTCCAAACGTCGACCCGGTCATCGTTTTCTCGATTGAGAACGCCCGGAAGGATTCCGTTTCGGGCCGTTATCAGGTGGATGGACGGGAAAATCGGATTGAAGTGGCCGGAAGCACGACACGAGGGACATTCGATCAGGTGGTTCTCTCTGCCGATCTGACCCGTATGATCGAGGGCTCTGTGACCCTCGACCGTGGATTCGGGGTGATGGCCACCATTGATCCAACCTCAGGAAGGCTCGGTGCGTTCAGCGCGGTCGCACGCAACCAACGCCTCAACGGACAAGACGGGATCATGATTGACCTCGGGGGAGGTCCGGAGATCAATCCGAGAGGACTTTTCCCCGCGCCAGACGCCGCGGCGGAAGTTCGCGTAGGCGATTTCGGCCCCTCAGGCCTCACGGCGACGTTTTCCGACAACTTTGCCTTCGGCTTCCAACCGTTTACCATCCTCCAGGGACGCATCACGTTCGAGGAAGGCGGCTCGCCGGTCGCCTACGTGGATCGAACCGGCTTTCGGCGGATCGGGGCCCTGCCCCCTCTCGCCGACACGGGGCTTCCTGAGCGCCTGCCCCTCCCGGATGAACGGGTTGCCTATCTCACACTCACGCGGGGAGGCCAGGAACTCGTCACGAAGACAGTGGCCTCCGACGGGACCGTGCTGATCACCACCACGGGAGGCCAGACCGTTCGTTTAACCCTCACCGCAGTGCCCGGCTCGCCGGAGTTGGATGTCGAGTTGAGCGATTTCGTTGTGGACGGGCAAGATTGGACGGTGCTCGGCGGGAATCTCATCGCTCCGATTCCGTCAGGCGACGTCCGGTTTTCTCCGGATGCACTCGCGCTGCCGTTTCAACCGACCGCCGTCATCTTCAGGGCGGCGACGGGACTTGGACTGGAAGGCAACCTTTCAGTGTTCGGCCGGCCCATTCCGGGATCAGAGCCCCTCGTCGTGTCGATCGCGAACGACGGTTATGCCTTCGGACTGGTCCGCCAAACCGGACTCTCCGGCCGCATCCCGATGGTCGAGGGCAGTGAGCGTGCGCTGCTGGCCATCGAGTCGGCGTCGGGGACGTTTTCGGTCGACCAACTCGGCCAGGTCAGCCGATCGAGGCAGGATCTTGACTTGAGGGGTCGCTTCGTGCTGTCCGATGGCACGGGGCGCGAGGTCGGGGCTGCGGTTGATTTCGCCTACACCGAGGTGGGCGGTCTGCCGCGGTTTGATCTCCTCCGGTTCTTGCCGTCTCCGGCGGCCGCTCCGGTGTCTACCGCCCTGCGTTCGGGGACTCTGGAAATCAGCCGCATTCTCAACCTGTCCATGGCGTACCAGTCCCAGTTTTCGTTCGAGGCGGAACTGCTGGGTGATCTCGTCCTGCCCATCGGGACCTCGCCGCTGCGCCTCCCGCTCGACAAGATGCAGTTGCGGGAGACCGGGCTTTTCGTTCGCGCGCATCAACAGAACGAGTTGCCGGACGCTGTCGCGGTTCCCTACGCGTCCATCAGCGTGGTCCCGATTGCGTTTCGAACCCGTCCGGCCCAGATCGACTGGTTCTCACCATCGGCGGCGCAGGTGGTCGATTTGGACCCGCGCATTGATCTGGAGGTCGGCCTGCCCGGTTTCCGGGGAACTGCCAACGACATCGCGAACGCCACGCCTACGGTGAACGGATCGACGTACCAGGGGGGACGGCTGATCGGTGAGATTATCCCCTACGCTTTTGAGGGCGGATCCGCGCGCGCCATGCTCGGCGCGGGTCTCGAGTTTCTGGTGGCCTCGATCTCAGGACGACTCGGCGCAGCGGATGGGCCCGGTCAGACCGAAATCCGTTTTACGGGTGAATTGCGCCCGGGAGGCCCGTTCGTCGAGGCGGATGCCACGTGTGAAGCAACGCCGATCACGCTGAACCTTGCCGGAGAGAATGGATTTGCGGGGAGCGCTCCGATGACGCCATGCGCAGAGTTTCTGGTCGCGATGGCCCGACTGCGATTCGGCTCGAGTACCGTGTCGATCGCGCGGGCCGATGCGGGATACCGCGCCGTGCTGAATGGAGCGGTGACGGCATACGTAGGGGAAGCGTCGTCCCCCGAAGCGACATCCTCCGGAACCTTGGGCATCGACCTCATCACCGGTCGAATCGTCGAGGGAAGCCTCACGATACCGGGCCCGTTTACGTGGGCCTATCCTCAGGCTGCCCCGGCGTTCCCATTCCGGGCCCCGTCGGCCGTGCTCAGCCCGTCCGGCGTGGCGGTTAATGGCCCCGGCGGCTTGGCGCTGCCTCCGACGGAAGAAGCGGCAACCCGGTTCGGCAACGTGGTGCTCACCCTTGACGAAGCAACCGGATTCTATGAGATCTCGTCCGGTCAGATCACAATAGATGATCCGTTCGCACTGCTGGTCGGCCTCTCGCCGCTCCGGTGGGCGACGGGAGAACCGGCTACACCGGTCACAGCGGCCGCGACCGCTCGCCTCGACTTTGCCGGGGGCCTGACCATCAACTCCCAGGGTATCATGGAGGTGCCGCGGAACCGGTCCGGTTCGGCGGCCGCTCTGCGGTACGGCGAGCGGGTCGAGCAGGCCCTCACGACACAATTCAGCAGTTTCAAACTGGGCACGCGGGGAGGGGTCCGTGTAGCAGACGGCGAATTGGCGCTGGAATCGGGGGGCACACGCGTGGGGTGGTTCGATGCGAACGGGTTCAATGTGGCGGATGCAGCGCCCGTGCTGGCCGACAAGATCGGATTGCCTAACGTGGAGGCCGCGTATCTGCGTGTCCGCGACGATTCCGGTGCGCTCCTTGTTACGCAGGACGGCCGGCAGATCTCGACGGTGCAGGGCCGACCCGTTTCCCTCATCTTCCCGACGCTGGGCGACAGTACGGCGAGGCCTGCGATCCCGGTTACCTTCACCGACCTCGAGGTCAATGCCTCGAGTGTGATCACGGGAGGGCAGTTTTCCGTCGAGCCGGATCTGGACCTTTCCTCATTCGGCTTCCCGGTTCACATGCAGCGGATTACCTACGCGCGGAGCGGCGAAGCGTACGTCCTGACGCTTTCGGCGCGACTCTCCCTGCCTGGCGGCCTCTCGCCGACGGTCAACGTGCCCCTGGCAGGACTGGCCGTGGAGGCGGGCGGCTTCAAGCTGCCGAATCCCGTGGGTGAGTACTCGGATACCTATGATGCAGGACATCGGATTGCCGGCGAAGGGACGTTCGACGACGACCGGTTCCGTTTTGTCGTGAACGGGGTCAAGATCGAAGACGGGGCTACGGTCCACATGTCCGGAAAAGTCAACTCGGCTGTGTTCCGCCAGGGAACTGCGCAGGCCGACCTCTTCTTTACGGCGTCGTTTGTCGAAAGAAACTGGCAGTTCAATTTTGACGTCGGCCACTTCGAGGGTGGGGCAATCCCCGCCAACCGGGCATCGTTCTTGCCCATCGCCCTGGCTGCAGACAGTTGCGTCACGATCCATGCTCTTTTCGATCCCATCGACCCGTCTTCCGGATTCACGGTGGCGATGTCGGGCGTTCTGGACATGCCCCAGGTACTTGGACGATCTTCCCAGGGCGTAACGCTCGAGCGGCTGCAGATCGGCACCACGGGGATCCGCGGGGGCGCCGGCGACGCGACAAACGTCGTGGAGCTTTTCGGTGACATCCTTTCGGTCACTGCCCCTCGGATCCAGCCGACGTTCACCGATGCCGCGCTGCGTGTGGGCATATCGAGCGGATCATTTTCGTTCTTCGGACAGCAGGGTCGACCGCTGCCGCCCATGGTCATCGCCACAGACGGCACGTTGTCTGTTGATTCCGACAACTGGCTCGGCAGCACGTCCCTCGTGGCCCTGACCGCACCGGGTCCCGACAATGCCCCGCTGCCGGTTCTGCGCATCGACTCCCTGCGCATCGAATCGGGCTCGGGCGGACCCACGTTGCATGCAGCCGCTGCCCTCACACTTCCGGCGCCCATGCAAAGGGCTGAAGCCAGGCGGCTGGCGGTGCGGGCAAATCGCGACGGTGAGATCGAAACACGAGGGATCAGCGAGACGTTCCGCTTTGCGTCTGCCTATGAGTTGGGTGACAATCCGGCGGCCGAGTTCGCCCTGGGGCCGAATCCCGAAGAACCCGATGCGGTCTTCGAAATCAGGTCCCTGGTGCTTGATACCGACCTGAAGCCGGAAGGGACCTCCCTCCGAGGCACAGGCGTGGTTTACCTCGAGGGAGACGCCAACAAACGGATCTTCTTCGGAGACCAGACGGGGAACCCGGCCCAGCTTGTCTCGAGTGCGGGATTTCGAATTCGCCCGCAGGGCGCGGTGTGGAACGTGGCCGGCGGAGTCGACGGAGGACCAATCGTCGATGCCTTCCGGGGTTGGGACGCGCTGCGTGCCACGCTGACAGGCGCCACGATGGAAGAACCGGAGGCGGAGCGGTTCGGCGTGCTCGTGGGGGCAGAATTGGCACTGGGCGCGAATATGTCCGGGGGAGCGATGGTGGACGAGGCCTTCCGGCTGACTATGTCCGGCCTGGATCTTCTTCCGGAAATGGGCAAGGGCGGGCTGCAGGTCGGTCTCTCCGGACTCGTGGACATGCAGTTCGGGAGTTTGGCCGTGTTTGATGGCGCCAAGTCGAACCAGACCGCAAACATCCTCTTGAACCGGCCGGCTGCCGAAGGAGCGGTCGGGCCGCTCGCGGTTCCGGAGTCTGCCCAGGCGGCAGAGGCCCATCGAACCGGGCAGTCGATCACGGTGAGGAGATATCTGCGGCTCGGTCCTGCGGGAGGCACGTTCGAGCCGGGATCGCTTCAGTCTGATGCGACGGTGGGCGAACAGGGTGATGTACCGAGAGCCATCGGCGGCATCAAGGACGTTCCGGCATTCGGGTTGGCCGCCCGGGAACTGATCCTCTATGAGACCACCGACGGGTCGACGGGGTGGGCCTTGCGAGGCGCGGAATTGGGGCTGGGGACGGACCCGTTGAACCCGGTTCGCGCCGTGGTCGACCTAGAGGCGGTACCGAGTCCGACGGGAGGCCGGGCCATTCAGTTAGCCGGAAGGGCCACGGCGGGCGAGGCCCGGGGCGCTCTCGTCGGCAGAATCTCGGCTGCGTCCGAAACCGTTAACGTGGCCGCATTTATTGGATTGGCTTCACCGGTCGGTGTTGTGCCCGGCCTGCTATCGCTCTCGAACGTTGGCACAGGCATCTTCTGGAAGCCCGATGCGGCTGATTTGACCCGGATCACGGAACTGGCCGATCTGGGTGAGGGCTATCAGCCGGAATCGCCGCTCAGCGGGACGGATCTGGGCGACCATGTTTTGGTCGTTTACGGCAGAAGTGCGCTGCTCGGCACGGCGGATGATTTCGCTGCGGTAACGGTGGGTCTGATGCGTAGCGCGGGGTCCTATCTGCTGTTCGACGGGAATATCGAAGGAGGTGGGCTGCAGGAGATGGAAGGGATCGAACTGGAAGGCCGCCTTCGACTGGCCATTGATGCGCGCGGGGCGGACCGCCATGTCGCCTCGGGTTCAGCGCGCCTGGCTACCCGCATGACCGGACTCGTCGAAGCGCCCGCCGGCGAGTTCGACTTCTTCGCCGCCCCGTCGAACGGAACCGTGGAAACCTGGGGCATTCACGGGCCCCTTCCTGCCGGGACTTCGCTACTGGAGGGGATACCCGTTGGAGGAAAAATGATCCTTGGAGGAGACCGCCAGACTCCGTTTAAGGGCTTCCTCTTCGAGCTTTCGACACCGACGCCGTTCGACTCGGCTGCGGTGCGGTTTGCCGGAGATGCACGCATCGACGCGTGGTACTCCGCTCAGGAGGAGAGCTTCGGCGCCCTGTTGAAGGTCCCGATCGAAGCGCAAGTCCTGGGCGGCGTGACGGTTGTCGAAGGCGTTGTCGAGGCGATCTACCTCAGGGAAGACAACCGCAATATTCTCTTTGGATCCCTCGTCCAGGATGCGGAAGTGGTCGGTTTTCGTGGCCAAGCCAGTGCCTGGGTGGCGTATGACACGGAAGGGCCGGGAGCGGAATGTGAGGGCGAGACGGGCTGTTGGGCCCTCGGGATGGGCGAGGCGGACAATGCCCTCGCCTACCGGGCCAAACTGGATGCGGTCCAGACGCTTGTGGAGAGCATTGAAACACAAGCTCCGCGCATGGCATCACTCCTCGAACCGGCGGTAAACGCCCAGCGGGTGATGTCGGCGGACGAGCGCGTGGGTGCCGGCGTGCCGCTTCTGACCGCCCGATTTGAGGAGCAAGCCCTCGTTGCCGCCGCGATGGAGAATGGCGTCGAACGAGCTCCGGAATCCGCCGTTGCCTCGTTGATGGTGGGAGAACTCGTACCCGGCCACCCGGACGCGAACCTCCTGCTGTGCACCATCGATTGTGTTCCGAGTCCCGGCGAAGATCTCAGGGAAGGGGCCATACGTCGTTACGTATACGGTCGCATCCCGGATACGACGGACGTGCATTCGGCCGGCGCCGGTCTGTTGGACCGCGTCGTATCAATCGAACAAGACGCTACCGCATTGGAGACGGCCCTCGGGCTGGTCACGCTGACGGCGGCGCCCTATTTCGAAGAGCCTGACATCCGGAGTACGGCCGCTCGGAGCATGTTCGCCGATCCCAACATTCCATGGGAACAGCGGATCCGTTCTGCGGCCATCGATATCGTGCCGGCAGCGGTCTCCGAGGCGCAGACGGTCGCTCGGATGGCGAGAACCGCGATGGATACCACGGAAGCGGAAATGCAGCTCGTGCGTGTCGGCTTCAGGAACGCGCTGGCTGACCTCAATGACAACGTGTTGCGTCTTCAGGCGCTCACCGAACGCGTGGGCGACTTCCTCGGCGCATTCGCCGAAGCCAACGAAGCCATCGACCGCTATTATGCAACCGGCGTCTCCCAGCGGTGGATCATGAGGCGATGGGTGAACGATACGCGGGCTCTTCTCACCAACTGGAGGCCGGATCTCGATTTGACGATGCAGGCCTATGAAGCAGACTGGCGGGATGCGTCGGGCGGCTGGAGTTGGGAGAACGAATCGAGCCGGCAGTCCCTGGGTTCGAATTGGGAGGAGACACGCCGGGCATGGGACGATCTGGTCACACTCGTGGCCGGGCGTAACGTGCTTGCCGGCGTTTTGGAAGATTCGAAATATGACGCTCCGAGCCCGCAGGAGCGAGGTCTCGGGATGTCCTTCGAAAGCGCTGAGTGGCGTAACAGGGTCGCCCAGGAAAGAAACGCGCTTCAGCAAGCGTTGGGGATCAACGCGCCCTCATCCTACCAGAGTGGCGAGGGTATGGTGCAACTCGAGCGATCAATGCCGCTGCTGCTCGAGCGCGTGCGTGAGTCCGGAACGAGGCTCTGGTACGAAACACCCCTGGCGGGGCTCGAGAAGCTGGAGCGGTTGCTGCCCGACCCGGGCAGCCTCGTGACCACGTATCGGACGGGTCGCAGGGCGCTGGGTGCGCGACACGCTGAGCTGACAAAGGGTCTCGACTCGCTCTATATCCATCAAACCAGACTATTGGAACTGCTCTACTCGATGGCCGGCGATGTACGGCGGTTCGAAAACCGGTACGGACGCCGGTCGGATTTGCCTGCCCTCCAGCGCTACGAGAGCTTGGCCGAAGAGATGCTGGCGCGCCCGGGACTTCGCGCCATCGTCGTGACGCAGAATCTGGACGGGGCAGGCAAGACGGATGATCGCCGGACGTACCAGAACCACTTCTCGGCGTCCTGGAGCGGCCAGATCGCGGCCGGCCGGCTCGTCGAGAACAGCGTTGCGGTCACCTATCCGGAACCAAAAGGACTCTCCCTGCGGTTCGGATCCGTGGGTAGCAAGACCACGAGCGGCTTCCACGCCTTCCGCGTGGCCGACGAGGATGCTTCGAGGCAGGCGCTGGTCCGCGTGAGGGCGCGAACCGCCGGCGGGCGGACCGCTGTTCGGAACAGCGATCCGTTTGAAGTGGATGTCGATTTTCACACCGGATGGCTGATTCCGGCCGGTGGCGTTTCCGCCCCCGCTCCGTCGGCGTCCGTGGGGGTGGCATCAGCTGGTGAAAACGTCGTGCGCCTGCGGGAACGCACGCCGCGGCCTTCGGCTATCACGTTGAAACTTCCCGAACTGGAGGAGCCTGGATCCCCCACGCGAAAGTGGTCGACCGACGGTACGCGGGTCGCGCTGCAAGTAGATGTGTCCACTGTCGATGAGCCCGGCGACATCGTCTTCCATGCTGCCGTGGCGCCGTTCACCGATACGGGCTTTCTCAACGTCACAGCCGCTTCCAGGCTTGCTACGCCACTGGCTCTGGAAGCCGGGACTGGTGACGAAGAGGGCACGATCCGGGCGCTGGGCGAAATGAGCGGGCTGTCCCTGGTGGGCGGACGGAACGCAGTCTGCGTGTTCGTCGCCTATCCCGGACAGACGGTGGAAGTCTACGCACCGGGTCAAGTGCCGCTGTTTGCGTGTGCTACACTTCAGGTGGATACGACACCGCCGGTCTTCAGCAATTTGCGCATCCTCCAGGCATCGTCTTCCGGTCCGGTCGACTCGCGTCTGGGCGAGGTGATCGCACCCTTGACATATGCTTCGGCCCCGCCGGCACTCAGGCCCTACGAATCGATCGAGGCGACGACGGGTGCGCCCACGTCGACGGTGCTTTGGGAGGCCAGGGATCCGGAAAGCGGCATCAACATGACCTCTGCCGCCTTCTGTTTGTCGACGAGCGACGACCCCGAGATCGTCTGGAGCGAAAGCGAGGAACCGTCGGGCGTAAGCAAACACTGTGCGTCCAACTCGGGCCCGGGATTCAACGGGGAGGGACTATTCCTCCTCGGCGGGCCCGTAGAGGCCACCTTTGAACCTGTGTATCTGCATGTTCGCGGTGTAAACGGCGCAGGCCTCGAAACGAAGCAGGTATCGGAACTGCTGCCGGCCGCGACGGATGCCTCGGCGCCCTTGCCGCCTGTCGTTCAGGCAGGCAGCGGCCCCTTCGGCGACCTGGTCCTATGGTTCTTGCGGAACGCGTGGGATCCACAGACCGGAATCAAAGGCTATCAGTATGCGGTTGGCACGCAGCCGGGGATGGATGACCTGCGAACCTGGCCGGCCGGCGAGGAAGTGGATTACGCCCCGGAGGCGCTGCAGGGCACGGGTGACGATCTGGCCTCCTACGTCGTACCTGCTCTGGATCCGACGTGGGAAGAGGCGCCTCAACAGCTGTACTTCTCAGTTCGTGCACTCAACGGGCAGGCGGGCGTGTCGCACATCGCGGCGACCGGTCCCGTGGCTCTGCTCGACGATACGCCGCCGGAAGATGCCCAACTCGCGGCCACACTCGACGCCGCTACGGGCGAACTCGGGATCACGGCCGACGTCTGGGATCCGCAGAGTGGCGTGGTACAGGCCACGTATCGCCTCCTTGATGGGGTAGCCGCCTGGGGATCGGACCCCGAAATTCGCACGTGGACCAATTTCCTGGAGCTTGCAGAGCCTCAGAAGACGCAGCGGTCGCACGCGATCACCGTCAGCCCGGCAGAAAATGAGCCGGCGTTCGATATGCGATACCTGATCGTGGAGCTTGAACTCCGAAACGCTGCGGGCCTGGTGCGGACCTACAAGGTTGATCTGGCGCCTGCCGTATCCGACGTCGGCGAGGCCGCGCGCTAGACAGGAATACCCAAACCACGGTTTGAACTGCTGATATGAGCATCCGATTTCCTCTTACCGCCACGATGAAGCGGCTACCCCTGCGATGGTGCTTTCTGATCGGCTTGCCGGTGATGTGGTCGGTCCCGATCTGGGCCCAGAGCACTCCGCCCGAAGTCCGCATTGTCACGCGACAGGATGGACATGTGTACGTCTACCATACGGCCGACGTGCCCCTGGATCACGGGATCCGGCTGCTCCGGATCACCGGGCGTGATACCGTGGCAGTGACCGATACGACGCTCTTCGCCGCTCGCGACGCCGTGGAATTCGAAGCGCTGGCCGGCCCCGACGCCATGGCCGTCCTGTCGGAATTCCTCGATGCCGACCGGCCGGCCGACCTCTTCCTGCGCTTTAGAGGGGATCCACTGCTCAGCAGAGCCTGGACATTCGTCCATCCAGGTGTCGCCCGTGCCCTCGGCCGCCTGGCCGTGGATTCCACCGCCGCTCAGGGGTCGCGCGTCCTGTATCGCATCGAGATCGTCAACGAACTCGGCGAACGCGCCGGACCCGGCCTGGAGGCATCGACCCTGCTCATGCCGACCTCCCCCTCGGTGCCGTCCGGCGTCGAAGCCACCAACACGGCAGACCGGCTGGAAATCTCGTGGTCCTACGCCCAATCGGCGAACATGGAGGACAATGTCAACGAGTTCCGTGTCTATGTGTCCGGCCTCGGACAGGGTTCCGAAGAGGAGGACGAGGGCAAACGTGTTGCGAGGAACAATGCGGTCGACCGGTTTACCTATCGCCTGCCTGTCAGCGCTTCCGCTGCGGGTACGTCGGTGCGTGTGCGCGTGTCGGCCGTGGACGTGACCGGACAGCAGAGCGAGCCGAGTGAATCGCTCGAGTACACGCTGGTCGACAAGTCGCTCCCCGCGACGCCGGTGGGTGTGAGTGCCCGCTATTTGATCGAGGAGGATCAGGTAGAGGTTACATGGACGGCCTCCACCGACCCCGGCGTGTCAGGGTACCATGTCTACCGTGCCATGTCGACGCAGGACCCTGAGGGGTTCGAGCAGGTCACGGATCAGCCGATAGACATCCAGGAGCCGATCTACGTGGAGGACGCCACCGACGACGATGTGGCGCTGTTCTTTAAGGTCCTGGCGGTCGATCAGGCCGGAAACGAAAGTGAACTGAGCGCGGCCGCCATGGTGATCGTTCGGGACGTGTCGCCTCCGGCGGCGCCCCAGACCGTTTCCGCCGAAATCCTGCCGGCCGGCAGTGTGCGGCTGTCCTGGCCGGAGTCGTCCTCCCCGGATGTCCGGATGTACGTCGTGGCGCGCAGGCATCTCTTCCGCGGCGCTTCGTCCAATTTTGTGCGGTTGACCGAGGACGGGTTCCGGCTCACATCGTTCGAGGACGGAGCGGCCGGTTCCGGAGGCTTGCTGGATGGTACGTCCTATCAATATGCTGTTGTCGCGGTCGATAGCTCGTACAACGTGAGCGACTCCACCTTCGTGGAGGTTCAGGCGCCGGACGGTACGCCCCCGGATGCGCCTCGCGGTCTCGCTGCCGAGAATGACCGCGGATTCCGGGTCTGGCTGTCATGGAACCCCCCCATTGCCCGGGACGTCGCCGAGTTCGTGGTGTACCGCGAGACGGAGGGGGGACAGGCGGCGGAGCTCGCGCGGGCGGGTGGACGCGACTATCGCATTCAGGATGAGGATGTGGAGCCGGGGCAAACCTACGCGTATTTCCTTTCGGCCGTCGACTCGACCGGAAACGAGGGGGCGCGTTCGCCCGGAGCCTCGCTCCGCTTCAGCGACCTGACGCCGCCCAGAAGTGTGCGCAACGTGCGGGCATCCTGTCTCGAAGGCGGCGGAGTGACCTTGTCTTGGGAGCCCGTTCCCGACGAGGACCTTGCCGGCTACGAGGTGCTCCGCTCCGAGATTCCGACGGGCATCTTCAGTCCGGTGTCGGGCGGATTGGTGCAGTCGACCGAGTGGATGGATCCCTCCGGGGCGAACGGATCCTGGTACCGCATCGTGGCCGTCGATACCTCGGGGGAACGAAGCGCCCCCAGCCGATCGGCCGGAGCGTGTGCCGCTGGGAAGCAGGAGTGAGGGTCCGGGGGTTCGAGGGTCCGAAGGTCCGAGGTTCCGAAGGCGATGGTGGATGGTGGATGGGAGACGGGAGGTGGACGTGGGTCGCGGGCCGCGCAACTCCTAAACTCCTAAACTCCTAAACTCCTAAACTCCTAAACTATAACACCCTGGATCCCGGCTTCCGCCGGGATGACGGTCGAGGGGCAACTCCAAACCCCCAGACTCCAAACCCTCACACTTTCCACCTCCCCTACGCCGCAGGCAGCTCGACCGTAAACCGCGCGCCTTTGTCGCCCGACTCATCGATGGTGAGCGTTCCGCCGTGGCCCTTGGTCACGATATCGTAACTGAGCGAGAGGCCGAGCCCGGTGCCGGATCCGGCTGCCTTGGTCGTGAAGAACGGCTCCAGAACGCGATGACGAATCTCGGGCGGGATGCCGGGGCCGTTGTCGCTCACCTCGATTCGCACACCGGCCTCGGAACGGGACGTGGAGATCGCCACCCGGGGCAGGAATCCATCACCCGCATGAGCGGCCTTCTCCACGACCGCGTCAAACGCGTTGCCGACCAGATTGAGCAACACGCGCCCCAACTCTTGCGGGAATACCTCGAGGGGAGGAAGGCCCGGTTCGAGGCTGAGGTCAACGCGGGCGGAGAATCCGGTCTGCTGGGCGCGTTTTCCGTGGTAGGCGAGATCCACATGCTCCCGCACGAGTTCATTGATGTCTACTTTTTCTCGCCGGGAAGCCCCTCCCTTTGCATGGAGCATCATATTGCGGATGATTGCGTCGGCTCTCTTTCCGTGTTTGGCAATCTGCGCGGAGTTGTTTTCCAGGTCGGATAGCAGGGCCAGCAATTCCTCAGGGGGATGGGGAAGAATCCCGCGGATTTCCTCAACCAGTTCGTGATTCAGGTCGGCAAAATTGTTGACGAAGTTCAGGGGATTTTTGATCTCGTGTGCAATACCCGCTGTGAGGGCGCCTAACGATGCCAGTTTTTCCTGCGTAACGAGCTGCTGCTGGGTGGCGGTCAGGTTCCCAAGCGTATTCTCGAGGCGCCGGTACGCCTCGGCGTTGTCGATCGCAATGGCCGCATACGTGGCGAGGTTTCGCAAGAGATTTGCGTGGTATTCGGAGTAGGCGTTCTTGCGGAAACTCTGGGCAGTAATCACGCCGATGGTACGATCCTTGTATACCAACGGTAGGTAGATGAGCGACGAGGCGTCGTCGCCTGCAACGGGAGGCTGGGCCTGATCGATATACCGGTTATACTCCGTCGCCCAATCACTGACAAGTATCTCCTCGCGACGGACCAAACAGCGAACGGCCACCCGATTCGAGTCGTCGAGACGGTTCAGGTAGGGTGGAAGGCGCTGTCCTTTCTCGCGGGTGGCGGGGAATTCGATCACGCCGCGCGTTTCATCGAAGATGCCGATGCCGAACACCGTGGCATCCATCAACTCATTGACGCGGGCGTAGACCGTGTCGATGATCTCGTCGACAGCAAGCGTACCGGTGATCTGTTGCCCGATCTCGGAGAGCAGTTCGACGTTACGTTTTCGTTCGTTTTCGGATTCAAGTACCCGCGATTGGGCCTCGGCGGCTGCCGCTCTGATTTCAGCCTGCTCCACGCGGGCGCGTTCCCGCTCCTTGTGAATGAGGCGACTGCGTTGAAAGCGGTCGATCCCGAAAATGCCGGCACCGACAAGAAGAACGTAAAGCCCATAGGCCCAAATCGTTCGCCACCAGGGCGGGGCCACCTGCAGTCGGATCGCGGCACCCTCGTCATTCCACACGCCGTCGGCATTGGCGGCCTTGACGCGGAAGGTATATGTCCCAGGGGACAGGTTCGTATACGTGGCGGTCCGGTCTTCTCCCGGATCGATCCAATCCCCGTCGAAGCCTTCCAGTTGGTACAGGTACCGGTTGCGTGCCGGGTCGGCGAAGTGGAGTGCCACGAACTCGAACGTGACGTTGTTCTGGCTATGGGTCAACCGAATCTCTTCCGACTGGTCCAGCGGGACGCGAAGGGGCGAGTCCGGCCCGACTGCGACGGACCGGTTGAACAGGCGGAAATCGGTCAGCACGACGGCAGGGGGCACCTCGTTGTCGCGCACGAGGGTCGGATTGATCACGCTGAGTCCCAGGCTTCCCCCGATATAGAGTTGGCCGGATGCGCCTCGGTGCAAGGCACTGCCGTTGCCCTCGAGTCCCGCCAGGCCGTCGTGGAGGCCGTAGTTCTTGAACGTTCGCGTCTCCGGATAGAACCTGGAAACGCCCCGGTTGGTGCTCATCCACAGCGTGCCGTCGTCGTCCTGAAGAAGACCATATACCGTGGAGTTTGCCAGTCCGTCCGCCTCCGTGAAATGGGTGGCCCGTCCCGTCAGCGTGTCGAATCGATCGAGCCCGCTTCCCTGCATGGCGAGCCAGAGGATCCCGGGCTCATCCGGACGCTCAACGATGCCGTTCACCCAACCCGACGAAATCGTGGACGGATCGGAAGGATCATACCGGAATCGGGTGAACCGCCCGTCGTCGGACTGCATCCGGTGAAGCGCTGTTTCGGTGCCCACCCAGAGGGTCCCGGCCAGGTCGCGATAGAGACTGCGGACGCCCCCGTCTGCCAGGCTGGTCGGATCGGAGCGGTCGGGCGCGAAACGCGTGAAGGTTTCCGTCGCGTGATCGAACCGATTGAGCCCACTCAACCCCGATCCGGCCCAGATCGTCCCGTCGCGGTCCATAAACAGGGTATGTCCACCTCCACGACCCATCGTGGTCGGGTCGTGCGGATCATGCTGATAACAGGTAAACGAGATGGCTCCGGGCCTTTGGCGACACAGAGAGCCGTCGCCGGCCGATGGAACGTGGCTCTGGAGAACCCAAAGGGAGCCGTCCAGTCCGCGAAGGATCTGTTGGGCGAGCCCGCCCGTAAGGCCATTCGCACCACCCTGCCGGTTCGGGAATCGGGTGATGACCCCGGTTCGCCGATCGATCCGATCGAGGTAGGACTCGAGGTTGTACGAAATCGAACCGACCCAGATGACGCCGTCCGTGTCCTCGTAGGCGGCCCATACCGAAGGCCCCCCCAGACTGTTCGGGTTCTCCGGCTCGTGCCGATAGGTGGTGATCCCGACCTTCCTGGGATCGAATAGATTGATGGCCGTGCCGCCGTATTGCCCCATCCAGACCATGCCGGCCCGGTCGACGACCACCTGCGACATGAGATCACCGTTGATGGAGTAGGGATCGCGGGGATCGTGCTGGTACCGGAGAAACGTCTGTGTCGGGATGTGGAAGCGGGCTGCGCCGCCGCCCCAGGCCGTGACCCACAGGTAATCGGGCGATGCCGGGTCGCCGACGGCATTCCAGATCACATTCTGTTTGGGGTCTTTGCGGTCGAGGTCAAAGTGTGCATACGCCCCGGTGGTCTTGTCGAAACGGACGAGCCCGGCACCCGAACCGATCCAAAGCATGCCCGGCCGATCGGGCGATTCATAGATGCCCCTCAAGACACGAGACGGATCAGGACTGTCGCGTTTCGGATCACCCGACTCGAAGATGAAGCGGTCAAACCGGCCTGGACGGTCGAGATGCATCCTGCACAAGCCGTTTCCGGTGCTCACCCAAAGACCGCGATTTTCGTCAATGTGCAGCGCGTATACGAGATCGTTGGACAAGCTGAGCGGGTTGGCGGCGTTGTGCTGGAAGCGGGTGACGGTGCCCGAACGCGGGTCGAGTCGATTGAGCCCCCCTCCCTGTACGGCAAGCCAGACGAATCCCTCTCCATCCGTCGTCACGGCCAGAACACTGCCGGGGGCGATACTCGCGGCGTCGGACGGGTCGTGCTTCCAATGCCGAACCTCTTCTGTGTACGGATCTAGTCTATTGACCCCGCCTCGCTGCGTTCCCAGCCAGATCATGCCGTCCTCGTCTTCGTGCACCGCCCAGATCCAGCTGTCCGACAGGGACGTCGAGTCGAACGGCACCGTCTTGTATTTCTTGAAGTGCCGACCGTCATAGCGGTTGAGCCCGTCCTGCGTTCCCATCCACATGAACCCGCGGCGGTCCTCTTCAAAGCTGTATACCGACCCCATCTCGAGTCCCTGCTCGGTCGTGATCTGGGTCACCCGGATGGGGACTCGTTCCGATGAAAGTGAGGATGGGACTTCTTGCGAAGGGAGATCCGGTAGCTGAGCCAGCAACGCGACCGTGACCACAAGCGAGATCGGAATCGCACGAGCAAGATGGAAGAGGGAGGCTTCCACCCGGCCGGAAACGCCGGTAGTTTCGGTGGTGGGTCTAGGTGGACATGATTCGGGCCGGCGAATCGCATGCGCCCTAATGGAGGTAAACGGCATGGCTGCGAGGTCGCGGGTGATTTCAGAGACCTTCGGAAGGGAGTGAGATGAGGAAGACAGTACCGCCGCTTTCGGGTGTCTCGAGCCGCAACGTACCTCCGTGCCCCTTGGTGATGATGTCGTAGCTCAGCGACAACCCCAAACCCGTTCCCGAGCCGGTGGGCTTGGTCGTGAAGAAGGGCTCGAAGATCCGGCCACGGACGTGCTCCGGGATCCCCGGCCCGTTGTCCTCCACCCGTATCTCCACCTCGCCATTCGACCTGGAGGTGGCGACACGCACCGTCGGCTCATAGCCGTCCATGACCTCCCCTTTCGCGGCCTGCTCTTCCAGCGCATCGAACGCGTTGCTGATGAGGTTCAGGACGACCCGGCCCAGATCCTGAGGCATCGCCGCCACCGAACCTGCGGACGGGTCGAGCGAGCGTTCGATGCGGACCGAAGAACCGGGCGCCTGGGCCCGGCGGCCGTGGAAGGCGAGGTCGACGTACTCTTGCACCAACTCGTTGACTTCCGTCTGCTGGAGTGTGCTGGAGCCCCCCCGGGCGTGCTCCATCATGTTGCGCACGATCCCGTCGGCGCGTTTTCCGTGTTTGGCGATCTGTGTAGCGTTGTCGATCAGGTTGTCAAGCAGATCAGCGATATCAGAGTCGCCCGCTTCGATAGCGATGCGGAGTTCCTCGGTCAACTCCCGATTGAGTTCGGCAAAGTTGTTGACGAAGTTCAGCGGGTTCTTGATCTCGTGGGCGATCCCGGCCGTGAGGGCTCCCAAAGACGCCAGCTTCTCCTGCGTAACAAGTTGCTGCTGCGTGGCAGTCAGGTGCTCGAGCGTATTCTCCAGCCGACGGTACGCCTCCGCATTGTCGATCGCAATGGCCGTGTAGGTGGCCAGGTTGCGCAGCAGGTTGGTGTGATACGCGGTATAGGCGTTCTTCTCGAAGCTCTGCGCCGTGATGACCCCGATTGCCCGGTCTTTGTAGACCAGCGGGAGGTAGATGAGCGACGCGGTGTCGTCACCCGCGACGGGTGCCTGTGCCTGGGTGACGTAGCGGTCGTATTCGGTGCCCCAATCGCCCACGAGAATCTCCTCCCGGCGGGTGAAGCAGCGTACGGCGACCCGATTTTCGTCGTCCAACCGGTTGACATACGGGGCAAGCCGAACGCCGTTTTCCCACGTGGCGGGAAACTCAAGCACCCCCCTGGCTTCATCCGCAATGCCGATGCCGAACGTATTGGCATCCATGAGTTCGTTGACGCGGGCGTATACCGTGTCGATGATCTCATCCACGGCAAGGGTACCGGTAATTTGACGGCCGATTTCCGAGAGCAGTTCTACATTGCGCTTGCGATCGTTGTCCACCTCGAGAGCACGCGATTGGGCCTCGGCCGCCTCTGCGCGCAATTCCGCCTCCTGGACGCGCGCGCGCTGACGCTCGCGCAGAATGAGACGCCGCCGCTGGAAGCGGTCTACAGAGAAGATGCTGAGTCCGAGCAGAAGGACGTATGACCCATAGGCCCAGGACGTTTGCCACCAGGGCGGCGCAATATAGACGGGTATCGAGGCCCCATCCTCGTTCCACAACCCGTCCGGATTGGCGGCCCGAACCACGAACGTATACCGGCCCGGTGACAGGTTCGTGTAGGTCGCCTGGCGCAGGTTCGAGGGCTCACTCCAATCCAGGTCGTACCCCTCGAGCTTGTAGGAATAGAGGTTACGCTCGGGGCGGCTGTAGTGGGCGGCGGAGAACGTGAAACCGAGGTGGTTCTGATCGTGCCGAAGGCGAAGCGGTACGCCGTCGATGAGCGCTTTGCGAAGGGTGAGATCATCCCCCTCCCGGATTGATCGATTGAAGAGGCGAACGTCGGTCAGCAAAACGTCCGGGATGTGCGGGTTGGAGAGCAGTTGATCCGGGTAGAAGAAGGTGATGCCGTGACCCCCACCGAAGAAGAGAGGACCGGTGGATGATCTGAAACCAGCCCGGTTTTCAAAGAAGACGGCATGACCGATGTCCGCGGCGGTAAAGTTTCGGAACGCGTTGGTCTTGGGATCCAGTCGGGTTAGCCCGCGATCGGTGGAAATCCACAAATAACCTTGTCCGTCTTCGACGAGCGTGTTGACGGTCTCCGAGTCGAGTCCGTCCTGTTCCGAGAACCGTGTGGCCGTCAGATCGTCGGGATCGATCCGATAGGCGCCCCGGAAATTGCCAACCCAGATCTTGCCGTCCCGGGCTTCCGCGATGTGCGTCACGCTCCCGTGGAAACCCGGAAAAATGGATCGAAACAATCCCCGCTCCGTATCCATCAAATTCAGGCCGGGCTCTCCGTTTGTCCCGACCCAAAGCCTGCCGCGAGAGTCTTCGAAAAGCGCCATGACCTGATTGTGAGACAATCCCGTACTGTCTCCGGGGACGTGTTTGTAGTATTTGAATCGACCCGTGCGGCGGTCGAGCAGGTTGAGGCCGCCTCCGTACGTAGCCACCCAGAAGTTTCCTCTGGCGTCTTCGAGCACGGTTTGCACACCGTCGTTGGCCAGGCTCGTCAGGTCCTTCGGATCATGCCGGTAGGCATGGAAGCGGCCTGTTCGCGCATCCAGATACGCCAGTCCGTCGATCGTGGTGACCCAGAGAATGCCTCGACGGTCTCGGTAGACGGTTCTGGCACGGTCGCTGGGCAGACTGTAGGGGTTGGACGGATCGTGGGTGAATCTGCGGTAGACCCCGCTTCTGCGGTCATAACGGGTCACTCCGCCACCATCCGTCGCAATCCAGATGGCCCCGTCGACGTCCTCGAAAAGACCCTCGACCTGCCCCGGTCCGATGCTGTTCGGGTCCTGCGGGTTGTGCCTGAGGTGGTAAAATCGGCTGGAGGAGAGATCGAGTTGGTTGAGGCCGTGGTTCCAGGTACCGACCCACAACACGCCGGACCGGTCCTCCACGATATCCCAGATGCCGTTGCGGCTCAGGCTATTCTCGTCGAGCGGATCTTCGCTGAAGTGTGAGAACACTTTGGTCTCGGGATGAAACCGATAGAGGCCCTCCTGCAACGTGGAAATCCAGAGGAATCCACCATGGTCTTTGATGATGCGCGAGATCGTGGTCGCCGCCGGTGGGTCGAGCCGGAAGTTGTCTACCTGTCTGGACTCGATGTCGATGCGCGATAGAACGGCCGTAGGATGTTCCGGCGCCAGACCGTCGAGACCGACCCACAGTGACGTGCCGTCGAGATAGAGCGCGATCGCATTGTCGAAAGCGAGCGTGGCCTGATCGTCCGGGTCGTTCCGAACCACGGTGGACTGGTGTGTCACCGGATCGAATCGCACAACGCCGCCTCCATCGATCGCCAGCCATAGCGCCCCGTCGTTGGCCTCGACGATATCGCACACGGCCCCCGGCGGCAGGGATTGCGCGTCCGTGGGATCGTGTCGGAATGTCGTTCGATCTCCCGTGACCGGGTCGAACCGGGTCAAGCTCCCTGTCTTTCGGTCGAAATCAGCCTTCGACATCCAGAGCTGTCCCTTCGAATCCTCAAGGATTTGGAAGACAAAACCCTCATTCGATGGATCGGGGTCAATCCGGGTGAACCGGTTGGTGAGTCGATCGAGCCGATTCACCTGGGCCCCGGATGCGGCCCAAATGGTACCTTCGCTATCCTGGAAAACGCGGTTTACGGCCGCGTCGGCAAGGCTGGTGGAGTCGGTGGCATTGTGTTTGTAGACTTTCCACTGCGTCCCGTCGAAGCGCGCCAGTCCGTTCAGCGTGCCGAACCACATATAACCCTCGCGATCCTGCATAATGGAGAGCGGGGTATTCTCCGGCAATCCGTCGGACGCGTAGATCTTGCGGAACTGGACCTGCTTCTCGTCCTCCGGAACCGGCAACAACGTCACCTCCGGGCCGCCGGCGGTTTGGGCGAACAGCGGCACTCCGGTCACCAGGGTGAGCAAGAGCGTGGAGACGTAGCCTCTGGAATCGCGGAACATAGAATTGGATCGACGTGCAAATGAAGTGCGGCGGAGACGCCATTCCGTAGGGCCCGACAGACGAAGCCTCCGACCTAGCCCCAGAGGGCGCGCCTGTGGGAAGGGTCTATCCATACAGTATACAAAAATTGTCCATATTTTCACGATAATTCGGCCAATCGGGGGCAGCACGAGCGGTCCGACGCACTTCGCCCACGCCCCCACGC
>CAYLXM010000048.1:18290-30431 GCA_964387555.1 uncultured Rhodothermales bacterium | reverse complement strand
TTTGTAACGAATGGCGGGGATTGACCGGGGCGGCGATCATGATCCCTGCGGTCTCACGACCCGAACAACGGCGGGCATGAGCCGCCGCAGGAACTCACGATCCCAGGGGCCGTGGCTCGAGCGTCTGGAGGAACGCCCAAATCGCCTGGATTTCGACATCCGTCATCCCAGTCGTCGCCGTCCAGGGCATGAATTCGGGATTCATCTGGGTGCCGTCCCGCTTCTTGCCTTCGCGGAGCGCACGGAAGAGGTCGGCTTCGGTATAGCCGGCGATTCCTGCTTCGTGTGGGGTCAGGTTTGCCGATGCCGGGGCGCCAGGAGGGCCCTCCACAATGCCTCCCGAAAAATGTTTGCCGTGACAGCCCTGGCACATGCCCGCGACGTAGGCGCCGTATGCAACGGTCGGCCCGACGGGCGGTATGGAGGGCAGGGGCTTCGTATGGTCCACGATGTCGGCAATCATCGGAAGCTGGCCCGTGGCGATGAGCATCCGGCCGATGGGACCCAGTTCCTTGATTTCGCCGACGCCATCAACCGGGGGCAACGTCTTCAGGTACGCCACCAGCGGCCCAAGATCCTCTGTTCCGAGCTTCTGGTAGGAACTCGAGGGCATCACCCAGAAGCTCCGGCCGTCTTTGCCTATGCCATGGCGAATCGCACGGATCCAGTCTTCATCCGAGAACATGGCAACGGGTCCGGCCGGTGTGAGGTTGGGCGCCGAGACCCTGGCCATGGGCATCCCGTCCATGAGAAGCGTCCCCGCCAGGTTGGCGCCATGGCAGTGGTAGCAGCCGCGGGTCCGGGCAATGTACTCGCCGTGTGCCACGGTGGCCGAATCGGGCTGCGGTATGGCGACGTTCTGTACGGGTATGTCATAGACATGATTGACCTTCGAGCTACTGGAAACGAAGATCCAGACGACGGCAACGACGACGACGAGCGCTACCGCTCCCAGGCCGATTCCGACCCACTTGAGAATACGATTCATGACTTCCGTTACTGGTTTTGACGGGCCTGATGCCGGCTCCGCTGAGAGAGGCAGTGCCCCGAGGCCGTCAGATGTGCGGTTGAGATAGGTCCAGCGACCTTATATGAGAAATTGTGGAGAAATGTTACGTGATTTGGTGCGAAGAATACAACCCCGGTCCCCGTGATTCCCGAAAGGTGTGCTGCAACCCGAACCGGGTAAAAGGCATAAGATGGATCATGTCCAACGCCAAAGTGATCTGTCGGCAGACACGCAGGCTATTGGAACTGTGATGTATCCCAAGGTTGAGCAATGAACCGATCTCTGCTGGTCTGTCTCTTTTTGACGGCGCTGAATCTGCCGGTGTCCGCCCAGGCACCGATCGCGGAGCACGTCCGCGCCGAGTTGGTGGCGGAAGACGCGGCGATTCAGCCCGGCCGTCCCGTCACGGTGGCGCTTCGGCTGGATATCGAGGACGGCTGGCACGTCTACTGGGAGAACCCGGGCGACTCCGGCATGAAGACGACCATCAGCTGGTCTTTGCCGCCGGGGTTTGAAGCCGGTCCCCTGCAGTGGCCCTATCCTGAGGTGGTGGCCGAGGGACCGTACGTGACCTATGCCTATCACGGGGATGTGCTGGCGCCCGTTGAAATCCGCGTTCCGGCCGAACTGGCGACTGAGCAGGCGGTGGTTCTGGAGGCCCGGGCGGACTGGCTGGTCTGCAAGGACATTTGCCTGCCGGAAGCCGCCGACCTGCGGCTCGTTCTGTCCGTGACGACGGCGGATCCGGCACCCGATCCGTTTTGGGCCGAGCGCTTCCGGGAGACCCGCGGCCTGCTTCCGGCCGCTTCGACCCTCTGGACGGTTTCCGCCGCTCCGCATGGCGAGGGCTATCTGTTGCGCCTTGATCCGGCAGGGGACGCTCCGGTCCCCTCGGTAGACGACGTCGCCTTTTTTGCGCTGGATCAAAACGTGATCGAGTATTCGGCGCCACAACTCGTCTCGATTGACGGAGGGTCGGTCATACTCAGCCTCGAGCGTTCCGTCTACGCGTCGGAGCATTCCGATCGGTTGCGTGGCGTTCTGGTGGCCACCTCCGGCTGGGAGCCGGACGGCCGGTTGCCGGCGCTTGAAGTGGACGTGCCGGTGGCATCCGCCTCATTCGGTATGGAAGCGGCCGGTGGCGCGCCGGGCATCTCCCTGTGGCTTGCCCTGGTATTCGCGTTCGTGGGCGGACTCATCCTCAATCTGATGCCCTGCGTCTTCCCGGTGCTTTCGTTGAAGATTCTGGGATTTGTGCAGACCGCCCGGGAGGAGCAGACCGTCATACGGCGGCACGGAATGGTATTCGGTGCAGGCGTAGTGCTCTCGTTTCTGTTCCTGGCCGGCCTCCTTCTGGCGCTCCGCGCGGGAGGCGAAGAGCTGGGATGGGGATTCCAGCTGCAGACGCCCGGCTTTGTGGCGCTGATGGCGTTTCTCCTCTTCGTATTGGGATTGAGTCTCGCCGGCGTATTCGAGATCGGGACTTCGCTGATCCGGTTTGCAGGACGCTCGGGGTCGTCCAGTACCTACGGATCTTCCTTCGCTTCAGGGATCCTGGCTACCGTCGTAGCGACGCCGTGCACGGCCCCATTTATGGGATCGGCGCTCGGATTCGCACTCACGCAACCGGCGTTCTTCTCGCTCGCGATTTTCGGTGTGCTGGGATTGGGGATGGCAACGCCGTATGTGGTGCTCTCGCTGTCACCCGCGATGCTCCGCGCCCTGCCGCGGCCCGGTCCGTGGATGGAGACCTTCAAACAGGTCATGTCCTTCCCGCTCTTTGCCACCGTGATCTGGCTCGTGTGGGTGTTCGGCCAGCAGACAGGGTTGGACGGCATGGCGTTCTTGCTGTTTGGCCTGTTGATGGCGTCGCTGGCGGTATGGATCCTGGGACGCTGGCCGGCCGTTCTCATCGGGCGGCGGGTCCGGCTCCTCACGCGCGGATTTGCCCTGCTCGCATGGGCGGCGGCGCTATGGTTCACGGTACAAGGAGCCGCTCTGGAGGCAGAGGCGCGCGGCGCGCGGCAAGACGGGTCGCTCGTGTGGCAGCCGTTCGACGAGGCAGCGATCGAAGCGAAGCGGGCGGAAGGCAAGCCCGTTTTCGTCGACTTCACGGCGGCCTGGTGCCTGAGTTGTAAGGTGAATGAGCAGGTCGCTTTGCAGGATGCGACCGTGCAGGCCCGCTTCGAGGAACTGGGGATCGAACTCTTTCTGGCCGACTGGACCTCTCGCGATCCCGTTATCACGCGGGCCCTCGCATCCTTCGGCCGAAGCGGCGTGCCGCTCTACGTGCTCTACGTGCCCGGCGAAGAGAGCCCCCGTATCCTCCCTGAAATCATCACACCCGGCATCGTGCTGGACGCCCTGGCGGCCGTACCGCCCGGGCCCGCAGCCGGAAGCTCGATCCCGACACCCGGCATCGTGCAGGACGCCCTGGCGGCCGCACCTCCCGGTCCTGCTGCCGGAGTCCCTGCCCCGCCACCCGGCATCGAACCGGGCGCCTTACAGCCCGCCGCACCCGGTCCGGTAGCTGCGGTCCGGTTCCCCTCTTGACGTTTATCATCCATCACCATAAACCGGTACAACCCATGAAGACGCAGATGCACCCCATCCGTGCCGTCCTGACGTTGGCCTTCATGGCCTTCCTGACGACGACCCTCGCTTGTGCCTCCTCTCCGCCCAATGGGCCGAAGGTCGGTGAGCCTGCGCCGGCCTTCTCCCTGGTGGATACGCAGGGGACGACGCATACCTTGGCTGACCACGCCGGCAAGATTGTAGTCCTCGAGTGGCTGAATTTCGGCTGTCCGTTTGTGCGCAAGCACTATGACACGGGCAATATGCAGGCGCTGCAGGAGCGATTTACTGCGGACGGCGTGGTGTGGCTTTCTGTGGTAACGACCCCGGAGGGCAAGATGCCGTCTGGAGAAAACGTTCAGGCCGAATTCGAAAAGCATAGCGGCGCCTCGACCGCGGTTCTGCTTGACGAAGGGGGCGAGACGGGGCGTGCCTACGGTGCGCGAACGACACCGCACATGTTCGTCATCGATCCCGAAGGCATGCTCATCTACATGGGCGCGATCGACGATCGCCCGACGAGCGACAAGAAGGACGTGGAGGGGGCGAAAAACTACGTGGCCATGGCCATTGAGGCCACGAAAGCCGGGAGCGCCGCGAGTCCCTCCGCCACCCAGCCTTACGGTTGCAGCATCAAGTACTAGACCCTTCGACACCGAGACACTATCCGGCCCACGACCGGGGACGGGGGACAAGTCAGCAGCACGTATCCCCCTTTTTATCAGGTTTATACTGATTGCCGGGACGGATACAGAGCGTCGTCCAGCGAGCCGACAAAGGGCCGGCGGGTGTTCAGAGGGGTCTGCCGAGCGCGATCGGGAGGCCGGAGAGCGTGATATCCAGACGCATGGGATCGTGTTCGTCAAGGATGACCAGTCTCGGGAGGGCGAGTAATCGCGACGGATTCACTGCACCGAGGAGGGTGGTAACGGCCGTCTGGTAGCCGCATTCCCGGGCCGCGGAGAAGACGGTCTCGTTCGTTTCGCCCGGGCCGCCGAACGGATAGGCCAGGTGGTGCACCGGGTGGCCGAGATGCCTTTCGAGGAGTTGCTTGCTGTGGGTGAGTTCCTCCACGAGTTCCTGGGGCGAGCAGTGTCTCAGATTCGGATGGGTGTGGGTGTGGGCGCCGATGGTGATCAGGGGATCCTTGTCGAGTTCACGGATTTCATCCCACGACAGAAACTGACTCGTATAGTCGATAGGCTCCCGCCCGCCTCGGAGAGCGGTCAGGAAATCGTCTTGAGACGAACGGTTCAAGGACAGGATCGTCGCACGGATTTCTGCGAAGGCCCTACGTCGCAAGGCGTCGGACGAGGTGTCCCACCGCCGGCGACGTGTCAGCCATTCCGCCTCCACCTTCGGGGATTCGGATAGGATCTGCCAGAGTTCGTACCACCAGAGCTGCCCATGTCCTTCCGGAAACCGCGTCGTGACGTAGATGGTTGCCGGGATGCCGAAATGTCTCAGAATAGGGAGGGCGTGTAGCAGGTTATCCCGATACCCGTCGTCGAAGGTAACGGCAACCCGGAACGCGTCGCTGCCGGATGCCAGGAATTCGGGCACCTCGTCGAGACCAATGCAGGCGTACTTCGCTCCGACGTAGGCCATCTGCGCTTCGAAGGATGGCGCCGATACGGCCAATCCCCGGTTGGGGCTTCTATCTTGGTCGAACTCCTCGGTCGGCAAGACGCGATGGTAGTTCAGAATGGCAAGTCGGCCGCCAAAGCGACGAAACCGGTTGTGGAAGCGGGTTGATACGGCGAATCCTATGACCGACGCCTTGAGCGACCGGCGAAACGGAATCCTCATGTAGGTTTGGATCCGAACACTCCTCGAACGCGCATGACAAGGGCCCGGAGCAGCGGCTGTGACCGGACGAACCTCCTTGTCCTGAAACCCGAAAAATACAGACGCCCGGCAATCGAAGCGGGCTCTATCCATGAGAATATCTTAATCTTCGCCGTACTCCACTCCAGTTTGTAGGGTTCGTCGCCCACGGTGAAGTCGAACACCCTCAGGCGGTGTTCGAATGCCCAGCGCAGAACCTCTTCGAGCAGGATGCGGCCGGCAGAGAAACGGCGCCATGCTCCACCCTCGAACGTGGGCATGAGGAAGTAAAAGCGCCCGTTGACCACGGCGCCCCAGTGGGTGGCCACCACCTCCTCTCCGCAAACCAACGCGGAGACGTGCACCATCCCCTCGCGTTGCAGCGCCGCACCCACGTGATGGTAGAACCTGCGGTAGGCTTCGTCGGACAACACATCCTCGGCCCCGATTTCCTCGTAGCGCCGCCGCTTCTGCCGGATCATGACCTCCGTGAGAGCCGCCACCTCCTCGAGCCCCTCGGCGAGGAGGAAGCGCACCTCTCCGGCTTCCGCCAGCCGGCGCCGCTGCCGTTTCGAGTCGGCGCGAATGCGCGGCTTGACCTGCGTCTCGTAAAAGGACGGCCAGGATCCCTCCAGCATGGTCTGATAGGAAGTCCCGGCAGACCAGCCGCCCAGTGCGAGCCAGGGGTTGTCCGAACCGTCGGCCAGGACGGCCGGTTGGTGCACGAAGTGGGCGACGTCGAACGGCGGCAGGTGCATCTTCGCCTCGGCCCAGATCACGGGAAGGCGCTCCCGGAGGTCCGCTCGATCCTCACCAGCAACAAGAGGGCCCTGGTAGTCCGTCACTTTTCCTCCCAGCCAGGTCAGGACCCGGAAAGGTCCCTTCCAGGTGATGCCCAGTGGAGCGAGCACGCGCCATCGAGCCTGTACATCCTCGACGAGAAGGAGGCAGAGTTTGTGGCGGCGATACCCCACTGCATCGTACCACTGCTTCAGCCAAACAAACCGTTGAAAAAGGTAGGTCGACGGGGAGGCGTCGAGCGGGCGCCAGATGGATTCCGCCTCTTCGAACGAGGAGAACACGCGGATCGAAGCGTCGGTCATGGGTTCGGGTCTGGTCGCCTTCGCTGACGTTGGCGAGGCAACCGGACCCCCCCGCATTTGTTCCGCCTTGCTCGGGGGGGTCTCCGGTGCAGACGGGCCAGGTCCCGGAGGGCCGGAGCCAACGCCGAGCCTACAGCATCCGCGAGGGTTCACCCTACGGAACCCGGCGGTTTCCCCTCATAGCCGGGCGCGGAGCGCTATCCCACATTGTGCCGAACCTGACCTGCCCGAAGCCATGCCCCATCATTCCCCCATCGCCTGCGGATCCGTCGTGCGTGCGACGGCGGCTCTGGCCGCCACCCTCTGCACGGCCGTCCTGTTCAGTGGAGCCTCCATCGGATTTCGTTCCGCGCCATTCGCGTTCGAGGGCGACACCTGGACGCACTTCGGGGAAGGGATCCGCGTCACGGAACGGCCTTCCGGGTTCGTCCTGGGGCGTGCGGAGGAGCCGGTTTCCGTCGTTCTCGGTGATGTGGATGGCGACGGCATCGCAGACCTCATTGCGGGGTACGGTTCGGCGGAGGGCGGGGTAATCGACGTGCACAAGGGCCTCGGCTCCGAAGTGCCGCATTTCAGGCCGCGGGCTGTCCGAACCGCGGTGTCCCATCGGCCCGAGCACCTGGTCGTAGGAGACTTCGACGGAGACGGGCTGCAGGACCTGGGGCTGGCCGACCGGAAATCTCCCGTCCTGGCACGTTGGAAGGGAACGGGCGGTGGCCGGTTCGTCGATGCCGGGGTTCGGGTGATGAACGGAACGGTGAGCGCCCTGGCGGCGTCGGATATCGACAGGCCGGATGGATTGCCGGACCTCGTGGCAGGCATCAAGACTGGCAATGCGGGACAGGTCGTCTTCTTCTCCGGTCCGACCGGGGCATTTTTGGCGGCTGCGGAGGGGGTGGACGTATCGGAGGAGCCGGTTGCCCTTGTGGCGGACCGTCTGGATGCGCACTGGCCAACCGACGTTGCGGCGGCTGTGGGGTCGGAGATCGTGGTGCTGTCGGGGAGGGATCACGGGGTGGCCAAGCCGGGCACGCGGGAACGGCAGGTGACGGGCCGCCTCCGGATGTCGGCGCCCGTCAAGGCGCTCGCGGCTGGGGATTTCGTAGGGTCTGAGGCAAAAGATCTGGCCGTGGGTCTGGCAGACGGATCGGTGGAGGTGCTTGATCTGGAGGCGAAGGAGTCCTTCGCAACGCCGTTTGTCTTTCCGGAGTCGGAGGGGCGGCTTGTCAAAACGTGGACCTCGGCCGGAAGCCGGGATGACCTGGCCGTGGTGGATGGACGGCGTGGGGAGGTGCGGCTGGTTCATACGCGACACTTCGAGGAATTGACGCCTCGATCGCGAGCGGGCGACGAGGAGGCCCAGCGTCCGGCCGGCCTGTCGCTCGCGCCCGTACGTCTGGGTTTCGGGGCGCCGATTTCCGGCTTTGCGCCGCGGCGGCTGAATCGTGATGGACTCGACGATCTCGTCGTACTGCTGGGTGCGGGTTCCGGGAATGCTGCATCGGTCGTGGTCGCGCCGACGGCGCCCTTGCGGACGTACCTCGTGGACACGGAGGCGGACGGCGACGATAACCGGATCGATGACGGGGTCTGCAGCACCGCATCCGGCAATTGCTCTTTGCGCGCGGCCATTCAAAACGCCAACTATTTCGCAGGACCGGATGAAATCACCTTCAGTGTGCCGCAGGTTGTGGCCGACGGGCGCATGTTCACCTCGTTCACGGGGACGGTGACGATCGACGGGACGCCGATGGGAAAGGTCGCCATCCATCCCGAAAGCTACCTCTACTCCGATCTTCGGATGATGGGGGACGCCACAAAATGCAGCGTCCGCGGCATCGTGGTGGGGGGACTGGCGCTGAACGGGAAGTCGATCGTCCAGACCAGCCACGTTTTCGTCGATCCGGCCGGCACGGCCCTCCTGAGCGGGGTGGGGCTGGTTCTGCGCGGGGATGAGAACGTGGTCGGGGGGTCGTCGGTCGAGCAGCGTAACCTGGCCGCACGCATCGAGGTGCAGTCAGGCACGGGCAACCTGATCATCGGTAATTACATCGGGGTCGACGTCACCGGCACAAAGGGATTGGGCGGATCGAGACCCGGCGTCAGCGTCGCGAATTCGCCCGGCACGCGGATCGGCGGTGCGGGATCCGGCGAGGGCAACGTGATCTCCGGATCAAGCACAGACGGTATTTCCGTCATTGGAATGAACGCCCAGGGCCTCCTGATTCAAGGAAATCTGATCGGGACCAGTTCGGACGGAACCGCCCTGATCGGCAACGGAGCGAATGGTCTTTCCGTAACGGGGCGGCAGGCAACCATTGGCGGGGCGACGGCGTCGGCCCGAAACGTGATTGTCGGATCCAAGCAGGCCGGCATTTCGGCATTGTCTATCGATACCGTGTACGTGCAAGGTAACCTGGTCGGCACGACGGCGGACGGTCGAAGCGGATTCGGCAACGGAGGCAACGGCATCATTGTCTGGAGTACCTCAAAATGGGCCGTGATCGGCGGCGCCAACGCCTCCCTGGGGAACGTGGTCGCCGCCAGTGGGCTCCACGGCATCAGCATAGAGATGGAGGGATTTGCGATCGTCCAGAACAACCTCATTGGGGTGGGTCCTGGAGGCCGAGGCGTGTTGCGGAACGGGTGGGACGGGATCTACCTGCGCCCCGGAAACGGAAGCCGGGTCGGCGGAGAACGGGCGGGGAACACCATCGCCCATTCAAGGCGCGGATTGTGGATCCACACTTCCGGGAATGACATCCTGGAAAACGAGATCTTTGGACATGAGCTTCACGGGGTCGCGCTCGGTTCCGGGGACGTGTCGGGCAACCGGATCAGACGCAATGCCATCCACGACAACGGCTCCCTCGGCATCACACTCGGGGGTTGGTCGGATCCGCTCGGGAATGATGAGGGGGATGGGGACACCGGCCCAAACAGCGGCCAGAACTATCCGGAGCTGTCGGTGCTTCCTGACGGCCGGTTGCGTGTCGCTCTGTCCAGCCGGCCATCGACGACGTACGAGGTCGAACTCTTCGGCAGTTCCTCCTGCGACCCGTCGGGACACGGCGAGGGGACAAAGTGGCTCAGGACGATCTCTTTGGTCACGGGTGCAGGAGGCGACGCAGAAGCGGTCGATACGCTGACCGTTCCCCTTGGCGAGAACATCGTGACCGCGACCGCGACCGATCCAGACGGCAACACGAGCGAATTCTCGGCCTGTGTGACGGTTGAGCCCTCCGAGCCGGTTCTGGTAGTACAGGTATGGGAGGATTCCGTGCGGCATGCGGCCGTTCCGATCCCGCTCACGCGCTTCGAGGTGGCCACCCTCGACCTCTCCAACAAGGAGCAGCCCATTGCGGTGATCGATACGCTCCGCACCGACGGGGACGGGCTTCTATTTCTATCCCGCTCGAGCTTCTCGCCCGGGGACCCGTTCTACCTACGTGTCATCAAAAAGGACGTCCCATCCACCAAGCCCAACCGATTCTACGTCGATGACCTCGCCTATCGTGTGACGGTGGACAACCTGGTCGTGAATCGGGAAGGGACCATCGCGGCATCCCGCCTGAAGCCGGGCGAGAGCGACACGACGCGCACGTATATGGGGCGCACGGCGATCGGTTTTCATCTGATGGCCGCGATCGAGTGGAAGGCGGAGGTGGGCTACGTCGAAAACGTGAAAGCATCGCTCCGGCAGGCGAGCCGCCACCTCTTCGATGTGACGAACGGCCATGCCTATCTGCGCCAGGTTGTCCTCTTTGATGACAAAGAGTACTGGGACGACGTGGATCTGCGTCACTTCGCATCGAATACGGAGTGGCCCCGGGCCCACCTGGACGGTCTCACGTCACGGAACCGGTACATCACGATGCCGCCGCGCATGTTCGGATCCAAACAGAGGAACGTGGATGGGACCTACACGGAGAATCCTCTGCAACCCGCGGCATTTGATCATTACGCGACGGTGGTACACGAGATGGGGCATTTCATCCTGGGGCTGTACGATGAGTACAGAAATATGGCAGGCGACAAGGTTTTCCCGAACGTTGCCGGGACGCAGCCCGACATCAACTTTTCGTTGATGGACAACCAGTTTCGCGCGGCCGACGCGACGGCCTCGGAACTGTCGGCCTGGAGCACGCCGGAATGGTTGACGACCGAGCAGAACGGGAGACACGCCTTGACGGCGTGGGACTATGTACGCCGCAAGTACCAGGATCTCACGGGCCCGGTCAGGGCGGATCTCCACACGCCGGTCATGATGGGGCTCAGCAGGCCCGCGGTGGTGGCTGGTCCGGAGATGACCGGTACCTTCGATGTGGGCACGCAGATGACGCTGATCGACCTCACGGAGACGACCGATCGGGCGCCCGTGGCGGTTCGAGCCACGGATCCCGTCACGCGGCAACCGATCGGCGGGGCACTGATCGCGGTATTGAAGCCGGGTGGGCGATGGCTCGACCTGGGCAAATCGGTCATCAAGGAAGGTCCCGACAAAGGATCCATACGGCTGATCGGCGCGGAGTCGGGCGACCGCGTCTACATGAATGTCACCGAGGCCGCCAGGCAGGCGGGACAATACTTGACACTGGCAGTCAACTTCCCCGAACCCGCGGGCAAACAGGATGCCGAACCCATCGATTTGGAGATGCGGATCGTGCAGACCGACACCCGGCAACTTTCCGCGGTGGTACCCGGCCTCGGGACCTCCCTTCGCTGGCAGACGTGGGCGGCTCCGGTGTACGCCGCGGTCCCCGATCTGCGGATCATCGAAGAGGGCCTCGATCCGGTCCTTGCGGATGTACGGGCGGTGGCCGGCGGGTACGAGGCGGAACTCTCCCGTAATGTCCAAGGCAACGCCCTGCTGCTGCAGGAGGCGCAGGACGACACGGGGGCGGACTTCTTCGTGCCGCAGCGTCTGGCCATCGCATCGATCGATTCGACCAACCTCTGGCTCCTTCCGGCTCATCAGGACATGGAACTGTTCGTTGAGCCGGCCGATGTGCTTCCCGGTGACCTGATCGTGTTGGGCAGCGATTTTCCGGAGCCAACGACCGGTCTACCCGACTCCGTTGCCCGCGTGAGTCCCGTCTTTTCGCTCCATACCCGTCCTGCTGACCTGCCCTGGGCAGGAAGACTTTTGATCTACTACGATGCCGATTCCCTCCTTGCGGCGGTGCAGGACGCTGTCGTCATATACCACTGGCAAGACAATCGGTGGGAGCCCCTGCCGACCACGGTCAGCATCGATACGCTCAGGCAGACCGCCTCGGCGCGGATCGACGAGCCGGGTTTCTATGCGGCGTATCTGGACATGACGCGCACGACGGGCGTCGGGGTCGAGTCGGATCGCGCCGGCCGCACGCTTGGCGCCTTGACGGAGCCCAACTATCCCAATCCGTTCACCCGGACCACCCGTCTACCGATCATCCTGAGTGCTTCAGAACGCGTTGACGTACGATTGTTCAACGTGCTCGGGCAGGAGGTTGCCCGCATCGACGATCGGCTCTTTCCAGCGGGGCGACATGAGCTGGAGATCGACGCCGCCGATCTGCCCTCGGGCGTCTACTTCTGCCGCATCCAGATCGGTTCACGGCAGGAGACACGTCGGCTGCTGCTGCT
>CAYLXM010000048.1:0-18190 GCA_964387555.1 uncultured Rhodothermales bacterium | reverse complement strand
GCAACGCTGATGCTCGGCGCAGCGCCGTCAATCCGGGCGGACGTCGGCCGTGAGTCCCAGCCGTTGGCGGGTGAATGGCTCGAGTGGGCGGTCGAACCGGACGACGGCGCGGGGATGGATACATTGAGATGGGAGGGGCCCTCTGCCCGCAACGCCTTCTTCCTGAGCTTGCTCGTGCCCGGCGCGGGTCACCGGTACGTCAACGGTGGCCGCTGGTCGGGCAAGGCGACGGCTTTCGCGGGGGTCGACGCCGCTTTGTGGTTGCGGCTCATTGGCGCCATATGGAGGGAATCCGACCTGGAGAAGAGTTACAGGACCTTCGCGGCGGTGCACGCCGGGGCGCAGGTCGAGGACAAGGGCCGGCCGTTCTTTGTTCAGCTTGGCGGGTACGACAGTTCGCAGGAATACGTCGAGTTCCTGCTCCGTGCCCGGGCCTGGAATCGGATCGAAGACGCGTCGAGCCCGGAGAACGGGTGGGACTGGGACACGGAGGAGTCCCGGCTCCGGTACCGTTCGCTTCGGCAGGATGCGGACAAGATGGATCGGCGGCAGACCTGGATGACGGCCGCCCTGGTCGCCAATCGCCTCGTAGCCGCACTGAGCGCACTGCGGTCAGCCCGCGCCCATCAGGACCGGGGGACGCTTGTAGAGGTGCGGCTTCTGCCTGTGGGACCCGGAGACGGCCTCGCCGCACAGATGGTGCTCCGCTGGTAGGCGTCCGTTTGACTTGGAAGCCGAATGTTGAGTATATTACAGATTCCCATTACGGCAGACTTGGGACATTAGCTCAGTTGGTTAGAGCGCTACGTTGACATCGTAGAGGTCGGTGGTTCGAGTCCACTATGTCCCACGGACGTTACATTGGTTCCAAGCGCTCGGTATCGTGCCGCAGCGCTTTTTCTTTGTCGGGCGGGCCGGATCGGGTTCGCTGAGGGGGTTTGATCGCCATGGTGACCATCACTTTTCCTGACGGCAGTTCGAGGGCCTACGAATCGGGCGTGACCGGGGCTCAGATTGCCGAGAGTATTTCATCCAGACTGGCGCGTGCCGCGCTGGCGGTGCGGGTGAACGGCGTGGTGTGGGACCTCTCCCGCCCCATCGTACAGGACGCCTCGGTCGCGATCCTGACCTGGGAAGACCGCGACGGGAAATCGACGTACTGGCATTCGACGGCCCACCTGATGGCGGAGGCCCTCGAGGCGCTGTATCCCGGCGTAAAGTTCGGTATCGGACCGCCCATCGAAAACGGATTCTACTATGACGTGGATCTGGGCGATCGCAAGATCGGCGGGGAGGATCTCGGCGCCATCGAGGAGAAGATGATCGAATTCGCCCACCGTGACGTGCCCTACGTGCGCCGGTCCGTTCCGAAGGAGGAGGCACTCTCCTACTTCCAGGACAAGGGCGACGAGTACAAGCTCGAGTTGCTGGCGGAACTGGAGGAGGGGACGATCTCCTTCTACCGGCAGGGCGAATTTGTGGACCTCTGCAGGGGCCCGCACGTCCCGTCAACGGGCTACATCAAATACATGAAGCTGCTCACGGTCGCGGGCGCTTACTGGAGGGGGGATGAGCACCGGCCGCAGTTGACCCGGATCTACGGGATTTCCTTCCCGAAGAAATCCGAACTGGACGAGTATCTGGAGCGGCTCGAGCAGGCGCGCCTGCGCGACCATCGCAAACTGGGAAAGGAACTGGAGTTGTTTGCGATCAGCGATCTCGTGGGACCGGGTCTGCCCATGTGGCTGCCCAAGGGCGCCGTCGTGCGGGAAACCCTGGTCGACTTCCTCAAGCGCGAGCAGTTGCGCCGCGGCTACGAGCAGGTCGTCACCCCGCACATCGGAAGGCTGGAACTGTATCGGCGAAGTGGACACTATCCGTACTACAAGGAGAGCCAATTCCCGCCGATGATCGAGGACGGAGAGAACGGCTATCTCCTAAAGCCGATGAACTGCCCGCATCACACGCAGATCTACGCGATGAAGCTGCGGTCGTACCGGGATCTGCCCGTGCGCATGGCCGAGTTCGGAACCGTCTACCGGCATGAGCAGACCGGCGAACTCAGCGGGCTCACCCGGGTTCGCGGCTTCACGCAGGACGATGCCCACATCTTCTGCACGCCGGACCAGGTGAAGGCCGAATTCAAGGATGCGATCGATCTCACGTTGACCGTACTTGGCGCGTTGGATTTCCATGAGTTCAAAGCGCAGATCTCGCTGCGCGATCCGGCCGACACGCAGAAGTACATCGGGGAAGATGCTCAGTGGGATCAGGCCGAGCAGGCGATCCGCGAAGCGGCTGCGGAGATCGGACTCGAAGCCGTGGAGGTGGTCGGCGAAGCCGCGTTCTATGGTCCGAAACTCGACTTCATGGTGAAGGATGCGCTGGGGCGGGAATGGCAGTTGGGGACGGTTCAGGTCGACTACAACCTGCCTGAGCGCTTCGATTTGACCTATGTCGGCGAAGACAACGAGCGCCACCGGCCCGTGATGATTCACCGGGCGCCTTTTGGATCGCTCGAGCGGTTCATCGGCGTGCTCATCGAACACTGTGCCGGCAAGTTTCCCACCTGGCTGGCGCCCGTGCAGGTCGTGGTGCTGCCGATCGGCGACGATTTCGTCGCGTATGCCCGGGAAGTCGGCCGAAAGCTCCTGGAAGCCGGCATCCGGGCCGAAGTGGATGCGCGCAACGAGAAAATCGGTTATAAAATTCGCCACCACGAGACCCAGAAGGTGCCCTACATGCTCGTGACCGGCCAGCAGGAGGTGGATACGGGAACCGTGGCGGTGCGCCGGCAGGGCTCGCGCCAGCAGGGAACCATGCAAGTGACGGAGTTTATCGCGCACATCCGGCAGGAAATCGAGGAGGCGACCTCGCGCGGCGCCAAGGCGTGATCTCGATCCGGGGGAGTGAGGGTCGCCATGCGCCGTCTGCCGTGGATCCACCGCGGGCGTGGGGGCGCGCGGTGCAGCGCACGTTACCGCTGTAGGGCAGGGTCCTACGTAGATTAGCAAGTTTTCCTCGCACACAAGTCAGGCGCACGAGGTCAACGCAGGGCCCGGTTTCGCCGTAGGGTATAGTGGTCCCCGGTGGACCGTGTCATAGACCCCGAAACCTGAGTGTTGACATGACGCGCAAGAAGAAACCCCAGGCAGATGTACGCCGGTGGTACAGTCTGTACATGGAATTGGGGCTTGTCGTCGCGCTCGCGTTGCTGATTGGGGCATTCCGGATGCAGTTCGATCCGGACACGCAGCTCGACGTTCAGCTCCAGGAGCAGGAAGTCATCGCGCTGGATGAGCTTCCACAAACCAAGCAAATAGACCGGCCGCCTCCGCCGCCACGGCCGCCCGCGCCCGTTGAGGTGCCCGACGACGTGGTGCTGGAGGAGGATGAATTCGAATTCGACGCCGAGATTGATTTTGAGTCGCCGATCGATATTCCGCCGCCGCCACCGCCGGTCAAAAAGGAGGAGGTAGTAGAAGAGGAGCCCGAGATCTTCATCGTGGTGGAGCAGATGCCTGAACTGATTGGGGGCATTCAGTCGATTCAGAAGCATCTGACCTATCCCGAAATCGCCAAGCGCGCCGGGATCGAGGGCATGGTCGTCGTTCAGTTCGTCGTGAATGAACAGGGCCGTCCCATCGATCCGGTCATCATCCGTAGTCTGGGTGGTGGCTGCGACGAGGAAGCGGTCCGCGTGATCATGGAGCATGCCCAGTTCACGCCGGGCAAGCAGAGGGGCAAACCGGTAAGGGTGCGCTTCTCGATCCCCGTCCGGTTTTTGCTTCAGAAGTAACGAAGTCCGATTCGACCATCCGTAGGGCAAGGGGCCTCACCGCACTCCGCGGGGGGCCCCTTTTTTTGCGTAGCGCTGGGCGAGCGCCCAACGGAAACGGCGATTTCCATGGCCGGTAACTGCCGACGGCACGGCGGGTCGAACCTCGACACGGAGGCCGCCGATCCTCCAGGCTGATCACCGCCTGCCGCGCGACCGGTCGGCCGTGCGCCGGATCTCAATTTCTGCCGGCGCCACCGCGTCAGTTAGAAGACTCCGCCGCTCGATACAGCATATCGGCCGACTGCACCACCTTTTCCCTCAATCGGGGCGCCAATTCCGGACTGCGATCCAGGAACTCCTGCACCAGCGCGGCGGCACCTGGAGACCCGTGGCCCGCTAACAGATTGTCCAGCCAGCGCTTGGGGAAGAAAATGGAGCCCGACGCCTTGATCTCCGGGAGTACCTCCAGGGCGGCCGGGATCTGTGACAACGCGGCTTCGGATCGGACGGGATGATGAAGGAGGCGCAAGGCGTGCAGTGCCCACGTTTCCCGGGGCCGCGTGTCCGGATCCAGCAGCACCCGAAAGAGGCTGTCTCGTCGGGCCGGATCAGGATCTACGGCCTGCCGGACAAACTCGAATTCGGCCTTTCGCTCGGGATCGGTGATGCGGTTCTCCTGCTGCGCCAGGATCTCCGGAGCGCCGTCGCCGGCACGGAGGGCCAGTTCGAGCGCGAGCCGGGAGAGGTCCTCTTCACCGATCTCGAGTCCGGGGAGGGTGAGGCGGCCCGCCCAGAGATCGGTGAGCCCGGCAACGCCTTCCGATGTCGTTGCGATCGATACGAGGCTTCGAAGAGCGGTCGTGCGCATGGACGATGACCTGTCGCCGGTACGTACGAGACGCCACAGGGTCTCTTCGAGATCGGCTGCCGCTCGCTCACGCGCTTCGGGGGACAGAAAGCGCCAGAAGAGGGTCCGCGTGTCGGCCAACAATCGATCGAGCAGGAGATCGGAGGATTCGGTGGACAGGGCGTTCAACGCGGTCGGCAGCACGCGCTCGGCCGAGAGACGCCGTTCGAGGAGGTTGTCCCAGAGGGTCATCCAGGCCACCGCCCGGAGATTCGGGTTCTCAATGCCGGGGAGGGTGTTCAGAAGGCCGGACAGGTCCGCAGTGTCGGGCAGAAGCAGCGCGTAGGTCCTGGCCGAGCCGTCGGGCAGAACAAAATGCGGGTCCGGAAAACCAGGTTCGACGGGCAGTGTCCATTCGGCGCGATCCAGAGCGAGGGAGGCGCGCCGTTCGGCACCCGGATAGCCGAGGACGACCTCTCCCCCCTGTGGCCAGGTCCGGCCCCGACCACGTGGATCGGACTGCGTGAACTCCACGCCGGCAAAGGTGCCGTCCTCCGCATGCAGGCGCTCAGCCCGGATCGTCGGACGCCCCGCGTCCTCGACCCAGATTTGGCTCCAGGCCCGGAGATCCCCGTCGTACCGGTCATCGAGCAGAACGATCAGATCGTTCCAGGAGGCGTTCCCGAATGTGAACCGGTCGAGATAGCGCCGTATACCGTCCCGAAGAGCGTCCTCACCGAGCCGCTCCTCCAACATCCGCATGACGATGGGCGCCTTCTCGTAGATGATCGCGCCGTACAGGGAGGACGCATCGTTCAGGTTATCGAGCGGCTGCCGGATCGGATGGGTCCCGGACGAGCGGTCGATCGCATAGGCGGCGGGATAATGGGTGAGATAGAACGCCAACTCATGGTCGATTTCCGGGAATGCCGGATTGGCGATTTTGCCCGCGAAGAAGTTGGCGTATACCTCCTTGGTCCACACATCGTCGAACCAGCGCATGGTAACCAGGTCGCCGAACCACATGTGGGCCGTCTCATGGGCGATGAGCTGGGCCCGCGCCAACTCATCCGTACGCGTAGCCGCAGCCTCCAGCAACAGCCGAGATGCGCCGTAGTAGATTGCGCCGGGATGCTCCATCCCGCCAAACTGAAAGGCCGGAAGCAGTACGAAGTCGAATTTTCCAAACGGGTAAGGGATGCCGGTGTAGTCCTCGAGCCAGTCCAATGCGTCTGAATGAAGATCAAAGAGGATGTCCCGGTTGCGTGCCAGACGTTCTTCGTCGGACTCGCGGTGATAGAAGCGCATTTCGCGGTCGCCCCGCGTCGCCTCTTCCACCTTGAATTCACCGGCCGCAAAGGCAAAGAGATACGTGCTGATGGGCAACGTTTCACCGAAGCGCAGGGTGACGCGATCGCCTGACGTGGATTCCTCCTCGACCGGTCCGTTAGAGACGGCGGTCCAGGCCGAAGGCAACTCGAGCGTGAGTTGGTATGTGGCTTTGAGATCGGGCTGATCGAAGCAGGGAAAGGCCGTACGCGCGCGTTCCGGAACGAACAGCGTGTAGAGGTATTCCGCGCGACGGTTCAGCGCGGTGTTGTCGGCCTGGAAGGCGACGCGCACGCGAAGCGGACCGTCGTGAAGGACTTCGCTCGGAATCACGATGTGCTCCTGTTCCACCCGCGGTTCGACGGGCAGGTCGTCCACAAACACGGACTGCACGAAATGCGCCGGCGCCGCAAAGTCGAGCAGCAGAGGCGATTTCGCGCCGTCGAGTTGAAATGTGATCTCGACCTCTCCCATGACCGCGTCTTCCGGGGATTCCGGGATGGAGAAGCGCAGGGAATACCGCAGATTCGAGATCCGCTCGGCGCGGTCTTGAGCGAGGTGCAGCGGGACCCCGGGAAGCGGCTCGATCGCGGCGGAATGACAGGAGGAGAGGGCCGCAGCGGCAGCGGCGAGAAGAACGGGCCATTTCATGGGAGCGCGGCGATCAGGTTCGGAGGCTGGGGGTGTCGACATGGGCGTTGTGCTGCCGGCGGCGACGGGGAACGTCGGGTCTGTCTGACGGGGGCCGGCCGGGATGGATAGGGTTTGAAACTGGAAGATAACGGCTCACGCACCGGCGCGCTGTCCGTATCTTCGGCCATCCCGGGTGTCTGACCGGATCGTCAGGCCGCCACCGAAACGAACTCCGGAGAGATCGTCATCATGATGCAGAAAGTCATTCTCGCACTGGATCAGGGCACCACGAGTTCCAGGGCGATCGTCTTTGACCACCACGGGCAGATTCACGGGGTGGCGCAAAAGGAATTCGACCAGATCTTCCCGAAACCGGGGTGGGTGGAGCACGACCCCATGCAGATCTGGAGTTCACAGGTGCAGGTCGCCATGGCGGCGCTGGCGAATTCGGGTACGATGGCGCGCGATGTCTCGGCCATCGGGATCACGAACCAGCGGGAAACGACCCTGATCTGGGATCGCCAGACGGGCAAGCCGATCATGAACGCCATCGTCTGGCAGGATCGGCGAACGGCAGGTATGTGCGACCGGTTGCGCGAGGCGGGGTTGGAGGACCTCTTCCGAGAGAAGACCGGCCTCGTTCTGGATGCCTACTTCTCCGGCACGAAAGCGTCCTGGATGCTGGATCACGTGGAGGGCGCCCGGCAGTTGGCGGCCGAGAACCGACTGGCGTTCGGCACGGTCGACTCGTGGCTGATCTGGAAGCTGACCGGCGGGCGGGTGCATGTGACCGACATCACGAACGCGTCCCGCACCCTGATGTGCAACATCCACACGGGGGACTGGGATGACGAACTCCTCGAAATCCTGCGCATCCCCCGGGAGATGCTCCCCGAAATCCGGTCGTCGAGCGAAGTCTACGGATACACGTCCTCCGACCTCTTCCCGACGGCCGTGCCGATAGCCGGAGCGGCGGGCGATCAGCAGGCGGCCCTGTTCGGACAGCTCTGCATTGCTCCCGGCATGGTGAAGAACACCTACGGGACCGGCTGCTTCATGCTCATGAACACCGGTACCGAGGCCATTCCTTCCAAGAACAATCTGCTCACGACGGTCGCCCACCGGATCGGGGGCGTTACCGAATATGCCCTCGAGGGGAGCATCTTCATCGCCGGGGCGGTGGTGCAGTGGCTGCGGGACGGGCTGGGGTTGGTGCGTACTGCCGCCGAAGTGGAAGATCTGGCCGCGAGCGTGCCGGACAACGGGGGCGTCTACCTCGTTCCGGCCTTTGCAGGGCTCGGGGCGCCCCATTGGGATCCCTATGCACGGGGGCTCATCGCGGGACTGACGCGGGGTACCACGGGTGCGCACATCGCGCGTGCAGCGCTCGAGGGTATAGCGTACCAGGTGGCCGACGTGCTCGACGCGATGCAGGCGGATTCAGGCATACAACTGGCCGAATTGCGTGTCGATGGCGGCGCCGCCGCGAATGGATTGTTGATGCAATTTCAGGCGGACCTGCTCGGCGTGCCGGTCGTCCGACCGAAAGTCCTCGAAACGACGGCGCTGGGCGCGGCCTATCTTGCCGGACTCGCCGTGGGGTACTGGTCGGACCGTCAGGACATCAACCGCCAGTGGGAAGCGGAGCGGACGTTTTATCCGAGTCGGAGCGCCGATGAAGTGGCCGCCCTCAAGAGCGGCTGGCAGAAGGCCCTGGGGCGATCGAAGGGCTGGGAAACCTAGGATGCGGCGGACCTGTCATTCGCCGTGTCCGCAATCAGACAGGTCATGCATCGGGAAGAAATGCTTCGCCGGTTGGGCGGTACCGACCGGTGGGACTTCATCGTGATCGGCGGCGGGGCAACCGGGTTGGGGGTAGCGATCGAGGCAGCCTCGCGGGGGTATCAGACGGTGTTGCTGGAGCAGGGCGATTTTTCCCAGGGCACGTCGAGTCGCAGCACGAAACTCGTCCACGGAGGTGTGCGGTATCTCCAGCAAGGGAACGTCTCGCTGGTGCTCGAGGCGCTGAAGGAGCGCGGAATCCTCTATCAGAACGCTCCCCATCTCGTGCACAACCTGCCGTTTGTCGTCCCGAACTACGACTGGTGGGAGGGACCGTATTACGGGATCGGGTTGAAGTTGTACGACATGCTGGCAGGACGCCATGGGTTCGGGGCTTCGAGGCTGTTATCACGGGAACGCACGCTCGAATTGATCCCGACGCTGGAACCGGAGGGGCTGCGGGGCGGAGTGATCTATCACGACGGCCAGTTCGACGATG
The DNA here is from genome assembly GCA_964387555.1 of uncultured Rhodothermales bacterium. GTDB lineage: Bacteria > Bacteroidota > Rhodothermia > Rhodothermales > CAYLXM01 > CAYLXM01. The sequence goes on along the minus strand of CAYLXM010000048.1, from coordinate 9,319 downwards.
CCCGACTGGCCATCAACATGGCGGAGACGGCGGCCGAGCAGGGGGCGGCCGTACTCAATTACATGGAGGTCACCGCGCTGTCGAAGTCCGGCGGAGAGGTCCACGGCGTGTCGGCCCGCGATCTCGAGAGCGGCGTGTCGTACGTACTGGAGGCGGGCGCGGTGATCAACGCTACGGGCGTGTGGACCGACACCATCCGGAGGATGGACGATCCGGACGTTCGGCCGATGGTCAAGGCCAGCCAGGGCGTCCACGTGGTGCTCGACCGGTCCTTCCTCCCCGGTGACAGTGCGATTATGATTCCCCACACGGATGACGGGCGTGTGCTGTTCGCGATTCCGTGGCATGATCGGGTGCTGATCGGCACGACGGACACGCCGGTGGATGGACCGTCGGTTGAGCCTGCGCCGTTTGTGGAGGAGGTGGCGTTCCTGCTCAAGCATGCTGCCCGCTATCTGACGAAGGATCCGCGCGCGGAGGATGTGCTCAGTCTGTTCGCCGGCTTGCGGCCGTTGGTTTCGAGTGGTCACGACGAGCACACCTCGGAGATTTCCCGTGATCACACCCTCCATATCGCGCCCTCGGGGCTCGTGACCATCACGGGGGGCAAGTGGACGACCTATCGCAAGATGGCGCAGGACACGATCGACCAGGCCGCCACGCTGGCGGGACTGGCCGATCAGCCTTCCGTTACGGCCGATCTGCCCATCCACGGGTTTCACCGCAAGGCGGAGATCTTCGGTCCGCTGGCCGCGTACGGATCCGACGCCGTGCACATCCAGGATCTGCAGCGCGAGCGCCCGGAATTGGCCGAGCCGCTGCATCCCCGCTTGCCCTATACCGGCGCCGAGATCGTATTTTGCGTGCGCCACGAGATGGCGCGCACGTTGACGGACGTATTGTCGCGCCGCACGCGCGCGCTTTTGCTCGATGCGCGTGCCTCCATCGAAGTGGCGCCCCGGGTAGCCGGCCTCATGGCGCAGGAGCAGGGGCATGATGACGGTTGGATTGCGGAGCAGGTTCAGTCCTACACGGATCTGGCGGACGCCTACGTGCTCGCCTAGAATCCCTTCTTCAACACGAAACCACGGAGTACTCCCATGCCGCCTTTTCTGGCCGAGGTGCTCGGCACCATGCTGCTCATACTGCTTGGCGACGGCGTTGTCGCGAACGTTCTTCTGAAAGGCACCAAGGGGAACAGTTCCGGATGGATCGTGATCACCTTCGGGTGGGCGATCGGCGTGTTCGTGGGGGTCCTGGTGGTGGCGGAATTCAGCGGCGCGCACATCAATCCCGCGGTGACGCTCGCCTTTGCGCTGGCCGGGCAGTTCGATTGGGCGAACGTTCCCGTCTACATCCTGGGTCAGATGATCGGGGCTGCGTTGGGCGCTTTTCTGGTGTGGCTGCATCACCGGGACCATTTTGCCGTGTCTGAGGATGCCGACGCCAAACTGGCCGTCTTCTGTACGGCCCCGGCCATCCGCAACACCACGTCCAATCTGATCTCGGAGATTATCGGAACGTTTGTCCTCGTGACCGCCATCCTGTTCATGGGCAAGCCGGAGTTCGGGTTGGGTGCGGTGGATGCCCTGCCGGTGGCGCTCGTCGTGCTCGGGATCGGCCTGTCGCTCGGTGGCACAACGGGATATGCGATCAATCCGGCGCGCGACCTGGGTCCGCGGATCATGCATCAGTTGCTGCCGATCCCGAAGAAGCGGGACAGCGATTGGTCGTATTCGTGGATCCCGGTGGTGGGGCCGGCGATCGGGGCGGGGCTGGCGGTAGGGATATATAGTTTAGGAGTTTAGGAGTTTAGGAGTTGTGCGCCCGGCGACCCGCGCCCCGCGCCCCGCGACCGGGACCCTTTCTGAAACCTCTTCCCAATTACTTCGTATCTCCTCGAAAGAGAGTTAGGTCTACCTAATTATACTCTGAGGCGACACGAATGTATTCCGAAGCGGTGGAGGACTACCTCCGGGCGGTATTTGAGCTGGAAGGGCTGGGTCAGGATGCGACGACTTCCGAGTTGTCCATTCGGCTGGGCGTGACGCAGGCGTCCGTATCGGGCATGGTCCGCCGGTTGGCGGGGGACGGGCTGGTCGAGCACGAACGGTATCGGGGCGTGCGGCTGACCGAACAGGGCCGGCGCGTCGCGGTCGAGTTGACCCGCCACCACCGGCTCATCGAACTGTATCTGGCGAGGCAACTGGACGTGCCGTGGGACCGGGTCCATGCGGAGGCGGAGCGCTGGGAGCACGTCCTGTCCGACGATCTCGAGAAGCGCATCGACGCGGCGCTGGGCCATCCCCGGTTTGACCCGCACGGCGCCCCCATTCCGCAAGCCGACGGAAGCATGGAGGTGCCCGAGCGGATCCCCATCGTGCGGCTCGGCGCGGGCGACCGGGCGCGCATCGCGGAAGTGAGTGACCACGACCCGGAACTGCTGCGGTACGTGGGTCAACTCGGCCTGTATCCGGGTACCGCCGTCGAAGTGGTCGAGGTGGCCCTCTTCAACGGTCCGCTGACCCTGAAGCTCGACGGAGAGTCCCGCGTCCTGGGGCGTGAAGCGGCCTTGCACATCCTGGTCGATGAAGTCGTCCCGGCCGGGGATGTGGATTCTCCCCAATCGCCGGAGGCACTCGTATGAATCGTTCACCCTACAACCCAACCCCTGCAGCCACCCGAATGCCCGGGAGGCGTCACGCCTCCGACACATCACGATGGGGTGTCCAGGCGCTCGGATATGCCATTCGGGCATTCGGGCGCCGGTCTCTGTTCTCGTTGCTGCTCCTTCCTGGATTGCTTTTCGGATGCGAACCGCGGCAGACGCCTCCGTCGGACGGCCGGCTGCGCGTTGTGGCGACGACCACGTTCATCGCGGATCTGGTCCGGGAAATCGGGGGAGAGGACGTGGAGGTGATCGGCCTGATGGGCCCGGGCGTGGACCCGCACCTCTACAAGGCGAGCGAGGGCGACGTGCTGCGAATGGGCAGCGCGGAGCTCCTGCTCTATCATGGCCTGCACCTCGAAGGCCGACTGGCCGATGTACTGGCGCATCTGGGCAGAACCGGGGTCGAGGCGATCGCCGTTGCAGAAGGACTCAACCCCGAGGTGCTCCTCCCGCTCGAGGGCTACGCGGGGCAGTACGATCCCCACGTCTGGTTTGATGTCCGCCTTTGGTCGGACGCCGCGGCGCGCGTGGGCGGGGTGCTCGCAGAACGGGATGCCGAGCGCGCGCCCGCGTACCGCGACCGCACGGCGGCCTATCGGGCGCGTCTCGATACACTGGATGCCGAGGTGCGGGCGATGGTCGCGACGCTGGAGCCGGATCGGCGCGTGCTCGTCACGGCGCACGATGCGTTCGGCTATTTCGGACGGGCGTATGGCTTTGAGGTGGTTGGATTGCAGGGGATCAGCACCGTCGCGGAGGCGGGTACGGCGGATGTGCAGGCCCTCTCGGAGCTGGTCGCGAGCCGCCGCATCCCCGCTCTGTTTGTCGAATACTCCGTACCGCGTCGCACGATCGAGGCGGTTCAGGCGGCCGTGCGCGACCGGGGACACCAGGTGGAAATCGGGGGCTCTTTGTATTCGGACGCCCTGGGCTCGCCGGGCACACCGGAGGGCGATTACATCGGGGCGGTCCGACACAACGTCAAGACCATCGTTGACGCCCTTTCGGGGCGCGGAGACTGATATGGAAATCCAGGAAACGATCGTCGCACCGGGGCCGGCCGCCATCGAAGTCCGCGATCTGACGGTCGCCTACGCCCAGCAACCTGTCCTCTGGGACATCGATCTCGACGTGCCGTCCGGTATCCTGATGGCCGTTGTCGGACCGAACGGCGCGGGAAAGACCACCCTGCTCAAGGCAATCCTCGGCTTGATCCGCCCCGTTGCCGGAGATGTGCGGATCCTCGGGAACCCCTATTCGGCCGGCCGGGGCCTGGTGGCCTATGTCCCCCAGCGCGGCAGCGTAGACTGGGATTTCCCAACGACGGTCCTCGACGTGGTCCTCATGGGCCTCTACGGCCGTCTCGGCTGGATCCGCCGTCCGGGCCGACCGGAGCGGGAGACCGCCATGAGGGCGCTGGACCAGGTGGGCATGGGGGCGTATGCGGACCGGCAGATCAGCCGGCTCTCGGGCGGACAACAACAGCGTGTGTTCCTCGCCCGTGCGCTGGTCCAGAATGCGCGTATCTACCTGATGGATGAGCCGTTCCAGGGCGTGGATGCCACCACCGAGCGCGCGATTGTGGAGGTATTACGCACGCTGCGTAATCAGGGCAAGACCGTGTTGGTCGTACACCACGATCTTCAAACCGTCGCGGAGTACTTCGACTGGATGCTCCTCCTGAACGTTCGCCGGATCGCCTGCGGTCCCGTAGACGAGGTGTTCACCGAGGCAAACCTCAGGGCGGCGTACGGGGGTCGGGTGGCGATCGTTGGTCCCGCTGCGTCCGCGGAGGTGTAGCGATGGACGTCCTCGAGGGGTTGCTGTTCGACTATACCTTGCGCACGGTGGCGCTCGGGTCCGCCGCTCTGGGTGCGGTGGCGGGAGCCCTCGGCACGTTTGCGGTGCTTCGTCGTCAGAGTCTGTTGGGTGATGCGATCAGCCACGCCGCGCTGCCCGGAATTGCGCTGGCGTTTCTCCTCACCGGAAGCAAAGCGCCGTTCGTCCTCGTACTCGGCGCGGCACTCGGAGGGTGGCTGGCGACGCTTGCGTTTCTTGCCATGATCCGCTCCCGGTTCGTTCGGGACGACGGGGCGCTCGCGCTGATCCTCTCCGTGTTCTTCGGCATCGGCCTCGTCCTGCTGACCTTCATTCAGCGCCGACCCGATGCGTCTCAGGCGGGCCTCGAGACCTATCTCTTCGGACAGGCTTCGGCGATGCTGGAGCGTGATTTGTGGATGATCGGCCTCCTGGGCTCGCTCGCCCTCGCCGTGCTCTTCATCTTCTGGAAACCGTTCAAGCTGCTCGCATTCGATCGGGCATATGGTGAGGTGATCGGATTCCCGATGGGGCGTTTCGACATCCTCCTGACCGGCCTGCTCGTGGTCGCGATCGTGATCGGCCTGCAGTCCGTCGGCGTCGTGCTGATGAGCGCCCTGCTCGTCGCGCCGGGTGCGGCGGCCCGGCAGTGGACGAACCGGCTAGGGAAGGTCGTCGTATTGGCCGGAGGATTCGGGGCATTTTCGGGGCTAACCGGTTCCGTGCTCAGCGCCACGATCCCGCGGCTCCCGACGGGCCCTACCATCGTGCTGGCTGCCGGTTTCGTGGTGTTTCTTTCCTTCCTGCTGGCTCCGGAGCGGGGCCTCCTCGTCCGGGGTCTGCGCACCTGGAAGGCCCGTCGAAAGATCGACCTCGACGGCGTGCTGTACGCGCTTTTCGACCTGGCTGCTTCGCACGCCGGCGGGACGCACGCCCATGCCGAAGCGGTGCTGCGCCTGATGAAGCGGGGGAATGTCCACCGGTCGTTGCGGCTGCTGGCAAAGGCGGGGCTCGTGCGCCACGAGTCCGGCGGCGAGTGGGCGTTGACACCGCGGGGTCTGGCTGAGGCCTCGAGACGCTGGGGAGGGGCGGAACCATGACCGGTGCGCAACTCGAAATCCAACTGGTCGCCGTGGCGACGAAGGCGGGGCTCGTGCGCCACGAGTCCGGCGGCGAGTGGGCGTTGACACCGCGGGGTCTGGCTGAGGCCTCGAGACGCTGGGGAGGGGCGGAACCATGACCGGTGCGCAACTCGAAATCCAACTGGTCGCCGTGGCGACGGCCGTTGCCTGTGCGCTGCCGGGTTCGTTGCTCGTCCTGCGCCGGATGGCCATGATGAGTGACGCGATCAGTCATGCGATCCTCCCCGGGATCGTGATCGCGTTCTTCCTCACGCACGACCTTTCGTCGCCGTGGCTGATTTTCGGAGCCGCCGCAACCGGTCTGGCGACCGTCTGGCTGGTGGAGGTCGTTCAGCGCACGGGTCTCGTGCGGGAGGATGCGGCGATGGGGCTGGTGTTCCCGGTGCTCTTCAGCATCGGCGTGATCCTGATTTCCCGGTACGCGGGTCAGGTTCACCTGGATACGGACGCCGTTCTTCTGGGGGAACTGGCCTTCACGCCGTTTACCCGCCTTGAGGTTCTTGGATGGGATCTGGGTCCCCGCACGCTGTATGTCATGCTGGGTCTCGGCGCGACGAACGGGCTCTTCCTTCTCCTCTTCTACAAGGAACTCAAGCTGGCCACGTTCGACGCCGGGCTGGCGGCGGCGCTTGGATTCGCACCGGGTATCCTCCACTACGCCTTGATGGGGCTCGTGAGCCTGACGGCCGTCGGCGCCTTCGACGCCGTGGGATCGGTGCTCGTGGTGGCCCTCATGGTGGGTCCGCCGATGACGGCTCGCATGCTGACGGATCGGTTGTCGGTATTGATACTCCTCAGTGCGGGAATCGGCGCGGCGTGCGCGATAGCCGGTTACTGGGTGGCGCACTGGCTGGATGCCTCGATTGCGGGCGCGATGGCGGGGATGGTGGGGGTTGCGTGGGGGGGAGTGAGAGTGGTGATGTACAGGAATTTATAAGTTTATACATAGGAGTTTGGGAGTTGAGGAGTTTAGGAGTTGAGGAGTTGGACCGGAACAACCCGGGATCTGGAGTCTGAGGGCTTGCTCTCGACCGTCATTCCGGCGGAAGCCGGAATCCAGGTTTGGAGTTTGGAGTTTGGAGGGAACGACATCGACCAATCCCGGTACAATCCTGTTCTGCGCAAAAATGAGCGCCTGGGGGAGCGGGGCTCTCTACAGGGACGAGTCGACTTGTTAACGTTAGGTACAGACCATGAAGAGAACGTATCAGCCGAGCCGCCGGAAGCGGGCGAACAAGCATGGGTTCAGGGCGCGGATGGCGACGCCGGGTGGTCGAAAGGTGCTTGCACGCCGGCGTTCGAAGGGCCGTACGCGGCTATCGATAACGGCGACCCAGATCGGCAAATAGGGACCGCATGTCCGCTGAGGGGGACGGGACACGGATCGCCGCCCCGTCCGTTCGGTATCACTTTCCGAGGCGCAGCCGTCTGAAGCGGCGCTTCTATCTCCGGGCTCTTTTTGATCGGAGCCGTGGTGATGTGTACGCGGTGGGGGAGGGCGCCGTTCGCGTGCTGGCCCGCGTGGTGGATCAGCAGAGCGGGGCGCAGGGAATGGCCGTTCAGGTTGGATTCTCGTCCGGGCGCCGTCGCACGGCGGTGGAGCGAAACCGGATCCGGCGGGTCTTGCGGGAGTCCTACAGGCTACATCAGCATGCTCTGCTGGATCTCTTCTCGGGGACGGCTCGCATCTTGACGATGATGATCCTGTATCGAGGGCGCAGCGACGAGGTGTCGGTACGTGTCCCGCGCGATTTGCCCAGGGCGTTGGACCGCATCTTCTTCACTTTCCGCGACCGTGTCGTGCAGCCGGGCCGGCCGGCAGAATGAATTCCCACATCGATGGACCGTAACGCCGTTGTCGCCAGCGTCCTGATCGCCGTCATCATGGCGGTCTGGCTGCTTTTCTTCACCCCCACCCCGCCCGAACGCCCTCTGGTGGAAGAACAGGAGCCTACGGCGGAGCAGGAGGTTCCACGGCGTGCGCAGGAGCCGGATTTCTTTGATGACGAGCCGGCCCAGGCAGGCGAGGCAACGGCCGGATCGGACTCGCTCTTCGTGGATGTCCAGGAAGGAACCGAGGCGTTCGTCAAGGTGGATACGGATCTCTACACGGCGATCTTCTCCACGCGCGGCGGTACGCTGAAGTCATTCCGTCTCAAGGAATACAAGAAATTCGATCAGGTGACGCGGGTCGAGATGGTCGACACGACGGAGGCCGGCGCCCTCTCCGTTCTGGTCACGCCCCGCCGCGGGTCCTTGCTCGATTCACGAAAGGTGTTTTTCGAGCCGGATGGCCCGTTTACCCGGGACGGCGATACGCTTCGTCTTGCCGTCGGCGACGGCCCGGAGGTACTTGCCTTCACGGCGCACCCGGCCGGGAGCCGTCTCCAGCTCATCTACACGTTCACGCCGGAAACCTATGAGGTGCAACTGGAGGTGCGGCAGACCCCTTCGGAAGCGTTCAACGTGGAGGACGGCTATGATCTGACGTGGCACGGGGGAATCCCGTTCTCCGAAGGGGATCCGGAGCAGGAAGCGATGGCCAGCGGGGCCTACGTGCGCAGCGGCGGCGAAGTGGTGCGGGTCGGACTCGACAAGCAGCCGACGGAGCGGCAGATCATCAACGGGCGGATCGAATGGGCGGCCGTAAAGGAAACGTTCTTCGCGGCCTACATCATGCCGCAGCAGGAGACCGAGGGGGCGGAGGTCGACGGCATGCGGGTCGGCGAAACGACCGATCCCGGTTTCTACGAGCGGTACGCGGCGCGCATCGTGATGCCCGATATGGCCGTTGACGGGCACCAGTTCAAGCTCTACATCGGTCCGCTCGAGTACAAACGGATCAGCGACTATAAGCTGGGCCTGTATGAGGTGGTCGATTATGGTTTCGGCCAGGGGGTCACCCGGCCGATCGCCCGCTTCCTCATCATTCCGGTTTTCGACTTCCTCGCCCGGTTCATCCCCAACATGGGGATCATCATCCTGCTCTTCGCGCTGATCGTGAAGATCGTGCTCTATCCGCTGACGCAGTCATCGTTCAAGAGCATGGCGAAGATGCGTACGCTGCAGCCCGCCCTCCAGGAACTCAAGGAGAAATATGGGGACAATCCCCAGAAGCAGCAGGAAGCGATGATGCGGCTGTACAAGGAGAGCGGTGTGAACCCGATCGGTTCGTGTTTGCCGCAGCTTCTCCAGCTGCCGATCCTCTATGCGTTGTTCCGCTTCTTCCCGTCGGCCATCGAAATGCGGCAGGCGTCGTTCCTCTGGGCGACCGACCTGTCGGCGCCGGACGTGATCCTGCATCTGCCGTTTTCCATTCCGCTCTACGGCAATTACGTGGCAGGCTTCACGCTCCTGATGGGTGCGTCCCTGTTTGTGCAGATGAAGCTGCAGGGCAGCGTGTCTGCCCCGGGCCAGAGCCAGATGCAGGCGAAGATCTTCCAGTACCTCTTCCCGGTGATGCTGTTTGTGGTGTTCAACCGGTTCGCATCGGGGTTGAGCCTGTACTATCTCGGCTACAACGTCGTCACGGCGGTCCAGCAGCAGTTCATCAACAAGAGTCTCGAGAAGGACAAGAAGCCGGAGGCGCCCGTCGTGGTGGAGCCGAAGAAGCCGCGCAGCGATCGTCCGAAGGCGAAGCAGGTCCCGCCCGTGGGCGGAGACGGTGCAGCGGCGACGCCGGCGAGGA
>CAYLXM010000047.1:0-30634 GCA_964387555.1 uncultured Rhodothermales bacterium | reverse complement strand
CTAAACTCCTAAACTCCTAAACTCCTAAACTCCTAAACTATAATATCCTGTATCCAGGCTTCCGCCGGGATGACGGATCGGTCGCGGGTCACGCAACTCCTCAACTCCTCAACTCCTCAACTCCTAAACTACCAGTTATTCGGTCTCCTCACCATCGCCGCGACGGCCGCGAGCACCGGAACCGCGGCATAGGCGGCTTCGAGGAGGGGAAACAGAGGCAGAAGATCGTCTTCGCGCAGCCGGCGGGCTACCGGTCGCAGAAGGGAGAACTGGAGGATGAGGTGGGCCGCGAGAAACGCGAGGCCCGGTGTGCCGAGCACCAGCGGGGCGGCCCACAGCATCAGGCCGCTGCCGTGCCACAGGGTGAGATGGGCCAGGACAGACGGGTCATAGAAGCGGCCGGCGGAGGCGTGACGACGCTTCTGCCGGAGCCACGACCTCCAGGTCTCAGCGGGCTCGGCCGGCACGAAGGTCTCGGGATCTGCGAGGTAATGAACCTCCGCGAGGTGGTTTCGCGCGAGGTGCTGGACGAGCAGGTCGTCATCACCGCTCAGCGATTGGAGCGAGTGCGCGAAGCCGCCGGAGGACTGGAAGAGGGACTTCGGGTAACTCAGGTTTCTGCCCACGGCCATGTACGGCCGTTGTAGTCCGATGGAGGCGGCCGTCAACAATGCGGTGCGCACCGTCTCGTAGCGGATGAGCCGGTTCAGAAATCCGGGGCGGGGGAGGAGAGGACCATAGCCTACGAGCACGCAATCGGGATGACCGGCGTGATGGTCGGCCAACCGGGTGAGCCAGCGGGCGGGAGGACGGCAATCCGCGTCGGTCAGCACAAGAAGCGGGCCGTGCGCTGCCGCAATTCCGGCTGCCAGGGCCGATTTCTTCCGCGGACCCGAGGGGGGAGGGGCAGAAAGGAGCCGGAATCGCGGGTCGCGGCGGCTCCATCCGATGACCTGTGCTGCCGTATCATCTTCAGAGCCGTCGTCGACGATTAGGAACTCGCAATCGGCGGCTTGCTGCGCTGCGAGCGCCTCGAGCAAGGGGCCGATTCGCTTTGACTCGTTGCGCGCCGCCACGACGACGCTCTGGGCGGTCGAACGCGGTCTCCTGCCGGGATCTCGCTGCCGGGCGTTTCGAAGACCGAGCGCCAGGAGCAGCGCGTAGCCGGCCTCGATCACCAGGCACAGGGAAATCAGCCAGATCATCACAGGAATCGGATGACGCGAGATCGTCCCCGATAGTTCGATCCTCGGGAGTTATCTTGAGTCGTGATTGATCCTCGGCCACCATTATCTCCATCCATGACCCAGCCTTCGGCATCGGAAGGCGAATCCGTACTCGGTTCGTTCTGGACGGCGGCGAACGTACTGAGCATTCTACGTATGATTCTCGGGATACCGGTGTTCATCGTGCTGCTGACACGGGGCCCGGGCGATTGGATCGTCGTCGCCCTCGTGGCGCTGGCCGTCGTGACGGACTGGATGGACGGCAAGGTGGCGCGATGGTCGGATACGGTTTCGGAATGGGGAAAGATTCTCGACCCACTGGCCGACAAGATAACGGCTGCACTCGCGATACTCGCGCTCGCCATGCGCGGCGATACCGTTATCGCATGGTGGTTCCTGGCCCTGATCGTCATACGGGATGGGCTTATCGTCGCCGGGGCCACACGGATGTCCTTGCGCAGAAGGCAAGTATTCATGAGTCTAAGGTCCGGCAAGGTGGCGGTGGCCTTTCTTGCGCTTCTTGTCGCCGCTGTGGTACTGCAGGCCGATCCTCCCATTCCGGAGACCCTTCTCTGGATCTCGACCGGCCTGCTCGTCTACTCGTTTGTTCGGTACCTTTTTCGCTATATACGGTATATGCGAAGCGAAAAGGCGGGTCACGGCGTTAAAGGGGAGGAAGCCGGTCATTCCGGGTCGCCTGTCGGGCCTGAAATGGAATCCGGATCTTAAACGCCCACCGATAATTCCGACGTTCTATGGCGCTTTTCGATCGCTTTCGTAACAAGGATCTCGAAAAGTTGGAGGACGGACTGGAGAAGACGCGTTCCAGCCTGTTCGGGAAAATCAACCTGCTCGTCCGCGGTAAGGATACGGTGGATGATGAGACGCTCGACGAACTCGAGGGCATTCTCATTGCCTCCGATGTCGGGCCGAAGACGACCGTCGACATCATCCGACGCATCGAGGAGCGCGTTGCGCGGGACAAGTTCGTTTCCGCCAACGACCTGAACGCGCTGATCCGCAATGAGATCACCAGTCTGCTCGAAGACCATGGCGGAGCGGCATCGAACGGTTTCGATGCCCCCCTTCCGAGCACCCCGCATGTCATCATGATCGTCGGGGTCAACGGCGTAGGCAAGACCACCACCATCGGGAAACTCGCATACCGGTATCGGGAAGCCGGTCGCAAGGTGTTGCTCGGCGCGGCGGACACGTTTCGTGCCGCGGCGATCGAGCAATTGGACATCTGGGCGAATCGGGCGGGGGTTGAGCTCATCAAACAGAGTCACGGCGCCGATCCGGCGGCCGTTGCGTTCGACACGCTGGCGGCAGCGACCGCGCGCGGATCCGAAGTGGTCATTATCGATACCGCAGGCCGGCTGCATACGAAGAGCGGCCTGATGGATGAGTTGTCGAAGGTGCGGCGCGTGATGGATCGTCAGATACCCGGTGCGCCGCACGAGGTACTGCTCGTGCTCGACGCCTCGGTGGGACAGAACGCCATGCGTCAGGCCGAAGAATTCACACGCAGCGTAGAGGTCACCGGATTGGTGCTTACCAAGCTGGACGGCACCGCGCGAGGGGGCATTGTGATTTGCATTTCAAACGAGTTCCGCATTCCCGTAAAATACATCGGCGTCGGAGAGGGCCTGGAGGATCTTCAGGTGTTCGACCGCAAAACGTTTGTGGACGCGTTATTCAAATAGGCTCGTAAGGCCCCTGTAGCGGCGGTTATTGGCGGGGTATCATGCGCACTTACCGCAGGCTAGGACGGATTGTACAGGTCGCCCTGCTCCTCGCAGCGGCGGCGGAAGGGTTTTCACAGGCGGCGGGGCCGGTTTTCGTCGCCGAGATCCAGGTGGAGCGGTCACCGATCTCGGGCGAATCGCGGGTCACGGCGCTCGTTCGGTTGCCGCTTTCTTCTCTGAGCCTCGTGCGGTCGGGAAGCGCATTTGTCGGCCGCTACGAAATCACCGCCGAAGTGCATCGGCTGAGCGAGAGGGGGAGGCGTACGGAACTCGTGCGTACCCAGATCGCCCGCCGGGAAGTTCCTCCCGTCCTCGAATTCGCAGCCGCGCGGTCAGATACCGTCTTTGATTTTACCCGCGTCGGTATCGGGGATCTCACTCCGGGTCGCTACGAGGTGGATCTGCGCGTGGAAGATACGGTGACGCGGCGCTCCACCGAGCGGACGATTCAGGCGGAGGTTCCCGCGTTTTCCTCCCTGCCTGCCATGAGCACCATTCTCCTCATGGAGCAATCGAGCGCGGGCGACTTTGCGCTGCGTCCCAACGTCGCAAACGATTTCACGACGCATCAGTCCCAGATCGTGCTCTCCTTCGCCGTCTACGCCGCTCGACCTGCGGATGTACATTTTACCTACGACCTCTACCGTCTGAAGGGCCGAGGTCCTAAGGCGCGGCCCGGAGACGAACCGGACCTGTCGCTGACTGCCGTAAACGCGCGACGACTCGTGCGGGGCGAAAACCGGGTGCTCAGTTCCATTCCCGTCGCCGATCTGCGCGTGGGCCATTATGTCGTGATCGCCCGGGTCGTCGGTTCGGGCGACCGGACGCTTGTTTCGGCCGAGAAGCGCTTCGAGCTGCGATGGAGCGGCCTCGAGCGACAGGTGCGAGATCTCGACGATGCCATCGCCCAACTGGGACCCATCGCCAAAGGAAAGGAACTGGAGGCCATGGCGAGCGCAGCGACATCCGAGGAGAAGCGGAGACGCTTTGAAGCGTTCTGGAAGAAGCGGGATCCCACTCCACGCACGGCGCGCAACGAGCGCATGGAAGAGTATTACTACCGCGTCTGGTTTGCCGACTCCCGCTACTCTTCCCCGGGCGGACGGGGCTGGAGATCGGATCGGGGCAAGGTGTACCTGCGCTTCGGCGAGCCGGACAAGACGGATCGGTATCCCATCAACGCGCGGGAGAAGTTTGAGGTGTGGACCTACGCCCAGCTCAATCGCCGCTTCATCTTCGTTGATCGCTCGGGAGACGGGACCTTCGTCCTGTTTCGGCCGATCTGGGACGAGCGGAACAAGATTAGGTAATGCGACTGATCTTCATGGGCACGCCGGATTTCGCCGTGCCGTCGCTGCAACTGCTCGTCGACTCGGGATACGCGCCGGTTGCCGTTGTAACCGCACCCGACAAGCCGCGGGGACGCGGTCTTCGTTTGTCCCCATCGCCCGTCAAAGAGGTCGCTCTGGCCCAGGGGCTTCCCGTGCTCCAGCCTGAGTCGGTTAAGGATCCCGCATTTGCACAGGCCGTGAAGGACCTTCAGGCGGATGTGCAGGTGGTCGTGGCGTTCCGGATCCTACCCCCCGAAGTGTACGAAACGGCCCGTCTTGGCGCGTTTAACCTGCACGCCTCCCTCCTGCCCGCCTTCCGGGGCGCCGCGCCGATCCACCGCGCTCTCATGGCCGGCGCAGAGGAGACCGGCGTTACGACCTTCTTCCTGAAACGACAGGTGGATACCGGCGACATGATCCTGCAGGAACGCATCGCCATCGGACCGGACGAGACGGCGGGCGAACTCCATGATCGACTCATGGAACTCGGCGCCCGGGCCGTACTCGAAACCGTTCGCCGCATCGAGGCGGGTACGGCGGACCCGATCCCGCAGGACGATCGACGGGCGACGCCGGCTCCGAAGATCTTCCCGGAACAGTGCCGAATTCCCTGGGAGCGTCCGGCCACGGAAGTTCACAACCACGTTCGCGGACTCTCTCCACACCCGGGTGCGTGGACCCATCACGGACCGGATCTGTTAAAGATCTACCGAACCAGACCGGTGGAAGCAGACGGCCTGCCGGGTACGGTGGTGGAATCCGAGCGGCGGCTCATCGTTGCATGCGGCTCGGGCGGTGTCGAGTTGGTCGAGATACAGGCGGGAGGACGGCGGCGTCTCCCCGCAGACACCTTCCTCCGGGGTTACCGCATCGAGGTAGGGTCGGTGCTCTCGTGACCCGACCCGATCCGGGTCTCCGGGCTGCCCTCCGACGCGCCGCGTGGGGCGAAATCGTACACGAGTGCAGGAAGGAGGAGGATGTTGGAGACCAGCGCCAGAGCAAGCGTCAGCGCGGTCAACCCACCCAGACTCGCCGTACCGCCGAAATCGGAAAGCATGAAGATCGAAAAGCCGCCGACAAGCACGACGGTGGTGAAAAGGACCGCACGCCCGGCTTCGGCGAGGGTTCTCGCAATAGACACCTCGACTGAATAACCTTCCGCCTGAAAGAGCTTGTAGCGCGCAAGGAAGTGGATCGTGTCATCGACAGCAATCCCGAAAGCAACGGAGAAGATGAGCGCCGTCGAGGGCTTGAGTTCGATTCCCAGAAATCCCATAGCGCCCGCCACGAGGAGCAACGGCAGCACGTTGGGCAGTATGCTGATCAGCGTGAGCCGCACAGAGCGGAATAGCAGGGCCATCACCATGGAGATGACCAGCAACGCGATGGCCAGACCGAAAATGAGGTTGTTGACCAGAACCTGACTGGAGAGCGGACCAATCAGCGCGGTTCCGGTTACGATCGTCGTGTACTGTTCGGGCGGGAAGCGGCGCTCGACCCGTGCCTTGACCGAATCGGCCAGAATGAGCATTCGAGACGTTCCGAGGTCCTGGACGCCGAGGCTGATACGGGCAACCGAAAAGGTCGAATCGGTGAAGCGGGGAAGATTTGCCGGCTGACCCTCCCGGCCGGTGGCCGATACCCAATGCCTGAGACCGGCCGCGAGGAACTGCAATTCCATGGCAGACGGCAACCTGAAATTGCGGGGGTCCCCTCCGAAATAGGCCTGGTTTGCGATCTTTGCCAGGTCTGCCAGCGAAATCGCACGATCGATTCCCTCCAGGTCCGTCAGCTCCTCCTCCAGGGCGTCAACAGATCGAAGATTGGCGAGTCGACGAAACTGTCCGGAATGGGTTGATCGCACGATGACCTCGAGGGGAAGCACGCCCCCATGCCGGGACTCGAACCGGGTGAGATATCGGCGGAGTTCACTGCCGGGCGAAAAATCCGAGAAGAGGTAGATGTCGGTGGGAACCTGGGTCGTGCCCACGAAGCCCACAACAAGCGTCAATACCGTACCTACGAAGATGCTGCGCGTGTGCCTCTGCGTGAAGGCGGCGACGCGGTTGAAGAAGGACTCGAGACGCACGCTCGAACTGACGCGAAGGGCCCGCGGGTTGACGGGCAGGGAGAGGTGGTAGATCGTCGGGATGAGCGTGATCGACAGCACGTAGAGCAGCATGATGGAGACCGAGGCGAAAAGGCCGAAGTCCGAGAGCTGCCCGAATCCCGAAAACGTCAGAACGGCGAAGCCGATGGCCGTTGTGAAGGAGGTGAGGAAGGTGGAAAACCCCGCAGTACGAATCGTGTCGCGCAAGGCCAGTGTGCGGTCGCCTGTGCGAAGAAAATAGCTGAAGTACCGCGACGAGATGTGGACCGAGTTTGCCATGCCGATCACGACCATGAGCGCAGGCAGGACGGATGCTACCACGTTGAATCGATAGTGCAGCATGGCCATGAGGCCGAGGATCCATACCAGGGCAGTCCCCACAACCAGCGTCGGCAGCAAGACCGCCCGGACCGACCGAAGCGCAAGGAAGAGGATCACCATGGAGATGATCAGCGCAAGCACGGTGAAGAACGGCGTCTCCGTTGACACGAGCCGGGCATATTGCATCTTGAGGAATGGCAACCCGGCCACCGCAACGTGTTCGAAGAGTTCGTTCGCCTCTTTCTGGATGCCCAGAACGAGGTCGATCTGGGCCGGCGAGTCGTTTACGGCCTCGTCGATCTTGATCAGCACAAGTGTGGATCGCGCATCACGGCCGATCAGCAGGCGGGTGTACAGGGGTTGGGATTCGATCGCCGCCTGAATGTCCGCGCGAAGACGGGACGCGGGGAGAATCGGTCCAAACGTGTAGAGGGTATCGCGCCGGACCGGTACGCGGGCGTTTGTGAGACTGAGCACATACTCGATTCCGTTCTTACGCTCAATCCGTCGGGTGAGCGAGTCGAGACGCGCGAGCGCTACGGAGTCGAAAGGATCGAGTTCGGAGAGGGAGAGGTAGAAAATCGTGCGGCTGAAACCGAACTCGCGCCCGAAAGCCAGATAATCCTGATACGTCTGCGACTCCTGGTCCATGAAGTGGCTCGCGCCATGGTCGGTCTCGAGCCTTGGCAACCAGAATGCGAAGAAGAGGGTGCCGGCAAGGGTGGCACCGAGGATCAGGCGCGTACGACGGAGGATCCCGTCGGCGAGTGTGGATAGAATCTGCATGAAGGGAATCGGCAGGACCGGTAATCTACGGTGCAGGAACGTAGACTACGCCGTGCCACAGACCCGCTTCGGCAAGCCGAACACGATTGCGGCGAGTATATTAAATGTTCTACCACAACGTTATTTACACCACGACATGTTGCTTCCTTCGGAGGGGTCGACCGACTTCATCAGGCCGTATCTCGATTCCCTCACACGCGTGCGGGAGAGAAGCCTTGTACAGCCCGGCGTGATGAGGGATCGCGCAGAACGGTTGCTGCGGGACACGTTCGGGGCGTCGGAGGCATCCATCGATTCAGCTTTTGCGATCGGTCAGATCGGCGTCATTTCAGAGCACACGTATTATTTTGATGGATTTGCCCTGATGCTCCCGCTGCCCTTTGGAACGGCGGTGGCCGTGCGCAGGGCCCCGGCACCCGATGCCTGGTGTGTCATTGAGGGCTCGCCGCGCACGTATCCTATGACGATGTCGGCCGAGGACCTACCCCACGTCCCGTCGGCTGAAGACGGGGAGGCGACGCTGGCCGAGCAATCGGCCGGGGCGCTGCGAGGCGTTGTGGGCGACGCAGGGCCCTGTCAACTGGCGGTGGTCACCGACATTCCGCCGTTTTGTGAGGATGGCTATTTCGCATCCCTGGTTCTTGCAGCCCGCCGGGCGATGGGTGCGGGTGTGACAGAGCCGGATGAGGTTCGGGAGATGGCAACGCACGTCCGTGAGCTGCTGGGTCGACCGTACGGGGTGGCGCCGCTCCTCGGTGCGGCGTATTGCGAAACCGGCCGCGCCTTGCTGGTCGATACGCAAACCATAGAGCACATCCCGATCGACCTCCCGGATTCGGAGAAGATGGTCTGGGCCCTGGTGGACACGAAGGCGGAGGTGAAGGTTCGAGCGAGCGTGTACCGGCAGCGCCTGCAGGCGACGGCAGAGGTGGTGGCGTTCCTGCTCAAGAACGAACTGGCGGGACCGGACGGGATTCGTGATCTCGAACACCGTCACCTTCAACTTGCACTGAAACAGCTTCCGAAACGCCTGCATCCGGTACTGCGCTATCTGGTCACGGAGAACCGCCGCGTCCAGCGCCTCGTTGTGGCGCTTCGGCAGGGAGATGCTCAGATGTTCGGAGCGTTCCTTCAGATGTCCCAGGCAGCTATCTCAAACGACTGGAACGAGCGAAATCCCGCCGTGGAGCATGTGCAGGCGCTCGCTGAGGAAGTCGACGGCGTGGAGGGCGTGCGGCGCGTGGGGCGCGAGTTCGGGTCCGGCGTCATGTTGACCGGCAGGCCGCTGGCCATGATGCCCCTCATCGATCGACTGTCCGGAGAATCGACAGCAGACGACGGTCCAGACGTCCGGAGCTACCTCCTCTAGACAGGGTGGATGGGTGCACCTCGCTGCGCATTGCGAACCAATCCCTGGTTTGTACGTTACATTTAGTCTGTGCTGAAGCGCCTGCAATTCGTACCCCGCTCAAGATCTCCACCAACAGGACCAGTTTGATGAACCATTTCGACATTGAAGCGGTCAACGATCGCATCACAGCCGAGAGTGCATTCGTCGATGATTTGTTCGCAGAGATCCGGCGGGTCGTCGTGGGGCAGCACTACATGATCGAGCGGCTTGTCATGGCCCTGTTGGCGGACGGTCATGTGCTGCTCGAAGGGGTTCCCGGACTGGCGAAGACGCTGAGTGTGTCCACGCTCGCGAAGTGTATCGGCACGCGTTTCCAGCGAATTCAGTTTACGCCCGATCTGCTCCCGGCCGACCTGCTGGGTACGTTGGTTTATAACCAGAAGGAGAGCAAGTTCTTCATCAAGAAGGGGCCCATCTTCACGAATATTGTTCTGGCTGATGAGATCAACCGATCCCCGGCCAAGGTGCAGAGTGCCTTGTTGGAAGCGATGCAGGAGCGGCAGGTGACGATCGGCGACACGACATTCCCGCTCGAGCAGCCCTTTCTCGTGCTGGCGACGCAGAACCCTATCGAGCAGGAGGGGACTTACCCGTTGCCCGAGGCGCAGGTGGATCGCTTCATGATGAAGATCAAGGTCGGCTATCCCACGCGGGATGAAGAACTGGAGATCATGCGTCGGATGGCTCGGACCGGAGAAAAGGCAGTGGCGCGCACGATCATTCAGGCGGCTCAGATCCTTTCCGCCCGGCAGGTTATCAACGAACTCTATTTTGACGAGCGCGTCGAGCAGTACGTCGTCGATCTCGTCCTGGCGACCCGTGAGCCGAGCCGATACCGTCTGCAGAGTGTGGCACCGCTGATCGAGTACGGCGCCTCCCCCCGGGCAACGATCAACCTGAACCTGGCGGCCCGAACGCATGCTTTTCTGAAGCATCGGGCCTACGTTACGCCGGAAGATGTTCGGGCCGTAGCCATGGACGTCATGCGGCACCGCATCGCGGTCACCTACGAAGCCGAAGCGGAGGACGTAACCAGCGACATGATCGTGCAGCGCGTGCTCGACGTCGTCGAAGTCCCCTAGGCCGTTCGTCCACCCACCCATTGGTTCACCCTAACCTGTCGATCATCCGATGGCATTCAAGAGGGAATCTATCTCCGTGGCCCTGATGATCGATCAATTGCGCACCGCGGTTGGGGTGCCCATCGAGACGGTCAACCAGGGCGAAGCGGATCGCCGCCTGGTCACCGAGACGAACCTGCACCGCCCGGGGCTGGCCCTGGTCGGCTACCTTGACCCCTTCACCTACCAGCGCATCCAGATCTTCGGTAACACCGAAAGCCAGTATCTCCATCGGCAGGAACCGGAGGCCCGTCTGCACGCCTTCGAGAACGTGGTGCAGTTCGACATCCCCTGTCTCTTCCTCACGGAAAACAACGTACTGGATCGGGCGCTCCTGGATCGGGCACGTGAACGCGGCGTGCCCGTATTTCGCACTCCCGTCCCCTCGACGGAGTTCTCGTACTATCTGCGTGACTACCTCGAGGACCAGTTCGCGCCACAGAAAACGGTCCATGGTTCTCTGGTGGACGTGTACGGCGTGGGTCTTCTGCTTACGGGGAAGGCGGGCATCGGGAAGTCGGAGGTCGCACTGGATCTCGTTGAGCGGGGTCACAGGCTTGTGGCAGACGACGTGGTGATCCTGACCAGGGAGAGCGCGAATGTCATCATGGGCACGGGCACGGACATCGTGAAGCACTTCATGGAGATCCGCGGTCTGGGTATCGTCGATGTGCGTGCGATGTTCGGGATTCGGGCCATCCGGTTTCAGAAGCGGGTCGAAGTGGTCGTCAGCATGCAGCTTTGGGACCCGGAACGGGAATACTCGCGCATCGGTATGGTCGACGAACACGAGTCCATTCTCGACGTCAATCTTCCGATGGTTCGATTGCCCATAACCCCGGGGAAAAACGTGACGGTGATCTGCGAGGTGATCGCCATGAACCACCTGTTGCGGCACTACGGGTACGATCCGGCCGAGGTATTTGCGAAACGGCTTAGCCGCAGGATTCGCGAGAAGGAAGCGGCCCGGTCAGGCCCGACGCGGGGTGTCGACTACTTTGAGCACGACTACGAATAGGACGAAAAGATTGTGAAGTGCTGAGAATCTACTTGAAGGAACAGGCACTTGCTCCAACAAATTAATCAGAAAAAGTTGTTTCTCGGGATTGCATCTAGAACGATGCGGCTATACATTCCAACGGTCGGTAGGCGGCAGTTTTGGGAGTGCTCCACCACACTTCTGGCTCTGCGTCGAGCAGTTGGGGATTGTGACAGCGTGATAGGGCAAATCAAGGCCTCTTCGTGTCTGTCCGATGCCATTTTTTTTTGATGGCTTGAAGAACGAAAAGACGATCTGAAACAGAACCACCGAAGGTCGATTCCGGCCTCCCATCACGAACGGAACCGTATGGCAAACTTGCGCACGTACTACTATGACCACGAAGCCTGTACCTTCGTGGAGGTGAAGCCGAGCCGGGGGAAGTTGATGTCCCAACTCGGCTTGATGTTTATCGTGTCGATCTTGCTGGTCGCCGCTTTGGCGTGGTTGGTGGGAGGACGCTTTGGAACGCCGGAGGAGCTTGCGCTTCGGGAAGAGAACCGCTTCCTGCAGTCCAAACTGGAGGAGACGGTCTCCCGCATGAACCAATTCTCGACGCGGCTCGAGGCGCTCGCGCAGACGGATGAGGAACTGTACCGCACGATCCTGCAGGAACAGCCGATCTCCGATGACGTGCGGCAGGTGGGGATCGGGGGCACGGAGACCTACGAGGAATACCGCCGCTTCAGTACGGATACCCGGGCGCTGCTGCGCAATACCACAGACAAGCTCGACCAGCTCGAGCGCCAGCTCGATTTGCAGAGCAAAAGCTATCGCTCTCTGCTGAACAAAGCCGAAAAGCGGTCCGATGCCCTGAAAGAAATGCCGTCTATTCGGCCCGCGGGCGGCCGGTTGGTCTCGGGGTTCGGTATCCGGTTGCATCCCATCGATCGCGTCAGGAAGATGCACCACGGACTCGACTTTGTCGTCCCCGTGGGGTCGAGCATCTACGCGACGGGGGACGGCGTGGTGAGTTTCGTAGGACGAAACGGTGGTTTCGGAATCGTCGTGGAGATTACCCACCCGGTCTCCGGCTACATGACACGCTACGCCCACCTTTCCAGCACCCTGGTACGACAGGGTCAACGGATTTCTCGCGGCGATATCATCGCAAAAAGTGGCAATACGGGCCGTTCCACGGGACCCCACCTGCACTACGAAGTGCGCGATGCCCGCGGGAATTCACTCAACCCGATCGACTTTTTTGCCCCGAGCATGACGCCCGAGGCGTATATGAGACTCCTGAAAGAGGCCGACCAGTCCGACGTCTCGCTCGATTGAACGACCGAATGCATCCGTGAATTCCAGGCGGAATGGGCCGGAACAAACGTCCATTCCGCCTTTTTCTATGACGGAGCCCCATTCAACGTTAAAAACTGCCCCGAAGGGAGTCGTTCTGCATCGTGTGTTGCTTTTCTTGAAAGGAGACAGTAACGTCGGGCGGAACACCAATAACGGTTCAAGCTTCTCAGAACTCGAACAAGAACGCAGCCTGGCCATCCATGTACTGGACACTCGAATTGGCGGCCTACCTGGAAGATGCACCCTGGCCTGCCAACAAGGCGGAACTGCTCGACTATGCGGACCGCACCGGGGCCCCGATAGAGGTGATCCAGAACCTCGAGGCAATTGAGGACGATGGGGAGCCATACGAGAGCATCGAAGAACTCTGGCCGGACTATCCCTCCGGCAACGAAGACTTCTACTACGAGGACGAGTAGAGGCGGCGTGGCTGCCTCGTGCCTTGCTGCGATCGCTCCCGGGCGTCGTTCCCGATCCACGGCTTCGATCCTGGGCGCATTGATCTTCGCCTGGGGATCTTCACTGGCGGCACGTCAGGCACCGTCCGTTCCCGTCGCCGAAGACTCGCTCAACGGGGTGCCCACCGTTACCGAAGTACGATTCCGCGGGAATACGGCCTTCGAAGACGGTACCCTCATCTATAACATCCGCACCAGGGCAAACAGGAATCTCTTCGGAATACCGGGCATGGCGCCCTGGAGACTCCTCTATCGGATGGGCGAGAAGAGCCGGTCCAGAGGGATTTCCAGGGCGCTTAAGGCCTCCGGAGAACCGCCCGCCTATCTGGACCTGACGCTGCTCGCCGCGGACGTCGAACGGATCACGCTGTTCTACCAGCAGGAAGGGTATCGCCGCGTTTCGGTATCCGCTCAGGTCGACACCCTCGGCTCCGGGAAACGACTGCGCGTCACGTTCCTGATCGACCAGGGCCCCCCGACGTTTCTCCGGAAGCTCGCCTACAGCGGCCTCGACTCCCTGTCGCCCGACGACCGGAAACGACTCTTCTCCAACTCACCCATCGTAGCGACAGCGCCTCGCATCGACGATGCGTTCCTGCCGGCCTCGGTGCGCTATTCACAGTCCTTGCTGGGTGATGAACGGAGACACCTCCTCACCTTCCTTCGAGACGCGGGCTACGCGCAGGTCACACGGGACTCGATCCGGGCCTTCGTAATGCCTGTGAGCGCCGATTCCTTCGACGTACGGTTCGAGGTGATGACCGGCCCGCGTATGCGATTCGGCAACGTCTACTTCTTGATCACCGGGCCGGAACGCGCGCCACCTCGCCAGGATACGCTGTCCACCTGGTCGGTCGAGGGCGCAGATTCTCTCTCCGCCTCCGGCGTCGTTGTGGCTCGTACCGCGAATGAACGGCGACTGGAGAACAGCGCGTTGACCCGAAACATGCGCTTCGAGCCAGGCAGCTGGTTCAATGAGAGCAGCTTGCTCGACACGAAACGGCGGCTGGAAGCCACCGGGCTCTTTTCGTTTTCCGATTTCGTGCCGCTCTGGGCATCGGTTCTCACCACCGACAGCGGATTGCAGTTCCTCCCCTACCAGATTCATCTGCGGACGAGGCCACGCCATCAGTTGCGGTGGGAATTCTTCATGCTGTCGCGGGACGCCGTTCTGGGGGATGAAACGGGGAATGAGGAGGTGGGGATTGGTGTCGGGATGTCTTACCGGAATGTCAACCTTCTGGGCGCCGGGGAGGCGCTGCAGGTGCGAACATCCGGCTCGATTGCCGCGGCGCTTCGAGAAGGCGGTCCGTTCAACACGGCTCAGGCGGAACTCGAGACCAGCCTCGTCTTGCCCCGCTTGATCGGTCCTTTCCGATTTCTCGATCGCGCATTGGATCTGTACGAGTCTCGAACACGCATCGCCCTTCGTCTGCTTACAGCCCGGCGCGAAGAACTGCGGCTGATCATCCGCGGCCGCGGAGCGCTCCAGGCGGGCATCGAAATGCGGCATTCGCCGACGCTCACCTCGATCGTGAACCTGCTCGACTTCAATCTGAGCGACCCGGATACCCTGTCAGGCTTCGAGCAGCGGTTTCTCGGCCTCGTCACCGACCCCGTAGAGCGGGAACGTATCCTCGAAGACTACAGCCGACCGCAGGTGAACAGTGCGCTGCGGTATACCCTTCGATCAGCGAACACGAATCTGCTGAAGCGGGACTCCGGCTACTTCCGCGAGATCTCGTTCGAAATCGGGGGGAACGTCCCCTATGTCCTCGATCGCTACCTCTTCTCCCCGGAGTCGCTCGAAGGATCCATCCCCGGGCTGCCCTTCTTCCGGCGTGAGGAGGCCGCGCAAAGCCGGCTCGTTTACCGACAGTATGTTCGCCTTCTGGGAGACGTACGGCGGTATCGGCCGATTGGCTCGTCTACCGTCGCCGCCATGAAGCTCATCGCCGGGTGGTCGCATCCGGTCGGCCGCGCCCCGGTCGTGCCGTTCGATCGGCGCTTCTACGGCGGTGGCGCAACGAGTATCCGCGGCTGGGGCCTGCGGGAACTCGGACCGGGACGCGTCGGCGGCTCGGGTGACGAAGTCTTCATTCAGGGAGGAGACGTGAAACTCGAGGCGGCCGTGGAATCGCGGTTCATCTTCATGCGCAAGTTCATTGAGGCCGACTGGATGTCGGCCCTCTTCCTGGACGGCGGGAACGTCTGGTACGGGCCGCGCAATCCCGGCGATTCGGAAGGCCGCTTCGAGATCGACCGGTTCTATCGAGATCTCGGAATCGGAAGCGGCATCGGGCTCCGCGTCGCGTGGGAGTACCTTATCCTCCGTCTGGACGTGGCCTGGCGCCTTAATGATCCGGCGGAAGGACCCTTCCCGGACCGCCTGCGTACGCCAAGGTATCACTTCGGGATCGGACAGGCGTTTTAGGGTGGGGTCCGGGGGTCCGAAGGTCCGGGGGTCCGGGGGTCCGAAGGTCCGGGGGTCCGAGGGTCCGGGGGTCCGAAGGCTAAGAAGTGCAGAAGTCCAACTCCTAAACTCCTAAACTCCTAAACTCCTAAACTATAATGTCCTGGATCCCGGCTTCCGCCGGGAAGACGGAGGAGCGCCAACTCCAAATTCCTAACTTTTAAACTTTTCAACATTGCAGAAAGGTCAATCCCTCACCCTGCGCGTCGAAAAATTCGCCGACAAGGGAAAATCTTTGACCCGCATCGAGGGTCGTGTCGTTTTCATCGACGGCGGGGTACCCGGCGACCTCCTGCAGGTGGGCATCGTGCGCACCAAGTCCAGTTACGCGGAAGCGCGTATCGAGTCCGTGCTCGAACCGAGTCCGTTGCGCACGGATCCGGTCTGCCGCTACTTCGGCGAATGCGGGGGCTGTCGCTGGCAGCATGTCGACTACGCGGCCCAGTGCGAGGCCAAGCGGCAATCCGTGGAGGACGCCCTGCGATATCACGGCGGACTTGACCTGCCCGAAGTACGGCCAACCGTGGCCTCCGACCGGATCTACGGATACCGAAACAAGATGGAGTTTTCCTTCGGCGCCCGTCGGTGGTTGACCGCCGCGGAGACGGCGTCCGGAGAGTCCTTCGACAAACGCTTCGCTCTCGGCCTGCACGTGCCGGGCCGATTCGAGCATGTGCTGGATATCGAGGAGTGTCACCTTCCCGCCCCCCTGGGCGCCCAAATCGTGAATGGGCTCCGCACGCTGGTTCGTGCCGAGGGCTGGACTCCGTGGAACGTCCGCACACACCAGGGTTACCTCCGCCACCTTGTGCTCCGCATCCCCGAGCGGGTTGAGGAGGCCATGGTCAACCTTGTCACTGCCTGGCGGGATGAGGAACGGATCGCCAAAGTGGCCGATTATCTGCGGGAGCATTTCCCGCAGATCACCACCTTTGTCAATACGATCAATACCGGGCTGGCGCAGACCGCCTTTGGAGAAGAGATGGACGTCGTTTTCGGCCCGGGAGTCGTTCACGATCGCATCGGACGGTTCACGTTCGAGATCGCAGCGAACGCATTCTTCCAGACCAACACGGCGCAGGCGGAACGCCTCTATGAGGTTACACGGGAGTTCGCAGCACTTCGGCCGGACGATCTCGTCTATGACCTCTACTGTGGCGCGGGCACCATCGCGCTCTATCTGAGCGATTCGGTCAAACGCGTGGTCGGTGTCGAGTTGATCCAGGAGGCGGTCGACAACGCGGAAGCCAATGCGAGGGCCAATGGCGTCACCAACTGCCAGTTCGTCGCCGGCGATCTGCTGCGGGCGTTCACACCCGACTTCGTGCGGTCACACGGACGTCCCGATGTGCTCGTCGTCGACCCTCCTCGAGCAGGGATGCATCCGAAAGTGGTCAAGCGCATCGGCGAACTGCGCCCCGAACGCTTCGTTTACGTGA
This sequence comes from uncultured Rhodothermales bacterium, assembly GCA_964387555.1. GTDB lineage: Bacteria > Bacteroidota > Rhodothermia > Rhodothermales > CAYLXM01 > CAYLXM01. The sequence continues at coordinate 13,869 of CAYLXM010000047.1, read as the reverse complement.
GCTGCAACCCGATGACCCAGGCGCGCGACCTGAAGGAACTGGCGGAAATTTTCGCCGTCGAGGCCGTGCAGCCCGTCGACCTCTTCCCGCACACGCACCACGTTGAAAGTGTAGTTAAACTCAGTCTCCGCCGCTGATCCGTTTTGCGGATTCGGTCCGTGTGGTCTCCGAGTTCCCGTGCGGCGATGAACGGAGCCCCCGCACGGTGTGCGGCGGATAGGGCGGTAACCCAAAGCAACCCTTCCATCTTGTCTTCAGGTCCAGTCCCGTGCCCGACCGAGCCCATCTTCCGAATGATCGCAACGGTCCTACCGCGTTCGTCACCGGTGGAACCGGGTTTGTGGGAAGCCACCTCGTCGAGGCATTGCTTGCCCGAGGCTACTCCGAAGTGCGCTGTCTCGTGCGCTCGCGCCTCAAGTGGCTGGAAGGGCTCGACGTGGTCGTGGTGAAGGGCGACATGGACGATCTGGACGCGCTTCGCATCGGGTGCGAGGGAGTGGATTACGTCTTTCACGTAGCGGCGGTGACGGGAACGAAGGCAAAGACCACCGAGGCGGAGTTTCGGGCGGCCAACGTGACCGCGACGGAGCGCTTGCTCGAGATCGTAGAGGCGGTGGCTCCGCGCGTTCGGAAGGTAGTGGTGACGAGCAGCCTGGCGGCGGTCGGCCTCTGCGAGGGCGGTGTGGCGGACGAGAGCACGCCGCTGCGCCCCGTCAGCGGCTACGGCCGAAGCAAGGCGGAAATGGAATCGATCGTCGCAAAGTGGTTCGATCGTCTGCCGATCGTGATCGTGCGTCCCCCGGCCGTGTACGGTCCGCGTGAAGAGGACATCTACACCTTCTTCAAGACGCTCAACGGCGGTCTCTGCCCGATCGTCGGCCGTGGTCTGGAGCCGGAAATCAATCTGGTTTTCGGCAGCGATCTCGTGCGCGGCATGGTGCAGGCGGCCGAGTCTGAATCGACCTCGGGCAATGTCTACTTTCTTGGAAGCAATGAGGATGTATCCTGGCGACGGGTCCGGGACGCCGCAAGAGAAGCCCTCGGGCGCCGGGTATTCACGCTAACCATTCCGGAGTCGCTGGTCGAACCGGTAGGGGCGTTCGTGGAAGGCGTCGGACGGATAGCAGGGCGCCACACGCCGCTCGACCGGGAAAAGGCACGAGAGATTCGATTTGCCTGCAAGCGGTGCCGTTCGGATCGGGCGCGGGCGGATTTCGGGTATGAGGCCCGGGTGTCGATCGAAGAGGGAATCCGGGAGACGATCGCCTGGTACCGATCCGCCGGCTGGCTCTAGCCGACACGCGGTTGCGGAGCCGGTTCTCGATTCCATCCGTCCACCCATCGAATCCTTCCCTCCCGTCGGGCGTTATCCGTCGGCACCCAAACGTTCGATCCTTCCAGCGAAGTGTCCCCACCCGTGAGCGCATTCGGCTTCAATACCGGCTACATCGAGGAACTCTATTCCCAGTACCTCGAGGATCCTCAAAGCGTCAGCGAGCGATGGAGGGAGTTCTTCTCCGATTACCATCCCGATGACACGTTTCAGGTGACGCCGGCCCGCAGCCGACCCGAGATCGAACCATCAGGGGATGGTTCGCCCGTGGAGGAGGCCGCGCCGCCAGTCGCACCGCGGGGAGATGGGATTCCCGCGCCCGCCGTTCCCAGGGTGAAGCAGCCTCCGATCCCGGAGGGTGCGGAATCGGTCGTGCTCCGCGGGGCCCCGGCTCGGATCGTGGACAATATGGAGGCCAGCCTGGGGCTTCCGACGGCTACATCGGTGCGGTACGTGCCGGTCAAGCTGATGGGGGAAAACCGCCGCCTCATCAACGACTATCAGATCCATGTCGGGGGCTTCAAGGTGTCCTTCACGCACATCGTGGCATGGGCCATCGTGCAGGCGGTGAGGGCGTATCCCAGCATGAACGCGTCGTACCGGGAAGTAGACGGCAAGCCGATACACGTGAAGCCCGCGCACGTCAACCTGGGATTGGCAATCGACCTGGAGAAGAAGGACGGAAGCCGCGCGCTGCTCGTGCCGAACATCAAGGCCGCCGAATCGATGAACTTCGCCCAGTTCATGGGCACGTACAACGATATCGTGCGCCGGGCGCGCAGCGGTGCGCTCGAGGTGGCGGATTTTCAGGATACGACGATCACGCTGACGAATCCCGGGATGATCGGCACCGTGATGAGCGTGCCGCGGCTCATGCCGGGCCAGGGCCTCATCGTCGCGACCGGCGCCATCGGATATCCGCCTGAATACATGGCGCTCCCGGAGGCGGAGTTGAGCCGTATCGGCCTGTCGCCGGTCATGGGCCTCACCTCCACGTATGACCACCGGGTCATCCAGGGCGCCGAAAGCGGGATGTTTCTGTCCCGGGTGTCTGACCTGCTGCTCGGCAAATACGATTTCTACCAGCAGATCTTCCTGGATCTGCACATCCCCCAGCCACCGTTCGGCACGGCGGACGACACAAGCCCGCTGTTGGGGCGTGCAGACCGGTTGTCGGAGATGGAGATCATCCGCAAGCAAGCGGGTGTGATCCAGCTCATTCGATCCTATCGTGTGCGCGGGCACCTGCTCGCCAACATCGACCCGCTCAACTTCGAGACGCCGTACCATCCCGAACTCGACCCGTCGACATACGGTCTGTCGATCTGGGATCTCGACCGGAGTTGGTTTGCGGACGGGTTGGGCGGAAAGGAGATGCTCACCCTGCGGGAAATCCTACAGCTGCTGTGGCAGACGTACACGCGGACGGTCGGGACCGAGTTCATGCACATCTCCGATCCGACCGAGAAGCGATGGCTGCAGGACCGGTTCGAGCAACTCGATCCCTCGGCGGACATCACGGCGGACGTCCGCAAGCGCATCCTGGCGAAGCTCAACGCGGCCGAAGCGTTCGAACAGTTCCTCCACACGAAATACATCGGTCACAAGCGCTTCTCCCTCGAGGGCGCGGAGACGATGATTCCGGTTCTCGACCGCATCCTGACGGCGGCGGCCGACCGAGGCGTCCGTGAGGTGGTGATCGGAATGGCCCATCGGGGGCGGCTCAACGTACTCGCCAACACCCTCGGGAAGCCCTACGAAGCGATCTTCTCCGAGTTTGAGGGATCGATCGATCCTTCGACCACGCAGGGATCGGGCGACGTGAAATACCACCTCGGAGCGAAGGGCCGGCACGTGTCGGAGGCCGGAAACGAGGTAAAACTTACGCTGGCGTCGAATCCGAGCCACCTGGAGGCCGTCAACCCGGTCGTTGAGGGGATGGCTCGGGCCAAACAGCGCCTGATCTGGAACAACGAGAAGGCAAATTCGGCAAACTTCCAGCAGGTCATCCCGCTGCTCATCCATGGGGATGCGGCGTTCGCGGGACAGGGTGTCGTGGCCGAAACCCTCAACCTGAGCCAACTCGACGGCTACACGACCGGCGGGACGATCCACATCGTGATCAACAACCAGATCGGCTTCACGACGGCCCCCATCCATGCGCGAAGTTCCACGTATGCGACGGATGTCGCGCGGATGATTCAGGCGCCCGTGTTCCATGTGAACGGAGACGATCCCGAAGCGGCCGTGCGAACGGCGGGTATCGCGCTGGACTACCGGCAGACCTACCACAAGGATGTCGTGATCGACATGGTCTGCTACCGGGTCCACGGCCACAACGAGGGGGACGAGCCGACCTTCACGCAGCCCTTGCTCTACAAACGGATCGAGGGCCACCGGTCGGTCCGCAAGCTCTACACGGAAACGCTGCTACGCCGGGGCGTCATGACCCCGGAGGAAGCGGAGCAGATGCTGGAGGACTTCCAGGAGCGGCTGCAGGACGCGTTTGAGCAGACGAAGGGCCTCGATGAGACGGCGCGCCCGACCCTTCGCGAGGCGTCGGATCGTGCACCGAAGCGGGCCACCGCGGCAGAGCCGGATACCTCCGTTCCCGAAGAGGATCTGCGGGCCGTCATGCAGGCGCTCGTCCAATTGCCGGACGATCTGAATGTGCACAGGAAGCTCCTGCGTCAGTTCGAGCGGCGCAGGAGCCTCTTCGACGGAGATCGGATCGATTGGGCCTTTGGCGAGGCACTCGCTTTCGGTTCTTTGTTGATGGAAGGCACCCAGGTGCGACTCAGCGGACAGGATTCGCGCCGCGGTACCTTCAGCCATCGGCATTCGGTCCTGGTGGACCAGGTGACCGAACGGGAATACGTTCCGCTCAATCATATTCGCGACGGGCAGGCAAAGCTGCACGCATACGACAGCCTGCTCTCGGAGTATGCGGTCCTCGGGTTTGAGTACGGGTTTTCCGTGGCCGATCCGGATACACTGGTGATCTGGGAGGCGCAATTCGGCGACTTCGTCAACGGGGGGCAGATCATCATCGATCAGTTCCTCTCCGCCGCCGAGCAGAAGTGGGGTGAGCGGAGTTCGTTGGTGATGCTGTTGCCGCACGGGTATGAGGGGCAGGGTCCGGAGCACTCCTCGGCGCGTCTCGAACGCTTCCTCCAGTCGTGTGCGCAGGACAACCTGCGGGTCGTGAACGTGTCCACGCCCGCCAATTACTTCCATGCGCTGCGCCGGCAGGTGCAGGCGTCGCCGCACAAGCCGCTGATCGTGATGGCGCCGAAGAGTCTCTTGCGCCATCCGCAGGCTGTTTCGCCGGTGGGCGATTTTTTCGGCGGCCGGTTTTCGCCGCTCTTGCCGGCGGAAGGAGAACCGGGCCGCGTCGAGCGGCTGTTGTTCTGCAGCGGAAAGGTGTACTACGACCTGTTGGCGTCGATGGAAGAGTCCCAGCGGTCAGGGATCGCGATTGCCCGCCTCGAACAGATCTATCCGTTCCCGGGGGATGCCGTACGGGATGAGCTGGACCGATTTGGGGATGTCGACGTGGCCTGGGTGCAGGAGGAGCCGCGCAATATGGGCGCCTGGAGTTTCGTTGCACCGCTGTTTAATGAACAGATCCGATCGGCGCGGAACACGACGTGCGGGGAGGTCCGCTACATTGGACGTCCCGTCAGCGCGAGTACGGCCACGGGAAGTGCATCGCGGCACGCGACGGAGCAGGAGCGGCTGATCAGGGAGGCGCTACACAAAAAGCCCTGAACATCCTCGCGTCCAGGGCTCATCGAACCGTACTTCTTGTGCTGCTCGACCTAGATGTCGTGCCGGTGGCGACGGGCGTTGCGCGAGGCCTTCTGCCGGTCCGCACGCCGCTCTTCGGACGGCTTCGTATACTGCATTTTCGCGCGGAACTGACGAAGGACGCGGCTCCGGTTAACGGAACGCTTAAAACGGCGCAGCGCGCGATCGATGGACTCGTTGTCTCGGACTCGGATACCTACGGACAAGGTAAACTCCTGTTTGCGGTTGACGATGAAGGAACGCTACGACTCCGATGAGCCTGTAGACTATAATTAACCGCATTCCCTGTTCCGGGTTCCATCCTCCAAAACTCCTTCTTCTGAAATGCTGCGGCTCATGGTTTCAACCCGAAACCCCGGCAAACTGCGAGAGATCCGGCGCATGCTGGAGGGCGCACCGGTGGTGTTGGTTTCGCCGGACGACTATCCCGACGCGCCGGAGGTCGAGGAGGACGGCCTGACGCTCGAGGAGAATGCGCGAAAAAAAGCGGAGGCGCTCGGCCGCCACACGGGCCTGGTTGCACTGGCGGATGATACCGGACTGGAAGTGGACGCGCTGGGCGGGCATCCGGGCGTGTTTTCCGCCCGCTTTGCCGGTCCGGCGTGCGACGACGCGGCGAACCGGAGGCAGCTGCTCGATCGTTTGGCCGGTCACACGGATCGCTCCGCCCGGTTTCGGACCGTCATGGCGATCGCGGAACCGGACGGCGGGATACGGATCTTCCACGGTGTCTGCGAGGGAACGATCACGACGCAGGAGCGCGGTTCCGGAGGCTTTGGCTACGACGCGCTCTTCGTGCCGGACGGGTTTGACGAGACGTTTGCCGAAATGGATCTCGAGGAGAAAAACGCCATCAGCCACCGCGGACGAGCCCTCCGGAAGGCGGCAGAGTGGCTTCGCCGGAGGGCCGGTGAGGAGGAGCCGGCATGAGGGCCCTGGTTCAGCGCGTGCGGGAAGCGGCCGTGGATATCGAGGGACGCCGGGTTGCGGAGATCGGCCCGGGTCTCCTCATCTTGCTGGGCGTGCATCAGTCCGACACGGAGAGGGAGGCGGACTGGGTGGCGCGCAAGTGTTCGAATTTGCGCATCTTCCCGGATGAGGACGGAAAGATGAACCGGTCTCTCATCGAAATGGGTGGCGAAGCGCTCGTGGTGTCGCAGTTCACGCTCTACGGCGATACGCGGAAGGGCAATCGTCCGAGTTTTGTCGATTCGGCGCCACCGGAGATCGCCGTCCCCCTGTACGAGACGTTCGTCCGGATCCTCGAGCGCGAGCTGGGCAAGGCGGTGCCCACGGGCGAGTTCGGGGCGATGATGGACGTATCCCTCGTCAACGACGGGCCGGTCACCATCCTCGTCGAGCGCCTCCCCGGCTAGCTCTGCGGGATGCTATACTGGTGGAGGAGCCTGCGTCCGCGGCCGCATCATTGCTTCCCGAGTGTGTGCGACCGGCGGACAAAGGGGATTGCGTCGAGCGCTCGGGCGTCAAGAGGAGCAAGGTGCCTTCGTGCCGGAGGGGCCGGCGTCCGCAGCCGCATCATTCCTCCCCGTGTGTGCGACCGGCGGGCGAAGGGGGTTGGGTCGAGCGCTCGGGCGTCTAGAGGAGCAAGGTGCCTTCGTGCTGGAGGAGCCAACGTTTCGTGTCCGTACCGGCTGCATAACCGGTAAGGGCGCCGTCCACGCCGATCACGCGGTGGCACGGGACGATCACCGGGACAGGGTTCTGTCCGACGGCGGACCCGACGGCCTGGAACCCTTTCGGCAGATTGACCTGTTCGGCAAGCTCGCGGTAGCTGATCGATTTACCGAAGGGGATATGGAGGAGGGCGGTCCACACCTCGATCTGAAAGGGCGTGCCCCGGAGGTCCAGTCTCAGGTCGAATCGGGTCCGCTCGCCTTTCCAGTAGGCGTCGAGCTGGTCGACGGCCTCCATGTTGGGTCCGGGATGGGGGAGAATCTTGTCGTGGGAGAACCACGTGCGCAACCAGACGAAGAAGTGCTCCCGGGACTCTTGCGGGATGGTGAGGCGGCAGAGTCCGTCCGACGTGGACGCGGCGTAGGCTTCGCCGAGCGGGGTGACGAACGGTGTCCAGTAGGCGATATCGCGGCCGGGATGGATCACGGATTCAGGCGTGTGTTTCCTCCAAGATACGAAGGGAATGGGTGGGGGGAGAGGGAGGGTGGGTGGTGGATGGTGGATGGTGGATGGGGGGCCGGTGAACCTGAGGGCGGACTCGTCGTTGCACCCGGCGAACGGCGTGACCGTCTCCGATCTCCCGTCTCCCTTACGACCCGCCCTGTGTCCCCTTTCAAACCCCTGGCCTATCTCCTCGGCGCGCTGGCCTTTCTCGGCGCCCTGTTCTACGTCCGTGCGCCTCGCGCGGTCGATGCGCCGGCGGACAGGGCTCCCATCCTTCTTCGTGCGCCTTCACTGCCGGCCCGCCCGCCTGCTGCGTCCCTCGGAGAGGCGCCGGCCGAGTGGACCGTGGCATCGCTCTCGGGCGGGGTCCAACGCTTTGACGACTTCCGTGGCAAAGTGGTCGTGCTGAACCTCTGGGCCACATGGTGTCCCCCGTGCCTGGAAGAGATGCCATCGCTCGATGCGCTGTACGGACGGCTGGATCCGAACGAGGTGTCCGTCATCCTCCTCTCCGAAGAGCAGCCCGAAACCGTACGCCCGTTTATCGAGCGCCACAACGTGCGTGCCCCGGTGTATGTCGACGCAGGACCCCGTCCGCCCGACTTCGGAGGCGAGATCCTGCCCGCTACCTACATCATCGACCGCCGCGGACAGGTCCGATGGGCTACCATCGGTGCGGCGGATTGGAACGACGACCGCGTGGTCGGGTTTATTCGCAATCTCGTGGAGGAACCGGGCGGATGAGCGGAGGTCGCGTCCTCCCATTCCGTCTTTGCGCTCCTGCACCGCCTTCGCCCCCAGCATCGGTTCCCATGCCGACGGTTCACCCCGCCCTCATCGATAGCCTCGGAAGGGAACACTCCTATCTCCGCATCTCGCTGACGGAGCGGTGCAATCTGCGGTGCGTCTACTGCATGCCGGCAGACGGGGTGGCGCTCAAGCCCCGGGAGGAGATCCTGACGTTCGAGGAAATCGTACGTCTGGCACACCTCTTCGTGCGGGCCGGCGTCGACAAGATCCGCCTTACGGGAGGTGAACCCCTCGTCAGGAAAGATGTGGAGGATCTCGCTGAACGGCTCGGCAACCTTCAGACCGAAGGGCTTCGTACGCTCGCGATTACGACCAACGGCCTGCTGCTTCCCCGCAAACTGCCCCGGCTGCAGAAGGCGGGTGTCAATCTGCTCAACATCAGTCTCGATACGCTCGACGCGGCGAAGTTCGAGGCGATCTCGCGGCGCCCCGGCCTCGAAACCGTCCTCGAGGCCATCGATCTGGCCGTCGAACTCGGCTTCGAGCCCGTCAAGATCAACTGTGTGGTCCTCCGAGGCCTCAACGACGATGAACTGCCGGATTTCGTGGCCCTCACGCGTGATCGGCCCATCGACGTCCGGTTCATCGAGTACATGCCGTTCGACGATAACGGATGGCACGACGGATCGATGCTCCCGTATGCCGAGATGCTGAAGCTTCTTCGCGCGCAATTCGATCTCGAAGTGGTGCCGGGAAGCGCGAGCGACACGTCCAAGACGTTTCGGGTGCCGGGTTTTCGGGGACGCGTGGGATTCATCTCCTCGATGAGCGACCATTTCTGCGCCGGATGCAATCGCCTTCGGATTACGGCGGACGGCAATCTGAAGGTCTGCCTGTTTGGACCTGCCGAGTTCAGCCTGCGGGATGCGATGCGTGCCGGCGCGTCGGATGAAGACCTGCTCGGCGTCATCGACGCGGCCGTCAAACGAAAGAAGCCGAGTCACGCCGGCATGCACGCCATCGCTGCCACGCCGAACCGGCCCATGATTCTCATCGGCGGTTGACCTTCAATCCGTTGGCAGACAGAAACTCCGGGCGACCTCCGGTGGTTGCATGGTACGTTGCGCAAGCGCGTAACCCGGTCTATCTTGTTTACCTGCCCGAATGCCTTCCCGCGGACATGTTTGGACGACAAAATGCCTGTTCGGCCTGATCCTGTGTACCTATGACTGATTCACCGACGCTGACCCATGTAGACCCGCAGGGTCGCATCCAGATGGTCGACGTGAGCGGCAAGCCGCAGACTATCCGCACTGCCCTTGCCGAGGGACATGTGCTGGTCGGGCCCGAGATCTTCCGGCTTGTCGAGGAGAACCGCGTTCGAAAGGGGGATGTCCTTCCAACGGCCCAACTTGCCGGGATTCTGGGTGCGAAGCAGACGGCGAACCTGATCCCCCTCTGTCACCATGTGGCGCTCTCAGGGATCGATCTCGAACTGACGCTCAACGAGGCACAGAAGGCCATCGATATTCGGGCCTATACGAAAAGCACGGGACCGACCGGCGTGGAGATGGAGGCGCTGACCGCGGTTTCGGTGGCGGCGTTGACGATCTACGACATGTGTAAATCGATTTCAAAAGATATCGTGATCACCGGAATTCGCCTGATTGCGAAAACCGGTGGTGCGAGCGGCGATTATCGCCGTACAGAACGGTAACCCCGCGACGCTTCACGGCGCCGCCTCAAATCAATCCTCATCATGACTGAGTTTCTCGGCCTATCAGGTCTCATCCTGATCGCGTTAATTCTGCTCGGCATTGTCCTCCTCTTCTACTTCGTGCCGATGGGGCTCTGGGTGACCGCCTTCTTTTCGGGCGTTCGCATCAAGCTGGTCCGTGACCTGGTCGGCATGCGCCTGCGGAAGGTGCCGCCCGCGCCGATCGTTCGAAGTCTGATTACGGCGCACAAGGCCGGAATTCTCGTCGATACGGCCAAGCTCGAAGCCCATTTTTTGGCGGGAGGGAACATCAGGAGCGTCGTGAATGCCTTGATTTCGGCTGACAAGGCCAACATCCCCCTGACATTCGAGCGGGCTACCGCCATCGACCTTGCCGGCCGCGACGTGTTCGAAGCCGTTCAGCTTTCCGTTAATCCCAAGGTCATCGAGACGCCGCCCGTATCCGCGATTTCGAAAGACGGCATTCAGTTGCGGGCCATCGCGCGCGTGACCGTTCGTGCGAACATCGAGCGTCTCGTCGGTGGCGCCGGCGAAGAGACCATCATGGCGCGGGTCGGTGAGGGCATCGTGTCGACCATCGGTTCCTCGGCGTCCCATGCTGCCGTCCTCGAAAATCCGGACATGATCTCGAAGGTGGTGCTGGAGAAAGGCCTGGACTCGGGAACGGCCTTCGAAATCCTCTCGATCGACATTGCGGACGTGGATGTGGGGGACAACATCGGGGCGAAGCTGCAGACGGATCAGGCCGAAGCGGATCTCAAGATTGCCCGTGCGAAGGCGGAAGAGCGTCGCGCAGCCGCCGTGGCCCTGGAGCAGGAGAATATTGCAGCGGTGCAGGCGATGCGTGCGAAAGTGGTCGAAGCCGAGGCCGAGATTCCTCGCGCCATGGCGGAAGCGTTCCGCAGCGGCAACCTGGGCGTGATGGACTATTACAATTTGCGCAATGTGCAGGCCGACACGCAGATGCGTGAGACCATCGGCCGTCCGCCTGAGAAGCGCAGCGGCGACTAATCGGGCAAGCCGCACTTCTTCCATAGTGGGATCCGGGACGCGTCCGCTTGGCCGGGCGCGTCCCGGTCCATTTTTGGATTCATCTCCGATCTGACCGGTACCGATGAGCGAAACCCACCCGTTGGTCGCAGCCGACCTTGCCTCCTTCGCGACGTTGGGCGTGGTCACTTTGTCACGCGATCTGGTAGCCCGCATCCTTTCGGAGGTGGAGGGCGCCCAGCCGGACGTCGTCGCGGAGGAGACGCTTGCGCTGACGGCAACGGCCACGGCTCGCGCGGTATCGACCGGTTATGCCGGAGCGAGGGAAGTACGCGAGGCCGCCGAAGCCGTCCTCCTGCGGCTCCCGTTCACCTACCGCGACTACCTTGCGGGCCTGGTCGTGCTGGAAAATCCGGAAGAGAGCGACCCTGCCGGTCTGGAGGAGATGGAGGCTCGTCTGCTTCACAAGTTGAAGTTCTACGGCGTGCATTTTCCGGCCGGAGCGTTTCCCACGGAGCGCCTCGTCACGGAAAAGATGGAATTGTGGATGGGTCGCGTGAGTCCCCCCCGGTTGCCCGAGCTTCCCACAAAACGCCTCGAGCGAATGGGGCTCGTCGACGAGGTGCGCCGGCACCTCCGGCTCGTCCGTGCGTATGCCCGCCGTCTGGCGGCCGTACAATAGCCGTTATTGCAGCAATCCGGGCGAGGCGGCGTCTAAAACGGTTGCTCACCCGAACGCCTTCAGCCGTTCTCCGAAGAAGTGGGGCAGGCGGGGGGCGCGAGCAGGCGATCCGGCATCACACTGCGGATCAAAGGTGGAGGCAGGGCTCACCCGAACGCCTTCAGCAGTTCGCCGAAGAAATGGGGCAGGGCGCGGGGTTCGAGCAGGAGGGTCAACAGCAGACCTCCGAGGGCTCCGCCGAGATGGGCCTCGTGCGCGATGCGCCCCATGAAGCCGGCTCCGGAGTCGGGCCGATGTGCTGCCCAGTACGAGAATGCGACGAAGGCCACGGCGAAGATCACCGCCGGGATGCCGATGGGAATGAAAAAGATATAGAGCTTGTTGAGGGGATAGAAGAGGGCGTGCGCGAACAGGATGCCCGCGATGGAACCGGAGGCGCCCACGGCCGCATAGTCGGGGTCATGACGATACCTCACCATGGGCCAGATGGACGCGGTCAACGCCGAGCCGATGTAGATCGCAAGGAACGGGAAGACGCCCAGCAGCAGTTCGATGGTCGGCCCGAAGAAATACAGGGTGACCATGTTGAAGAGGAGGTGCGGCAGGTTGGCGTGGAGAAACGACGAGGTGATCAGCCGATAGCCCTCGCGATGCGCGGCAACGCGCTCGGGAATCAGAGCGAAGCGATCAATCCACGAGGGGTGGGCAAAGAGGGCATACAGGCTTACCGCCACATTGAGGAGGATGAGCGTCAACGTGACGGGTACTGCGCTGAGATCGTACATGGCAGATGCCGGAAACCGGGTGGTTGGAACGACTCCGTTAAGAAGGAGGTTATTATTAAATAGACCGGAATCGATGATGCCGGAGCATTGGAAGAGGCCGCCGCAGGAGGTCACCACTGCGTGCGCCGGCCGGCTCGGGCGCTTGTACGCTGTGTAATCCGATTGGAGCCGGAGAAATCCAGATCCGCTCTGGTACCGGCCCATCCAGAACCGACCGACCGATGAGAAGATCCTTGCTCTTGACGGGACTCCTTGTGCTCACCCTTACTGCCTGCGGAGATGCGGGTCCGCACTCCCAGGGCGATCCGGCGGACTCCGACGTGGTCGCTTTCGTGGGCGCAAACGTGCTTCCAATGACCGGTCCGGAGGTGCTTGCCGACTACACCGTGATCGTCCGGGGCGACCGGATCGTCGAGGTCGGCCCCTCGTCCGAGGTGGAGGCGCCTTCGGAGGCCTATCGGGTGGATGCGACGGGACGCTTCCTCATGCCGGGCATCGCGGAAATGCATGGGCACATCCCCCCGATGACCGATTCGACCTATGTGGAGGATGTCCTCTTTCTGTACGTGGCCAACGGGGTAACCACGGTCCGCGGAATGCTGGGCCATGAAGGCCAGCTCGCGCTGCGCGATCGCGTCAATACGGGGCGCGAAGCGGCGCCGACGCTCTACCTGGCGGGACCCGGTTTTTCCGGCAATGCGGTGGATGGACCAGAGGATGCGGCCCGACGGGTGCGCGAACAGCACGCGGCCGGATGGGACCTCCTGAAGATCTTCCCCGGTCTTTCGATGGAGGAGTACGAGGGGCTTGCGAAAGCCGCCAAGGAACTGAACATGCCATTCGCCGGACACGTGCCGGAGGAGGTAGGGCTCCTCGCCGCGCTCGAACTTGGACAGCAGACCTTTGATCACATCGACGGCTACATCGCCTATCTCGATGGGTTCGATCAGCCGTTGGATGAAGCACGTCTCGCCGAGGCGGTTCGCCTGACCCGCGAGGCCGGCGCCTGGATCGTCCCGACGATGGTAGTCTGGGAAACACTCTTCGGGGCGCCGGATCCGGAGGAATTGCTGACATACGACGGACTCGAGTATCTCCCCCGGGATGTCGTCGAGGGGTGGATCACATCGCGGCGCAACTACGTCACCAATCCCGGCTTCGACGCAGAGGCTGCCCGAATTCACATGGCCAATCGCGTACGGCTGCTGAAGGCCCTGGCGGACGGAGACGTCAACCTGCTCTTCGGAACGGATGCTCCGCAGCAGTTCAATGTGCCCGGCTTCGCCGTCTACCGGGAGATCCGGGCCATGGCCGAAGCGGGCATTTCGCCCTATGAAATCTTTCACAGCGGTTCGGCAATGGTGGGACGGTACTTCGCCGACAAGGACCTCTTCGGCGCGATCGCTCCGGGACAGCGGGCCGACCTGGTCCTTCTGGAGGCGAATCCCCTCGACAACCCGGACCACTTTCGCCTTCAGGCCGGCGTCATGGTGCGCGGTCGCTGGATGGATGCGGCGGAGATTCGGGCACGGCTCGATGCCATTGCAGCCAGGCATGGGGGGTGAGGGGAAGGTCCGGGGGTCCGGGGGTCCGAAGGCGCGAACGGAGTGAGCGTCCCGGGCGCAGCGAAGCGGAGACCCGG
>CAYLXM010000046.1:0-30889 GCA_964387555.1 uncultured Rhodothermales bacterium | reverse complement strand
GATCCAGGGTTTGGAGTTTGAAGGTTTGGAGTCGCGACCGCAGGAGCGTCCCGAGAGCCTGCCCCGGACTTGATCCGGGGACGCGAAGCGGAGACCCGGGATCCCGGTCGCGCGAAACGAGCGGTGCGGGTCGAACTGACTGATTCTGCGCACGATGCACATGGACGGTAGTCTTCGAGAGATCCTGGGCCGGTTCGCGCTGTCCGGGGACGTGACGGCCATCGCGTCGTTGCCGGGCGGGCACATCAACCGATCGTGGCTCGCCACCGTGGAGGGCGCCGAAGGCCCGCGGCGGTACGTCCTCCAGCGAATCAACGAACGCGTCTTCGTGCGTCCGGATCTCGTGATGGAGAACATCGGACGGATCACGACCCACCTCCTCGGCAGACTGAAAGCGGAGAACGTGGAGGAGATCGGCAGGAAGGCGACGGTGTTGGTCCCGACACGGACGGGGGACGCCTCGTGGGTGGACGCCACCGGCGGGACGTGGCGTATCTTTACGTATATCGAAAATTCACGCGCCGTGTTGCGGGCGGAGGGTCCAGATCAGGCGTATCGCGCCGCCCGCGCATTCGGCGCGTTCCAGCGGCGGCTTGCTTCCTACGACGGACCCCGGCTCCACGATACGATCCCAGGCTTTCACGACACGCCGAAGCGTTTGGAGGCGTTGCGCACCGCCATCTCGCTCGACCGGGCCGGGCGCGCTTCGATGGTTCGTGCAGAGACCGAGAAGTCGTTTCGCCATGGGGCACTGGCGAACGTGCTGCTGGATGCGTTTCGGCGTGGCGGCATGCCGGAGCGGATCGTCCACAATGACGCGAAGATCGCCAACGTGCTGTTCGACATCGATTCGGGCGATGCGCTCTGCGTAATCGATCTGGATACGGTGATGCCGGGTTTATCCCTGTACGATTTCGGGGACATGGTTCGATCGATGGCCTGCTTCGCCGATGAAGACGCGACGGACCTGGATACGGTCGTGCTCCAGCCAGACCTCGTTGAGGCGGTACGTCAGGGCTACCTGCACGAAGCTGCACACTTTCTCACCCCTGTCGAGCGCGCACTCTTGCCTGCGGCGGCGCGCCTCATCACCTACGAACAGGCGATCCGATTTCTCACCGACTATCTCGACGGGGACCGCTATTATGTCACCTCGCGTCCGGACCAGAATCTGGACCGCTGCCGTGTCCAGCTTGCGCTCCTGGACCAGTTGATGCGCTACGACGGGTGGTGAGCGCCGGCCCCTGCTCGGCCGCGATCCCGGTCAGCCCCTTTTCAACCGAACCCTCTCCTCTCATGGCAAAATCTCCGCCTGCCTCGGGTTCGTCCCGGCCGATTCGCCCCGCAGTGGCCGTGACCGTCCTGTGGTGTTCGGTTCTCTTCGTCCCGGTGGATGGGCGGGCTCAGGATCTCGAACTCTGGTACGACCGCCCGGCATCGGAGTGGGTAGAAGCACTCCCGATCGGCAACGGACGATTGGCGGGGATGGTGTTCGGCGGTGTGCCGGAGGACCGGATTCAGCTGAATGAGGACACGTTCTGGTCGGGAGGTCCCCACGAAACGGACAACCCTGACGCCCTCGCCGCGCTGCCCGAGGTGCGCCGCCTCCTCGAAGAGGGCCGCTACATGGAGGCGCAGCAGTTGGCCGATGAGAAGATGATGGGTCGGCCGGTGAATCTGCAGACGTTTCAGCCACTCGGCGACTTGCGAATCGCCTACCGCCACGCCTCCGAAATCCGGGACTATCGGCGCTCCCTTGATCTCTCCAGTGCCGTGGCGTCGGTGTCCTACCGTGCCGGCGCCGCCGTCTTGAGCAGGGAGGTCTTCTCCAGTGCGCCCGATCAGGTGATGGTCGTTCGGATTGCCGGAGAGGTACCCGGCAGCGTTTCATTCACGGCGCGTCTGGACAGCAGGCAGGCCTTCCAGACGGCGCCGTCGGCCGGTGGGGATCTGGTGATGCGGGGACAATGGAAGGGACAGCTTGACGATCCCGCCGATCACCTCAAGCAGTTTCGCAACCTCGCGGCCCTCTGGTATGGGGATGGGCTGTCGTTCGTGGTGCGGATTCGCGCGGTCGCCGAAGGCGGTACGGTGCGGGTTGACGAAGCGGGGCTGCACGTGGACGGCGCCAACGCCGTGACGCTTCTTCTTGCCGCGGCGACCGATTTTGAGGGTGTTGATCCCGAAGCGCGTACCGCCGCCGATCTCGACGGCGCCGGTCAACCGTACGCGGTGTTGCGTGACCGCCACGTGGACGACTATCAGGCTTACTTCGGACGGGTCGATCTCAGCTTGCCTGCGGCCGCGACGTCGCAGCGGCCGACGGATCTGCGTCTGGCGGCCGTGCGGGAAGGTGCGGAGGATCCGGCGTTGGATGCGCTGTATTTCCAGTTCGGGCGCTACCTCCTGATCTCGAGTTCGCGACCGGGCACACAGCCGGCCACCCTTCAGGGAATCTGGAACGATGACGTGGAGCCCTCCTGGGGAAGTAAGTACACGATCAACATCAACACGGAGATGAACTACTGGCCGGCGGAAGTGACCAATCTGGCCGAGCTGCATGAGCCGCTCTTCGATCTGGTCGAGGAAATGGTGCCTTCCGGCCGGGAGACTGCGCGCGTACACTATGGCGCCGACGGATGGGTGGCCCATCACAATACGGATCTTTGGCGCAACACGGCTCCGGTCGACGGGGCCCGGTGGGGCCTCTGGCCCATGGGCGGGGCGTGGCTGACCACGCATTTCTGGGAGCACTATGCGTTCGGCGGGGACGAATCCTTCCTGCGGAGGGCGTGGCCCACGATGCGGGGGGCGGCGGAGTTCTTGCTTGATTTCCTGGTGCGGGATGAGAGGGGGCGCCTGGTCACCAATCCGTCCCACTCGCCCGAGAACGCCTTCATCGACGCCAATGGGACGGTCGGCGTGCTCTGCATCGGCGCCACGATGGATCTCCAGATCATCCACTTTCTCTTCTCCAAAACCATGGCGGCTGCGGAGATTCTGGGAGAGGACCCTGTGTTCAGGGAGCGGCTCGCGGCTGCGCTGAGGGAACTGGCGCCGCTTCAAATCGGCAAGCACGGGCAGTTGCAGGAGTGGCTGGAGGATTTTGATGAGGAGGAGCCGGGGCATCGACACATGTCTCACCTGTTCGGCCTGCATCCGGCCGACCAGATCACGATGCGCGGGACACCGGAGTTGGCGCAGGCAGCGCGGGTATCCCTCGAGCGGCGGCTGGCGCAGGGCGGCGGCGGGACCGGGTGGAGTCGCGCCTGGGTTGTCAACTTTTTTGCCCGGCTGGAAGATGGAGATTCGGCCCATGAAAACCTCCAACTGCTTCTGGCGAGATCCACGCTGCCGAATCTTTTCGACAATCATCCGCCCTTCCAGATTGACGGGAATTTCGGCGGAACGGCCGGCATTGCGGAAATGCTCTTGCAGAGTCATGCGGGAGAGGTCCACCTCCTCCCTGCCCTGCCGAGTCCCTGGTCAACGGGTTCGGTGCGCGGTCTCAGGGCCCGGGGCGGGTTCGAGGTGGCCGTCGAGTGGACGGACGGACGGATGGAACGCGCCGAGGTCCTGTCTACCCGAGGGGGTCCGATTACGGTGCGGTACGGAGAGAAAACCGCCGCATTTAAGACCGCGGCCGGAATGCGCCTGAGCCTGGATCAGAATTTGATCGCGCAGTAGTCCAACGTATTGGTACCTGCAATTTTTTCGCGCGGTTCCCCTGGAGCGCTTCTGCGCCCCAGGCTCCTTTGGGGGACGCCTGGGCGACCTTCCCGCCGGCCGGGTACCACGGGCCGCGCACCTGCGGATTGCCCTGCTTCACCCCATCTCGACGCTTTGAAGCGGCAATTCGATGATGAATGTGGTGGCGCCGTCCGGTTCATCCTCGATTCGCAGGCTGCCGCCGTGTCCTTTTGTGATGATGTCGTAGCTGAGCGATAGTCCGAGTCCGGTGCCCTTGCCGGCGGATTTTGTGGTGAAGAAGGGTTCGAAGACGCGGTCCCGATGCGACTGCGGAATGCCTGGACCGTTGTCCGACACGCGGATCTCGATCCCGGACGCCACGCTGGCGGTGCTCACCGTCACAAGTGGTGTATAGGACTCGCCCGCGGTTCTGGCCTTCTCCTCCATGGCATCGAGGGCGTTGCCGACCAGGTTGAGCAGCACGCGGCCGATTTCCTGGGCCGCGATGGTGGCCGGGGGCAGGTCCTGGGCAGCCGAGACTTCGACGCGGGCGAAGAAGTCCGGACTGAGTGCCCTTTTCCCGTGGTACGCCAGGTCGGCATATTCCCGAACCAATTCGTTGACATCCACTTCGGATCGTTGCAGGTTGCCGCCGCTGGCATGCGCCATCATGTTGCGCACGATCGTGTCGGCCCTT
Organism: uncultured Rhodothermales bacterium; assembly: GCA_964387555.1. GTDB lineage: Bacteria > Bacteroidota > Rhodothermia > Rhodothermales > CAYLXM01 > CAYLXM01. The sequence goes on along the minus strand of CAYLXM010000046.1, from coordinate 26,502 downwards.
TTCCCGTGTTTGGCGATCTGGACGGCGTTTTGTTCGAGGTCCGCCAGAAGTTCTTCCGCGTCGGCGCCGTCTCCCTCCAGGGACTCTCGGAGTTCCACCACGATCTCGCCGATCAAGTCGGCGAAATTGTTGACGAAGTTGAGTGGGTTCTTGATCTCGTGGGCGATGCCGGCGGTGAGGGCGCCGAGCGAGGCCAGTTTTTCCTGGGTTACCAGTTGCTGCTGGGTGGCCTGGAGGTGCTCGAGGGTATCGGTCAAACGGCGATACGCATCGGCATTGTCGAGGGCGATGGCCGTATAGGTGGCCAGGTTGCGGAGCAGGTCGAGGTGGTATTCCGTGTAGGCTTGCTTCTCGAAACTCTGCGCCGTGATCACGCCGACCGTGCGGTCTTTGAAGACCAGGGGCAAGTAGAGGACGGAGTGGGAGTAGTCCCCTGCGACAGGCGGCTGGGCCTGATCCAGGTACTGGTTGATTTCCGCGTCCCAGTCTCCGATGAGGATTTCTTTGCGGTGCTTGAAGCAATGGACGGCAATCCGATTGGGATCGTCGAGACGATTGACGAACGGGGCCAGCCTGGTCCCCTTCTCCCGGGTGGCAGGGAACTCGATGACGCCGAGTTCTTCGTCGGCGATGCCGATGCCGAAGATGGTGGCGTCCATGAGCGCGTTGACGTTTGCGTAGACCGTATCGATGATCTGTTCGATCGAGAGCGTCCCCGTGATGTCGCGTCCGATGCGGCTGAGCAGTTCGGCGTTTTTCTGGCGTTCGGATTCGGCTTTCAGCGCGCGCGATTCCAGTTCGGCGGCTTCGGCACGCAGTCGGGTAGACTCGATTTCGCTTCGGCGGCGCTCGCGGGCGGTGATGACTATGCGCTGCGTCGTAGCCGCTCCATAGAGCCCCCCTACCAGCAGCAGGGCATAACCGAGATAGGCCCAAAGCGTGCGCCACCAGGGGGGGTGGACGACGATTTCGAGGGATGCCTCGGTGTCGCTCCAGATACCGTCCGCGTTGGCCGCACGGACCCGAAAGACGTAACGTCCCGGATCAAGATTGGTGAAGCTGCGTGAGCGCCGGTCGCCCACGCGCTGCCAGTCACCGTCAAAGTTGTCCAGTTTGACCATGTACTGATTGCGCTCGGGACGGGCGAAATGAAGGCCTACGTAGTCGACGGTGAAGTCATTGAAATTGTGGGGAAGTTCGATACGCTGTACGCCGGTAAGCACGTGCGGGACGGATTCAAGGTGACGGCCCGCGTTTTGTCCGGAGAACGTCAGTGACGTAAGCGTGACCTGTGGTGGCGTGGGATTCGCGCGCAGGTCTGCGGTTCGGAATCGCACGAATCCGTTATCGCCGCTGAAGACCAATTCACCGGCCGGAGTACGCACGGAGGCGCCTCCCAGTGAGAAGGACGGAAGGCCATGGCTCTGGTTGAACGTGATCAGCGTCTCAGTAAGTGGATCGAATCGGGTCAGGCCCGCGGCCGTCAGTAGCCAGAGCCGGCCTGACTCGTCCCGTTCCATGGACATGATTCGGTTGCTCGGCAAATCGACGGTCTCCGTCGAAAACCAGGTGATCTGTTGTTTATCGACTCGGAAAAGGCCGAGACCGCGGCCGTCCGTGGCAAACCACACATTTCCCCTTTCATCTGTCGCGATCCGAACGACCGGCACTTGAGCCCCGATATCGATTCGGCTGAATCGACCCGCTTGTTCTTCGAAGCGCAGGAGATCACGCGCCGTTCCGATCCACATGGTCCCTCTGGCATCGTCGTGGATCGCGATGACGCCATCACCCCCGACCTGCCCCTCCCTCTTCGGCAGGGCAAAGGAGACGAACCGCTTTCCGTCATCCTCGACCCGCGTCAGGTGCGTCATGGTTCCGATCCAGCGCCTGTTCATCCGGTCGTCGTGGATTCGGAGAGTCTGCCCACCCGGTAGCCATTCGACGGGCGCCCAAGGTTCCAGCAGCGAGCGTGTACCATCCACCTCGCCGGGCTCGAGACGAAAGACCTGGATGCCATACCACTCAGGGTATATGGGAGGCTCGACATTCCAGGCGCCGTATGCGTGGCACGTCGTATCGTCACCGCAATAGTCGGTGCGGTTGCGAAGCCGGTATGCGCCCGGTGGAAGAGAGATCACCTCCATCTGCATTTTGTTACGCTCCTGCCCTCCGGCGTGGAGAACGCGCCATGGATCCATCGACCACACCCGTTCCCCGGCTTCGTCCTCGATCCAGGCGTCGTCATCCATGCCCAGTGCGGGAGATGAACATTCCCCAAGGGCCAGGACGAGAAGGTCTGTACGGCTCGACAGCCGAAACGACACGGATCGGTTTGCCCCGTCGCCCTGTTTCAAGATCGAAGCGACGGTTCTTCCCTTCGAGGCCATCGAACGTCCTGTCTCGATGGCCATCGGACCATATGTCGTATCTGCATATCCGATGTAGCGGAACCGGGGTACGGACGGGTCGAGTACGTTGATGCCACCTCCTCCTGTGATCCAGACGTGCCCGTTCTGTGCGATGGCAAGATCCTCAATGCCCGCGATCCAGAGGCTGTCGACAAACGGTCTATTCAGCTGATAGGTCTTGGGAGTACCCTTCCCGGAGGGCTGATAGACGAGCTTGGACCCTGCCAGGCCGATCCAGATGCCGCCTGTGCCGTCCGCTTCCACGGTTCTTGTCACGCCGATGCTACTCGATGAGAGCGCTTCGAGGGTGAACAGCGACGCGTCCGGATTCAACCGGTAGAGTCCCTGTCGAGCGCCGATCCAGACGGAGCCGAAGCGATCACGGAAAACGGAGCGCACGTTGTTCAAGGCGCTCACCGCGGCGCGCGGATCGTAGAGGTGCTGATCATAGGAGAGATCAGGGTGAATGCGAATCAATCCCTGATCACCTGAGCCAAAGAGCACGTCGCCGTTCTCGAGTTCCAGTAGCGTGCGCGGCGGCACTCCCCATTCGATGATCGGAACCGTTTGGACGGGGATATTGACACGCCGGAACGAGGTGGTAGCCTCGTCCCAACGATACAAATCGCCTTCCGTGGCCACAAGCCAGAGATGCCCCGACGCATCTTCCTGGAGCGATGGGGCGTTTGAGGATACATAGTCGGGAGTTGTGCGGACCCCCTCGAGCCGGTAACGGGTGGCCCTTCCGGTCAGCGGATCGAAACGGTCGATCCCGTCGCTCGCCTTCGCCACAATCCAGAGATCGCCCCGGGAGGTCTCGAAAAACGAATAGCCCTGGCGCACCACCTGACCATAGGCCGAATCCGGCTTGTGAACGAAGGGTATGAACCGTCCGGCATCCCTGTCGAACTGATAGACGTTGTCATACGTTGCCACCCAGAACCGGCCTCCCTGGTCCTCCAGCATGGCATGGATCTCGTTGACTTTGGTCTCGCGCGCGACCGGGTCGTAGACCTCGATTTCCGGATGGGGCGCATGACGCTTGAGACTGTCCTCCTCGGCATTGTAGCGAAACAGGCCGGTTGGCGTGCCCACCCAAATCGTTCCTCCGCGGTCCTCATAGAGTCCGAGGATGTACCCTGTCGACCGGGAGTTGCCGCCCGGCTGGGGCTCAGGATCGCGCAGGTAATGGACGAATGAGTCGGTTGCCCGGTGGTACCGGTTCACTCCGTTCCAGGTAGCGATCCACAAGCGGCCGGAACGGTCTTCCAGCGTCTGCTTCACGCTGGAGCCCGAAATACCGCTGTGTCGGGACGTTTCGGCTCCCGCCTCGACGGCGTAGGTCTTAAAATGATATCCATCGAATCGGGCCAGTCCGTTGGGCGTGCCGATCCACAGAAATCCAAACCGATCCTGCAGAATCGTGTTCACCGTGTTGCTGGGGAGCCCTTCCCGAAGGGAGTAGTGGTCGAATTGCAGAGCGGGCACGGAGCGCGCTTGCTGCGATCGGGCCGGCAGCAGGCCGGCCAGAAGGTAGAGCGAGATGAAACCGACGGAGCGAAGGTGCATCACAAAAGGCCCCTGGAGAACGAAGAAATGCGAAGGATTCGTGAAGATAAGAAATCGAACCTTCTCCAACGAGTTGCCGCTGGTATGATTGGGAATCCACCCCCTTGTGCTTGAATCGGGCCCGGCGGACGCAACCGTCCCTACCCCGGACCCGCCAAGTGGTCTGAACCGGTTGCGGTCCAAGCGGCCGGACTCTCCCTTCCGACCTGCCCATGGCAAGATCCTTCGTCGTCATCGCGCTGGCCCTCGTCTCCCCCCTGTGTCTGGCCCAGGCGCCGGGATTCCCATCCCGGGACGCCGGGTTGGACATACTCCCTGGGTTCGTCTCCCCTCCTCCCGGGTATGGGCAAGTGCCTTTCTGGTGGTGGAGCGGAGATCCGCTCGACAAGGAGCGATTGCTGTGGCAGATCGAGACACTGCATAGCAAGGGGATAACCGGGATGCAGGTCAATTATATGCATGAGGATACGCCCGGATGGCCCACGTCACCCGTGGAGCCGGAGATCTTTTCGGAAGCCTGGTGGGACATCTGGCAATTCGTGGCGGCGGAATCGGCCAGGCGCGGGATGGGAGTCGGGCTCAGCGGCTATACGCTCGACTGGCCGAGGAGCGACAACCTGTTCAACCGGCTCATCTACCATGAAAGAGAAATCCAGGGCAGGGAAATCACGGCGGATACGGTGATCCGGGTTTCAGAATCCTCCCCCGCGTCTGCGCGCGTGGGGCCGCATGCCATCGCCGTCTGGGCGTATCCCGTCGTCGAGGGCTTGCCGCGGCCGGGAGGACGAGACCTCTCCGAATTTGTTCGCGACGGGGTGCTGGAATGGGCCGGGTCCGGAGGAGAGTGGGAGGTCCGCGTTTTCTCCGCCGCACGCATCCCCGGCACGCTAAATCCCATCCACCCGCTTTCAGGACAGCGGGTGATCGAAAAGTTCTTTCAGCCTTTTGAGGATCGGGCTGCGAATCGGTCGTCGGAGGGTCTGAATTACTTCTTTCAGGACGAGCTTCATTTCGGGGTCGGGGACATGATCTGGACGGACGACCTCGGCGAGCAATTCCGCCGGCGCAAAGGGTATGACCTCTTCGAAGTGCTCCCGGCACTTTTTACCGACATGGGCCCCCTTACGCCGAAGGCACGTCTCGACTTCATGGACGTGAAAGTGAGCCTGTCGGAGGAGCGCTATTTCATCCCCATCTACGAATGGCATAGTAGCCGCGGGAAAATCTACGGCGCCGATCCCAACGGCCGCGGGCTCAATCCGGGAGAGTACGGGGACAATTTCCGCATCCAGCGGTGGTACACGGCGCCCGGACATGACACGCCGGGAGGAAACGCCGATCTCATCAAGGGGAAGATCTCCTCGTCGATCGCGGCCCTGTATCAGCGCCCAAGGGTGTGGTTGGAAGGGTATCACAGCCTGGGTTGGGGGGCGACGCCGGAGCGGCTGATGTTCGCCACCCTGGAGAACTACCTGTACGGCTGCAATCTGCTCAATCTGCACGGCTTGTACTACACGACCCATGGCAGTTTCTGGGAATGGGCGCCGCCCAGTTACCATTTTCGGATGCCGTACTGGGACCACATGGACGTCTTCCTGACGTATTTCGAGCGGCTCTCCTACGTGCTGAGCCAGGGCGTTCTGCAGGCCGATATCGCCCTGATGTATCCGGTGAGTCCCATCCAGGCGCGCATGGAAGGAGATGAATCGACCCGCGTAGCCTTCGACGCGGGCCGGGCCCTCTTCTCCGGCGGCTATGATTTCATCTTCATGGACGACCAGTCGATGGAGCGCGCCGTAGTTCGGGAGGGTCGGCTGGAGGTGTCGGGGATGTCGTTCAAGGTGTTGATCCTCCCCTCGATGAAGGCCATTCGGTGGACCACTCTGCAGAAGGCGCTGGAATTCGCTCGGAAGGGGGGCATCGTCATCAACATCGGAGATTTTCCCCAGGCGAGCGACCGGGCGGGAAGAGAGGATCCGCAGCTGGATGCCGTGGTGGAGGCGTTGTTTGGCGTGGACGAGACGGAGACCGGGTCCGGAGGGGAATCGGACGTGCGGACGGGGTTCCTCGAGGGCCGGGGGGTGTCCATCGATTCCGTCAGCCGGCTGAATGATGAGATTGCCCGCCGCGTCTCGAGAGCGGTGGAGTGTGACCCCCCGGTCCGGTCCATGCATCGGAGGATCGGCCCCCGGGACGTTTTCTTCGTGATGGATGCCAGGGCGGACTCGTGGTGCTCCTTCAACGCCCGCGGGAAGGCCGAACTCTGGGATCCATGGACGGGAGACACCGCACCGCTCGAACACGTGGTCGAAACCGACGCAGGGACGCTCATTCGGATGCCGCTGGATAGTCTCCAGGCGCACCTCATCGTCTTCACACCATCCGAGTCCTCGGCCTCCGGCCCGGAAATCCCCCCTCCATCGGACGATTCGTTTCAGCGACCTACCCTCGCTCCGACGGATCCCGAAGCGGTGGTGCTCCCCGAGTCGGAGGCCACCCAACCCCTTTCGGGCGACTGGGAATTCGAGCTCGTCCCAACCATGGACAACCGGTGGGGCGATTTCCGGCTCCCGGTTATCGAGGAGGTGATCGGGGCCGAGGCGAGGCGATTCCGCTATGCGGATGAAGTCGGCGATTCCCATGGCTGGGAACAGCCCGATTTCGACGATGCGTCGTGGCCGGCGGTGACCTACGGCTTCGGTCCGCGTTTCTACGTGCTGGGTCCCCTCCCTGACGGAACCGACCCCCCGGTTGGGGAGGACTCCCTGGCTCGTCGGCGCACCATCGACCCCTCGGTTCCCATGACGGTGGATGGACGCGCCTACGCGTGGCGGCCCTACGCGTTCTCCTGGAGGATGGGTAAGGAAGGCGATCCGGGACACCAGGGATGGCATGGTCTCAAGAGCCGCGTGACGGATGACTTCCTGGCCCTGGGCCATCCCGTCTGGGGCTTCAACGCGTTCGAATACCGGCCGGACTCGACCGGATCGCGGACCTATGTGTGGACCACCGCCTACAGTCCGTCCGCCACCGCAGCCACGGTGTACTCCGGGGGATTGGAGCCGGCCGCTGTGTATGTGAACGGCGCACGCATCGAGGACGTATCGTCGGGCGTACGGCTCGAGCAGGGAGCGAATCCGTTTCTCCTCCGGTATGATCGAGTCGGTCGCGGGCACTTCGTGCTGCAGGCGGAAGGGGCGTCGGAGCCGGAGCCGGCGCACCACCCCCCGCTTTCGATGCGGTGGACCGACTTGCCGGGCCGCCTTCCGTTCGATATCCGGCCGTCAGAAACGGCACCCGCCGGATGGTACCGCTTCACGGCGCCGCCCGGGCTTCGCCGCATGACGATCCGAGCCAACGGAACGATCGAAGTCTGGGTGGACGGAATACGCCAGGAGCCCGACCTCATCGCATCGGGCACGCCTGACATGTACCGCGTTTCCCTCTCTGCGCCCATCCTGGAGCGCTCGGTGGTCGCCATCCGGATCGCGCAAAGGCGGGGAGACTATGCCGGTGCGGCGCTCCCCGAACCGATTTTGCTGGATTGCGGCACCGGGGTTTCGCAACCGGGAGATTGGTCGGTCGGCTCCGTGCTGGAGACGTACTCCGGCGGCGCCTGGTACCGAAAGACCGTTACGTTGAATAGGGAGCACGTGGACGGGCGGGTCGAACTGGATCTGGGGGAGGTGGCAGCCACCGCCGAGGTCCATGTCAACGGCCGGAAGGCTGGCGTCCTGGTGGCCCCGCCCTGGAAGGTTGATGTGACCGGCCACCTGAAGGCGGGGCAGAATCGTCTCGAGATCCTGGTGTACAACACGCTCGCCAACCACTACGTTACGGTTCCGTCCCGGTACAAGGGAGAAAGTACCCGGTCCGGGCTTCTGGGTCCCGTGCGCCTCATCACGCGGCATGGCGCGCGCTAGCGGACGCTCGCCGGCGCTCTTGCCCCGCCTCCGTCAGCGGCATTCGAGCCCACGTCACACCATCCACCTGTTTTCCATGCCGGCCCTCCCGCTTCCGTCTCCCCTACCTCTTCGGGTGCTCATCTCGCTCGTCATTTCGGTTGCAGCGTTGTCCGATGACGCGGAAGCAGCAGGAGGATTCGAGCCCCTGTCCGGCGGCACGGCCGATACCCTGCTCGTCCGCCCGAACATCGTCCTTTTCCTGGTGGATGACATGGGCTGGCAGGACACCTCGGTGCCGTTTCACACGGCGCGGACGCCCTTCAACGACCGGTACCGGACCCCTGCCATGGAGCGACTGGCCGATCAGGGGGTGCGTTTTTCGCAGGCCTACTCGGCGAGTCCGGTATGCACACCGACGCGGACGAGCATCCTGACCGGCAAACATCCTGGGCGGACGCACATCACGAATTGGACCTTGCGAAACGGCCTCGAGGAGCAGGAGACGGGTCCAAAGGACTATCCTCTCCACTCGCCGGACTGGAATTTCACCGGACTGGGACCGGATGATGTGACGCTACCCGCTCTCCTGCGCGATGCCGGCTATCGCACGATCCATGTCGGCAAGGCGCATTTCGGCGCACTCGGGACGCCGGGCGCCGATCCCACCACGCTGGGCTTTGACGTCAACGTAGCCGGTCATGCGGCCGGTGGACCGGGCAGTTTCTACGGAGAGCACCACTTCAGCGCCGCTCACAGGGGTGGAGACCGCGTGTGGGATGTTCCGGGGCTCGAGAAGTATCACGGCACGTCGACCAACCTCACTGAGGCGCTCACGATCGAGGCCAACGAGGTAGTAACGGAGGCGGTCGAGGCGGGTAGGCCGTTTTTCCTGTACCTCTCCCACTACACGGTTCACGCGCCCATCATGGCCGACTCGGGATACATCCACAACTATTCGGATCTCGACCCGATCGAGGGCGCGTACGCTTCGATGGTGGAGGCGATGGATGCGAGTCTCGGGGCCGTGCTGGCCCATCTCGAGCGTCTGGGAATCGCCGAGGAGACGCTCGTGCTGTTCATGTCGGACAACGGAGGACTGAGCGCCCATGCGCGGGGCGGCGCACCGCATGTGCACAATGCACCTTTGCGGAGCGGGAAAGGATCGGCCTATGAGGGTGGGATTCGCGTGCCGATGATCGTTTCCTGGGCGCGTCCGGACGCCCGGTCCGCCCTGCAGGCCGGACTGCCGATTCGATCCGGGGTGATCCATTCGACCCCCGTGATGAGCCAGGATTTCTTCCCGTCGATTCTCAACCTGGCCGGGCTTCAGGCGCCTGAGGCGCACCGGAGCGCCATGGACGGCCAGTGTTTCGTGCCGTTGCTCACGGGGGAGGAACCGCTCGACCGGGTGGGTCCTCTTGGGTGGCACTATCCCCACAAATGGGGTCCGGAGGGTCCCGGACTCGATCCGTTTACGGCTGTCCGCGAGGGGGATTGGAAGATGATCTTTTTCTACAAAGACCGAATCTGGGAATTGTACAACCTGGCCGATGATCTCGGGGAGCGGTTCAATCTGGTGGACCGCGAGCCGGAGACCGCGGAGCGGATGGCGGCGTTGCTGCGGGGTTGGATGGATGAGATCGGCGCCCAGGTGCCCCTTGATCAGGGGAGCCGCACTCCGGTCGCCAGACCGGAATGGTGACGGGACGTCAGAAGAGTTTTGCGGCGAGTGCCGGCTCCTTGTCGGTTCTCGTACCGATCTTCAGGAACGTCGAAAGCCGGACCACGCCCTCGGCGTGGAGCATTTCGTGAACGTGCCGGACGGCCTCCAGGATATCGGCGAGTTCCCCCTCCACATTGGTCCCGTACGCGTGGAGTTGCACCGTAAGGCCTGAGGCGGCTAGCAGTTCATGGGCGCGTTTCACCTCGCGTCGCACCGATACGCCCACACCGAGCGGAATGACCTGAATTTCTGCGGTTGCTTTCATGAGGGATTCTTCTTTTTTCATTTCGTCGTAATATGAAGCTTTCGTGAAGGCATCTCGTCAGCCTTCCTTGTCTTCCGACGCCCGTTCTTTCGTCTCAGACCCCGATGCGCCTGTCCCGTTGGTCTATGTGGTTCTCTCTCCGTACGATTTCCGTTGGTGTCCTCATGTGCCTGGCGGGTACTGCCCCCGGGATCGCCCAGGATGGCGATAGCGAATGTCCGATCTGCGATCTGTGGGAAGATTTGGCCGACCTGTATGACAAAGCCAGCGATGCCAAGGACTTCTACACCAATTACACCGAGTGTCGGGGAGCGGGGCACAGTGAGGAAACTTGTCTGGGTGCCACCGGCATTTGTGCCGTGCAGTCCCAGATCCCCTTGGGTTCCCTGGGTGTTGTTGGCTCTTTTTACGAGGGACTCGGCCTGGATCAATTATTCAAGGTGAACTGTGGCGATGGCGTATGCTTTGCTTGCTGCAAGATTGACGGCGGCGGGTGTGGTTCTTCTTTTCACGAGGGCGAAGACGGCCCGCCGATCAACTGCAATCCCGACCTGGTGCCCGGCGCACGCATTGTAGGGAACACCCTCCTCCTCGACAATACCCCGGGCAAGCCCTGCCTCTCCACGCCCCAGTTGTGCATCCACATCCCGATTTGCGCAGCCGGCAGCGCCCTCGGTAAGATGGAGAGCCCCGTCGATGAGATCGACGACATCAACAACGACCCGAACCATCCCATCAAGTTGCAGCGCGCCAAAGAGCGCCGGCGGCGCGACTATGCCGAGCAGGCCGGGAAAGCGTGGATGGCCCTTCTGCGGGAGGTTTCGACCCGCGCCGTCGATCCCGACACACTCGGTTCGAGCCCGCTGACGCTGCGTGATCTCCGGGATTTCGCGACCGGAAGGGGCTGCACTACCTGGCGGCCGCGGCTACGAAAAGCGGCGGAAGATTTCTGGGGTGACCCGCTGCTTGCCGTTCTCGACGAGGACAGCCTGGGCGCTCCCGAAGCGTCGCACTTGCTCGGTCTCTATCAACTCGGCCTGCGCCGCTTTCTCGCCGGACTGCCGAATCACGTGGCCCGGGTGGATTCGGTTGAAAGCTGGATCTGGAAAGAGGATGCAAGACAGGCCTATTTGAGTCAAATCGGGAATCCCGATCAGGTACTGCTCGACCAGATGGGCCCCGTCGGCCTGGAAATCCTGCGCCGGATTCCCATGCTGCAGGACTACCGCCTGCTGGCGGTTCCCATGCCGGACGAGTTTACCGATCCCGGTTTCTTCAACGGGTGTGAGCTGGGGCAGCCGCCGGTTGTCACGCTTTCGCAAGCCACCGGAGGCGATCCCGAGACCCGGGTTCGCGTTGTCGTGACCAACGCGGACAACCCATCGGCCCCGGTGCCGATAGCCGTGATGTGGGGCGATGGAAGCATCTCGCGTCATGAAATCGCTCCGGGCGCGCCCGGCGAAGACGTGGCACACTCCTATTCGCGAGGTGGCCAATACCAGGTTTACGTAGTTGCAGAGAACGAATCCGGTCTGCGCGGCGTGGCCGGGATCCCTGTACAGGCTGTCGCGGGAGGCTCCCCTCTCTCTGATCAAAGCGCCTCTCCTTCCCTTGTGCGGCTTGTCGATGCCGCCGTCTTCAACCGGTTTCGCTCCGCCGCGGGCACCCTCCACACATCCGTTTCCGTGGAGGCGGCCGGGGCAGACGGAGGGCATGTCGAGATTGGCGTGAGCCAGGCTTCCTGGGGCCAACCGTCCGTTGCAGGCGACCTTGTGGCATTGGGATCGATCGACGGGCACCTACCGGCGGGCGCTTCGGTTTCGCGGATTAGAGTCCGACAGTCGCTCGCCAAGGCCGGATCCTTCAACCCGGAGGCCTTCTTCTACACGTCTGCTCTCGAACTCCATGTCTTCGACACGGGAGAGAATCGGACTGTGCCGGTCATCGTGCCCATCGAACCGACGTGGGTGCGACTCTATCGTTTCGATTCGGAAGAGCCTGACCTGATCACCGCACCGGTTTATGATGACGGAGGGCGTCTGGGCATTCCCCTCTCTTACGACCGGTACACGCCCTATCGTCACGCCGAAATCCTTCTTCCCGATTCCCTGTTGGACGAGGCCGGCCTCGGCCCCGTTGAGGAGGCGGCCTGGAGCGGCGTTTCTGGAAGCTGGGTCGAAATCACACCGGACCGGTTCAGTTCGGCCGACGTGATCGTCTCCCATACCGAGTTGCAGTCCGCACCGGCCACGTACACGCTCGAACAAAACTATCCGAATCCGTTTGCGGAGTCCTCTACGATCCGCTTCACGCTGACCCGACCTGCCGTGGTGCGTCTTCATATCTACGATTTGCTGGGAAGACCGGTGGCGAAGTTGCTGGACGGTCCGCAGAGCGCAGGAACGACGGAGGTGCCGGTGTCGGCATCCGCCTTGCCGAGTGGGGTCTATTTCTATCGAATGGACGTGGGGGGAGTAGTGACTTCCAGGAGGATGGCGGTGGTGAGGTAGGGTGCGAGGGTGCGATGCGGTGCGGAGCGGTGCGTTGAGGTGCGATGAGGTGCGGAGCGGTGCGTTGAGGTGCGGAGAAGTGCGATAAGGTGCGTTGAGGTGCGATAAGGTGCGGATCATTTTGCGGCGGCTTGGTGTGCGGCACAATCGAACCGGAGCCCAAGGGTCAGGGCGATTTGTTGCCAGTCGAACGCCGACACGTTTCCGTCATCGTGAACGGCGAAGAAGGCACCCGACTGGAAGGATCCGAAGGGGACCTGCGTAAGAGCGACGCCGTCGGTGTTCGAAGTCTTGTTGCCGCGAAACGCCCCCAGAGGCTCGATCGTCCGGCGGTCGAGGACCAGGAAGCGATTCTGCGTCATGTCTTGGTCTGCGACGATCCAGTAGCCTTCGCTACCGCACGCGTACAGGGCGATCCCCTCCGCCTGGTGCTTGAAGACTCCTGGCGGAGAGGAGCGACCGAGAAACCGGCCATCCAAGGAATAGAGCAAGACCCCCGTGATTCCTTCCATCTCTTCGGCGATCAGCAAGTGCCCGGAAGCCGGATCAGCCCCGATGGATTCAACGACGCGGAGGACGCCTTCGCCCCGGGTCTCGCCGAAGGCCTCCCGATGACTCCAGTGGAGCGAATCTCCGCTCACGCGTACGTCGAATGCGTGCACGCGCCGTCCGAGCAGGGAATCGGCAGGAGTATATCCCTCAGGGGTTTCGTAATTGTCGGTCACGTACACCAGGTGGTTCGTGCTATCGTTCGGCACTGTGGCGATCCCATACGGCCGCTCCAGATACGCCTCGCCCAGCGTGCCAAGCGGCGCCATCCCCGGAAGGCGCAGAACCTGGACACGGGCATTGTCTCGCTCAACGACAAACAGCAGGTCGTTGGCGATAGCGAGGCCGTTGGGCCGATCGAATTGCCCGAGCCCGCGTCCGGTGGTCCCGACGGCCTTAAGCGGAGCACCGGTGGCGGCGTCGTACACCAGGATTCTATCGGTTTCCTTGGCAGTAGCCAGCAGCAAGTGCTCCTGATTCGGACCATGCCAGACGGCGGGCGAGTCGACGTTGTCCGTCGAGTCTCGTTGCGTCTGATAGACCTCCTCGAAAGTGGGCAGCTTCGGGTCGCCTGTGCAGCCGATCCCCACGGATACCACGAGAAAGGACAATAGAAAAATCAAGCGCATACATCAACTACATTTGGATGGGGAGCGCGCCGAAGCGCGCTCCCCATGAGAGCGACTAGACGTCGGAGGAGAATCAGAGTGCATATCGTACGCCGACCCAGCCCCAGCTTCGATAGTATTCCCGCTGGATGGGCCGAGACGGATCGCCCTGATACAGAGACAGAGGAGCGTTGAGCAGATTAACCCATTCGACGAAGAATCCCAGCCCGCTCCGCAATTGCAGGGAGGCCGAGAAGTCAAGGCCCCATCGATCCCGGACGAAGATGTCGTTTGATCGATCGGCCGTCAACCCATCTCCGGCAAACTCATCGAGAAACTCACCCGTGTAGTTCAGGCTTATCTGTCCCGAGAAGCCCTTGTTCTCATACGACATGGCCGCGTTGAAGATGTTCTCGGCTTGTCCTGGATATACGTTCTTTGATCCATCGGAAAGCACGGCCTCCGACTGCGTATACGTATAGTTTGCGGAGATGCCGAGGCCGCCCAGGGCCCCCGGAAGGAAGCGCAGTTGTTGTTGCAGGGCGAATTCGAGGCCCCAGATAAACCCCGACTCCCCGTTTCTCTGTTGAAATTGGGTGATATCGAAGGTCTCTCCTTGATAGATCCGCTCGAATTCGGAGCGGAAGGTAACGATAGGGTCGTCGATCTTCTTGTAGAATGCACCAGCCGACACGATTCCGATGGCAGTGGTATACTGTTCGAACATGAGGTCGAAGTTCTTCGACCGGCTCGGGGTCAGGTCGGGGTTGCCCACTTCCAACTCGTCGTCGTCACGAATTTCGTAGGGCGCCAGGTCAAAAAAATTGGGACGGGCCAGCGCAGTAGTGAAGGCCGCTCGCATGTTGGTGTTCGGTGTAGCCCGATAGCGGACGTGCACCATGGGAAACAGATACCCATACTGGTTCTTAGCCGCTGTCCGTTCCACATCGACAATTTCGGTTTTCAGATCTCCGTCGTCGATTTCCTCCTCGAACACACTTTTGTAGCCGACTGATTCGAGTGCCGTCCGTTCGTAGCGCACGCCGGGCAGAACCATAAGTTGAGGCGAGAGGTTCAGCTCGGTCATCACATAGCCGGCCATCGTGCGCTCTGTCGCTTCGAAGTCTTCCAGATTCCCCTCGAGTGGCGCCGCGTCGTCGGCCTCCAGCGATGACCCGAACCGCTCTTCAAAGTCCGGCGTTTCCTTGTCGCGCATGATGAAGGACGGGAGAGCGTATCGGCCGGGCTGGAAGCGCCCCACGTCGTAGCGGTCGGAAAACGGTACGCCAACGTCCACGCCGAGCACGATCTCATCGACATCGTCGGTCAGCTCCAGGGCTTTTTCGGAAACGTCCTGGAATTTTTCTTTCAATCGATATTTCGCCCCGAGTTTTAGGTTGCCGGAGGCCGAGCCCAGCGCAATGGGTACCGAAACGTTGAGTGCACCGACGAAGTCATCGTCGGTCGTATTGCTGGATGCCGGTTCGACGGAATCGAATTCGAACGCAGAAGTGTCGTCAATGGAGCCGATTTGCGGATTCGGCTGAATGTTATCAGGATCGCTGAAATCGGGATCAAACGAGACGTCCTCCTGAACCCAGCCGATCTCGGTATCGTTGGGCGTATTCTCCTGCGAGCGGGCGACGGACAACTGGTAGTCCACCTGAATCCCGTTGCCCAGCAGGTGCTCACCACCCACCATTCCGCCGATGGTACGGAGGAATTCCGTTCGGTTTTTGTGCAGATAGACCAGTTCATTGTCTGCCGGCACGTGAGTGAGTCGATGCCGCTGTTCGGTGTCCTGCAGCTGAACAAAGAGGCCGCGTGCGAACAGGGTAGATTGGTTGGAAATCCGATAGTCCAACATGGTATTGGCGCCGATTCGCTGCCGCATGAGGTCGTAGTAGCGGACATCCATCTCCTCCAGTTCGTCATCTCCACCAAGCGGCACCTCATCATCTCCGAAATCCCAGGAAGGTTCGACATCGTCGGAGCCGAACTGGCGTCGGTTGACAGAGCCGTTGACCACGTATCCTAGCTTGCCACTGTCAGAGCGTCCAGAAAGGGTAGCGGAACCTCTCGCAGAGCCCTTTTCCCTGCTGGCGCCGTAGCCGCCGGCCGCGTCGATGCTCAGGCGCCGCTCCAAACTGGCACGGCGTGTGACGAGGTTAACGGAGCCGCCGATTGCATCCGCATCCATATCCGGAGTAATGGCTTTCGCCACTTCAATGGACTCAAGAATCTCCGTGGGGATCGCGTCGAGAGCGATCTGGCGGACGTCCCCCTCCGGCGAAGGGATGCGTTCACCGTTGAGCATGATGGTAGTTAGCTGGGGGGCCGCACCACGAATCTGGATGAAGCGGCCCTCGCCCTGATCCCGCTGCACGCCGACGCCTGGAATCCGCTGCAAGGCATCGGGAGCGCTCGCATCCGGGAACCGTCCAATTTGATCTGAGGCTACCACATTCGTAATGTTCGGGGCGTTTCGTTGCTGGTTCAACGCCTTCGCTTGCCCCTGAGCTCGAAAGCCTAGCACGAGTACCTCCTCCCCGCGAATGCTCGCTACCTTGAGTTCGAACGTAACCGGGGCAACGGCGCCCGGTTCGACCGACACCTCCAGTGCCGCATCTTCATATCCCAGGTAAGTTACCAGCAGCCGTGTTGGGCCGACAGGGACCCGAGTGAGGACAAACCGCCCCTCCGCGTCTGTGGCGGTGCCTACCAGGGTTCCTTCCACGATCACATTCGCACCGGGGAGCGACTCGCGCGTGTCCGCGTCGAAAACCGAACCGAGGATTGAACCCGATCCCTGAGCCAGGGCAGTTTGGAGGTTCGGTACGATCAGGCAAAGAGCCGCCAGGGCGTAGGACCAATGTCTCATGGTTGCGTAGTCTTGTGAACGATCAAGGGTCATATGAGCCGGTACATCTCTGTAATGGTAGCTCTACGGCCGCGACTCGGAGTTACCATCTTGTTGCGTGGCTATATACTTACTGAGAAGGGCGACTGCGCAGCGGCGATTGGACGACCTGAGACGCCCAAACCCCGCGCGCCGCATCGACTGCGACTCCATCCAGTTCGAGAGCAAAGGGAACGATGCCGGCGTCCCGCGGTCTCAGTCCCCCACATTCATTCTCGCCGGACTGTCCCATGGAAATCGGCATCTATTCGTTTGGGGAGATGACGCCGGATGCGCAGACGGGGCGCACGGTAGGTCCCGCCGAGCGGTTGCACAACCTGCTAGAGGAGATCGAACTCGCGGACCAGGTGGGGCTGGACGTGTTCGGCCTCGGCGAGCATCATCGTCCTGAGTATGCGATATCCACACCGGCCATTGTGCTCGCTGCCGCGGCCTCGCGGACGAAACGCATCCGCCTGACGAGCGCAGTGACCGTACTCAGCTCGGATGACCCCGTGCGGGTGTTTCAGGAATACGCCACGCTGGACCTCCTGTCCGGGGGTCGCGCGGAAATCATGGCTGGACGCGGCTCCTTCATCGAGTCTTTCCCGCTTTTCGGATACGACCTTGCGGACTATGAAGCGCTGTTTGCGGAGAAGCTCGATCTGCTGCTGAAGCTGAGATCGGAATCGACGGTGACCTGGTCGGGCAAACACCGGGCGTCGATTGATGGGCGGCCCGTTTTCCCACGGCCGTCTCAGGATCCGCTTCCCGTCTGGATTGCCGTGGGAGGAACTCCCAAGTCCGTCGCTCGTGCCGCGACGCTGGGCTTACCCCTGGCACTGGCCATCATCGGCGGCCAACCGGCCCAGTTCGCTCCCCTCATTTCATTCTACCGGCAGACGGCCCGGGAGGCTGGACACGACCCGGCCGGACTCCGCGTGAGTATCAACTCGCATGGTTTCATCGCCGAAACGACACAGAAGGCCCTTGACGTGGCGTACCCCGCCCATGGCTACGTGATGAACAAGATCGGGCGGGAGCGCGGATGGCCGCCGCTGACGCGCGGCGGTTTCGAGGCGCAGTGTGGACCAGGCGGCGCGCTGCTCGTGGGCAGTCCGCAAGAGGTGATCGACAAGATCCTCTACGAACACGAACTGTTTCGACACGACCGTTTCCTCCTGCAGATTACCGTCGGGTCGATGCCCCACGCCGATGTCCTGCGTGCCATCGAGTTGCTCGGCACGGAGGTGGCTCCGGCCGTTCGAAAGGCGACGCGGAACGGCGGCGGCACGGTCGCCTGACTCGTGCCGGCGGGGACGACGCGGAACGGCGGCGGCACGGTCGCCTGACTTGTACCGGCGGGGACGGATCGTGGCAGTGCGTATCTTGGCGCATCTCACCAGACCGCGTGCAACCGCCATGTCCCGCACCCTCGTTTTCGTGCTTCCCTTGTTGCTGATGGTCCTCTTTCCCGCCTGTACACAGCGGGAAGAACCCGGGACGGCCGGAGCGCCCCCATCTGACAGCCTGCTGGTCATCCAGAAGGGCTTCATCTTCGAGGAGGCCCCCTTCGCCTCCGCCCACGCCTCGACCATCGTAGAGACGCCTCTGGGGTGGGCTGTCGCCTGGTTCGGGGGGACTGACGAGGGGAATCCGGACGTCGGGATCTGGTTCTCGCGTCACGACGGTGACCGGTGGTCGGCTCCCGTTGAGGTGGCGACCGGGGTTCAAACTGACGGAACGCGTTACCCCTGCTGGAATCCGGTCCTCTTCCGGCCTCCGGCAGGACCGCTCGTCTTGTTCTACAAAGTCGGACCCAATCCGCGTGCATGGTGGGGCATGGTGAAGATATCGATCGATCTGGGGAGCACGTGGTCGGAGGCGGCCCCCCTGCCTGACGGCATTCTCGGTCCGGTTCGGGCCAAGCCGCTTCTGATGTCGGATGGCTCACTGCTCGCCGGTTCGAGCACCGAACACGACGGGTGGGTCGTGCATATGGAGCGCTACGTTGCCTCCGCCGAAGGCGGTGAACTCTGGTCGCTCGGCCGTCTCGCGGCGCCTGTCGCCTGGACCAGGACCGGTCCCCTGAACGACGCTTCGGAATTCGAGGCCATTCAGCCGTCCATCCTCCTGCATTCCCCCGATCGACTGCAGATTTTGTGCCGTTCGGGTCAGGGCGTCGTCACGCAGGCCTGGTCAGAGGACGGCGGTCTCACGTGGGGTCCCATGACGGCGACCGGACTGCCGAATCCGAATGCCGGAGTTGACGCCGTGCGGTTGGCCGATGGCCGCTACCTGCTCATCTACAATCCGACCACGGAGGGTCGATCTCAACTGGGCCTCGCCGTGTCATCGGACGGCGTGGACTGGGAACCCGTTACGCTGCTGGAGGATGCTCCCGGCGAGTACTCGTATCCCGCAATGGTACAGGGAGAAGACGGGTTCGTCTACATCACCTACACCTGGCAGAGGAAGCGAATTGCGTACGCGGTGATTGATCCGGCGGCGATCGGCGTGTAGCATGACGGGCCGCGGGAGATCAGGAGAAAGTGCGGCCTCCCGAGCCGAAAGTGTTCGGTTGCGGCGCGGCGACACCCGGGATGATGCGAGCCCTTTCCGGTTCCCTGGTCGAAGCCCGGGATCTCCTGGCTGCGTTGTGGGGTCTATCTTCGTATTCGTACCCGCCTCGCCCTTCCGGTTGCTTTGATGCTCGATCAGATCATTGTCTTCACGGTGCTTTTCCTCTCGCTCCTGCTCTTCATGTGGGAGCGCTGGCGCTACGATCTCGTTGCACTGCTGGCGTTGATGGCCATCGCGGTTGCGGGCGTCATCCCGGCCGGGTTGGTGTTTTCAGGTTTCGGGCATCCTGCCGTCATCACCGTGGCTGCCGTTCTCGTAGTGAGCCGCGGGTTGCGCAATTCGGGTGTGGTCGGCCTGCTTTCAAGACCGCTTTCGCGTGTCGGCGATCGACCCAGCGCGCAGGTTGGGGTATTGAGCACCCTCGTTGCCGCGCTCAGCGCGTTTATGAACAATGTCGGTGCGTTGGCGCTGATGTTGCCGGTGGCCATCCGGCTCGCGCGAAAGGGCAAGCGTTCTCCCTCGCCTCTCCTCATGCCGCTGGCATTCGGTTCACTTCTCGGGGGCCTGGTCACGCTTATCGGAACGCCTCCCAACATCATCATAGCGACCTTCCGCACCGATGCCGGTCTGGAACCGTTTCGGATGTTCGACTTCACGCCCGTGGGCCTGGGCGTTGCGCTGGCCGGTCTGCTCTTCATCTGGCTGATCGGGTGGCGGATGGTCCCGAAACGCAGGGGGGCGGCCACACGCGAGGAACTGTTCGAGATCAGTGGATACTTCACCGAAGTGGGGGTTCCGAAGGAATCCAAACTCGTCGGTAAGCGCCTCAAGGATATCGGTTCGCTCACGGATGCCGAGGCTGTCGTGGTGGCCCTCGTCCGGGACGACCTGCTGCAGCCCGGGCCCTCCAGCTTTGAAGTGCTTCGTGCTGGTGACGTACTCATCATAGAGGCAGGCCCGGATGATTTGCAGGAGCTGGGACATTCGGCCGGTCTACAGTTGAGCGGGAGTCGCCCCATCAAGGAGGAGGAGTTGAAGGCGAATGGGCAAATCAGCCTGATAGAAGCGATTGTGATGGCGGACTCACAGATGGTCAATCAGACGGCTCGTCTTCTCAACCTGCGCAGGCGCTACGGCGTCAACTTGCTTGGGGTGGCGCGGATGGGATCGCGCATTCGGCGCCGTCTGCGCAATATTCGCTTTCAGGTAGGAGATGTGCTGCTGTTGCAGGGGTCGACCGAGTCGTTCGCCGAGACGTTGTCGGCACTCGGATGTCTCCCTTTGGCCGGCCGCGGCCTTATTCTGGGTCAACCCCGTCGTGCCGGGTTGGGTTTTGCGATCTTTTTTCTGGCGCTGTTGCCGGCGGCCCTCGGGCTGTTGCCGATCGAGGTCGCGTTCGTCGGCGCGGCGATCGCCATGGTGTTGGCGCGTATCCTATCTCTTCGGGAGGCCTATGAGAGCATTGACTGGTCCATCATCGTCCTGCTGGGGGCGATGATTCCCGTCGGTCACGCCCTGGAAATCAGTGGCGGAGCCCATCTCATTGCTCAAGGGACGCTGTCGGTCGCCGGGCATCTTGCCCCGGCCGTCAGCGTGACCATCGTCATGGTGGCAACGATTTTGTTGTCCAACGTGGTGAACAACGCCGCGGCCGCCGTTCTGATGGCGCCGATTGCGATGGCCGTGGCGGGCGGACTGGGTGTTTCGGTCGATCCCTTCCTCATGAGCGTGGCCATTGGGGCATCCTGTGCCTTTCTGACGCCCATCGGCCACCAATCGAACACGCTCGTCATGGGCCCAGGAGGGTACCGCTTTGGTGATTATTGGCGGATGGGGCTCGTTCTGGAGATAATCGTCGTGGTGGTGGGCGTGCCGTTGATCCTCTGGTTCTGGCCGATGTAACGGATCCAGACGCATCGGTGCCGCGGCAGGCCGTGTAAGGGTGGCACGCTCGTCGCCGGGCCATTGTGGCCAAGCCGGCTCGTCAGGGCGAGGTGGCGGGGTGGTCGGTCGGGCATCAACCGGTCCAGGCCCGGGTGGTCGTCACGGCGAAGCCGCGGGTTGGCCGAATGACGGGCGTGTGATATCGGGGCGTCGACGAAACGCCGTCATGTTGAGAGTGCCCGATGCCCCTCCTCATCCAGGACGGAGATGGCCTTGTGGTACAGCGTATCGGCCTCCTCGTGGCTATCTGCCACGGCCGTAAGCCCGAGGCGGCCCCGGTCCCCGAGTGCACTCATCATGTGAAATACGACGCCTTTTTGGCGGGCTTGATCAAAGTGGAGTCCGTGGCGGGCTACGATGTCGAACAGATCGTCCGGCGTAAAGGCACGGTACAGGGGCGACTCGAGGTGGTCTGTGGCTACGAAACACTTCTGCGAGCCCAGGGCGGAGGTGAAGCTGCCGGAATCGGGGTCGTACCTCCCGTCCGTCAGGAACTGCAGGGTGAGGAAGGGGTGGGTCGTCCCACCCTTCCGCAGGTTGATTTCGATGGCGTAGGGATCCCAGGTACCGTCGGCTTTTCGAACCACCACAAAGTCCAGCGCGAACCGGCCGATAACGCCTTCCTGTGCCAGACGCCGACCTACTTTTGCTGCTTCCCGCATGATGGTCGGAGCGTACGCCGCGTCGGCCGGAAACCGGCATCCCAGGTAGCTTTGTCCACTCGGGCCACCGAGGAGTTGGTCATGTGTCGAGAGTTGCTCAACGACCCCAAGGGGTGTCACGCGCAACTGTGCACTTGGACTGCGAAAGGCCTCCCCCTGGATCCGTTCCTCCACGATACCGCCCGTCGCCTTCAGCCGGTCCAGATAGTCCTCGATCCGCATCTCCTCCAACTCCAGACGCATCCCGTAGAGGCGTTTGGTGATTTCGTCTGCTTCGCGCACATCCCCCGGATGGGGAAGTCCCGACAGATCGACCAGGGCATTGCCTTCACCCGACACGCCCTCGTTGAGTTTGACGAGGACCTGTTCGATCGAGGGTTTCTTCCGGCGCATTTCCCTGACGGCCTCACGCAGATCGTCCACGCCGAAGAGGTTTTCCTCTCCGAGGGGATGGGGCACGCCTTCCTCTGCGAAGATTCGGCGGCATCCGCTCTTGGTGCCCAGCGGGAAGAAGCGCGGGTCCGCCCCGTACATGGGGATGCCGAGCTGGATAGCGAGGTCCCGTTCGAGCTTTGTCGTCATGAAAGGGACGAGGTGCACGCGGTCCGGATCCGGAGTAAGGCCGCGGATGTCTGAGAGGAGCCGCGGCCTTGCGAGCAGTTTGGCAGTGAGGGGCTGGGCTGACGCGTCCTGCGGCGACACGAGGAAGAGGCGCTTTCGGGCGTGGCTGGCGATGATGCCCGGCATCATGTTGAGGTAGTAGTCGACGACAGTGTCCTGAATGGGGAGGGACGTCACGTAGATCAGGCGCGCCTTCGGCTGGCGGAGCAGCAAGAGGAGGAAGAGGAAGCGCTCCTCGTAGGCTTGGAGCAAGGAGCCCGACACGTTCGCAACGATGGAGAGCGAAGGGACCACGACGATGGTCTGCTCGTCCTGCGAAAACGCCTGGATGGATCTCCAGAGCGGGACGAGTTTTTGCTGAAGCGCATCGAATCGGGACTGGGCTTCTTCGGCAGACAGGCCGAGATCGGGGATGTGCAGCGGCTCGAGCATGGCGGCGCTCCGTGACAGGGGGAGATGCAAAGGGAAGGAACGTAGAAACGAAGATACGCGGATTCCGATTGGGTGTGGGCGGGCAGGTCCGATACGCCGTCTTGGCAAAAGTGGGTCCACGGCACGGAGGCCCGGATGCGTTCGGTCCCACGGATCGAATCGACGAGCAAAAGGAGAACGCCCGCCCCGGATCGTGCCGGAGCGGGCGCCGCGTTTCGTCCTGCTATGCGGCCTGACGGCCTACCAGACCACCGTCACTTCATTCGAACAAGTGGTTGCGCCGGCCTCGCAGACCTTGTACGTGGCTGATCCGGTGCCTTTGCCGAGTTTGTCGACGTGAACGCCATCGTTCTTGGTGGTGACGAGGAAGGCTTCGTTGCGGTGAATATCAACTTTCGATGAGCGCGCCCCATCCCAGGTCAGTTCAGCGTACGGAACAGAGCGCACAACATAGGGCCGGACCGAGAGGGTGATGGAAGCCGGCGGCGGTTCGGTGACGGCCACACTCTGCGAGGAACTCCCGGTTGCACCGAGATTGTCCGTCACGGTGAGAGTAACCGTGTACGTATTCGCCGCCGTGTAGGTATGACTCGCGGTTTCGCCGCTTCCGGTCAACCCATCGCCGAACGTCCAGGCGTAGGTCGTGATCGTCCCATCCGAGTCGCTGGAGCCACCACCGTCAAACGAGCACGCGAGGTCGGTGCATTTCCACGTGAACGACGCCTGCGGCGGCTCGTTGGTCGGGGGTTCAGTTACCTGAATGGTGATGTCATCGCTGCCGGTGAGTCCTCCGCTGTCCGTGGCCTTCGCGGTCATGATGTGCGTACCAACGGTCAGGGTTGAGGTACTGAATGAGCCTCCTGTGCCGATCTGCCCGTCACGATTCGACGTCCAAACAAGACTTGAAGTCAAGTCGCCATCCTCAGTATCCGAAGCAGAGCCCTCGAAGTCGATCGAAGTACCTGAAGCGAAACTGGCGTTGTTCGCCGGACTATTTATCGTAACGATCGGCGGCTGATTCGGCGTGCCGCCTCCACTCCCCGGCACAAGCGTCGGGTTAAAAATCGTCGCATTGCTCACATCCAGGAGCGGCTCCTTGATGCCGTCCCCGGAGTCGTCGGTCCAGTTGAAGTTGCCGGCGCTCTTGATCTGGTTGTACAGGTTGTAGACGTCCGTGGCGTTGGCCGGATTGTTGGCGCTCGCCAGCAGCGCCAGCGCCCCCGCAACATGGGGCGAGGCCATGGAGGTACCGCTGATCGTGCCATATGTGCCCTGCTCGATGGGGTACGTAGAGGTGATGC
Source organism: uncultured Rhodothermales bacterium (assembly GCA_964387555.1). GTDB lineage: Bacteria > Bacteroidota > Rhodothermia > Rhodothermales > CAYLXM01 > CAYLXM01. Next base: position 2,520 of record CAYLXM010000046.1, on the reverse strand, counting down.
AGACGCCCGGCGCGGCCACGTCCACTTCCGGACCCCAGTTGCTGAAATCGGCCAGCGTGTCGTCCACATCGGGGCGGCAGGTCGATGGGGCGCCGCCACCCGGCTCCCCGTTGAAATCCGCCAGCGCGGAGACCGACAGGACGTTGTCGAAGCCTCCCGGGCTGTAGTTATTGGCATCGGCGTCGCTATTGCCCGCCGCCACGGCAAAGGCGACCCCTTTGTTCACCGCGCCCTGGATGGCATCGTACTCCGCCTGGTTGAAACCCGAGCCTCCGAGGCTCATGTTGGCGACCTCGATCGTCGAAGCGTTGGCGGCCACCCAGTCGATCCCGGCCACGATCTGCGTCGAGGAACCGCTGCCGCTGGAACTGAGGACCTTCACGGCCCACAACCGGGCGCCCGGGGCGACGCCCACGACACCGATCCCGTTGTCCAGGGCGCCTACCGTCCCGGCCACGTGCGTGCCGTGGTAGTGGTCGTCGTCGCCTCCACTCCTGCACGTCGCCGAGAAGGGCCACCAACTGTAGCAGTTGACACCCCCCACGACGTTCAGATCGGGATGTTGAAAGTCGATCCCCGTATCGATGATGGCCACATCGACATCCACGCGGTAGTCATCCGCGCCGTCGATGTCGATTTCCGGGTTCGTGTCGGCGAAAATTCGCCTGATCCCTGTCGGAACGGTCTGCGCGGAAATGGTCCGCACCCGGTCCTGTTCGACGTACTTGACCTGCGGGTTTTTCGCCAGCGCGGCCGCGGCCTGTTCGGGCAGGTTCGCCATCGAGAAACCCTTGAGGGCGTGCTCGAACACAAACCCGACCTCGCCCGCAAGTCCTCGCGCCAGGCCCTGCGCCGCCGCCTTCGGATTGGCGACCTCATCCTTGAATACGATGATGTACCGCCCCGGCACGAGGTCACCTGCCTGGCCGAGATCGGTGTCGGCCTTCGAGGCAGCCGGCTCCAACGGCTCGTCCAATGAAGAGTCAACGAGTGCGTCGTCACTGCAGCCGACTACACTAAGCGCCAGGGCCAGTGACAGAAGAGAGAATCCAACGATGCGAGACATGACCGGCACCTCCGTATGTCCTTTTTTCGGAAGGGTCCTCGCATCGCGTCTGCCCGAGCCCCCAGGGAATCACTACCTCCGGGATTCTCCTGACTTCGGTGCGAGGACGCAAGGTTTATAGTTTACTCACGGTCCACTCAGGACGCAACGGAAATCGGCCATCCATTAGACCAGCGAAACCTCGGTTCATGCCGGCAGATGTCCATCGGGAGGCACCGATCCGCCCAGGCGGGCGGCACTCCCGGATTCCCGGGCCTGCCCGTTCGGCGGACCCCACCAATGCCATGCAAACGCCCCTCGGGGGCCCACCGTAACGCATCGCCTTCGCTGGGTTGCGTCACGCCGGCCAGGCAGCGCATGCGTCCGGAAAAACGGAAATGCGGCGCCGCATGACAGGACGCTCTGAACATGCCGCAGCAGCGAGGATGCGGCGTATCGACGTCGAACCAGAGGCTGTCACTTCGTAGTATAGGTCCGATCACCAGCCACCCTGCTTTCTCTCGCACGGATCGGTGGCCCGACGTGAACCGACGCCGTACGCTACACCCTGCCATGTCGACCTTGCTCCGCCTCCTCCTTCTTCACCTCCTCCTCACCTCCACCCTCCTCGCCCAGGAACCCGATCGGTTGCGGCGGGCCGACAGCTTCTTCGGCCTCCACTTCGATCTTCACGCCGATCGCGGCATCGATAACGCCGGAGAGACGCTGACGGGGGGGATGATCGACTCCCTCCTGGCCGCCGTGAAGCCGGATTTTGTGCAGGTAGACAGCAAGGGGCATCCCGGCATCTCCAGCTACCCCACCAAGGTTGGCACACCGGTAAGCGGATTCGTCCGCGACCCGCTGCGGGTTTGGCGCGACGTTACCTCCCGACACGGCGTGGCGCTCTATGTCCACCACTCCGGGGTCTACGACCAGCAGGCGGTGCGCGACCATCCCGAGTGGGCGCGGGTGGATGCGCAGGGGAAGCTCGATCCGGACAACACCTCCGTCTTTGGTCCGTTTGTGGACGATCTCCTCATACCCCAACTCTGGGAGATGCGCCGCGAGTATGGCATCGACGGGGTGTGGGTGGATGGGGAGTGCTGGGCGATGCAGCCGGATTACGGTCCGCGCGCCCTCGCCGCCTGGCGCGCCGAGACCGGCGTCGAAACGGCGCCCAAACCCGGCGAGGCAGGGTATCGCGACTACCTGGAGTTCATGCGGAGGGCGTTCCGGTCGTATTTGGCACACTACGTGGACAGTCTGCATGCCCTCGATCCCGAATATCAGATCGCGAGCAACTGGGCCTACTCCTCCATGATGCCGGAGCCGGTCGACACGAAGGTGGATTTCCTGTCGGGCGACCTTCCGCCCGTCAACAGCGTGGCGATGGCGGCCTTCGAAGCGCGGTGCCTGGCGCCGCAGGGCAGGCCGTGGGACCTCATGGGCTGGAGTTTCGGGATGAACTGGGA
>CAYLXM010000045.1:22108-31099 GCA_964387555.1 uncultured Rhodothermales bacterium | reverse complement strand
CCGGCCAACACGGTTTCCGAAGGCGCCGCCTCCACCCCAAAACCGCCCCCCGGCTTGGAAAGAATAGTGGAAATACCTATATTAGTACACACATCATGAACGGTCGCCCGGCTCGAAAACCGGGATCTGAAGCTGATCAAGACGTCACGCCGTCTTTTCAGGCCGTAGCACTTCGCAATTCGCGAATCTCGTCCGGTCGCTCAGAACGCCGCATGCAGCGCTCGAATGACGCTTGTTCGCGTCTGCCGGGCAACCACGGCCCCAGACGCGGGGCATTCAGGCAGAAGTCGGCTGTTCCTGGTGGATATCCATAGCCCTCGGACCCGAAGAGGGCTTTTTGCGGTGCCGCTTGCGCTATGCGGCGCCCCAACCAAACCAGAGGAGCGTACTATGAATAACAAGGAAATGTATCAGCAGAAGCAGCAGGCGAAACTGGATGAGTGGAAGGCTGAGCTGGATAAACTGAGAGCGAAGGCAAAAGGCACCTCCGCGGAAGCCGGGCTTGAACTCAACGATCAAATCGAACAACTCGAAAGAAAACTCGCGGACGGTAGGGACAAGCTGTCGGAACTGGCCGAGGCGGGTGACGAAGCGTGGGACTCGGTCAAAGGCGGCGTCGAGTCGGCCTGGAAATCCTTGAATTCCGCCTTCAGCGATGCGGCATCCAAATTCTAGGACAATCGGGAAACGGTGGAGTCCCGGCCCAACCGCGAGCGCACGGCTCGGGCCACGCCTCATCCGCCTGCAGGGGATCGGGCTTCAGGCATCATGCAGATCCTGATAGGTCTGCGACACGCTATCCCGCTTCCGGCCGCGGACTCCTCCTGACCTTCAACAATACCCCCCGCGCCGCAGGCACCTGCAGCGAAAACCAGCCACGGCCGCGTCGGGGGACGAACTGGCCGGACGCCATGTCGAAAATCTCCACCGAATCGACCCCCGGCACGTCCCTCCACTTCGTCTGCGTCACGATGTCCGCCTGCTGCATCCGCTGGTAATCCCGGTTCGCGATGAGGACATAGTCCACATCCTCCGCATCCTTGAAGAACCCGATCGTAAACCCGGCCGCCGCTTCCTCACCCGTCACCTGAAACCAGTGATCCGGCGGCGCCTCACGTGTCCCGCGGGGCAGGGGAGGGGTATTGAATACATCCACCGAACGCAGCGGCACGAGCACCGGACCGAGTTTGTTCAGTTCGACGTTGATCGCCGCCACGTCTAGTCCGCATGCGTTCAGATTAGGCGTCCCCCGTTCGAACGCCAGCGACGAGGTAAACCATTCGATCCCCTTCACGCCATACGCCAGCGAGGTGTACACGCTCAACCGGAGGCGGTCGATGTTGTCGGCCGGACACGTCCCATCCCCGCCCCACTCGATGTTCGGATTCGAATTCACCTCCTGCCAGTTGATCAGCGGCACCCCCGCCAGAACCGCCGCCTCGCGGTACTGCTCGAGCCGCGAATAGTGCATCTCCGTGCCCCACCACCACTGATACCAGTCGTAACTGAGGAACATCGGCTTCACCTTCGCCATGTACGTGCGCAGGAAGTCCCCCGCCCACGAGTACATGTTGACATACCCCGGATGCGTCGGATCCGCCCTCCGGAACGCCTCCACGAGCACCGCCATCGAGTCGAACTGCGCAAGCCGCGGCTCGTCCAGGATGTGATACCCCCATAAGGCAGGATGGCCCGACACCTCCGCCGTCCGATCCGCCGTGATGTCCGTCGTCATCACCTTCATCCCGTATTTCGCGGCAAGATCCAGCTTCCCGCTATCCCACATCACCGCATTAAACCCCGCCCCGGCGAGCGTCCGCATGACCCCCTCGCTGTCGTCCGTCCGCGCCCCCTCCGGCCATCCGATGTAGATGAGGAACGCGTCCATCGTCCACTCGGATTCCCCTCCGCCCACACCCGACTGGGCGCGAACAACCGTCGACGAAAGCCCGGCCACGAAGGCGAGCAGCAGAAGCGACACAAAAGTCAGGCTCCGAAACATGGCTCCAGCAATCTTGTGGTGGTTGAGGCGCACGCAAACCGGCCCAGATCGCACCGGATGGCCTCTTTGATCAGTGTAGCCGCTCTCCCGATCTGAAGTATGCGAATTGCCTCGGAAGAATGGGGGGCAACCTTGCTCGCGCGCCTCAGCGCAAAACCGGGCTCGCCCGGACGGGCGCCCCGGTTTTGTGATTCACCTCCAGAATACCCCCGCCGCCGGCTCGAAGTTCGTTCCTGCGGCATCCCGCGCCGCACGAAACGTCCCCGCGATCGGCGGGCGCGCAGATCCCGAACCGTTTGCCGGAACGCGGTGTGTTTCGGACGAGGCCGGAATCCCCAACCGCAAGGCGCGAATGCCACGCGCTCGACATCGCGCTCTGCTTCAAAGAGCACGGAAGAGAAGCCGCCCGGAGGAACGGGCCGCCGGGACAACCTTGCGCCAATTCGTTTTTTGTGCTGAATCTCTTCGCTCTTCTCCTTAACCTCCCGCTCGGATTCCCTTTCTCTCGATGTTGTCCGATTGCCGATCTATCGGTGCAAGATCCGCAGGTCCACGAAAGGCACGAGCGAGGTCGGAGCGGCACCGTTCCCCGGCAAATCCCGGCAAAGAAGGGCAGGAAGTCCCAACCGATGCGCCCGAAATCGGCCAACCACCAGCACCATGTCACCGAAGTCTGACCGCCGTATCCCCGACCTTATGGATCGTAAGGCGCCGCTCGAAATTCGAGGCGCGGCGTTCCGCGAGCTGGGCCACCAGCTGGTAGATAGGATCGCGGAGTTCCTCGATGGACTGCCCGATCGCCCCGTGACGACGGGGGAGACCCCTCAAGCCATTCGTAGCCTGCTCCCGCACGATAGGGTTCCGGAGCACGGATCCCCCGCAAACGACTTGCTGGCGGAGACGGCACAGCTGCTGTTCGACCACTCCCTCTTCAACGGCCACCCGAGATTCTGGGGGTACATCACCGCCTCGGCGTCGCCCATCGGTGCGCTCTCCGACCTGTTGGCCGCTTCGGTGAATCCGAACGTGGGCGCCTCGATCTTGTCTCCAGTGGCGAGCGAAATCGAGGCCCAGACCATTCGCTGGATCGCCGACATGATCGGCTACCCGAGAACCTGCGGCGGGTTGATGGTCAGTGGAGGCAACATGGCAAACTTCGTCTGCTTTCTGGCCGCACGCAAGGCGAAAACGCCCTGGGATCTCAAGACAGATGGCCTGGGGCCGGGAAGCAGGCGCCTCGTCGCCTACGTATCCAGCGAAACACACACCTGGATCGACAAAGCAGCAGAGCTTTTCGGCCTGGGCAGGAAATCCATTCGCTGGATTCAGACCGATGACCGGCAGCAGATGGACGTGGAGGCCCTGGAACGTCAAATCATCGCCGACCGGGCGGACAACCATGTCCCGTTTCTCGTGGTGGGCGCAGCAGGTACCGTGAGCACCGGTGCGATCGATCCGCTCCCTGAAATAGCAGCCGTCTGTGCCAGGTATGGTCTGTGGTTCCACGTTGACGGTGCATACGGTGCTCCCGCTGCGGTGCTCCCAGATGCCTCCCCGGCCTTGCTGGGATTGCGTCTGGCCGATTCGATTGCACTGGATCCACACAAGTGGCTGTACAGCCCGCTGGAAGCCGGTTGTGCGCTGGTTCGCGATCAACATGATCTGGCAGACACCTTCAGCCATCACCCGGCCTACTACAATTTTGGTGACATGCAGGATGATCCGCCGGTCAACTACCACGCATTCGGACTACAGAATTCGCGCGGTTTCCGTGCGCTCAAAGTCTGGCTTGGACTGCGCCAGGTGGGAAAAGAAGGCTACGTCCGAATGATCGGCGATGACATCGCCCTCTCACAGGCACTCTTCAGGGCGGTCGACCGGCATCCGGAGTTGCAGGCGGTCACACAGAGCCTGAGCATTACCACGTTCCGCTTCGTTCCGCCGGATTTGTCCGCCGACGGCGAACAGGCAGAAGAGGTCTTGAACAAACTGAACGAAGACATCCTCAATCACCTGCAATCGGGGGGCGAGGCGTTTGTCTCCAATGCCGTCGTCCAGGGTAAATACCTCCTGCGGGCGTGCATCGTCAATTTCCGCACCACCCTGTCTGACGTCGAAGCATTGCCGGAGATCGTGGTACGATGGGGTCGAAAGCTGGACGCCGATAGAAGGATAGCCACCGCGCCGCACGGGTAGAACACAAACCGCGTCGGCCTCTTCTCACTCCTGCGCCATGCCACGCTCATCCTGGCCCGCCAGCTGCCCGCAGGCCGCGTCGATGTCCTGACCTCTACTGCGCCGCACCGTAACGGTCACGCCGCGCGCAACGAGCCGGCGAATGAAGCGGTGCAGCCGGGCCTCGGAGGGCCGCCGAAATGGCAACCCCGCGACGGTATTGTAGAGGATCAGATTCACCTTGCAGGGCGCCCATCCGGCCACATCGGCGAGGGCTTCCGCATCCTCTTCTCCGTCATTTGTGCCCTCAAACAGACAATATTCGTAGGTGACCGGTCTGCCCACCAACCGGTCGTATGTCTGCACCGCATCGCGCAAGGCGCGAAGATCCGTGCGCGTGCTCCGGTTGACCGGCATGATCGCGCTCCGTTTCTCGTCCGTGGGGGCATGAAGAGAAATCGCCAGCTTGAACGGCGCCCGCTCCTCCGCCAACTGTACGATCCGAGCCGCCAGTCCCACAGTCGACACCGTGATGCGGCGCGGAGAAAGCCCAAGAACGGCCGGATGCCCCAGGATTTCCGTGCTGGCCAGGACGTTGCGGTAGTTCAACAGGGGCTCGCCCATACCCATGTATACGACATTGGTGATGCCCCTCCCGTACTCCTCGCGAGCCACACGATCCATGAACCGCACCTGATCGACGATCTCTCCCGCACTGAGATTCTGCTTGAATCCCAGCAAACCCGTTGCACAGAACACACAGCCCATGGCGCATCCCACCTGACTCGAAACACACACAGTGAGCCGGTTCGGTGAGCCATCGTCTTCCAGGTCCGGAATCAGCACGGTCTCGATCGACAATCCCGAAGTGAGCCGAAAGAGCATCTTCAGCGTTCCGTCACTCGAGCGCTGCCGGGTCGAGGGGGAGATGCGATGGATTTCGGTGTGATCAGCGAGAAGCGTTCGAAAACGGGCAGGAAGGTTGGTCATCTCGTCCACCGAGGCCACGCCCTTGCCGTGAACCCATTGAAAGAGCTGTCGACCCCGGTAGGCCTTTTCCCCCAGCATCTCTGCCAGAGACGTGAGTTCTTGCAGCGTCATCGCGGCAAGATCGCGCTTCGGTAATGGACGGGCGTCACGGGGGGAGGGCATGGGCACAAGGTCCATAGATCAGAAAAAGATGAACGCGTTCAGCGATATCGTCGTTTCTTGTTGCTTGGCCGACGGCTCCAAGATCAAGGGCGTCAGAGGGACCACACGGCCCCGTCAACGGACCGACGGGCCGGAATCGGAAACCAGGCACGGTAGAGGGTCACTTCGCAAACATAGACCTTTCCGTGGTGGCGCGAACCGACCAACTGCCGTATTTTACCAAATCATATCCGGCAAGTCCTAACCGCTCTACCTCCACCTCCCATGGCGTTTACCGTTCGCGAACTCTACAAGGCCGTCGTTGTCCAGATCACGGGCAAGTTCCTCGGCAGTATCGAAGGGCAACCTCTCAAGGACAAAATCGATGAACTGGCCGAGGCAGGGCAGAAGAGAATCATCATCGACCTTTCGAACACCGAGTTCATGGACTCGACCGGTATCGGCATCCTGATCGGCAGCCTCACATCCGTGCGGCGGGCCGGTGGGGATATGAAGCTGGCCGGCATGGAGAAGCGAATCCGGAACGTATTCCTGATGACGCGACTTCTCGAAGGCGTCTTCGAGGACTATGAGACCGTCCAGGAAGCGGCCAACAGCTTCGCGCCCTCCGAATAGGCCGTCCGCTCCATTGCCCGACTCAGTGTTCCGGTAAGAGCACGAATTCGGCCACGTTTGGCGTGGCCAAGTAGTGTTGGGCTGTACTCTTCAGATGGGCGGGAGTGAGCCTCTCCAGCATACGCCGGAGACTGTTAGGAATATCCTGCAGATCGAGCCCGTAGCGATCGTACAGGGCGATGGTCGAGAGCCAGTATCGGTTGTCGCGCAAACTGGTTTCCTGGGTGCGGAGCATGCCCTCCCGCGCTTTGGTCAGGTAGGTTTGCTCAAGTCCGAAGGCGATGAGTGAATCAACCTGGGCGTAGACCTGCGTCTTCAACTCATCAACCCGCTGGGGATCGCATCCGAATGAGATCGAAAACTGGTACGATGGGTAGGGCTCCGGACTGATCGAGGCGCCCACACTCACGCCGTAGGTACCCCCCAGATCTTCGCGGAGCACTTCGCGAAGACGAATCTGGAAGGCCTGCGAGAGGACGCTCAGAAGGCGGCGCTCGTCCATAGACCACGGCGCCTTCCCCGTGTATACGATCTGAACGCTGCTCTTCTGCTCGATGCCGCGGCGGACTGTCTTGCTGACCCGACCGTCCGGCGGTCGAATGCCGAGGTCAATCCAGGTCTCCTGGCGACCGTCCGAAGGCAGAGGCGCCAGGTATTGCGCCGAAAGCGACTTCATTCGATCGGCCTCAAAATTGCCCACGAAGTAGAACACGAAGTCGCCAAAGTCGGCAAACCGGTCCCGGAAGATCCGGTACGATGCCTGAAGATCCATTTCGGCGAGCATGTCCTCTGTGAGCGGGCGGGCACGGGGATGATACCGCGCCATCGTCACCTGAATCGTATCCGAAAACGCAGACGCAGGATCGGCTTTCGACGTGGACAAGATCCCGGCCAACCGCTTCCGGTACGACTCGAAGGCGACGCTGTCGGCCCTCGGGGCCGTCCCGTAGAGGTAGATCAACTGGAACAGCGTCTCCAGATCGGCCGGTGAGGCCCTTCCGCCGAGACCTTCCGACAAACCGGAGATGGACGGGGAGACGCCGACGACCTTGCCCGACAGCTTCTTGTCGAGTTCAATTGGTCCGAAATTGCCTACACCACTCTGGCCCACGATGCCCGCCGCCATGGAGGCTGCGAGAAACAGGGAATCCGGAACCAGTGACGTGCCCCCCGGAGAAGTGGCGGAGAAAAGCACCTCGTCGTTCTTGAAATCTGTCGGCTTGAATACGACACGCGCACCGTTCGAGAGCCTGAGTAGCGTTACGTCGATTTCGGGCAAGTGCGTCTCCTCGAGGATCCTGCCCGCGGGTGGCGACCCGGGGAGAAGCGGGGCATCCAGCGTCCGATCGACATACGGTGTGACATCGAGCGAGTCCGCAGCGGCGATTTTGGCAAGCAGCTCCTCGTCTGATGGAAGATGGTCCTTGTCGCGCTCCGGCGCACTGACAAGGAGTACCCGGTTCTCTGCCTGAACGGTCCGGACGGCGCGCTCGTTGACTTCGTCAAGCCCAATCGTAGGAAGAAGTTGCCGCACGACATCCAGCATGCGATCGATGCCCGGGACCGGGTCGCCTTCCAGAAAGTGCCGGACGTACTGGGAAGCGTAGCGTGCCGACTCCGTCTTATCCCGCTCGGCATACGCCAGTTCGTACGACCTGAGCAATTCCGCCTTGCGCCGCGCCAGTTCCCCTTCTCCAAACCCGAACCGTCTCACGCGCTCAGCCTCGGCGAGCAAAGTCTCGAGCGCGCGAGCGTACTGATCCTCGCGCACGATGGCCTGGAGCGAATGAAATTCGACCGACCGCGCAAACCGCTGCGATCCGGAAAACGCGGCCGTCAATGGAGGATCAGCATCCTGGGTGAGCTCCGATAGGCGGGCATTAAACATTCCGTTATAGAGACTTGAGACAAGTCGATGACGAAAATCCAACAGGCTCCCTCCGTCCTGCCGAGGCCGTTTGAAAATGATCTCAACCGACCCATAAGGCAACTCGGGATCCGTAGCAATCGAAACCAGAGGCTCGGCATGGCTGGGCACCGGGAAGACGGCACGAGCGCGGGGCGCATCCCTTCCAGGCATGTCGCCAAACCGACTCACAATTCCCACCTCAACGGAATCCGGATCGAAGTCTCCAACGGCGACGACAGCCATCAAATCCGGCCGATACCAATCGCGGTAAAACCGAATGAGCGCCTCGTGATCAAACGTCGCGAGTAACTCCGGATCTCCGATGGGAAGTCTTCTGGCATAGCGTGACCCCTGCAAGAGCACGGGGAAGTGCGTGTCGCGGATTCTGGAGCTGGCCCCGAGTCCCTGGCGCCATTCTTCCAGCACGACGCCGCGCTCTTTCTCGATCTCCTCACCTTCGAAGGCGATCTGGTCCCCCCACTCGCGAAGAATCTCCAATCCGGTTGCCAGCTGGGCGGCGCTGTCGGTACGGACCTCCAGGAGGAAGACCGTTTCGTCAAAGCCGGTGTAGGCGTTGAGATCCGGGCCGAAGCGGGTGCCGATCGACTCGAGATAGTCCACCAACGCCTGCCGCTCGAACCGCCTGGTCCCGTTGAAGGCCATATGTTCGACGAAATGAGCGAGGCCCAGTTGATCGTCGTCTTCCAGGACCGATCCCGCGTTGACCACAAGACGAAGCTCCGCGCGGTCAAGCGGCCTCTCATTTCTGCGGATGTAGAACGTGATCCCGTTTTCGAGTCGACCGATCCGAACAGACGGATCGGTTCCGAGCATCTCATCGAGCGCAAACGGGACGGCCGTCTCTTGAAGTACTTCGGTCCGGACAGGGATCGTAACGACCTGGCGGGGGGAGCCGCACCCGACGAGAGCGACGAGAAATCCGGCCGCGATCGCCCAGATCAGGACAAATGGGGGGTTCGGAGAATTGCCGTTCGAGGTCATGGTGCGTCCGCGCCAAATCCGCATCGTGCGTACACAGGAGATATACCGTCGAGACGTACAACCGACAGTGTGCTACACGAGCCGATCGACAAAGATGATCAGCACGAGGGCAGGTACGTAGACGATCGAAGCCAGA
>CAYLXM010000045.1:0-22098 GCA_964387555.1 uncultured Rhodothermales bacterium | reverse complement strand
GGACCGCGCGGGCCGAATGGTGCGAAAGGCTTTTCGCGAATACGACGGCTGGTTTGAGGAAATACGCACCCAGCGCAATGACGCCGAGCAAATAAGGCAGCCCGGCCAGGCCGGCGGCAACCGGCAAAAGGCTCGCGACAAAAAGCGCGATCGTAAAGAGAACGACCTGCCGGCCTGTAGAACGCCCGTCCGGCTCCAGGACAGGCAACATGGCAAAATCGGCCCGGGAATAGTCCTTCCGGTACATCCAGGCCAGAGACAGGAAATGGGGCATCTGCCAGACGAACAGAATGGCGAACAAGGCCAGGCCGCCCACCCCGACGGAACCCGTTGCGGCGGTCCATCCCCCAAGCGCCGGCAACGCTCCAGGTATGCACCCGATCAGCGTATTGTACCTGCTGCGGCGCTTCATGGGCGTATAGACGAGCAGGTAGGCGCCCACCGTAGTCAAGGCCAGCCATCCCGTCAACACGTTCACTCCGGTAAACAAAACAACAGTTCCAACAAGCACCAGCACGAGTCCGAGTATCGATGCCCCTGTCGCCGAAATCCGACCCGCGGGTATGGGGCGGCGCGCCGTGCGATGCATGAGCGCGTCGAAGCGGGACTCGAGAACGTGATTCAGAACCCCGCTTCCTGCAGCGGTAATCGCAATCCCGCTAAGGGCGCCCATCAATAAGGTCGGATTGATCGACGAAGGAGACGCGAGCAGGAAGCCTGCCAGGGCAGAGATGGTTACCAGGAAACTGATCTCCGGTTTGATCAGATCCCAGAGATCCAACCACCGCGATCGGACCAGCCGCTGACCGGCAGACAGATGTCGCCGCTTGTTCAGAACGGTTCGAGTTTCAACGGTCGGCGACGACGGATGCATCAGTCGGTGGTTGGGGCGCGATCCGACTCTGCAACCGCAGAGACCGATCCAAACGGCCGGGAGGGTTGGCGGATGAGTTCGGACAGTATATTAAAACGGATTCGCGCCGTACATGGTTCCGCTATGACGGTTCGAATCACTCGGCAAACAGCCGATTGCGGCCTGCCGCGGGGATCAGAAACGCGTCTCGCTCGTAGTCCGATCGACCTCCAACTATCCGAAACAAATGCCTCTAGTAACTTCGATTTCCGGGATTCGCGGTGTGTTCGGGGACGGCCTGGATGTCGTCTCCATCGTCCGATTTGCCGCCGCTTTCGGCGCATGGTGCCGCCGGCGTGCGCAATCACTCGGTCAGGAACCTGCGGTAGTCCTCGGACGGGACGGGCGTCAAACCGGTGAACTATGCAGCCGGCTTGTGGCGGCTTCCCTTCAAGGCACCGGCTGCAGGGTTCTGGATGCCGGGCAGGCCGCAACGCCGACGCTCACCCTCGGGCTGCTGCACGCAGGCGCTGTCGGTGGAGTCATGGTATCCGCTTCCCACAATCCCGCCGAATGGAACGCACTCAAGCTGTTCAACGAACGGGGCGAATACCTGAGCAGCAAGGAAGGCCTCGACGTGCTTGCGCAGGCGGAGGGCGATCCATTCACGGAACGGTACGATCGCATCGGTTCGTACGAGCAGGTCGACTTCTTCGCGAATCACCTGGATCGGGTGCTGGCTCTCCCATATCTGGACCCCGATCGCATCGCGGCCCGCCGCTTCCGCGTCGTCGTGGATGCGGTTAATTCCGTGGGAGGAATTGCCCTTCCGGGATTGCTACAGAGGCTCGGGATTTCAGGTGACTCGTTGATCTGTTTGAACTGCATCCCTGACGGCCGATTCGCGCACGAGCCCGAACCGCTGCCTGCGAATCTGACCGAAATCTGCGAGGTCGTTCGGCGAGAGGGGGCAGACCTGGGTCTTGCTGTTGACCCGGATGTTGATCGTCTGGCGCTCATTGCCGACGGGGGGGTGTTCATCGGGGAGGAACTCACGCAGGTCGTTGCGGCCGATTTCCTGCTCCGTAGCAAGCCCGGCCCGGTGGTCACCAACCTGTCCTCCTCGAGAGCGATCGAGGATGTGGCGGCGCGGTATGGTCAAACGGTCTATCGCTCCGCTGTCGGAGAGGCGAATGTGGTCGACCGCATGAAGGAAGTGGGAGCCGTACTGGGGGGAGAAGGAAATGGAGGCGTCATCCTGCCCGACGTGCACTATGGCCGGGATGCACTGTCGGGCACGGCCCTCGTCCTGCAAATGCTGGTGGATACGGACTCCTCACTCTCGGACCTTGTGTCAACGTATCCCCGGTACTTCATCTCCAAGAACAAGGTGTCGATCGGGAGTCTCGATGCGGATGTGGTGCTCGGACGAATGGCCGAACGGTATGCGCATGCCCGCATCAATCGGATCGACGGCGTGAAGATCGACCTGGACGAAGGGTGGGTCCACCTTCGGAAGTCCAATACGGAGCCGATCGTGCGGATCTACGCGGAGTCGACGTCGGCGGAAGCCGCCGACCGGCTCGCCGCACAATTCATCAGGGAGATGCTGGACGAAGACGGACGCTCTGCCTGAGCGGACACTGCGGTTTGGTCTGCCCGGATGGCGAGGCTGGTCGCTGGAACGGGGTGTGCACAGGTAGCCGGGCAAACCCTTTTCAAATAGCGAGAGGGCGGGACCCGTTGGCACGAGTCCCGCCCTCTTCATTTTGTGCGGTCCAGCGGAGGACTTCTAGAAGTCCATTCCGCCGCCCATTCCGCCGCCACCGGGCATCGGCGGGGCTTCCTTCTCCGGACGGTCCACGATGACCGCTTCCGTCGTCAGGAGCAGGCTGGAAACCGAGGCGGCGTGCTCGAGTGCCGTGCGCGCTACCTTGGTCGGATCCACGACGCCTTCGGCGATGAGGTTGCCATAGGTCTCGGTCCGGGCGTTGTACCCGAAGTCACCAGTGCCTTCCTTGACCTTCTGGACAACGATCGAACCTTCCGCGCCCGCGTTTTCAGCGATCTGGCGCAGCGGCTCTTCCAGGGCCCGGCGGACGATGTTGACGCCGATGACCTGGTCTTCATTTTCGGTTACGACCGAATCCAGCACCTTGAGGCAGCGAATGAAGGCAACGCCACCGCCGGCCACGATACCTTCCTCGACGGCGGCACGGGTCGCATGGAGCGCGTCCTCTACACGGGCCTTCTTCTCCTTCATTTCGACTTCCGTGGCGGCGCCGATCTTCAGGACGGCCACGCCGCCTGCCAGCTTCGCCAGACGCTCCTGCAGCTTCTCACGATCGTAATCCGATGTCGTCGTCTCGATCTGCTGCTTGATCTGGTTGATCCGGGCGCGGATCATCGTTTCTTCTCCGGCACCGTCGACCAGCGTCGTGTTGTCCTTGTTGATGACAATGCGCTTCGTACGGCCGAGTGAATCAAGGGTCGTGTTCTCCAGACGGTAGCCTTTCTCCTCGGAGATGACCGTTCCGCCGGTGAGAACCGCGATGTCTTCCAGCATCGCCTTACGACGATCGCCGAATCCCGGCGCCTTCACGGCCGCCACTTTCAGCGTGCCGCGGAGCTTATTTACGACCAGCGTGGCGAGGGCTTCTCCCTCGATATCCTCGGCGATGAGCAACATCGGGGCGCCCATCTGGGCGACCTTCTCGAGGACGGGAAGAAGATCCTTCATGGCACTGATCTTCTTGTCGTGGATCAGCACGAACGGATCTTCGAGCACGACCTCCATGTTGTCCGGATCGGTCACGAAGTAGGGAGAAAGATAGCCGCGGTCAAACTGCATCCCTTCGACCACGTCGAGTTGCGTCTCTGTTCCACGGGCTTCTTCAACGGTGATGACACCGTCCTTCCCGACCTTCTCCATCGCATCGGCAATAAGGTCGCCGATGGTCGTGTCGCTGTTGGCGGAGATCGTAGCCACCTGGGCAATCTCGCCCTTGTTCTGGATTTCGCGGCTCTGGGAGCGGAGCGCCTCAACGACGGAAATGACGGCCTTGTCGATGCCGCGCTTGAGGTCCATCGGGTTGGCGCCGGCGGCCACGTTCTTCAAGCCGGCCGTCATGATGGCCTGTGCGAGCACGGTGGCCGTCGTCGTGCCGTCCCCCGCCACGTCGCTCGTCTTGGAGGCAACCTCCTTCACCATCTGTGCACCGACGTTCTCGAGCCTGTTCTCGAGTTCGATTTCCTTGGCCACGGTTACGCCGTCCTTCGTGACGGTCGGAGCACCGAATTTCTTCTCGAGAATCACGTTCCGACCCTTCGGGCCGAGCGTGACCTTGACGGCATTTGCCAACGCATCGACCCCGCGCTTCAGCGCGTCGCGGGCATCGATATCAAAGATGATTTCTTTCGCCATGGTAGCGTATTGTTTTTCAGATGTGATTCAAATCGCAGGACCGGTCGAGGACCGGGTCCACACTTACTTGACGATGCCCAGGATGTCAGACTCGCGCACAATGAGATATTCCTCATTGTCGAGCGAGATTTCCGTACCGGCGTACTTGCCGTACAGTACGGTATCACCTTCCTTGACGGACATTTCGATCTTGGTACCGTTCTCCACGCGGCCGGGGCCGGCGGCCACGACAGTACCGCGCTGCGGCTTCTCCTTGGCGGTGTCCGGAATGAACAACCCACCGAGCGTTTTCTCTTCAGCCGGCAGCGGCTTGATCACGACTCGATCAGCGAGCGGTGTAATTGATACCATTGTTTATAAGGGATTAAGTGAGTGATTGAATAGCGCCGTAATGGCCGCATGAGCGTACAATGTTAGCACTCTCTTCAGGTGAGTGCTAATAGCCTGCGTAAGGTCTCCTTGTTCCCGGAGCATTTTGTGAAGATTCGGTAAATCATGGATACCTTGGACGCCAAAGGGTAGGGCGAGTATCTTCCACCGGACGGTTCTGAACAAGTCCCCCGTGATGATTGCATCCCTGGTAGCAACGTTTCCGGCGTCACACCGCCTCCTACTGCGTCATCGCAAAGCGGCCATCCTGTGGATGGGCCTTCTTGGACTCTGCCTCGCCGTTCTGGTGGTCTCGGCGCTGCCTCCGTTTGTCGGTCGAGGGGGTTCGGCGACCATTCGGGCACTGTTTTCATCCGTATGCCACCAGATGCCCGACAGAAGTTTTACCGTTGGCGGCGTCCCGTTCGCGCTTTGCCACCGTTGTTGGGGACTTGCCACGGGCCTGTTTCTGGGCGTCCTGCTAGTCGGGCCTGTATTCCGCGTTCGGAGCGGCCTGCGCAGACGCGGCGTCCCGATCCTTCTGACGGCAACGGGCGCCATGGGCGCCGAATGGATGCTTTCAGCGGCAGACCTATTCGATGGAATGGCCGCAGGCCGCTATCTTACAGGAGCCGCCGTGGGTTTCGTCGCGGCCTGGTTTCTCACGGACGCCGTGCTCGATTGGGCCGGTTATCGGAAGCCGCCACCTTTGGCTCGTCCAGCTATCGCACCACCTCCCGGGAGTGCATCACCAACCGCGTACTGAAATCATGCAGGGAAAAAACCAGTCCATTCTGCTCGGCGCCCTCGTGACAGCACTGATCGGCGTCATCCTCGCCTTCGTCGCACAGGCTAACCAGTACCTTGGGATGTTGGCCTGTTGCGTGCCCGGTATATTCGGGGCCCTGCTCGCGGTGTGGCACTACACCGATACGGAGGAGGTCACGCTGACATCGGGCGAGGGGGCCAAGATGGGCGCCATTACAGGCGCCATCGGCTCCCTGTTGTCTTCCATTCTGGGCTTCGTCCTTCAGATGGTCGGTCTGATGAAAGACCCCATGGAGCAAATGGAGGTCCAGCGGCAGCAGTTGGAGGTGCAGGGTCTATCTCCTGAGCAGATCGAACAGGCTATGTCGATGGCGGAGCGGTTCACTTCACCCACCTTCCTGGCCCTCTTCGTCGTCGTCGGAATTCTGATGGGCGCGTTGATCGGCGCTGCGGGCGGTGCCGTTGCAGCGGGCCTGTTCAAGAAAGGAGGAACCCCGACGGAAGCTGAATAGGCCCCACCCATCCATCGCGCTCTTAATCGGCAACGGCGGAAGAACGGCTTCCGACAGCTTACCGGCGCGATTTGGGCGGTCCGAGAATCTCGGTCCAGATAATGGCTTGCCGGAGATCTTCAGGCGAGCCCGCGCGAATCGTAACCTCGGCCTGCGTCTCGGCCCGAGCAGGATGCGACTGATCGCCGGGGGAGGCCAACGATCTTTCCCATCGCTGCAATGGGCGAGCCGCTCGCCTTTTGATGGACTCTTCCAGATTCACGAAATCACTGCCCCCTAAACCGGATTTGTCGCGAAATCGGTTGTCGAAGGTAGCCTCCGCAGCGGAACGGAAAGGAGATTCGGCCTCTTCCTCCGAAACGCGACGCGACGGACTGCGCGGAGGCGTCCGCTCCGCGATACGTGCCGGACGCTCGCCGCGAATATCCCGAGGTTGGGGTTTGGTCGATTCGTGAAACGTGCCGGTGCTCGATACGGGCGAGGGCGCGGAAGGGGCGGGCTCTGGCCGTGGTGCTGGCGCGGACGCCTCACCAAGGGCTTCGCGGATCTGTCTAAGTGCTTCCTCCAGCGAAGCGGGAGCTTCCGAAACGGGCTCGGAGACCTGCCCTGGAGGCGCGGAAGTCGGAGGGGTCGACTGACCGGGAACTCCCGTCCGGCGTTTGGCCGACTTCTTACCCCGGCCAAGCCCGAAAATCCAGAAGGCGATGACCGCCAGCCATATCAGGGTTTCAAAATCCACTAGCGTACTCGAATAAGACGATGCACACGACGCGAGGTACCGGTGTCTAGAACGATATAATACGTACCAGGTGCCCACCCCTCCGCATCAAAGTGGCGACTGTGACGGCCCGCAGCCAGTCGTTGAGACTCCGGCCCGACCACCGAGCGGCCCAACACGTCAAAAACCGTAAACGTAACCGTCCGTTCCTCGGGAACGTCGAACACTCCGGTGAAACGCCCACCGGTGGGATTGGGATAAACCGAGACCCAGGCCGCCTGTCGAGGAGCAGGAACGGAGATGTCAGACTCGGCGATTTGAAATTCGAGCCCGTCCATCGACGTGGCCCGCACCGCGTACCGATAACGTCGGGCCGGGGGAAGGCGATCGAGCCATGAGGCGCTCGTTGGGGACGCGTTCCGCGCCAGGAACTGGCTGGGCGATACGGGTACGGGTGCTCCCAAGACAGCCTCACCGAAAACATCGAAGTCGAGCGTACGCCTTTCGAGCATGAAGTGAGCGTCCGCTCGTACGCGCTGAAGCGTCAGGGTCAAAGCCACGCCCTCCGGGGTAGCCGAAACGGCTTGAATCCCTGTATGGTCGGCCACGGGTACGTACACGTCTGCACCGGCCTCTTCCGTAGGCTCAAAAGGCGGCGCTCGGAAAAGCAGTCTGTACCGGAATCGCCCGACTGCCTCGCTTGCGTCGATGAGTTCGAAGCGGGCATCATCCGATGCGGGCGCATAGACCGAGTCGACGGGCACGAAGGCAAGCGTTGAGTCCGCAAAATCGGCGTTCTGCGGGACCCGAGCACGCTCCAACAAGAAGGCGCCTGCCCGCGCCTGGCCCAGTGCATTCCACGAAATCCGGACCAGAGATCCCTCCAGAAGCGTTTCGAGTGCGGGTACCGACACGAACCTGGACCGGTCGGTGAGACCTGTAACCAGCAAGGAGAACGGCACCGGACCCTCTGCTCCTGGGGCCCGATCGACTGAAACGTGAAGCACGTAATTTCCGCCCGGCGCCTCGTCGATTCGGATCTGCTCCACGGGGTCGACCTGGTTGTCGCCAAACGTCGCCGCCCCAGCAGGTCGCTCCGGATCGAGCACCCACGGAAACCAGGTCTCGCCACTCTCCGGATGCTCGAGGCGCATGTCGAGGTCTCGGAGCAGCAGAGGCAGCCGGTGACCTGCGGCTCCGGGATTCGTTGCCTCGGCAGGCCGATCCGTCCAACTGAGCGTCAGACGAACCGGGCCTGCTTCTGACTTCACGAGGGCCATGGCGCTGGGCACGGAGTCCTCAAGCCGGTCTTCGACCACGGCGACCGGGTTTCGAAGTCGTGACTGAAGATGGCGGGCCGCTTCTGCAGCATCCAGGAGTCCCCAACCCGTCTTGTAGTCCGGTCCCGGGGACCCCAGATCACGGGCCGTGTGGAGGGCGAGACCCTTGAGCGTCGCGGCCCGAAGTGGAACGCCGGTCTGATCGAGGTAAAGTTGCTGTAACAAGATCAGCGAGCCACTGCAGTTCGCGGCCGCCATCGACGTCCCCGACGAGAGGCGGTACGCATCGACACTCCCCATCGCGGTAGACAGGAGAGATTCTCCATTGCACATCAGGTCAGGTTTGATGCGACCGTCGTCGGTGGGGCCATAACTGCTGAAACGGCTGACCTGGGGCCGGAGGTCGGATCCCGGAACGACATCCTCCACCGATCCGATCGACAGCACATTCTTCGCGACGGCTTGGCCGGCGATCGAGTCATACCCCTCGGTTCCTCCATCGGGGGCGATGAAGCGCGTTTCCATCGTCTCGTCGCGGTATGCACCTGTCACCGCGTCCAGGACCCGGTATGGGCCGGCCGCCGGCCCCGTGTCACTGCGATCGTTTCCTGCCGACAGCACGGGAAGAAGGAAGGGGGATTCCCATGCAACCCGATCCCATCTCGAGGCGTCGCGACCGTAATAGCCGAACGTGTAGTCTTCGGCGGGGTTCACGCTCGAATCACCCAGCCAATACCACTGCGCTCCGGTGCCCTCCAGATCGGCGAAGGTCCAGCCTGCCGTCGGGCCATACGAGTGGTTGGATACGAGCAGACCTGCCGCGGCGGCCTCGAGCATCTCAACGGCGTCTGCATTCCAGTCCCAGGATTTGAGCCCTGCGTCAGGAGCCATGCCCCGGGAAGCTGCCAGGATGCCGGAGGCGACCAACGTTCCGCCTACATGCGTCGCATGGTCCTCGAGAGGCGCACTGTCACCGAACGTTACCCGACCGTCAAATTCACGATGCCCGGCATACACGTGACCCCCATCCCAGATTCCCAGCATCATCCCCTGGCCGGTGACGGGCGTTTCGAACAGGCCCGGAACATGGAGAAGGTCCGTCCTCGTGGTTACTGCGGCGGACAGATTGTGGGTTCGGCGATAGACTGGCCGATTTACATCGATCCGCTCGATCTCCCAGACACCGGATTCATCGCTGTGGCGGAACGGGTTTCCGCTTCTGATCGCCCACTGTCTGGCCGCTTCGTACTCGATGGCTATCTGGCGCTGGAGGGAATCGCGGGCCATTCCGCCGGGCCTCGATGCGGAGTCAATCGTCTGGCCCAAGACGGCAGATACACACGACGTCGTAAACGCCAGCAACACGGAAAACAGTCGCCGGATCCGATGCGCAGGGCGTCCCATATCAGGCCACGATGTCCGTATGCGATAGCCGAGCCTGCGGTTCTCCGGCCATCAGGGTTTCGATCAGGCGCCGGTTGGCGCGCGGGAAAGCGAAAGACGGAAGTTCATCGGGGTGAACCCACATCGCCGGCATTCCGTTCTTCGGAGCGGGATGACCCACGACGAGTCGGCAACGGTACGCGTGCAAGGTGATCCTGAAATGGGTATACGCATGGGACAGGCTGTGCACCTCCGCCCCAACTTCCACGTCGATGCCCAATTCCTCCCGCAATTCTCGCCGGCAAGCTTCCTGAAGGGACTCCTCGCTTCCCCGTTTGCCTCCGGGAAACTCCCAAAGACCACCCAACATGGCATCCTCCGGGCGCCTGGTAATGAGCAACCGACCCTCCGCGTCACCGACCAGAGCCACCACGACATCGTAGTGGGGAATGGGAGGCCGCCGCGATTTCACGGGGTACCGTTCCGGAGCGCCTTGTGCGAACGCTGCGCACGCGCTCTGAATCGGGCATCGACTACATCGGGGCGACTTCGGCAAACAGATCGATGCACCCAATTCCATCATGGCCTGGTTATGGAGCCCCGGATGGTTCGCATCGAGCACCGATTGCGCCAGTACCGCAATGTGCCGGCGGGCAGCGGACGTCCGTACGTCCGTATCTACGGCAAACGCGCGTGCGAGGACCCTGGTAACGTTGCCGTCCACAGCGGCGTACGGCGCATCGAAAGCGATTGACAAGACAGCGGCAGCCGTGTACTCCCCAATGCCGGGGAGGGCGCGTAAGTGAGCCGGGTCCGAGGGAACGCCGCCGTATTTGTCGATCATCTCGCGAGCGGCCTTGTGAAGATTACGGGCACGGGCATAGTAGCCAAGCCCTTCCCAAAGTCTAAGTACCTCATCGATATCCGCCCCGGCAAGCACTTCCAGCGTCGGGAATCGGGCGAGAAAACGATCGAAATAGCCGCCGGCCTGATCGACGCGGGTTTGCTGAAGCATGACCTCGGACAACCAGATTCGGTACGGGTCTCGGTCCTGGCGCCATGCGAGAATCCGGGCGTTGGACCGGAACCAGTCATGCAGCGTGCCATGCCAGATCCGGCGAACGGTTGCATCATTCGGTGTCCGGTTCATTCGCTCGATTCGCTGCGGGTTGCACGATGTGATTCGAACTGAAGGAACGGCTACCGGATCGGTTCGTTTCGATCCGGGTGCCAACCAGCCGCTCATGCCGCAGGCTGGACGGTCGGTCGCCCCGGAACGTTTCAGGTCTCGTGAAGGTCCAGAGCCCTTTCCATATTCTTCTGGTCGGCTGCAGCCTTGTCTTCACGACCGGGTTGGTCGGGCAGGAGCCCCCCGCCTCGCCTCAAAAATGGCGCCTGGCGGTCGACGGGGAATTCCTCGAGTGGGTCGTTGATCCCCGTTGGACCGAGGATTCGTTGGAATCGGCCATCCCGTCCTTGCTCTCCTACCTTCGGCGGCAGGGGCGGCTCGAGGCGCGATTTGACTCGATTCGGAAGGAGGAGGACGGTTCCGTGATCTTTCAGGTTACCGGAGGGCCTCCTTATCGGGTAGAAGCGATCGACGTTGACGGTTTCGGCAGTCTCGACATTCCATCTCGATCGCTTCGCACGAGAGCGGGGGAGGTCTTCGACCCTGAGCCCTTCGAGCAGGACATCAACGCGCTTCTGCTCCACATGGAGCGGCTCGGCTACGTCACGGCCGAGGTTCGGGTAACCCGCTTCGAGACACGCGTGGTGGATGGTCAGGGGCTCATCCGGCTCGGGTTGCAGATCGATCCCGGCGAGCAGCCGACGCTCGCGGAGATCAGGCTACCAGGAGGAGGCCGGACCCGAATCAGTTATGTGGCCCGGCTCGCAGGTCTGGAGCCCGGCAAACCGCTGAGGGCCTTCGACGCTCGTGAGATCCGGAGCCGACTCGTGGAGACGGGCGACTTTCAGCGGATCGGCAATCCCAATCTGATCGTGGAGCCCAACGGCGCTGCAGTGCTTGTCATCCCCCTGGAGGAATCGGCGCCCGGAGCCTTCGATGCGGTGTTGGGATATCTTCCCGCGTCCGGCGGCAGTCGCCGCGGATCCGTTGTCGGCAACGTGGATGTATCCCTGCGCCATCTCATGGGAGCCGGTCGACGGTTCCGGTTCCAGTTCAACCGGATGCCCGCGCGCGTTTCGCGCCTTGCGATCGAAGGGGAAGACCCGTTCGTTGCCGGATCTCCCTTCCGCTTTGCCGCGGGATTCGAGGGATACCAGAAGGATTCGACGTATGCGAGACAGCGATTTCGGGTCGAGACGGGATACCGGCTCGGAGGAAGCGTGGAGGCGTTCCTGTCCGCATCGAGAGAGGCCACCCGGCCCGGAACGGACAGTCTTGTTGCCGTGCCTCGGTCGAATACGTGGTTTGGTGGCATCGGATTCCGGGTCAGCCGTCTCGATAATCCGAGAAGTCCGACCAGGGGGTGGGTCCTCTCACTCAGCGCAGAGCGGGGTGCCAAGGTGCGATCGCAGGGTTCCGGCCCAGGATCGGCACCGGGACCGGCCCGTGGAGAAGGACTTCGTCAGCAGCGGCTGTTTGCCGTTTGGCGACACTACGTGCCGGTGGTTGGCCGTCACATCGCGGTCTGGGGGGGAGAGACTTCGGTCGTGCTTTCTCCTGCCTATGATGAATCCGATCTTTTCCAGTTGGGTGGGGCAAATTCCTTGCGCGGCTACAATGAAGAGCAATTCGAGGGCAACTTTACAGGCCGCGCGATGGGAGAATGGAGGGTTCGATTGGATGACGATTCCCATGTGTTCCTCTTCACGGATCTCGGACTATTGGGAAGACCAGGGTCCGGGAGCGGGAGCGGTGCCGAAGACGAGCTCCAAGGCTCGGACTGGCAACTCTATCCGGGATACGGGATGGGAATGCAATTCGGGACCGAGGCCGGCCATTTTACCGTCAGTCTTGCCCTGAATCCCTCCGAAGGTCTGGGAACCAAGGTCCATGTCGGGATCTCCCTCGGCCTGTAAGTTGTTGGATCGTGTTCTGGATCCCCATCCCGCCCAAGATGACCAAATCCGGCCGGTTCACTACGCAGCTTTTCGTCGATCCCACCGCCGTGTTCGACGACATGCTGGAGCTGTCGTCCGAAGAGGCCCATCATGCAGCCAGGGTTCTTCGCCTTCGTCCGGGGGATGAATTCGTCGCCGTCGATGGTGCCGGCGGGTGGTACAAGGCCGTTCTCGAGCAAGTAGAATCCTCTCGCGCTCGGGGCCGCATCGTCGAACGCCGAACCGATGTGGGGGAACCGAAGTTCGCCCTTGCCCTTGCCATCGGCATGATCAAGCAGCCGGCCCGCCTGGAGTTGCTCGTCGAAAAGGCGGTAGAACTGGGCGTTACCGAACTGGCTTTTATGCAGACCGATCGCAGTGAGCGGTCGGACGTCCCCCGGGGTCGGCTCGACCGGATAGCCCGGGCGGCACTCAAACAGTCCGGAAGGAGCAGACTACCTCAGCTTCGCGCCCCGATCCGGTATGAGGAACTGCTTTCATGCCCTGATTCGGGAACGGAAGCCCGGCGCCTTCTCTGCCACGAAAGGGCCGATTTCTCCCGTTCCCTTCACGTGGCATTGCAGGAGAGCCGGGCCGCTCTCGACCTGGTCGTGTTCATCGGCCCGGAGGGCGGATTCTCTCCCGGCGAGGTGGATGCTGCAGAAGCCGCCGGCGCAGCGGTAGTTTCGCTCGGGCCCCGGCGCCTGAGGACAGAGACGGCCGCGCTCGCGGCGGCCGCGCAGATCATGGGACTTCGCGCAAACGGCCCGGAAGCGGTCGGTTGAGACGCGCAGTCGATACAACCCTTATCCCCGGTTCTTGTCATGGATCTCCAGGAAACGACGATCGAAAGCGTTCACGTATTCGACGGCAAGCTTCTGCAGGTGTACCGCGACCGGGTTCGCCTCTCCGACGCGTCAGAATCGGTACGCGAGTGGATTCGCCACCTGGGGGCCTCCGCTGTGGTGCCGCTCTTCGAAGACGGAACGACCATTCTGGTACGCCAGTGGAGATACGCTTCTCGCGCGGCATTTCTCGAAGTGCCGGCAGGGAAGTTCGATGCAGAGGGAGAATCCCCTCAATCAGTAGCACTGCGCGAGTTGGAAGAGGAGACAGGCTGGCGCGCAGGACGCCTTCACCACTTGCAGAGTCTGTATCCCGCGATCGGGTACTCGGACGAGATCATTCACTTCTTCCTCGCCGAGCAACTCACCCCAGGAATTGCCGTTTCAGATGCAGACGAACGCCTCGATGTCATCCGGCTCCCGTTCGAGGAGGCCCTTGCGAAGACCGAAAGGGGAGAGCTGGGCGACATGAAGACGGCGATCGCCCTTCGTCTCGCAGCGGATCATCTCAGTCGCACGACCGCGGGGCGATCGACTTGAATAATCGTCGCCCATGCGGTATCTTTATGATTCTGTATTAAAGCTACGCAGACGCTATCTCAGATGATATACGGATTAATTATTGTAATCATTGCGATTATCGGCGTGCTGATGGTCTCGGTGGTCCTGCTCCAGAGCGGCAAAGGGGGAGGTTTGGCCGGGATTGCGGCCGGGGGAGCGACAACGCAGATTCTTGGTTCGCGCCAGGCGCCCGATGTTCTGGAGAAGGCGACGTGGATTCTTGCGTCCGCTTTCATCGTGCTCTGTATTCTGTCCAACTTTTTCGTGGGAGTGAGGGAGACGCCGGACAGCGTCCTGCAGCGGGAAGCGCAGCAGGCGCCGGTGGAGGTGCCGGTTATTCCTCCCGTTCAGTCGCCGCCGGGAGGAGGGCAGCAGCCCGCTCCGTCCGAGTAAAAAAGAAGAGAGGCTCCGGGGTTATCCGGAGCCTCTCGTGTTTATGCCGGAGTTCGCCGATCTGTAAGCCGAATTCTGTCCTCCCGGCCTTTCCGGCAAAGGGGGGGGAGGGATCGTCATCTATCTGGGATCGCCGTCGCCGGCGACCTCTAGCAGTCTACCCGCTTCGCCCGCGGGCCACGGGTGCGGCGCCGAGGCGCCGCCGAAGCTGCTTGACCTTGCACCGCGTGAGGTTTACCTGGCCGCCGGAGTCACCCCCGACGCCGGTGGGCTCTTACCCCACCATTTCACCCATCACCTGATTCCCGACCGGAGTCGGGACCATCGGCTGGTCTGCTTTCTGTTGCACGTGCTGTCCCCGCACAACGTCCGGGGCCTTCCCGTTAGGAAGCACGCTGCCCTGTGGTGTTCGGACTTTCCTCGCCTTCGCTCACGGCGAAGACGCGACGATCCGATCGGCGAACACCTGTTGGACGCCCGGCTAGAAGCCGAGTTCTCTCACCGTCTCGTCAAAGAGATCCTTGTCGACGATGATCCGGCCCGTGTGCTCGCAGACCACAATACGGTTCTGCTGACGGATCTCCACCTGGCGTTGTGGCGGAACCGCGTATCCGGATGCAGCGCCTCGCTCGAGGGGAACGACCGCGCGGCCATCACGCATCCGCTGTCGCAGCCGCTCGTAGGCGTTGAAGTACCGATCCTCAACCTCCTTGGCGGCCAATGCCTTCTGCTCGAGCAGCGCGGCCTGTTCGTTCTGGGTATCCTCCACGACGATGCGCAACTCCTCTCTCTTGGCGCTGATTTGCGCCTCAAGATCTGCAAGCCGCTCGTCGGATTCGGTCACGAGATTCACGTTATCGGAGTCGCGTTCCGTCACCTCCGTCGTCAACGCCTGCATCTCCGCAATGCGCTGCCGCTGCGCCTCGATCTCCTTGGTCAGCGCATCGTATTCGCGATTGTTTCTGACCTGAAGCTGCTGCTCTTCATAGCGCTTGATGGCTGCTTCACTATCCAGAATGGCCTGTGCGGCCCGCCTCCGATCAACCTCACCCTGCGTCTTCTCCTGATGATACTTCTCAATGCGGGTGATCAACCCCGCCCGTTCATCTTCCAAATCCTGTATATGCTCAGGAAGATCCCCTCTCAACTGCTCTATCCGATCGATCCTGCTGTCGATCGACTGCAACCGTATCAGTGCCTTGAGTTGGTCACGTACACTATGGTCTGAAGTCATGGTAAGTGTCAAAGAGTGGGGCGTTCAAATGCAAACAAATAATACTCGGTTCATCCGCAGATGTTCACAGCCATCACGTTTTCTTCAATCCTTCGAAAGCCTGACGAAGTCACGAACCGGACTTGTCCGCAGCGTGGTGCGCGTCCAGTCCAGATCCGGAAACTGCGCAGACAGTCTGTCCACCAGAAGGAGCTCAGCAGGACGCTCGGTCTCATAGTGTCCAGCGTCGATCAAAGCCAGCGTGGCGTCACCGACGAAATCCAGCACTTCAAAAAAGGAATGGTACCCCAGGTCAGCGGTCACGTAGGCGTCTGCACCTGATCGAATCGCCGCATCGATCAGGCTCCTTCCTGCGCCACCACATACGGCTACCGTGGCGATGACCCCGTTTTCGGCTCCGACGTACCGAAGGGTCGTACCCTCGATCGCATCTGCCAGCTGCGCAAGAAAGCGATTGAGCGGCACAGGAGCGGGCAAGACGCCCACGGCTCCGAAACCCGTATCCCGGCTTCGGTTGCGGAGCGGGTATATGTCGTACGCCACTTCTTCATAGGGATGGGCCTGTGCCAGTGCCGACAACACGGCCCCCAGGCGCCAGGACGCGACCTCTACCTCGAGCCGAACTTCCTGCACGGATTCGAGCGGACCGGCCGGCCGGCCTAGATACGGTCTGGCCTCGGCGAGTGGTTTGAAATACCCCGTACCCGAAGATTCGAACGCGCAGGCCTCGTAGGCGCCGATCCGGCCGGCACCGGCCTCCGCCATCGCGGCCCTTACGGACGGCGCGTTCTCGACGGGAACGAAGGTGGCCACCTTCACGCGGCTGTCAGGGGCCGGATCGAGGACCCGGACGTCTTGCAGGCCCAACACCCCCGCAAGGGCAAACGAAACACCCCCTTTTGCTACATCCAGGTTCGTGTGGGCAGCGATGTGGGCGATCCCTGCGCGAGCCAGACGCCATGCCAGACCCGAAACGAATCGGTCGGGAGAAAGGCGCTTGAGGGGATGAAAGAGCAGGGGATGGTGCGTGACGATCAACTCCGCCGCCAGCGCCTCGGCTTCGTCGATGACCGCATGCGTGAGGTCCAGCGCCACCAGGACGCGGCTGACCCGTGCGGCGGGATCGCCCACCTGAAGCCCCACATTGTCATACCCCTGGGCTGTCTCCACCGGAGCCCACTCCGAAATCGCTTTCTCGATCTGACCGACCGTTGTCATGCGCCTTCCTCCTGAATCGGTGCCGTCCTGCCGCCCAAGGCGATTCCCTCCTTCTCGTTCACCCACTGAAGCAGAACGCCTCCGATCAGGAAAAGGACGAGTATAGCCGAGATTCCGGCCCTGGCACTTTGGAAGACGGTAGTTAACACCCCGAAAAGCATCGGGCCAACAAAGGCGGTGGCTTTGCCGGAGAAAGCGAAGAACCCGTAGAACTCGTTTTCCTTTTCCGGAGGCGCAAAACGCCCGAGCAGGCTCCGGCTGGCCGCCTGATTGGGGCCGGAGAAGATCCCGATCATCAGTCCGGCGAGCCATAAGAACACCTCGCCCGGAAACGCGAACCCCAGCACGTGGACGACCGCGTTGGGCGCCAGCGTCGCGATGAGCGTCGATGTAAACAGCCCCACTATTGTGATGGCAATCGTCTTTTTGCCCCCGAGACGGTCATCGATGAATCCGAAGAAGTATGCCCCTATCCCGGCGCTTACGTTTGTCACAAGCCCGAAGACCAGCACTTTCTCGAAAGAGAATCCGAATGCGACGGCAGCATACACGCCACCCATCGCGAAAATGGTCACCAGTCCGTCATTGTAGATCATCTTGGCAATGAGCAGACGCACAACCTGTCGAAAGCGTCGAATCTCCGCGAAGGTGTTCGCCAGTTGGCGAAAGCTCGCGCGGATCAGGTTCGTTCCGGGCGGGGATACGGCTGACTTGTCCTCTTTGAGGATCAGGAACGTCGGAATGGAGAAGAGGGCAAACCAGCCGGCTACCAGCAGGTTCGTGGCGCGGATATGTTGTCCGGCATCCTTGCTCAAGCCGAAAAGTGGTGTCTCCGGAAAAACAAGGCCGGCAAATGCCACGGAGAGACAAAGTAGACCACCCAAATATCCCAGCGCCCAGCCGTACCCGGACACCCGACCGATCTTGGCCGGAGGCGCAATGTCGGGAAGGAATGCATTGTAGAAGACACAACCCATTTCGAAAGCAATGTTCGCGATCACGAACCAGAACAGCGCGTACATCGCCTGGGGCGCGATACCGCGCTCAACGGTAGTCTCATAGGGGAGCTGGAAGTAGAGAATCGTCGTCGCGACCACACAGACGGCTGTAAAGAGGAGCAGGAACGCCTTACGGTAGCCTCCGCGGTCCGCGAGGGCGCCCATGATGGGCGACAGGAGGGCCACCGCGATCGCTGTCATGGAGACGCCCTGCGTCCACAACGCCGTACCCTGGATCTCGTCCGCCGCCATGGTCTTCGCAAAAAAGACGGAGTAGACAAAGGTGACGACCAGCGTCGTGAAAGACGAGTTTGCGAAGTCGTACATCGACCACGCGAATACCGTCTTCCTGTTGAGGAGGGAGTCGTTTGTCATGAAGGGGAGGAGAAGATCTGCAGGAGGAGCGAGGGGAAAATGGGCCCATCCGCAAACCGCAGGGGCCCGAACAGGATACGGGACAATGGAAAAACCGGCACGTTCTGGTCTATACCCGCCATACAGGGGCGCGGAGCCGGATAAATATTTCGTAGTTTACGCCGCACGGTTAGTGCCCTCGTAGCTCAGGGGATAGAGCATCGGTTTCCTAAACCGTGTGTCGCAGGTTCGATTCCTGCCGAGGGCGCCGCACTTCATCAGTAAGACTCCGTCGGGTCCCCTGGGCAAAGGTCCCCGGAGGCTCAACCGATGGTGAAGATAGACTGAAGAGATCTTTCCTGCAGCATCGAACCGATCTACCCGCCGCCTCCTTCGTTGTGCCGTCCGGCCCAACAGCATCGATCGTATTCTCACCTGTGGCCCGGCAAGACCCCGTTGAGCTGCAGCACGCCTCCGGTGCTTCCGAACCGCTAAGATCCCTCCAACGTGTCAGGGGGAAGGGTGCAGTGCTCCAACTCCACGTCCGGAGCAATTCGCCGGTTCTCTGGTTCGCCTGGACCATGCCCCTCCTGCGGCGTCGGGTTGTCACGCGGAACCCGGACGACGGCAAGTGTCGCGACATATCCGTCCTCTTCACGCCACCGCAGGGCGGGTGCAATCAGGGGAGAGGATCGCAACGGGCGCTCGGTGACGAATCGGACCGGGCCCCAGGCATCCGGCGCCCTGTCCGCATTCCAATCGGGAAGGCAAGAGAAGGCTCTCGTATCCTCCGACAATCCGACTCCGATTGCCTTCAAGACCGCCTCCTTCGCGCTCCAGACGACATTCGCGAGGATCTGGCGTTCGGCGTCCGCCTCGACATTATCCAGCAGGGCCTGCTCACTGGTCGTGAAGAACGAGCCGACGAGCGCATCTGATCGGGGCTCAATCCACTCGATGTCGATCCCTATCCGTAGCACCTCCGATTGAACCACTGCACATGCCGCTGCGTCATGCCGGTGGGATAGGGAGAGGGTCCCTTCGGCCAACCGAGTCCCATCGGGAAGTCGAACCGCAGGAGCACCCGTCGGCAGGGCAAGAATCTCGAACCCGGAAAGCGGAGCGGCCGCGAAGTCCGGGAAGGCCAGCCTGCAGAGACGCTTCGCCAGCCTGCGGCCGCGAAGCCAGTCGCAGCGGCGCTTCTCGCTGCGTAATGCGAGCAGGAAGTCAGACTCGTTTCGGGATAGCCAGGACAGGTCGGGCGGCGCCGGATCGTTTTGACCCGGCGCCGCGTACCGTTCAAACACCCATCGTACGAGAGGCCGCATCGTCCTTATGCGGACTACAGGTCTACCTCTCCGGGCAGAGCAATTGTTTTGTAGCCTTCCAGCCGCAGGATGCGCTGGCCCGTATTCATGTCCACGACGTCGGCGTCGAAGTGTGACGCAGGGCCGGTCACATCAACGATTGCCCCGAGAACCGCGCCGTCCACCGGTCGCGCTCCGAAGTAGGTGACACGATCGATCGAAGCAGGCAGAGCCATGCGTCGGAGCGTCTGAAGCTCCCAGACCCCGGCCGTCTGGAAGCAAAGCTCCACCAGTCTCGGCATTGCGCGGGAGGCGCCACCCGGAGGGTCCGTGTCGTCGGGAAGGCCTTCCGCAAATCGTCCGATGGCCATGTTGCCCTCCACACCGGCACCTGCGAGCACCTGATAAGCGGGTCCGTGGAAGTAGACCTTATAGATGCGCTCCGGCGGTATGGCGAGCGTGTCCACCGACGGAAGATCCCCATGGGGAGATCCGCCTTCGGCACGCTTGGAAGCAAGGCGCAGTCGAGCCGTGAAGTGAACCTTCTCCTGCACCGAGGCGCCTGTAGCAGGCAGCGACCTGCGGGAAAGAAGACGGCCTTCGGCTTCGAACCCTTCGGCCGTTCGGTATACCACTGCGACCTGGATCACGACCGACTGGGACTCATTGCGGTAGAACTTGAACGGGGCCTGGTAACGAACGTCTTCGAGAGACGTCACGACAAAGCCCGGCAGCAGGACCTCAGCCGCCTCGGTGAAGGCCTCGAGGCCCATGACGCCGGGCAGCAACGGCGTCCCGTCGATCGCATGGTCATAGAGGAACGGCTGCTGTGTCGGGTCCAGAACGGTCTGAATCTCTAATCCTCCGTAGAGCGGGGTCGAGACGACCTCACCTATCATGATACCGCCGCGATGCAAGCTGGAATCCGAAGCGGCAGCCTTTTGCTGATCGAGTCCACCGCTCTCATCCCACTCCGAGACGAGAATCCCGAGCGCCCCGCCGACGACGATTTCGCCCGAGAAGGTGCTCCGAACGATCTCCCTTCGTACGGTCGGCACCCCGGATTCGGGCGGGAGCATCTCGATGCCGGCCATCTCCATGATTTTCGGAATGGACCCGCGAGTGGCCATCCCGATACCGCCCCAGGCGGTCCAGTCAAAGGCGACGCCCCGCGTACCGGGCTTCATGCGCCGGAGATGGCTCGTCATCTTGCAGAGCAGGTCGTTCGCCGCACTATAGTCGGCCTGACCATTGTTGCCAAATCGACCTGCAACCGAACTGAAGACGACGGAGACACCAATCGGGAGATCCCGTGCGGCGGACAAAAGGCTGAAATAGCCGTCCGCCTTGACGTCGAAGACGAGATCGAACTCCTTCTGCTCCTTGCTCTCGAGCGGGCGGCTGATCTCCAGTCCGCCTGCGTGGACGAGCACATCGATTCGGCCTTCCTGCCGACGTATCTCCTCGACCACGGCCTTCACGGCGCCGGCATCCAGGAGATTTAGACTGCGGTACCGGGCCGTGCCCCCATTTCGCGTCACCGATTCGATGGATCGAAGGGCAGCGTCTCTGCGCTCCACGTCCATCAGCTTCCGCTCAACCTGAACCGGGGTGATGCGTTCACCCGCGGCCTGTGCGTCAGCGATGAGCCTGGCCTTCAGGGCGTCCCGGCCTTGCCGAAGGGTTGCGATCATCGGATCGTCGGCGTCCGGTTCGGGCGTAAGGTCGAGCAGGTAGAACGTCCCTTTCGAGGCCGTGGCAAGATCGTCGATGATGGCACTGGTGATGCCACCGGCCGCCCCGGTTATGAGGAAGACGGATTCCGGAGTCAGCGACAGTCCATCCTCGCCGGATTCGAGCGGCTGTTCGAGGAAGGAAACCGCGATGCGGTGGTCGCCCGGATAACCCACCTCGACGATGGATGGATCGAACTGCGTTTCAGCCAACAGGGAATCGGCAGGCTGGGCCGTTTTGCGGCCGACCGGGAAATCCACCACCTTCACCAGCACTTCGGGGCGTTCCCGCTTGTAGGCCTTGCAGAAGCCGCTTACTCCTCCGCCGAGGGGTGCGGTGGCGCCGGCATCATCGTAGCCATGGGCGCCTCCGAATCGAGATCCTGCGACGAGAAATGTGCCGGGTTTGCTCACCTGGTCGTAGAGACGGCGCATCAGGCGGTACAACTGCTTCACACGGCGTTCCGTCTCGGCCCGGAACTGCCCGATATCCATCACCTCGATGGACGGCTCGACATCAAGCGCTGGTAGCCAGTAGACACCTTGAATCGGGCCTTCTTTGAGCCACTCCGTCAGGGTCGTCCCCAATTCCCCCGCCGCCATACCCGGATCAAGGGAAAGCACTTCGACGCCAAGTTTGTCGAGCCTGTTTGCGAGGGCCTTGCCGACCCCTCCCGCGTCGAGACCAATGACGACCCTCGATCCTTCTCCGAGCGTCACTCCCGTAGCTGTGCACAGTTCAAGAGCCGGCCGCACGATGGGCACCACTACTCGTCTGGGGAAGCGATCAGCATCCTCGAGCCGGTAGGAGGCAGCGGCCCGCACTGGCGCCTTAGGGGCCACGGCATGAGAGGCCGCAACGACCCCAGCGGTTGCGCTTGCCGATGGCGCGGCAGTCGCAGCGGGCACCAGGTCGGGCCGGAACTGGCGCACGAATCCGACGACGTGTTTCATCGTCGGGTACTCGCGCAAGGCGAGGTTCTCCTGGAAGGGGATGTCGAACGCCTCGCGGATCGCTGCGAACGTCTCGGCCTGCTTCACCGTGTCGATCCCGAGATCGGCTTCCAGGTCGAGATCCATCT
>CAYLXM010000044.1:22022-31203 GCA_964387555.1 uncultured Rhodothermales bacterium | reverse complement strand
TCACCGCGGTCGACCGCCATGCCGTGTTCCCCGTTGAGGAACACGAAGTGCTGCGATGTGCCGGGGGATCCGCTGCGCACTACGAGTTGCTGCTCGGAGCTGTTGACCTGGAGCGGCCCTTTGCTGTCACCCACGCGCGCAGCCGGGGCCGCCGTCTCGGCCGTGCGGGGAATCGCCACCTCGAGCAGGAGCGTCTCCGCACGCCGCGCGGGGCCGTTCAGGGCGTGTTCGATCCAGGCGTACTTGCGGCCCACCTCGGCGTCGCCGTAGGAGGGACTCCAGGCCATTAATCCGCTGTAGCGGAACGGGTTCTTGTTGGAGTCGTCCATGGGTGCGCTGCGCCCGTCCGGAGTGACCAGGTCGGCGTGCCAGTTCAGGGCGTTGGTGAACCAGGGACTGAAGAACGGGTCCTCGGAGCCGGAGAGCAGGCCGTTGGCGCGGGTGGCATGCCAGAAGGCCAGCACCTCCTCCAGGGCGAAGTCCAGGTAGTAGGTCGACTCCGGCCAGAATCGCCGGCCCCCATACGTCATCCAGTTCCAGTGCTTCAACCTGCTTTTGTCTCCCTGGTCACTGATCGACAGCGAACGCAGGGCTTTGTCGCGCAGGGCGTGCAGGGCCGGTGCATACGGATCGGAGGGATCGATCTGCATGGCCATCGAGCCGTATCCCGCCGAAGCGCGCTGCTTCATCGCCCAGTTCCCGGCCTCGACCTCCTCCACCGTACGATCGCCTGCGGGCAGACGATCCAGCTTCCACAACAGCGCCTCCACGACTTCCGGGGGGAAGAGATCCACCAGGTCCGACGCGTACAGGTCGACCGCGCGGGTGGTGAGCACGGTCTCCTGGATGAGCAGGGCCGTCGCGAATTCGGTCATCACGGCTACACGCTGCTCCAGGGTCAGGAGAAGATCCGGGCGAAGGCCCGCGAACGGGGGGAGCACACCGCCGGCCACCTGTACGTACGCATTTTCGAGGGCCAGATAGAGGTCGATCGCACGGGCGACATTCGTTACCGAACGGCCGTACTTGACGAAGTCGTCGAGCCAGTCTCCATAGAGGAGTCCACCCGGCGGGGCGGAAAGCGCCTCCCTGAGCCGGCCAAGCGCTTCACCATGGTTCGGAAACG
The DNA here is from genome assembly GCA_964387555.1 of uncultured Rhodothermales bacterium. GTDB lineage: Bacteria > Bacteroidota > Rhodothermia > Rhodothermales > CAYLXM01 > CAYLXM01. The sequence continues at coordinate 30,077 of CAYLXM010000044.1, read as the reverse complement.
GAGGCGCAAGCGCCCCTGGATCCACGCCGTTCAGTTCCAGCACGAAGGTGACGAGCGCCTCGAACGCCCGGGCCTCCAGGATCGCCGTGTTCCGATCGAGCTGTCGCCGGCGCTCCGGCAGATCCGCGCCACCCACGTCATAGGGATTCAACTGGGTTTCGTGAGCCAGAGCGATGATGCGGTCGAATACCGGCACGATGAGCGGATCGACATTGTTGTAGCGCCGCTCCAGAATCTGCCGCACACCCAGGCCGAAGGCCGGATCGTAACCCGGCTCCGTATTGTCGAAACCGATTGCCGAAAGCGCCGGCCTCCGCAGCCCGAACAGGTCGTAGTCGGGCTGGTTGACGACGCTGGCCGGCATCAGGGCGAGTTCGATGGGTTGGGCGCCCGCGGAAGGCGCCCCGAAGTTCGTGAATAGACAGAAAAGGACGGCCGTTGCAGCGAGCCGGTAGGGAAGAGGAAGGGTTGGCATCATGGTGCGCCTCCGTCTTGGTTAGGTCAGCCGGGCTATGACGGGTTGTCGAAGTCCTGCTGCCATATTGAAGCGCGGCGGGGCGAAAAAGCGGACACGGGACCTGACAGACCGGTCATGTCCGATTCGTCGGGGGACGGCAATTTTTCCTCACCGGCCCGGCGAACGTCGGATGAACCCAAACCACACCCGACAAAACGACGCCCGGTTGGCCGGCGCTCCCGCACGTAGTCCGATCTGCCACCGGAGAGTGTCGGGACCACCCACTGAACGGAGGTCCCGTGCGGTGACGGTATGGGGGACTGATGCCGGCCCCCACGCCGGCTTACGGCCTTCCCACACTTCCCACACTTCCCATACTTCCCACACTTCCCATACTTCCCACACTTCCCATACTCCCCATACTCCCCATGCTCCCCATACTCCCCCCACGCCCGGGACACTCACCGCGCTCGCCCTTCGAAACCCTCACCCTCCTACCATCGGACCTCATCGGCCGGGCAGCGGTCTTTTCGCATCCTCCTCCCGCGCCCAGGCCTGCATCACCTCCACATCGTCCAGCCCAGGACTGCCGGCCAGCGCATCCCAGTCAAACGCCGCATCAAAGGGATCCAGCGCCTTCTGGGGATCAAAGATTCTCATGTCGACCCGCAGCGCCTCATAGGGTGTAAAATCCGGCTCGCTCGTGAAAAAATCGGCCAGATCCGTGGCTCCGGCATCGTACTGGTTGAGATAGGGTACGCCCAACACATGCCAGAACGTCTTCATGATAGACCCGAAACTGTAATGCACCTTCGACACGTGCCCCTTCTTCGCATAGGGGGATATCACCATAAGAATGCTCCGATGGGCGTCAATATGATCCACGCCCCCCTGCGGATCATCCTCCGTGATCACAATGGCCATATTCTTCCAGTACGGCGACTTCGAGAGCACCTCGATCACCCGGCCCAGCGCCAGGTCGTTATCAGCCTGGTAACTCTGGAAGAAAGGGTACCCCGCCTCGATCCGCTCGCCCGCGCCGTGGTCGTTGGGGAGCATCATGGTGATCATCCGCGGCATCGTCTTGCCGGGACCCAAAAACCGCTCCTCGAACTCCTCGATGAACATATCCGTCCTGAACTGATCCGGGATGGCCATGTTGTAAGTCGCGAACTTCCGCGAGGTGTTGGCATAAAGCGGACCGGGCATGGGATAGTTGATGGGCATCCGAATCCCAGAGTACCGGTACTCCTGCGATTCGTCGCTGCCCTGAAATTCGAAACCCAGACCGAAGTTGAAGAAATCGACACCGTGGCGATCGAAGTGGTCCCAGATCGAACCCGATTCCGTGTAGTCCTCCGGATACAAGGCCGCCGAGGCGCCGACAAAGGCGAGAATGCCCGGAGCCGTCGAACCCAGACGCAACCGCCTGCCGCCGCCGTAGCTCGCGGCCACCGCCGTCTCCACCCACTCGTTGGGATACACGCCCACAAGCCAGCGGTGACCATCGGCCGAAACGTCACTGTCACAGTAGAAATTGTCCCCGATCCCGAACCGGCTCGCCAGAGCGAGATGGTTGGGCATGACCGTCACCCCATCGACACGCCGCGTCTCGTCCCGGCTCACCACATCGACACCGATACCGAACCGGGCAAGCGACGGCTCGCCGCGGCCCCCGGGTACCTGGCCGAACACTTCGTCATACGTGCGGTTCTCCTTGGTGATGAACACGAGGTGTTTGATGGGCGACTCCGAATGCCCCGGAAACAACGGAACCGGATTTCCCTCGCGATGCGCGAATGCCCGATCATCCGGGTTTCGGAACGTGAAATTGTTGGCCACGACCTGACGCGTCTCCTCGACCAGGGCCGCATCGTCCGGGATGTCGATCACCGACACGAAACCCTTCATCAGGTTGCCTACATAACTCCCTTCCGGCCCACGCTCGAAATTCGGCCCGCCGTTCGGGCCGCTTCCGAACCCCTTCGCATTGGCGACCAGCAGCTTCCCCCCGTCCGGGGTCACCGCGACCTTGGAGGGGAACCATCCGACAGGGATGTGTCCGATTACCTCCCGCGTCGGCACGTCGATCACGGCCACGGCATTGATCCCCGCCTCGGCGACGTAGAGCCGGTTCCCGTCCGGCGACAGGGATAGTCCGAAGGGGATGTGCCCGCGAAGCGCCCCGAGCCGCTCGTCGAGTTGCAGGAATACCTCGGCGACGACACTGTCCGCCGCCGTGTCGAAAATCGAAATGGAGTCGTTGTTGCCGTTGCTCACGAAAACCAGCTCATTCGTCGAGACCAGCGAGTTGGGACTCGACCCGCCCACCGTCGGAAAATCCTCCACCTTTTCCCCGACCAGATAACCCGTCTTGATCCGCGAGACAACCTGCGCGCCCGCAGGATCCGTCACGTCGATCCCCCACACCGAAAAGGCCTCCGGCGCGTTGGGATCACCCAGACCGGGCACCTGATAGCCCTCCCGTTCCACGCCGTCCCGCGCTTCGTCGGACCCGTGGGCAAACGGCGGGAACGACACGCCCAGGCGCCCTTCTTCCCGGTTCAGGCCTTCAACCAACCCATACTCGTACATCCCCACGTTGGCCACATACACCCTTCGCTCGTCCGGCGTCAGCGTGATACCAAACGGATAGCGCCCCACCGGCACCGAACGGATGACCCGCCGCGATTGCGTGTCTGCAACGATCATCCGGAAGTTCGTCTGATCAACGGCATAGAGCATCTTGCCATCCGCGCTCAAAACGAGATCACCGATGTAACTGTCCTCAAACGCCCGTCCATCGATCTCGACGTTCGCATCGACCTCCCCGACACGGGCCCCCGAGTAGAGATCGAACACGACCACTTTCCCCTCCTGACCGCCGCCGACGTAGACGAATCGGCCGTCGGGACTTGCCGCCAGGCCCATGAAGACGGCGGCGAGAATCCCCTCGTCGGTCTGCCACCCTTCCGGGATCTGCCGGACCTCAGGATTCGGCCCGGTCGGGTTCCGAATGACCGTGATGGAGAATGGACGTACCCCGGAGTTCGCCGTGATGGCAACCGACCCGTCCCGACTCAAGGTCAGCCCGTACGGATGGGGGGCGGTCATGATCACACTTCCCCGTGGCGTGAGAAACCTGCCGTTGGGCAGCACCGTCACCCCGTCCCGGTTGATTTCCGTGTAGGCCGACTCCGCCGGCGCCGTGGCCACCCACCCCTGCCTCTCGGCCTGTTTGCACCCGAGTACACCCAGGGTGAGCGGCAGAATGTAGAGCAGACGAAAGCGGGTACGATTGGGAAATCTCATGGATATGCCTCCTGACACATCGTAAAAGGGCCATCCTCACGCACAATGCCCCGGCTCAGGGCGTCGATGCGAGCAAACGACGGTGGAACACCGACGCCAAGCGGACAATGTGGATTTCGGGGGATGAACGGCGGCAGGGATCCGGAACGTCATCGGACAATCGTCAAACCGCGGGTCTCCACTCGATCCCCCGCCGTCAGACGGATAAGGTACAGCCCGGCCGGCAGATGGGAGGCATCATACGACACCTCATACGTATCGGGGATCTGGGTCCGCTCGATCAGCCGGTCCACCTCCCTGCCCGCGATGTCGAAAAGGCCGACCTCGACGCGCGCCGCCTCCGCCAGGCGATACGTGAACGTCACCCTGTCGGCTGCCGGATTCGGAAAGACGGCGCCGAGTTCGAACCGGTCCGGCGGCCGCATCATCGCCTCGTTCTGAAAGCCGACATTCACCCGCTTGTTCACCAGGAACTGGTCAACCTGGCCGCCGAATTCGTCGACCGCGGTCACCCGCAACTGGTCTCCCTGCACATCGATGCGCGTGAAATGAAAAACCCCGGCCGAGAATGTCACGTGGTCATAGTCCACGAAATACTCGTCGAGCGCGCCTCCGCCGCCGCCGGAAACGAGGTAGTGCACGTGGTTCTTTTCGCCCCGCTCATAGCTGTGCGTGTGCCCGTTCATCACCATATCCACTTCGTACTCCTCAAACAGAGGCACCAGATTCTGCTCTACGCCATAGTCTCCGTAGTAATTCGTCCAGTATTCGGTCCAAGGCGGATGGTGCGCGTAAACGAACGTCCACGTGGCCCCCTTCCGCTCCTGTGACTCGAGCGCCTGCATAAAGAAGCGGTGCTGGGGAGATCCGGGTTTGTAGTCGATGTTCGTATCGAGCGCGATGAAATAGGCGTTCCCCCAGCGGAAACTGTAATACCGCTCGCTGTTTTCGTCGTTGTTGCGCGGCAGGTAGAAGTCATCGAGGTACACCGCCGCGTTGTCGGTATAGGTATCGTGGTTGCCGATCGAGGTGAAGACGTTGACGTTTTTGATGATCTCCCGGTAGGGTTTGAAGTAGATGGTATCGTAATAGTCCCCGACTCCCTGGTGCACATCCCCCACGTGCACGACAAAATCCACCTCCGCCTGGTTCATGCTCCGCCGCATCTCCTTGCTCACACGCCATTGCGATTCCGTATTCACGCCGCTGTCACCCAGGACGAGAAACGAAAACTCCGTCTCATCGTCGCGTCGCGCCGTTCGGAACGTTTCCTCGTCCTGGACGAGCGCATCGCCGTTGTATACGGAATAGTAGTACTGCCGGCTCGGTTCGAGGTCCGTCAAAGCGATATGGTGCTTCTGGGTCGGAGCCGATTCGCGCACTTCTCGATTCAATTCTCCTTTGCTCTCGCCGAAGAGGACGCTGCCCAGGGCGGGTTGGAGAGACCGCCAGGCAATTTCCACCCCCGTCTTCGTTGGATTCTGGATGTACGGCCTCCGGTCTTCGCGGACGGGGTAGGTGATCGGCCGCGTGACGTCGGAGTAAATCAGCCGCTCTTCGGTGACGGAAACGCTGTCGTAGAAGGCCCCCGCGTTGGCATAGGAGAGCATTCCGATCTTGCCGTCGGGCCACGTACCATCCAGGGCGGCAAAGAGGAGCGTTCCGTTCAGGTACGCGCGCAACGTATCTCCCCGGGCGTCGGCCGTCAATGTGAACCAACCGGATGGAAAGGCCCGCGATACCTTCCGCTCCGCCAGGATATAGGGTTCACCATCGACGAATTTCTGCAGCCGCTGCAACGGCGTGTTCACCGGCACGCCGGACGAATCCCGTCCCGACCAGGCGGGATCGTTCATCAACAGGATCCGGTAGTAGTTCTTTGGATCCTGATATCGGAAGATGAGCCCGATGCCGTCGTTGTCCGTAGAGCGGACAATCGCGTTGAACGTGTAGTCCTCCCAATTCTTGTCCCCCGTCGTGATGTGGGTCCCGAGATGGTACTTCGTCTCGAGTTCGACCGGGCCGTAGGACCAGATGTTTGACTTCTGCGCGAGAGCGCCGTTCTCGACCACCCACTGACTCGGCCCGCTCTGGGGCTCCGGGTCGTCTACGACGTTCCATCCGGCATCGTCTCCGTCCTCGAATCCATCATAAAACGGCAACGCCTGTCCCGGTGCAAGATCCGCAAATCCCAGCCAAACCAGTATGCCAACCAGCGCTCCACTTCTCACGACCACGTGCTTTTCTCCCTAAATCTTGATGACGATTCTGCGCTGGAACAGCCAGAAACACAAGGTCCATTCGATGGCCAGGACGACGACCGAGGTGACGACGGCGGCCGCTCCCGCCGGGGTACCCAGGGACTCCAGTGCCCCTCCCGTGAAGATGTGCACGAAGCCGTTGAGCCACTGGTGTCCCACGGTCTCGGCGAAAAGATAGATGAAGATCGGGCTGGTTCCCATCACGACGAAAAACGGAACGCCCCAGCGGATTCCTCGTACGTCGACGAGCCAGTATGCGGCGGCGAGAAAAAGCAGGACCCATCCTCCGGAAGCGAACACGAAGGAGGTCGTCGCGATGCGTTTGATGATCGGCGTGATCCCGGCGAGATCCATCCCGTACCCCACGATCAGTGCGGCCACCCCGGCGCCGACGAGCCACTGCAGTTTAGCACGATCACTGCGGCCTTCGCGGAGCAGCCGGCCGGCCAGAACGCCCCAGATCGTGTGCGCCGCGGTCGGCAGCGCATTCACCGCCACCCATCCGCCCCCATTGATCTTACCCATGAGGATCATGTCGAGCCATGACCCGAAGTTCTCTCCCTGCACGAAGGGACGGTCAAAGCCCTCGGGCGCGGCAAATCGGTAGAGAATCTCCGTGAGCAGCAGCAACCCGATGGAAACGGAAAACTGGACCCGCAACGGCAATCGAAAGAGCAGGAACGCCACCAGAATGGTGAAAGAGAGCTGGGACAGCACGTTCCAGAGTTCCCAAACCAACTTCCCAGAGTAGCCGCAGTGCAGCCCGACACCGAAGAGCAGCAGCATGAAACACCGGTAGAGGATGTGGCGGAACGTGGCACTCCACGCGTCACCGCGCTCCCATCGCTTCGAGAGCGAGTAGGCCATCGCCACACCCACGATGAACATGAAGCCGGGCTGAATCAGATCCCAGAACCAGAGCCCGTTCCAGGGATGATGGTGGAACTGCCCCATGAGGGCGGCAAACCATGTCCCCGGGGCAGCGAGATCCGTCAAGTTCGCGTAGAGGCGCGTGCCCTCCGCGACGAGCAGGAACATGATGACCCCGCGGAACAGGTCGAGTGAAACCAACCTCTCCGCAGGCCCCGAAACAGGTGCTTTCATGCCTGAACCCCCGGTTTGGGTGCAGCCTTTTCGTGGAAACGCCAGTACAGGAGCGCGGCGACGACAGAAAGCGCCGCGACCCCGCTGAGTACCATAAACGCGGCCTCCCAACCGTAGCGCTGGGCCACGGCGCCGACGCCCCAGCCCGAGAGGATTCCGCCGAAGTAGCCAATTCCGTCGAAGAGGCCGGCTGCCGTCGAACTGCCCTTCTTGCCCCCCAGGTCGAGCGCGATCGCTCCTGCAATAAACGAATAGGGTCCGATCAGAAGCACGCCGGCGATGGACACCATAACGAGGGGAAGCACAACGCCGGGCGCCGATCCCATGCTCCCCATGATGAACAGTACCAGAACCAGCGGGGTGAGCGCGCCCAGAATCGCCACACCGCGCACGCCTTTGAAGAAGTGGTCGGTCACCCACCCGGAGATGACCACGGACAGCCCCCCGAACAGCGGGAAGAGCAGGCTGAACTGGGCCGCCTCCCCGGCAGCAAGGCCGCCCACCTCGGCCAGATACGTGGGCGTCCAGAAATTGAACGACTCCCGAATCAGGGTCAAACCAAGAGAAAGCACAGCGGCCATCCAGAATCCGAAACTCGTCAAATACGGCTTCAGCAGCTCGCGCAGGCTCTCGGGCCGTTCATGGCTGCCCCCGCCTCCGTACAGATTGGCCGGATTCACCTCGGGCTCCTCTTCACCCACGTCGCGAGGGCTCGACTTGAGGAAAATCATGTTCCCGACCGCAATCACCGTGAGGATCGCCGCCGCCGCGTAAAACACGCCGCGCCAACCGATCCCCGCGCTCATCAAACCCCCGAGTACGAAGCGGGCAAGCGCATCGCCAAAGAGATAACTCAGGCTCAGGATGCCCATGATGGTCCCGTACCGGTTGTACGGGAACCAGTTCGACGTGATCTTGACC
>CAYLXM010000044.1:0-22012 GCA_964387555.1 uncultured Rhodothermales bacterium | reverse complement strand
GGCCGCGATGTAGATGATCGCTCCCCAGCCCATCGACTGAATGAGGCGGTTCACGGACCACGCGATGAGAAATACGCTGAATCCCGTGCCGAGGCCAAATGCCACCGTCGCCACGACCGATCCGAGCATACCGACGACGAACATCCGTCGGCCTCCGATGAAGTCGCAGAGGATGCCGTTGAAAAACTTGCCCACGGCATAGAGCGCGACACCCGCCGAGGCGATTACCCCGATGGCCTCCTTGTCAAGGCCCTGTGAGCCGAACTCCTCGAGCAGAAGCGGCGCAGCAACAGAGAAATTCGACCTGGCGAAGTAGTAGCCCGCGTAGCCGATGACCAGCGAGATAACCGTGGTCGTCTGCCACTTTCGCAAACGGGGCGACTCACCCGTTGGTGGTGTCATGGGGTAGGTAGACGAACGGGTGAGGAATCTCTATGGAGGATGGACCGAATGCGAAACCCGATCCTAGGGCAACTCGGGAAACAGGACGTCGACGGGAACGGGCTGAACCGGAACGCCCGGCCCCTCGTACCGCAGCGCCAACACATTCTCCCCGTACGTTTCAAAATACGTCACTTCAATCGGATGACGACCCTGTTCCAGCACAATGGTCCCTGAAACCGACCCGCCCCCCCTCGAATCCTTGTCAACGACCGTGGTTCCGTCAATGCGCAATCTGGACCCGTCGTCCGACGTCAGATGAAAGGTGTATGCTCCCGCCGCACGAATCAACAGGGATCCCGAAAAGCGAACCGCGAACCAATCGTCAGGACGTCCCTTCAGACCATGCAGCGAGACCTCCGGGGTGACGCCCTTGCTTTCCGCCTTCAGGCCGTCGAAATCCGGCAACTGCTCCCATTCACCGACATAGATCTGGTAGGTAAGTCCGTACGCGACGCCGGGCTCCAGCAGGGTATACCGCTCGGTCGTCACCGGTCCCGCAAGCCCGGCCACGAACGGGCGGACCTTGAGTTCTCCCGATACGGATATCGGAATCGGTCCCGTCACCTGCGGGGATGCCTCCGACGGTTCGCTGCCGTCCAGCGTGTACCGCAACACGGCCTTGGGCAGGTCAACGGAGACGACAGCCTCCAAACGATCCGCCACATGGGCACCGGCTCGCGGAGACACCCTGGCAGCCGGAATGTAGATACTCTGTTGCGCCGTCTGCCCGAATGCCGACAGAACGGGCCGGCCTACCCAGGCGTACGGCTGGGCAACGCCGAGTGCATAGAGGACGGACGAAGCGGTGTCGTACGTGTTGATGGGATCCGCAATCCGCGTTCCCTCTGCGACTCCGGGTCCGTGAACGATCCACGGGATCTCCATCTCCCCCATACTCTCCCCGCCATGCCCGGTCCCACGGCCCCCATGATCCGATGTCACGATGACCAGCGTCCGCTCTGCCATGCCGGCAGCTTCCAAACCGGCCATGACCTCACCGATCAGCCGGTCTGCATCCTCGACGGAGGCATAATATTCATCGCTCCCATGCCCGTATCCATGCCCCGCACCATCCACGTGGTCGAGATGAATGAATGTGAGATCCGGCTTCAGTCGCCCGAACGCGACCACGGCGGAGTCGACAGCCGCTTGCGGCCCCTCGGCATCATACTCCAGGTCGACGACACTCTTCTGGAACAGCCGCCCGAAGCCGCCCCAGTCATAGGACACCACGATGCGCGCGTCGGGACGCGCCGCACGTACCTCCGAGAACATCGTCGGGAAAATTCCCTCCGGCCCCTCGACGGTCGGTGGGATCGTGAATCGATCCCTCTCCCAGTCGTTCGATGTGATGCCGTGTTGTTCCGGACCGGCTCCCATGATCATCGACGCCCAGTTCTGGCTGCTGGACGTGGTCAACACGGCACGCGCGGTGAAGCTATAGGCTCCCTCGCCGATGAGACGATTGAGATGAGGGGTACGCGCTTTCTGTACGCCGTCCGGACTCATCCCATCCACCCCGATCACCACAACATGCTCCACGCCCGCGACACCGGGCGTGGGCGGATCGGGCATCTCGGGCCTGTCCAGCGCCTGTCGCACCGGTCGCGCCACCCAGGCTGCCGGGGGTTCCAGCCCCAGGAGATGCGCTACCGTGGCGGCCGTATCGTAGGTGTCAACCGGCTCCTCGATGGCTATGCCCTTCCGAATCCGAGGACCCGCAATGATCCACGGCACCTCGACCTCCTCCATGGTCTCTCCGCCGTGACCGGTTCCGATCCCCCCGTGATCGGCAGTAACCAGCACAACAGTCCGTTCCCTGATGCCGGCCCGCTGCAAGCCGTTGATCACCTCTCCGATCAACCGATCCGCTTCCGCAACGGATTCATAGTAGGCGGGCGAGCCGTGGCCGGAATCGTGCCCAACATGGTCCACATGGTCCAGGTGGACAAACAGTAGCGTCGGCTTTCGATCGATGAGCACCCGAACCGCCTCCTCTACCGTGCCTTCCGGCCCGTCTCCATCGATGTCGATATCGACCGCCTCCCGGTTGTAGAGTGCCCCGAATCCTCCCCAATCATAGACGGACGCGCTGAGGGCCCCGGGCCGCTGCTGCGCCAGGATATCGAATATGCTCGGGAAGATCGGACCTACACCCGTAGCCACCGGCTCCAGTTCGTGGTTATCGACCTGCCAGATGTTCGAGGTGATCCCGTGCTGCTCCGGACCGGCCCCGTTGATGATCGAAGCCCAGTTCGGGCTGCTCGACGTCGGTAGAACCGCACGCGCCCGCATCGTCGCCGCACCTACTGCGATCAACGAATCCATCACCGGCGTCGATGCGTTCCGGATGCCGTCCGGACTCATGGCGTCGACCCCGATCACCACGACGTGAAGGTCTTCCCAGGGGTCACCGGTACACCCGGTCAAGGCGAGGAGGAAGAACAGGGGAATACAGAGAAGAAAGGTCCGGCGCATGGTCTAAAGAGGTCTCGAGAGTCGGAACAAGGCTAGAGTTCGCGGCTGAGTTCTTCAAGCAGCCGTCGCCGTTTCGCGCGAAAGTCCTCCACGCCCATGTCGTAAAGGTCGAATCGATACACGACCTGCCGCGCCAGTTCATCCGTTTCTTCGGGTCGACTCCGGTGCAGTCGCGTGAGCAGTTCAAAATCCACGATCCCGTCTCGCATGGCCTCCAGACGGATCGAGCTCAGGAATGTGCCGTCGCCCGGATAGACGATCCAGGCATCCCCGCCGGGCAGCACATTGCCGCCTTCGACGATCACACCCGTCGTTTCCGTGAAGGGATCTCCCCGCCAGAAATTCAAACCCCAGTGCAGGTAGCCCGACAGTCCAAAGCGGTAATTGATCCAGTGCAGGACCCTCGTTTTGAGCAGCGGCAGTTCGATGAATCGATTCGCGTATTCGCCCTGCGGCGCCAGGCAGGTGTAGAACCAGAACTCGTCGCCGAGGGTCTGACGCTCTCGATAAAACGCGTAATCCTCATGCGCGAAGTTGAGCTGCGGAACCCAGACATCCACCACGTCGGCCACGTCCCGGGAGTGTACCGCCTCGATGATGCGCACGTCCGGCCACAGGCGCTCGACGAATCGCGAGATCTCGATATAGGACGCCACGTTCTCGGCGATCGGCTCGTCGGCAATATGCTGCAGGTAGATGTCCTTCCACCCCTTCTCCTCCAGATGCCGAACCAGCGCTGGAATGAATCGATTGTAGAACGCGGCCGCTTCAGGGTCGGAAATCGGAAGCGAAGACCAGGAAACCGCATCCCCGCTCACCTCCGGTACGTATACGACAAAAGGACTCGTCCAGTGCGATTCCCGCCCCCCGATGTGTCCCCCTTCGATGAGACCGATCGCCCCTTCTTCACGGAAGATCTCCACGGCGCGGTCAAAGTGTCGAAAGTCGATCTGGAGGTCTCCGCCCGACATCCGGTATTCGGCCATGCGCAAGGGCGAGAGCAGCACCACGTTCTGTCGATAGTCCGCCATCAGCCGCGCCAGTTCCCGGGTGATCTCCCAGTAGCGTTCCGAATAGGGCTCCACCGGCTCGCCCCCGTTCACCATCGCCAGCTGGGCCTCCCCCAACGTGAACCAGTTCGTCAACCAGAGACTCGTGGTATCCACCACCGGGGGATACACGTGCACTTCAAGCGCCTGTTGGACCGTGAAGGGAGCCCCCGAAACGGTTCCGGTGACCGATACGGTCGCTGCGTAGGCCCCTGGCACGGCGTCGACCGGAACGGGGGCGCTGATCCAGATCGGCTGACTGGTGTTCGGGTCAACCGATGCGGGTGGATTTGGCAGGATCGGGTCCGGGTAAAACCCGGAAGGCGAGGCAATGCGGTCTCGCGAGGGCGTCGGCGTGCTGCGCCCGACGCGGACATACCCGACATAGCCGGCCTTTCCGGGAGGCAAAGAGTTCTGCCCCTGGCTGAACGTCCCTACCTCGACACGAAGGTCGCTCAAACGCCCGTCACCACGCAGCACGAGTTGGAAGGTAGCCGTCTCTCCCCGCGCCACATCCGCCCGAGGCTCGGCAAGCGGGAAGTGACCCACCTCGCGCAGCACCTTGATGAGCGGATCGACCACCGTGAGCCTCACGGGTCCATCGTCGGGTGCCGTTGTGTTTTCGGGCCCTCGAAAGGCAACCGTGGCTATCAGCAGAACGAAAAGGAATGGAAGAATCGCTGCGATTCGAGGTGGGTGAGAGTGCGGCTTCAACATGGCAGGCGTTCGTTTAGCGCGGCTCCTGGAGGTCGAAATCGGAATTATCATACGAGCGAAAGACGAACGGAACCGCATACAGGGCGGTTTTTCTCTCCCTCGAGGTCCAAAGGGCCTCCTGGGGGCTGGGTGGATGATGTGCCACGGACCATCTCGTCACCTCCCCTAAAAGCCAAAGCCCGGTCGCTCTTCCCACCTGATCGGGTCCATGGCCGGCCTCCCGCCTTGAGACCCGGCGGCGTGACCCCGTCCACCTATCCGATCGGGCTTATCGCTTACGAGGGACCGGGAGCCGATCGCCGTGGCGGCTTCCAGTTCGGATCGACGATCGGAAAGGCCTGCCGGTTGGAATGGCTCTTGAACAGATGGACCGTCATCGTCGGATTCATCTCGGACACGGACAGCGTGAGCGTATCGAGTACGCCGTAATAGACCTCGACGTCGTAGAGGGCCTTCAGGCTGTCGGTGAGTTCCACAAGACGTGAGCGGGCGGCGACCGCCGGTCTGTCCTGGACGAGCCGGTTCTTGTACTCCTGGAACATCCACTTCTCCTTCCAAAGCGCCAGGCCGCGCTGGTACGCCTCATCGCGATGGAGCCGCTCCTGCCTTGCACGGTCGAGAAACAGCTTGTCACGCACGACGAGCGCCACGATATCCGAAAGGCGCGCCCGGAAATCAAGGGGATCCCGGGTTCGTACGGCATAGCGCCCTGGGGTAAAATGCGCGAGAAACTCCCTGATGTCCCATTGCTCGTTTCCGAATGCTACCAGAGGCAGGTCGAAGCTCGAAACGAGCAGCCGGCTGTACGGCTTATCTACGCTGCCGCTCTCGATGAGAAAAAGCAGGTTTCGCAGCGGCTGCTCGTCGCGGTACCAATCCCAGAGCGCCTGGTTCAGCACGTCGAAGCCTTCGCGTTGCGTGCGTACGTCGAGCGGACTCATCGTGTCTCCTACGAACTGCGTCCCCCCCTCCATGGCCTTTCTGTTGTAGATGACCTTTCTATAGGTCGCAGCCTTCTTCTGATAGTCATCCTCGCTGAGCCCGGAGCGCCGAATGTCGACCACCTGGAAGAGAACCCACTGACCGTTCCAGTTCACGGGTTCCGACGGACGGAGTACCTCGAGATCCTGGATGATGGCCAGGATCTCCGGCTCGATCTCGTCGGCGCCCAGCAGGGGCGACGTCATTTCAGGTTCGGACATCCGAATCTCCTCGAATGCCTCTCTGCGATCTTCAAACACCGCTCCCCAGCCCCGTTCGTTTACATCGCGCCACATGGCCCACGCATCATTTTCGTTCAGCGCGGGCAGGAACCGGAACCGGAAGCTGACGGCGGATCGATTGATCTCGTCACGAATTTCCTCGTCGGATACCTCGATATGATCGAGCACGTGCTCCTCAAAGACCCGTTCGATCAGCATCTCTTCTTCGAGCGTGTGCAGCGCGTGTCGGATCGCCGCGACGGTGTCCAGGTTCATCCGCTCCGCCTCCATCGCGAGCAGCTTTTCCCGGATCATGAAGTCCAGTAGCTCCCTTCGGGGATCGGCGCCCGACCGGAGGTGTCCGTGTCCGAACTCGAAATTCAAACGAAACTCCTCGGCGGTGATGACCTCGTCGCCGATGCGTGCGACGGGCACCGCTTCCGGTGACGGCGCGGCCGGTCGGCAGGCGCCCACAACGCCAGAGGCAGCCAGGATCCCCAGCAGGGTCAACAATCGTCTCGGTCCCACGGAATGATCGGTCTGGTGGTCGGCTCGGGATCAACAGAACACAAAAGGGGGCCGGCACGCGAGCCGACCCCCTCTTGTACCCAGTGCCAGGATTGGAGGTCCTACTTGACCAACAACATCTTCCGCACCTGCACGAAGTCACCTGCCTGGATCCGGTACATGTACAACCCGGAGGAGAGGTGGCTCGCGTCGAAGGACACGGTGTGGGTGCCCGCCGCCATGTCGGCGTTGACGAGCGTGGCCACTTGCTGACCGAGTGCGTTGTAGATGGTCAGCGACACCTTCGTTGCGGACGGGAGCGCGTAGGTGATCGTCGTCGACGGGTTGAAGGGGTTCGGATAGTTCGCCTCGAGGCGATACTCCGCAGGCGTATCCTTCTCCGTCGGGATGGCCACAGGCGATCCGTCGAGCTTCTGCACGTTCAGACGGTACTCACCGCGTGCCGGGTCGCGATCGCAACTCCCGCCATCCCAGCAATCGATATAGTCCTGTGAACGAATCACCACATAGTACGCGCCCTCGGCCGGGGCTACGAAGGTGATCTTCGAGTGCCAGTCTTCGCCGCCATCGTCGTCGTCGGCAACCATCGTACCACTGGCATCCCACAGTTCCATGTAACCGTCATAGTCGCGCTGCCACAGCGAGCCGTCCGCGGGCTTGGTCTCCGCGACCAGGGTGTCGCCGGCTGCGAGTTCGTACTTGTAGAAGTCGCGATCGTCGCTGTACTTCGCCGTGATCTGCATGCCCTCCGTGAACGGGAAGTCCGCGTTATAGAGCATGGAGAGCATCGACTCCCCGGGGTTGTCGAACTCCTGCGTACCGATGGCGTCAGCCTCGGCGATGCTGTTGTTCGGTTCTCCCTTCGCCTTCAATTCGGAGATCTCCCGGCCCTTCATCCCCACCTGGTAGGCGCCGGCTGCCGTGCCCTGCAGTGACAGGTAGTACGCACCATCGGCATCAGGGATGAAGTTGACCTTGACGTTGCTGCTGTTGTACCGGGTGTTGTAACCGGTGGCCTCATTGCTGAGCAGGTTCACGCCCGGGTTGTCGGCCGACCAGACCTGTGCGGTGAAGTTCGCCGCATAGCCTTCTTCCGGCTTCACGGTCCGGATATGGTAGATGTGATCGGCCTTCAGATTGAGGCGGTACACGTCCACCAGATCCTCGTCGTCGAACGCAGCGTCGATCCAGCCCAGCGGGAGCACGTTATCGTCGGCCTGTGCCGCGGTATTGTTGGGCTCAACCTCCGCGGAGCTGAGCGTGACGTTCAGCAGGTAATCGCCGCGTGCAAGGCTGCGATCGTCCCCGCTCTCGGCCGATCGGCTGGTTCCGACTACGAGGTAGACCACGCCGTCTTCCACGGCGGGCCACTCGAACTTCGAATACCAGTCGTTGCCGTCGTCATCATCGTTTTTGAGCTCTGTCGCGCCGGCCGCATCGTAAAGGAAGAGCTTGGTATCGGTGTCGCGCGCCCAGTCGTCGCCGCCGACCGGTTTGGTTTCGGCGACGAGGGTTTGACCGGCGGCCACTTCGATCCGGAACCAGTCGAGGTCCCCGAAGAAACGCGGGTGGTTCTGCTCGAACAGCGCATACTCGACATCCAGGCCGAACGCCTGATACGGACCCATTGCGTCGGCATCCGCTTTCGAGTTGTTCGGCTCGCCCTTGTCCTTCAAGGCGAGGAAGTTCTCATTCACACGCGCTCCCACCTTGTACTTGCCACCGGACCCGGAGACCTTGAGGTAATAGTCCTTGGTCTCGCGCGGCATGATGTTCGCGATCTTGAAATTGCTGCCGCTGTAGTTGGCGACCCAGTTCGAGGCGTCAAGGATGGACGTCCCGTCCACCTCATCCATGAACTCGACCGTCAACGCCGCTCCGGTCTCGTTGTCGTACGAGCGGAACGAGTAGAGTTTGCCCACCTCGAGCCGCATGCGGTAGTAGTCAACGTCGCCTACGGACAGTGAGGCCTCGTAATTGCCGATTCCGGGACGGAAGAGCGTCGCCGTGGCGAACGTGTTGTTCGGCTCCTTCTCGGCAATGGCTTCGCCGCCGCTCAGGCGATAGGCGCCGACCGCCATACCGTCGGCCGCCTTGACGCGGACGATGTACGTACCCGAACTCGTCGCCACACGCGTGATGTTGGCCGCGTTCGTTGCGATTTCCGTGCCGTCAGGACCGATCAGGGTCATTTCGAACACGTTGTCGTCCGCAAGCTCCGCGTGTGAGCCGCTGAGCGAGATGTTCAGTTCGGTACCGGCCGTTGCCGTGAAGTGATAGTGATCGACATCACCGGACGGGTAGATGACGGCGGAGCGCGCCGCAGCACCTGGCCCGATCTGCAGCGCAGCCTGCGTCAGCGCCGCCTCGGCGACGTCATCCGGCTCATTCGTACGCCACAGATGGAACGCCTCCCCTTTGTCGATGACAGCAAGCCTGTACGCGCCCGAGCCGCCGGACAGCTTGATCAGGTAGGCGCCCGTTTGCTCGGGTACATAGCCTGCAACAACCTTACCGCTCGACGTGACGACGCCGGCCCCCTGCAAGAGTTCGTCCGTCATCGCCACCGTGCCGGCGCCCTTGTCGGCCTCGTACTCGTGGTACAATTCGATCCCGGCTGCCGCGTCGCTCACACCAATGGTGTACATCCGCTGCTCGTGCATGAAGACGCGGAAATAATCTTCGTCTCCGGAATCGGCGAAGGACCCGGTGATCACCGTGTCGGTGCGGGCCGCGATGTGCATCGCGGTCGCTGCCGTGCCGTTGGGCTCGGAGTTGGCCTCGATGAGGTCGTTCGTGTACTGATGGGTCCAGATATAGTAGATATACCGGCCGGGATCGCGGTTGTCCACCGACTGATCTGTGCTCCGGGTCGTAGAAGCCCAGGGGGTCTGACGTACCCACAACGGCGCATCTTCCGTCACCTGGTAGACGATCCGCGAGTTGATGTTGTTCGGATCTCCGTTGACGCTCTGCTGTTCGCGGGCGCCGTCATCATCTTCGACCAGCCTGACCGTCGCATCGCTGTCGTAGAGTTCAAGGATCGTGTCGGAGAACCGGGGGTTGCCCGGGCCGATCCGGCCGTCGGGATGGCGGTACCAACCGAACCACGGCATGGTCTCTACGATGAGCGTATGATTGGCCTTCGCATCGACACGGAACCAGTCCATGTCCTCCGATCCCTGCTCGAGCAGTTGCGGATAGACCGAGTTCCCCTGCGTGGGAATGAAGGGTGCACCGGCCAGGCCGCCCGTTGCGGCTACCCGCACCGTGTCCGGGTTGTACGCCATGAAGGTGCGAACAACGGCGTCGCTCGGCAGCACGGCCTCGAAGTTTTCGATCGCTTCGGCAAACGTCTGGTTCGGCTCGGCCTTCGATACGTACGGATCGAGGTCTACCGCATACGCCGCCAGGTGATAGGTGCCTTCGCGCTCGAGCGACTTGATGGGCGCCGGTGTGCCGGACGTGGGACCGTTATAGAGGAAGAGGTAATACACTCCCTCCAGCGGCTCACCCGTTCCGGGAACGACAGGGGCTGTCCACCCGGTCAGACGGAAATCGCCCGAGTTCGAACGGCCGTCGGAAAGGCGCCCCGTGATGTCGCCGCGGATCTGGTCGTTGCCCTCGATGCCGCCGAAGCCCGTGACGTATGTCGTGTCCAGGTCCGACTCGTGGAAGATCTTGGCGCTGACGGCAAAACTGCCTTCATCGGTCGGCACATCTCCAAGGTAGGAGTGCGTACTCCCGAAGTAGTACATCTTTCCCGTGTCGACGGTGAACTTGTACACGTCGTAGTCACCGACCGTAAACGTGGCCTTGACCAGCCCGCCGTGGAATTCGTCTCCTCGCCAACCCGGAGTGGAGAGTACATCGTCGAGATCGTCGGCGGTATCGAAATAGTCGTTCGGCTCGGCCTCCTCGCGCAGGACATAGGGCGAGACCTCCGAAACGTTGTCGAAGAAGAACGAAGGCCGCTCCAGACTCTGGCGGTAGGCGGTGGCCGCCTCGAGCAGCCTTTCCGGCTTGTCGCCGTATTTCTGGACGATCTCCTCCCAGTTGGGGCCGTACTGCTGCAGGTAGTGCTGCTGCGTCGATTCCGGCAACCTTTTGCTCTGTGCCTGAACGGCCGTGGCCGCAAGCAAGAGACTGATTGCAGTAAGTGCAATTCTCATGTGTCTTTGGGTTTATTGGGTGTCGGGGACGGATACTATATGAATATCGCCAGGCTGAAGCGGTGGGTCTTCTGCAGAATACCCCAATCGGAATAGGCGTAGTCGACCGCAAAACGGCTGCGATCTTGAAGGATGTATTGCAGGCCTCCGCCTAAGGTGAGGCCGTTGATGGCGTCTCGCTCGAACAAATTCTGATACCCGATCCGGAAGAAGACGAGTTCGTTGAAGCCGTACTCCATGCCCAGGTTCATGCTCTCGGTAGAACCGGTCGGATGCATGAGGTCGACCGCCGTGACGAGGTTGCCGTTGCCCGGTAACGGACGGTCGTATGCCAGTCCGAATCGGAAGATCTGCGGCATGGGGAACCCATCCGTCTTGTACAGTACCGGGATGTTCTCGATGCCGCGATTGAACCGGTCCGGATCGATGATGTCGTTGAGGTTCTTCCCGGACATCCGCATGTCCGGTCCGAAATTCGAAATGCTCGCACCCATGTGAAGGCCGGGCAAGGGCGTCTGGTAGAACACGCCCACGTCGAGGGCAAATCCGCTGGCCGACTCGCTCCAGATGCGCTGACTGATGTACTTGCCGGAGACACCCACCGAGAAGGACGAAATCAGACGTGACGAGATCGAAGCGGTCACCGCGATGTCGCGCGCATTATAGAACTCGCCTGTACCCTCCGGCGCGTCGACCGTACGAACGGCCTGCTCGGGCACACCGAGCGTCGATATCGCGGCGGAAAAAACGGAATTGAAGAACGGCAAGGGCGTGGCCAGGGAGAAGAAATCGAATGCCGTGCTCGCGAGCCACTCGCTGTGGGTGAACGATGTGGCGAATCCGTCCATGAATGCCAGACCGGCCGGATTCCAGTAGATCATTTCGGGCCTTCCGGCTGTTGCCACGTACGCGCCACCCATCGCCTCCGCCCTGGCCCCAATGCCAATCTCGAGGAACGCGGCCGCTGTCGTGCCTTTGTTCGACACATTGGTCACAAAATCCTGTCCCACGGCGCTCCACGAGAGAAGAAGGAAGAGCGCCGGAACGACGGTGAATCGGTTACAGATCGTCATCTCGTCTCTCCCTACTTGATAATGGCAAAACGACCAACCTTCTCCCCAATGCCCGGGGCATCGACGTGGTAGATGTATACCCCGTAGGACACGTCCAGACCATCATCGGACTGAAGGTTCCATGGGGCAATACTCTGATCCTCCGGGGCATCGTGCTCGATGACCCTCAGCAGCCGGCCGCTCATGGTGAAGATCCGAATCGTGCACTGACGCGGAAGGTTTCGGAAATCGATACGCCGTTCCCCACGTCCGGACAACAGCAGGTTGCGCGGCTCCAGCGAGTTCACCGCGACATACGGATCCGGAACGACATGAATCTCGTCCAGCGCATTCTCCGAAATCTCCTCTGCCATCCGATTGCCGTCCACCTTGAATCGAAGCTTATCGTCCCTGTCAAACGGTTTTGCGACCTCCAGAACGAAGCGATCCCCCGCGATGGGAATTTCGGTTCTGATGATCCGGTCAATATTCTCGAAGAACGAAGCCGGGACCGGAAACTCCGCAACAAGGTCCCGAATACCGGGAATACCCATCAGGGAGTCTCTCGTCCCTTCGAACCACGGATCGAGTCGGCGGAAGAAGGGTAAAATCTCTTTCCTGTCCAGATCAGGTCCGAAGGCCCGCCGCTGGAACCCGCGAATGCGCTTGACGGCAAGTGAGTCGTACAGGTCATTGGCCAACCCGTCAATCTGCCCGATGTAGGCCGCCGAAGCCTGCGACATGCCCAGCGTGAAGCGCCAGGTCGAACGGGCATAATAACTGTAGCCAGCCAGATCGACCTTGAAGACGCGGACATTGAGCACATCCCCCGGGGAGAGCACGCCACGAACCGAATCCCCGGGAATCGGAGGGATGTCCGGCTCCGTAAGCTGCATAGGCATCTTGCGGGCACTGTTCAGATTGGTCACGTCGAACACGGCAAAGTTCGCCGGGGTCCGCCGCGAAGGCGTCAGGGAGTTCGACGTATCCGCACCAATGGCCGATACGCGGATTTCGTAATCCCTCGGCACCGCCGTGTTGTCGCCGGGTGCCGAAACCACCATCTCCGAGCGCGGCGTGGCGATCGATCGCTGCCCCGCATTGTTCTCCAGCCAGACGGACCGGTTCACCGTCGGTCCTGTTGGATTCGTGATGGAGAACTTCATCCCGTCGTAAACGTGGGCGTTCAAGATGGGGCTGTCGAAGATCTTCTGCCCGCGCGCACCTTCCTGACTCACGGCAAGGGTGTCTCCCGTGGTGAGGTTCCGCAGGACAAACCCAGTCGTGTTGCCTCCGGACAGAAATTCAGGATCCAGCGCCGCGTACACCCCGTCATCGGAAAACGAGAACTCATATTCGTAGCCCTTGCTGTTCGCCTCGTCCGGAGCCAGGAACTCCACCTCGAGCGCGCCTGTGGCCTTTCCACCCACTTTCTGAATCCCGTCCACGAGCTGCGCCTCCATGTAGCCGAGTGCAGCGGGCTGCGGGACGACAACGGCACAGTTTCGATCGATGTTCGTCGGCCGGTCGAACGCGTCCACCTCGATGATCTTGGAACTCTCGGTGGGAGAGGTCTCGGCGAGGTTCTGAAGTACGGATACCCCCAGATCGAAGAAAGAGTTGTGGTATCCATGGTCGACCGACACCACGGCGTAGTAGTACGTGCGGCCGTTTTCGACCGTATCATCGATGTAGTGGTACTTCAGCCCACTATCCGTTCCCATGTCATAACTGATCCCGAAGGCGCCGACGGGAACGGGATGCGCACCGAAGAGTCCGTTCTTGAGGTCGTACTGCACCTTATCGCCGGAACTGGTCCTCAGCGGTTCCCACAGAAGCGGGTTTCCGAACGCATCGGTGATGGTCTTGATTTCGTTGAATTCCGGCTCGGTACTCCGATAGACCTTGTACATCTCGAAATCCTGGCCGTAGATCGGATCACGCGACAGTTCCGCGCTCTGCTCCCAGATCAGGGTCACCTTCTTGTCGCCTGCCACCGCCTTTACGATCGGAGTGCGGGGCGGCCTCGCGAAGCTGTAGTCCGCGTCGTAGATGTTCTGCATCGTCCGCTTATTGCGGAGCATATCCTGAAAATCGTTTCCGCAGAACCAGGCCAGTGAGAACCGCTGCGCTGCCCCCTGCGGAATCGTTGCAAAGCCCGAGCTGTATACGTAGATCACGTCGTTCGTCTCGATCGGAACGATGAACTGGCTCTCGTCGACGGGCTGGATGTACTCATCCCAGAAGAGCGCATCGTCGTCCAGGTCTCGATCGAAATCCGTGGGCGTGCGGATGACCATGTTGGTCAAGCCGATCTGGTCGATTTCGTCATTGTCGGTGAACTCGAAATTGGGTTCGCCGGGATCGGCGATCCCATTGGCCTCCGTACCGTCCGGGTCGGGCCCCGGATAGTCCTCGTCTTCGGGCCCGATGCCATCGGAGCCGACATCGTCCCAGATCAGATCGAGACCGGGCTCATAGACACCGTCCAGGTTGATGTCTTCCCAGGTGCGCCAATCGCCGTCGTCGTCGATACCGTTCTCCTGACTTTCGTCGATCAACCCGTCCAGGTCGTTGTCCACACCGTCACCGTCGATCCCCGGACTCTCGAGGAACCCGACTCCGCCATATCCGACCTTGAAGCCGTTAATGGTCAGGTCCCGCTTGTACCACTGATACGTGATATCGTCCTTTGTGTCGAAGAGCGCCTGGTTGTCGCCGGTGCGCCCGGCGATGTCATAGTCCACCATCATGGAGATGATCGACCGGTTGATGTCCAGATGACTTACGTTCAAGACATCGAACGTCCCGATAAAAATGTCTTCGGCGAGCACGCTGGCCCACTGGTAGTGGCGTACATCGACCTCCACCCCCAGTCCGCGCCGGCCACCCTGTGCCCACGGACGGCGGTCGGGGGCGCCCGTTGCGGGATCGAGGAAGGGGTAATACGGAAATTCGTCGTTGTCGCGGTCGTCGGCCGTGTAGAACACCTCCTGGTCCCCCCTCACGTAGGCGCCGTACTGGCCGTTCCAGCGTCCCGCCCGCAGGCCGGGAACGCAATCGCCATGCTGGCGCGAATCGCCGACGTAAGAACCTGCAGGCCAGAAACGGGGCCACGTCTGCGGAAGATTCGACTGCGCCGCGTACTCGACCTCATTGATCAACTCGAGGTCGAGTTTGCCGTTGCGGTTCAGATCTTCCCCCGGATCGAGCTCCCCGTTGTTGTTGCGATCCTCACTGATTCCGCCCACGTAACAGTTCCCTGTCTCGTCCAGCAAGCGGCGGTCGTCCGGATTGTTGTTGAGTCGGTTCTTGGTGGCCGGGTTGCCGCTCATGTTGTAGAAACCCGGCAGCGCCGTGTAGAAGTACTTGTGGGATCCCGAGGGATGCGCATCGCCACCACCACGGTTGTACGACTCCGAAATGATGTGCAGCGTATCCCCGCCTTCTGATAGCACTTCCCCCGCCACGAGAAAACTCATCGTGTGTCCGTATTGCACGCCACTGCCCTTCGGCCAGGTGATGTTGTTCGGTGACACCGAGCCGCCGAAGTAACCCGCCGACACGTTGACGTTCGTCACGTAAGGCACCTGGATGAGGTTACCCGTGGCAATCCCGCCGCGAACGAAGTTCCGAAACGACAGCGGTCCGGCAAAAACCTGATCCGTAGCGACAGTTCGCTCGAAACGGGCCATCGCCTGTTCAACCCGGGCCGCTTCCTTCGAAGCCGCGCGTTCCTCAGGCAGATTGTCCTTCGTCTGAGCGCGTGCGGTCGACACACTCACCGCCACCATCAAGCCGATTACGAGAATACGTCCGAGCATGGGCTATCCCTTTTTAAAAAGAGGCGTATGTGCCCCTAGAAATTCACGGTAAAAGCAACCAGCACCTGCCGCGGAGAGGAGTACCAGTGCTGGTTCACATCCGCCTCCCTGGAATTGAACAGGCGTACATAGTCGATCACCTTGTCCCTGTCGGCCTGCTCGGCAGGCAGGCGGACCACCTGGCCGCTGCGCCCGGATATGGCGTGTACCGAGATTTCATTCAGGTAGTTGAAGACGTTGTAGACGAGCGCCCGGACCCCCAGATCGGCGCGCCCGATCGAGAACCGCTTCTCCGCCGTCAGATCGAAGTAGATCTGCGCCGGCTTGCGCTCCCCGTTTTCGAACTCGTTGTCCGGGAAATCCTTGTTCGGGTCCAGGAAAGCCGGCGAATAGGGTTGGCCGCTGGCCAGCTGCCCGATGAAACCCACACTCCAGTTGCCGGCGCGACCCACGTTGGCCGACAGGTTCATCGTCAAGGTCTGGTCCCAGTCGAGCGGGATGATCTGACGCTCGATATAAAGGTCCCCGATTTCCCCCGAACGGCCGGCGATAACGACGCTCGCGACATCGTCCGCACTCGACGAACTTCCCCGTGCATCGGTGTACGTCACGTCGAAAGAGGAGCCCAGGAACATGCCCATGGGCCGGGTGACCAACGACAGCGTCCCTCCGCGCACCAGGCCATAGTCCCTGTTCACCGTGCGGTAGTACAACACGTTGTCGAGTGTGCTCTGGATCTCAACGCCCAGCAAATTGCGCACATTCGAGTAGAAGAGGTTGACATCCACGCCGATGAAGTCGCTCAACTGCTGCTGGAGGCCCATCTCGTACTTGATCGTCCGCTCCGGCTGCAGGTCAGGATTCCCCACACTACGCCCCTCGAGCCGACCCACGTTGATCTGCTCAAATACGGGGTTCTTGAACATCTCCCGGTACGCCGGCATCTGCACGAAATGCCCGTAGGCCACACGGAACGCTCCCGACGCCGTGATGGGGTAAGAAATTCCGATGCGCGGACTGAAATAGGTCTTCGCGGGCGTGTCCTTCAGGTTGTCCGCCCGCCCGATCCGATCCGTGGGGGTGCGGGGGTCGATCAACGTCTTCTGGCGCACATCGTAATACTCGAACCGCAAACCGGCCTTCACGACGAGCCTGGATTCGAATTCCAACTTGTCCTGCGCAAATACCGCCAACTCCACCGGCGTCCACTCGGACCGGTCATCTACCGCAAACCTGCTTAATTCAGGCACCAGCATCGGCATCTGCGCCTTCACCGCCGCGAAATAGTCTTCAAAACTGTCGAAGTCAATGGCCGGGGGATACGAAACGTTCAGAAACAGGGAATCGGGATTTTCGCGATACACCCAGCTCCGATCCAGATCCTCGTCGACGAACTTGTTCCAACGGTACTGAAAGCCGGCCTTGATTTCGTTCCGGTCATTGATCTGCCACAGAAAGTCCCCCGCGCCGATGAACTGCTTCTCACGACTCTCCCCTGCACCGTTGGATGTGGCGCCCAGGCTGATACCGGTAACCTGATCCGACGCAGACAGGTACTGGATCCGCGGGTCGTCCATGCTCTCGAAGGCATACGACTCGTCGTGCCCGGCTTTGTAGGACGCGCGCAACGACAGGACCTTGTCCATGCCGATGGTCTGCTGGTAGTTCACGATTCCCGTCAGCGCCCGCGAGTAATAGACAGGCCGATGATCCGGCGCAAAGCGGCGGCCGTGGTCGTATCCCTGACCTTCTCCCTGGTTATAGAGTCCGGACACCGTCAATCGCGAGGACGAGGTCGGGCGCCATACGAGCTTCGGATTGGCCGTAAAACTCCGACCCCAGCTCATGTTGACGATCGAGCCGTCCCCGGATGTGAACGTGAGGGGCTGACCATCTTTGCCCAGGATCGGCGTCCCCAGCGGCGTTCGTGCCGTGTCCAGAGAGATCAACCGGGTATCCCCGGGCTGATACACATCCCGGTACCACCGCGCGTATGTATCAATCCGTTCGCCGTCCGTCGCGCTGAACCGCCGCTCGCCCTTCAGGTGCCCCACACGGTCCTCGAAGCGACCGCTCATGAAGAAACCCAGTGCGTTCGTCCCGCGAAGCAGCGGGCCGGTCAGCGTAAACGTCAAGTCTTTCGATTCGGTCGGACTGAACGTGTCGCCCCCGAGGAAAATGTCGCTACTTCCCGCATAGAAGCCTCCACCCTGCGCCCGAAAACTCCCGGACCAATTCTGATCTGGATCACGCGTCGTCACGTTCACGACCCCCGATTGCGCCCCGCCGAATTCCGCATCAAATGTGCCGGTGAACACCTGGAGTTCCTGAACGGACTGGACTTCGATGTCCACCGTGTTGCCACCCCCCTGATTCAGAACGTCCTGAACCGGAATGCCGTCGATGATGTAGGCCGTCTCCCTGGTTCGTCCTCCCCGGAAATGGAACCCGTCCGGCGCCCGAACGACGCCCGGCTGAAACTTGATCAGATCACCGACCTCCTGGACCGGCAGCCGCTGAATCGTTTCCTGGCTGACAAAGGAGACGGTCGTCGTTCTGTCCCTGACGACGATCGGCCGGTCCGCGCTGACTACGATCTCTTCCCCCTCGATGACCTGCTCGCGAAGCTGGCCGTCCACCGTAGTCGTCCGTCCCGAAAACACTTCCACGTTCTCGATGCGAAGCGTCGAGTACCCCACAAACGACATGACGACGGTATATCGGCCCGGAGGCGCACTGAGCATGAAATACCGGCCTTCCAGGTCGGTGGTCGTACCGATGTACCGGTTCTCCTCCAGGTAAACGCTCACCCCCGGCAGTGACTCCCCCGTGCGCGCATCGGTCACCACACCTGTAACCTTTCCATTCGTCTGGGCCATCACGCCCACAGTATCAATCAAAAAGAGTGCGCTGAGTATGACAAGCCACACCGTGAGGAGCGTTCTCTCCTTCATAATCACACAAGAATGGGACGCGAAGCCCTGCTGAAAGAAGAATTGCCGAATATACGGCACAGCACCTGCCTCGAAACAGCCCGGGCAGCCCGCATTGCCCGAATGGATGCAAGAATGGAATTATACGATCCTCGTCGGTAATTCCTGTTACCACCCGGTTGCCAAGTGAAAAACGTCGTGAATCAATTCGGATCCCGTGCCTGCCGACGCATCAGACTCGGGCGTCGGGTGCCTTCGACCGGACGACACCACACGGTATCACAATCGACGAGGAGTCTTGCCCATCCGGCTCACCGCCGACGCCTCCGGCAGCTGGGTATGTGCCGAACCGTCCACAGGATGCACCTCTGGTGGATCGAGCGGCGAATGCGCCCCATCCGTGCCAGCGATCCCGCTCATGGCTTCCTCAGCACGCTGTGCGAGACGGAGAATCCCCTGCCCCACGCCCTGATGAAATACACGCCGGCCGCGAGATCTGAAGCGTCGAACCACACACGCTTGGTCGTGTCGGGCTCAACATCCTCGTCTGCAAGCAGCTTCACCCGTCGCCCAAGGGCATCGAACAGTTCAATCCGAACCCTCCCCCCCCGCTTCAGCCCGAAGGTGAACTCCGCCGTATTACGAAACGGGTTCGGATATACCGGCCCCAGACGATAGGACCCGGTTGGTTCTATGTACGCCTCCCCCTCGGCCAGCACGTATGCCCGCCCGAACGCATCCACCTCCAACAGCCGTACGGCGTGCCGGCCCGGATCCAGATCGGCCAGGGTAAAGGTGTATCGCTTCTGATGCAGACCGGCGCCCGCTCGCACGACCCCTACCTGCTCAAACTCCGACTGCTCGAAGGAGCGGAGGATCATGAAGTCGACCCCCTCCTGCCCTCCCGAAGCAACCCAATACACGTCGATCGCTTCGCCATCCCGAACGACCAGATCGAACTCGACCAACGCGATGGCGAGTTGTACACTGTTGTCCGTGCCCGGCGTCCCGCCTAACACGGTGGACGCCTGCCAACGATCGGCAAGGTGGTTTTCGACGGCAGGATTCAGCAGTTCGAGCGACGGACCCTGCCCGTCCGCCCCGACAGGCCACGGAGGTTGATCGTCGTAGCGGACCGAATCGATCATGGCCCCTCCGGGATCACGCAGCACGATCAATTCGCCCTCATTGGCGAGTTTGCCGTCATAGGAGCCGAACGGAAGAAACCCGTAGCGCCGCTCGAATCCCGCCGCATCATGAGCCAACACCAGATGGGACCTCGACCCCATTGTGGTGCCCAACGGTATGGCGAATGAAATCCCGTCTGTGAAAGCCACTCCGGAGACATCCAGTGCCCCCGTACCCGCATTCATCAATTCTATGAACTCGTATGTCTCAGGATCCTCTCCGGGTGGCGGCAGCGGGTGATAGTGGATCTCGTTGATGACGAGCTTTCGGAAGTCTTGCGTACCAAAATAGGTCTCTTCGGCCAGTGCACTCCAGCTGTCACCCAGCTTCACGCGTGCCTTGATCGTCACGCTCGAGGCTACCGGAATATCGACCGATCCTGAAGCCGTCATCGCAGCGGCCGAAACAGCTCCGCCGGGAAGCCGCGGGTCCGATCCATCCACGGTATAAACCAAGGCACCGGAGGGGGATGAGAGGCTGACTTTCGTGCCCCAGGAAACCGTCCCACCAAGAGGATTCATCCGGGGTGGATCAAATGCCGGATAATATCCTTGAGCCCGAAGCGCATCCAGGAGTCGTTCCCCGTTTCCGTCAAAGATCGCGTCTACACGCCGGACTTCAGGCTCCCAGTCCAGTTCCCTGGTCCGGGTCCGGTACCCATTAGGTTTCATCGCATCTCCCCAGCGGGCAGACTCCGCAAGGACGGCATTGCGGATTCGATCGGCCAGGATCTGCCAGCGTTCCCGACTCGCCTCGTCACTG
This sequence comes from uncultured Rhodothermales bacterium, assembly GCA_964387555.1. Taxonomy (GTDB): domain Bacteria; phylum Bacteroidota; class Rhodothermia; order Rhodothermales; family CAYLXM01; genus CAYLXM01. Next base: position 1,663 of record CAYLXM010000044.1, on the reverse strand, counting down.
AGCGCTCCCCCTGCCTTCAGATGGCGATAGACGCGATCCGCAAACAAGACCATGTATTCGCGGCTGCCTCTCAAAGCCCTCCAGATATTCGGCAGATAGTGCTGCGTGTCGCCGAAATCCGTTCGAAACGAGGGATGCACCCACGCGCCATTGTTCGAACGGTGCGTCACGTCAAGTGACCACTCACCGTCCCAGACGAAGTGGACGAAAGGGGTCGTAAAAGGGGTATTCCGGTTCCCTCCCCAGAAATTCTTCTCGGGCCAATCGGTCATGCCGATGTACCAGGTCACCAGCAGGTAATCTGCGAAATTGACCAGATCGAGGTATTCGGCGAGACGCCCGTACCAGACCGGGTCGTTGAGATCGCGCTTGATGAGGTTGGACCATATCTCGTTGAATCGGGTGTGGTCACCGCTGACGATGCTGTAAGAGGCCCATGCGAACCAGTCGTCCTTGGAGCCTCCGAAGTACTCGGACGTGAAGTGGGCATCGGGGCGTTCACACGGATTGTAGAGGCCCCAGTAGACGCCGTTCACATACAGGTGTGCGAAATCGCCCCGCGATCCGGCACCACCCATGGCAAGCTGCGTGGCGCGGTACCACTCGTCTCGCGTATAAGCCACCCGCCCGTCATTGAAGATCCTTGCCCATGAACGGTTATTACCGGCCCGCAGAACCAGCTTATCAAAGCGGTCGGTGGCCGTTTCGCCGTTGAGCGGCGCCCGGCGAAACAGCTTCGACGCCAGTTTCGCGTCGCCATACGCCTCGCGAAAAGCAAGCCGGTATGATCGCTTGAGGCGATTGTGACTGTGTCCGATCAGCCCGCCGTCCGCATGCTCCGACCGCCCGTCCGGGTACAGGATCTCGACGGAAACCGGCCTTTCCACGTCCGAGTCCCGGTCCGAGTCATTGACGGTCCAGAAATCGGCCCGGTTCATGACCAGCGAGATCGTCGGGATCTCCAGCAGCCCCTGCCTCAGATCGTTCCCCGTCGACGGATTGCCGACGATTGCCGGATCCATCTCATAATCGTGCCATCCGCTGAACCACTGCACCGTGGGCCATTCCGGAGGTTCCAGGAACCCGACCGAGTACCAGCCCTCCTTCCACCCGGCGATCGACTTGGGCTGGCGAATGACCTGGTCGAGAAAGAGATACGTATGCGTCTCCACCCGGCTCGGGGCCAGCGGCGGCGCGTAGGCGATTGCCCGGACAACCGCGGTGCCAGTGATGCGAAGCGGACCGGTATAGAGCCGGCCGTTGGTCGAAGAGGGAATGGAGCCGTCCGTCGTGTAGTAGACCGCCGCCTGAGGCGTCGCGGACGAGAGCCCCAGGTCGAACGGCGCGTTGATGAACCCGCGCTGCACGCTGAAGTCCGGCCTTGCGGCCATGTCCTGGCCGTATGCGGCGGGAGACTCCGGCCCTCCGAGAATCGCGGAGAGGAAGGCCACCCAGCCTGCAGTCCGGCCCAGCATGAGACCGGCGGCACGCGCCGAGCGCCGCAAAGCACCCGGACGCCCGGCGTCCAGCGTGGCACCCATCGTTGTTTTCCGTTCAGTCCGGAACGGTCTATGCGGTCATGTTGAGGCATCCACCACGATTTCCCCGACGACCACGTCATGTAACCTACAACGATGGCGTGACTTAATCACTTGCCCGTGCG
>CAYLXM010000043.1:6251-31809 GCA_964387555.1 uncultured Rhodothermales bacterium | reverse complement strand
ACCCATGGTTTTCGGGATGCGGTGAGGCATGGGCGCGGGGGGTGTGTGGGGGTGTGGGGGGGTGTGGGGCGTGGGGGTGTGGGGCGTGGGGGAATTCACCCGACTGCTAAACTCTGGATCCCGGGTCGCCGCTTCGCTCCGCCCGGGGCGCTCCTTGCAGTCGCGACTCCTAAACTACTAAACTTCTGTACTTTCAAACTCCTATCTTCCAAGGTTCTCGCATTGACTTCGACAGCATCTTCGACGCCTCTGCATCGCCGATGATCTCTTCCGTTTCCGGATTCCACTTGACGCCGCGGCCCAGGCGCATGGCGATGTTGCCCAGGTGGGCGATCGTGATGGACCGGTGGGCGGCTTCGATGGGGGCGGCGGGTTGTTCGCGCGAGAGCACGCAGTCGATGAAGTTGCGGTGATGGTGTTCGCTCCGGTACAGGCGGATCTCGTCGGGGCCGATTTCGCTGTGGTGGATTTCCTGGGACGAGGCCTCGAAGTTTCCGCGCGAGGCCCAGATCCAGCCTTCGCTTCCCTCGAAGGTCACACCGTGTCGTTCCTCATTGGAGATGATCATCACGACCCCGTCGTCGTAGACCGCTTCGAAATAGAACTCGACCGCGGTGTCCCAAGGCGCCTCCTTCGAGAAGACGGCGCGGGGATTTCGGATTTCGACGGGACCCGAGTTATCGCGATCCAGCCCCCATTGGGCAATATCGGGATGATGCCCGCCCCAGTCGGTGACCTGTCCGCCTGAGTAATCGAACATCCAGCGGTAGTTGACATGGCAACGCGCCGGACAGTATGGTGCAAGGGGGGCCGGACCGAGCCAGAGGTCGTAGTTGAACCCTTCCGGAACAGGCTCAGCAACTTTTCGGTGTGCTGTTCGGCCAAAATCGGGTGTTCCCCCCGGGAGCCCGATGCGCACGGTATGGACCTTCCCGATTCGCCCATTGCGTACCAGTTCGCACATCCGCCAGAACTCGGGGGCGGAACGCTGCTGCGAGCCGGTCTGGAAGATGCGGCCGTATTTGGCCACCGCATCACTCATCGCCCGGCCTTCCGCCACATTGAGCGAAAGCGGCTTCTCTCCATACATGTCCTTGCCGGCTCTTGCCGTCTCCACCGTGACGATGCCGTGCCAGTGGTCAGGCAGGGAATGGCACACCGTGTCGATGTCGGTCCGGGCGAGCAGACGCCGAAAGTCCTCGTAGTCCGCACATCCGGCATATTTCCCGGATCGTTTTTCCCGGGCGTATTCCCACTCTACGATCTGCCGGGCCGGTTCACGTCCGGCATACCGTCCGTCCCAGTAGCCGGCGGACCCTCGGTTGACGTCACATACGGCGACGACCTGCACGCGGGGATCGGGCAGGAAATTGAAGAGGTTGTTCATGCCCTGGTTGCCCGTGCCGATCATCCCCATGGTGACCCTTTCGCTCGGGGCGGGACGTCCGGCCTTGCCGAGCGCCGATGCGGGAACGAAGGCGGGGGCCGCCAGGGTACTGAGCGCCGAAGCGCCGACGGCAGAGGCGCCGGTCTTCAGAAAATCACGTCGATCCATCATGTTCGGGAAATGGAAGGGGCCGGAGCGCCCGGCGGTTTGATCTTGATGAAGTCCGGAGTGCGGAGCGAGTCTTTGGGTCCGGCACGCAGGGAGCCGGCGGTCTGGAGGATGATCATGGGCCGCCTACACCAGGGCCGCGGCGCGATACATGGCTCTCGACGTGGCGGCGACGGCATCATGACGGGCCATTTCCCGGAGCGGCTGGTTAAATGGCTCGGCGCGCACCGGTCCGTCATAGCCGATACGTACCAGAGCGCGGACGAACGTCCTCATATCGATCACGCCGGTCGCCGTGGGCAGTTCGCGCCTGTTGTCGATCTGCTCGTCCCGCGCGAGCCCCGGCCGGGCGTCGTTGAGGTCGCAGGCGACGACATCCTCATTCTTGAGTGAAAGCAGGTCCTGCTGCGTTTCCCAAGCGGTATACCAGTGAAAGCTGTCCAGCACGAAGCCGACGTTCTCGTGCCCGATGGCGGCGATCAATTGCTTCGTCTGGCTCATCGTGTGTACGAACTCATGCTGATTGGCACTCCAGAGGGTTTTCGGTCCCACATACTCGAGGCCCAGCCGCAGTCCGTGACGTCCCATTATACCCGCAATGTCGGCGAGGCGACGCCGGTGCAATTCGAAATTCTCCTCGTAGGTCAGTTCGGCATGGTTGGGCATAATCCACGTACCCACACGGGTGACACCCGCCCGTTGAAGTGCGCTGCAAATGTCGGGTAACGAGGAGAGCCCTGCCTGAAAAACGGTCTCCTCGCGACGGAAATCGACCGGAAGTCCGGCTGCTCCCCAGACGAGTCCGCGGCGTTCGAGTGCGTCCAGGACTTTCCGCATGCCATAGGCGCCTTGTTGGACCAGAAAGGACGGGACCGGCTCGACGGATTCGAATCCGTGATTCGCTGCGAGCCGGATGGCATCCATCTGGGACACGCTGACTCCGATCGCGCCCGGATTCAGACACACGGTGAACTGCCGTTCGGCGCGCGATTGGGCGCGGGAGGTGGTGGCCAGGGAGGCAAGGGCGCCGGCCGAAAGGGTTCGTGCGAGGAAAGATCGTCTGTTCACGATTCTGCGTTCGGTTCGTTGGCCGGGTTTTCATCTGTCCGCCCTTTTTGCGCGTCCGACGGCCCGGTCGTCTGCAGGCGGGTCAAGCGGATTCCTACGGCGATAATGACCAGGGTCGCTGCCATCAGTCCGATGGCCATCGGGCGGTTGAAGAAGCTCGCCAGGTCCCATCGCGACTTGATCGCGCTGACCATGAAGTTCTGCTCGAGGATGGGTCCAAGCACCATCCCGAGAACCACCTGGGCGAGGGGGAATCCTCCACGGCGCAGCAGGAAGGCGACGAGCCCCATACCCGCCATGATCCAGATGTCAAATGGATTGTTGTTGATGGCGTAGGCGCCCACGACGCACAGGCCGGCGATGACGCTGAGAAGCACATCGATCGGTACGCGGATAATCCACGAGGCCACGCGCGCCGTCAGGAATCCATAGAAGGGCAACAAGAAAACGTTCGACACCATGAAGGTGGCGTAGAGCGCCCACACCAGACCCAGATCATTCTGAAATAGAAGCGGCCCTGGCGTGATCCCCTTCATCATGAATACACCCAGCACGATCGCCGTGACCGTATCGCCGGGCAAGCCGAGCGACAGGGCCGGAATCCACGCGCTGGCAACGGCCGCGTTATTGGCGCTGGTGCCGGCAAGGATGACGCGATCTCCGTCCGCAGTACCCCTTCGCCGTCCCGTCATCTTCTCCAGGGACGACGAGACCCAGGAGCCGATGTCGGCGCCTGCTCCAGGCAGAAATCCAACGAGAACCCCCAACAACGACGAACGGAGCGTCAACAATTTCGAGCGGGCAATGAGCTGGAGGGGACGTAAGTAGAAGGAGCGCACGGGGGATTCCCGACTCGAGGGCACCTCGACACCCTCGGCTTGCACGCGGTGATACACGCGTTCGAGCACTTCGGAAAACCCGAAGAGCCCGATCATTGCCACGATGTAATTGAGTCCGGAGAGCAGGTCAGGGCTGCCGAAGTCGAATCGCGGGTATCCCAAGGTCGGGTCGATTCCCACCGTTGAAAACAGTACGCCCAGCAGCAGAGAAGCCAACCCTTTGATCGGGGATCCGCCCGAAGCGAAGACGCCGGCCGTCAAGCCGAGCACCGCGATCCAGAAGTACTCGAAAGAGGAAAACTGGCGGGCAAGTGCGGCGATTCCGGTGGCGCTGAGAATCAGGAGCAGGGTGCCGAAGACCCCGCCGACAGCCGATCCCATCGCACTGATACCGAGGCTGTACATGGCGCCGCGGCGGCGGGACAGGTCATAGAGTTCCTCCACGTACGCCGCGCTGGCGGGTGTGCCCGGGATACGGGCCACGGCGGCGCCGACGTCGCCGGCATAGATGGCCACGGATGAGATGGCGATGATGGCGGGTAACGCGATGATCGGATCGAGAAAGAACGCGATCGGGATGAAGAGGGCGACGGCCAGCGTAGCGGTGAGGCCGGGGATCGCTCCGAAGAGCGACCCGTACAATCCGCCGAGTGCGAGCGCCAGGAGGCCCTGCCAGGAAAGGAACTCACTCACAGCGGTACCCCGAGCAGACCCGTGAAGAGCCAGTAGATGATCACCGTGGCGACGAGGACCGTCGGCACGGCCGTTTTGAGCCTTGTTTTCAGGATCAAAGCGACTGCCAATCCGACGATGCTCAGCGCTGCAATGAACCCGAGCAGCGGCCGTATCACGGGGAAGAGTACCACCGCCGCGACGACGCCGCCAAGCCGAAGCCAGCCCACCCCGCTGCCGCGTACGTCTTCGGTGCGGGCATCGGTCGCAGGCTTCCTGGACGGGAGAAAGAGGAGGATCCCTGTGAGGACCAGTCCCGCAGCCACCATTCGAGGGAAAAGCGCGGGGCCCGGATGCCCGTCGGCCAACCCGGGAAAACTGCCCGCATACCACCAGACGGCCAGACCCAAACCCACCATGAAGCCTGCACCGAGCCGGTTCATGATTCAGCCTCCGTGCGGGTTCGCCATCCCGGCCAGACTGAGTAGTCTGCCGTTGATGCTATCCTGTTCGGCCATGAAGGCTCCGAAGTCGTCGCCCCGAAGGTACTGCAGATTGAAACCCGCCTGACGCATCGGGGAGAGGTAGCTGGAGTCGCGCACGGCTTCGTCTATCGCCTGCTCGATTCGAGAACGGATCTCCATCGGAAGCCCCGCCGGACCGCCCACGGCCACCCAGCCGCCGAGGCTCCAATCGATGCCGAACTCGGCGAGCGTCGGCACCTCAGGAAACGCCTCGAGCCGTTCTTCGGACATGACGGCCAGTACGCGCACCTGGCCCGCCTGACGGAGCGCGTCGACCTCGGCCAGGGCGCTCGTGACCACGTGGACGCCTCCCGCGAGGAGTTCCTGCAGCGCGGGGGCTGCGCCCTGACTCGGCACCCAGGGCATGGCCGATTCCGGCAGGTCGGCGGCCTGAAGAAATCCAATACGAGCCAGATCCCAGATGCCGCCTCGGGATGTACCGGAGGCGAGCAGGGTGCCGGGGTTGGCGCGCAGATCTTCGAGCAGTTCCGGCAGGGTCTGCCACGGCGCATCAGCCCGTACGGTAACGGACGCCGGGTTGTTCATGAGCAGGGCAAGCGGCGTGAAGTCGTCCGGCGTCAAGTCCGTCAGACCCATCCAGTGCATCATGGTGATCTCGACGGTGACGGCGCCGAGCGTATATCCGTCCGCATTTGCCTGTGCCAGGGCCAGATGGCCGACCACCCCACCACCTCCGGTCCGGTTCACGACGTTGACCGTCCGCCCGAGCGTGTTCGAGAGCACGGTCGCCAGCGCCCGGGAAGCGGAGTCCGTGCCTCCGCCCGGATTCCACGGAACGAAATAGGTCACCGGCCTTGTCGGATAACCCGCTCCTCCAGGTTCTTCGGCCTGACATCCCGTAAAGAGCATCAATACGACAACACCATACCAGATACGCGTCATGAATGGACTCGGATGTACAGATCGTTTCGGCTACCCGGCCTGTGCGAAAGGGAACGCTCCCCCGGCGCCGGATCGCTGAAACCTAAGATCGGACAGCGCTGAAGTCCAAATGAGGAAATCTGGTGTCGGCAGCCGGTTTGCTCCCCGTTCGCACCACTTCATCCGAGATCAATTCGACTCGTACGCCTCGGCGATAGCAATCTGGATCACATTCAGAAACGTATTGATGCGCCGCAGCAACCGCTGATTGGCCTGCGGGCGGAGCCGGGTGGTTTCCGGCAGCAGCAACGCCGACTCTACCAGGTGGTCACGGAAGAACATCGTAGCCTCGAGCGCCTCGACCATTTCCAGCCCCGAGCGACGGGTTGACGCGGCGTAATCCCGACCGATACTCCTGGCCTCGGATAGAATGGCCTCATCCTTGTCATCCTCGGCGGAGATGTACTGCATCATGAGCCCCATCAACCGCCGTCCCAGCGTCCGCTTTTCCGCACGATCCTCGTCGTCCAATCGGGCCAGCCAGGGTTCGCGGTCATGGGCCTGCAAATCCTGTCTCGTATGGTGGATGGCGGTGACGGCCCACTTCTTGTTCACCTCGCCCATTCGTGTCTCCGACACGGTCTTTGTTCGAAGTCGCTCGATCTCGGATTCGGGGAAGCGTCTGTGCCCGCCCGGCGTCATTACGATCGCCAGATCTCCCCTGTCGGCCCAACGCCTAAGCGTGGCCGGGTGTACGCCCAACCTATCTGCCGCTTCCTTGAGGGTGAGCAGCGGATCGCCGGTATGGCCGCCTTCTGACCATTCTGTTACCATATGAACTTCTTGCCAAAGACGAGGGGGCTCTTCATTTTTTCTATGCAATACTAAACATTTCTATCCATCGTGACCGTATAATGGGTCCCGATAACAGAGCCGAGGCGGATTCGTCAGAGAACCCGTTTGACCGGCGATGGATCCTGGTGCGGACCCGAGTTTCCCCTTTCACCACGTGCCATGTGCTGTCAATCAATTCGCAATCGTTTGTTCGAGCCCTGGTTTCTTGCTCTGCTGCTTCTTGTCGCTCTTCCGGCATGCGGCGATGATCCGGTAAACGAGGAAGAAGAACCCGAGGTAGAACTCGTCCTGGTGGAAAATCTGCCTGCCGATCCGACCGATCTGGTTGACGGCGATGGCCGCCCGATCGCGGCCACAGGGCGTTTTACGCTCTTTAGTCTTCGCGAGAACAAGATCATCCCCAATGCAGATTCCGCTTCTACAAAATGGGATTTGGCATTTCGCACGACGATCATCCTCATCAATGGGGGCGTGAGCGGGCCCGGGAGTGGTGCGGCGCAGATCGTGGACGGGATCTTTGAGGAAGTACTGGAGGCGCCGGCGGAAGGGTGGGATATCGACACGGCGAGCCGAAAAGCCATTCCCACCGGCTCCGGCAACGGATGGTACAACTACAATCCGACCGGGTTCACCGTCACACCCATTCCCGGCAGGGTGTTGCTCATCCGAACGGCTGACGGAAAGTATGCCAAGGTCCGGATCCTGAACTACTACAAGGACGCCCCGGCAACGATCGACCCGTTCAGCGACAAGGAGCGGTACTACACGTTCGAGTACGTGTTTCAGCCCAACGGATCGCGCCTCTTCGAATAGCCTCTCCCGGGACTGCGGCCCGGCAATTCAGGGTATCCACGTCCTGAACATCAACGCGGTGATGCACTTCCGCAAGGGACATTCCCGCGGGCAGTTTGATGTCTATGAGAAATCTCGTTCATTTCGTCCCCATCCTTACTACGCTCCTGGCCGTCCCGTTCTCCGTGGTCCTCTTCCGGCATTGGCGACGGAAGCCGGCGTCGCTCTATCTGCTCTGGTGGACATTTGGCGTCGTGCTGTACGGGATTGGTACGCTCACGGAGAGCATTACGACCCTGTTTGGCTGGAATGAGGCCACGTTTCGTGCCTGGTACATCAGCGGAGCGCTGCTCGGGGGCGCACCGCTCGCCCAGGGAACCGTCTATCTTCTCATGAAGAAGAGGACGGCGGACATCCTTTCCGTTTGTCTGCTACTCGTCGTTGCCGCAGGCGCCACATTCGTCCTCCTTTCACCTATCGCTACGGAGGCCATAGAAAGCCACCGGCTTTCGGGGTCGGTGCTGTCCTGGCAGTGGGTCCGGTTGTTTTCCCCGTTCATCAACACCTATGCACTCATCTTCCTGGTGGGCGGCGCCGCCTGGTCGGCCTGGCAGTATCACCGACTCGGCCCGATCCATCGGTCCAGAATGTGGGGTAACATCTATATCGCGCTGGGAGCCCTCCTTCCAGGCATCGGGGGCTCCTTCACCCGGTTCGGATTCGTGGAGGTGCTCTACGTCACCGAAATCCTGGGCTTGCTGTTGATCTGGCTCGGCTATGAGGTCATCGTGCGCGACCGAAGCAGGTCCATCCACATGAACCAGCAGTCCCTCGCGGCGGCATCGGCTCCCCGTAGCCGCTGATCCGGTCGGAGTTTAGCCCCCGGTCCATCATCCTGACGGCCGATTCGGAGGTGCTCCGGGTCGGCCGTCACCGTTTTTCCGAAATGCTCCCCGCGTGATCCGCACCGTACTTGTGGGCTATTCCCCTACACTGCAGATCCTGACTTGCCTACATGACGGCTACAGCCCACACTACGGAGCACTCGGGAAACAACGTGCAAGACCTCATGGGGCTGCAGAATACCATGCCAAGGATGGATCGCACTCCCCCACCCGCCGATGCCGCACGCTCCGTCAATTCTCGGGCCGAACCGTGACCCATGGATGTTGCCACGATCCATGGGCAAACGGTGCAGGCTACACCAACCGTATAAGGGGTAAATCCATGCAACAGTTCAAGTACATCAAACGGTTTGCCGAACTGGGCATCGATGACATTCCCAAGGTCGGCGGAAAGAACGCTTCCCTTGGGGAGATGTACCGCGAGCTCTCGGCGAAGGGCGTAAAAGTACCCAACGGATTCGCGACCACCGCCCAGGCCTATTTCTACTATTTGGACTACAACAACCTGCGTGACAAGGTAGCCGCTGCACTGGGGGCGCTCGACACCACGGATGTTCAGGCGCTCCAGGTGACCGGACACGAAATCCGCGAGTGGATCCGCCAGGGGGAGATCCCTGACGATCTTGCGCGCGAAATTGAGGCCGCCTACCAGGAACTGTCCGGGGAGGGCAAACCGCTGAGGGATGTGGCCGTGAGGAGTTCCGCAACGGCGGAAGACCTGCCGGACGCGTCCTTCGCGGGTCAACAAGAAACCTACCTGAACATCAAGGGGAAAGCCAACCTGCTCAACACCTGTCGACGGGTTTTCGCTTCCCTCTTTACGAACCGGGCCATTTCCTACCGCGTCCATCAGGGCTTCAAGCATATGGACGTGGCCCTGTCGATTGGCGTCCAGGAGATGGTGCGCTCGGACAAGGCGTCCTCCGGCGTCATTTTCACGCTTGACACCGAGTCGGGATTTCGCGACGCAGTCTTCATCACGGGCTCATTCGGGCTGGGCGAAAATGTGGTGCAAGGCGCCGTCGACCCGGACGAATTCTATGTATTCAAACCCAAGTTGGCCGAGGGCTTTCGCCCGATCCTGAAGCGGCGGCGCGGACGCAAGCTGATCAAGATGGTCTACAGCGAAGACCACGCGGCGGGTACGTCAACCCGAAACATCCAGACTCCGCTGCCGGAGCAGATGCGCTTCTGCATCAGCGACGACGAGGTGCTCAAGCTCGCGGAGTACGCGGTAACCATCGAGGAACACTACTCGGCGAAAGCCGGCAAGCCGCGACCGATGGATATCGAGTGGGCCAAAGACGGCGTCACAGGCGAACTCTATATCGTGCAGGCGCGTCCGGAGACCGTGCAGTCGGGCAAAAACGCGATGATCCACGAGGTCTTTCGACTGGACAAGCCGGGAGCGGTTGTGACAACCGGCATGAGCGTCGGCTCGAAAATCGCAGCGGGCAAGGCACGCGTTATCGCGAGTGCGGAGAACATGCACGAGGTGCAGCCGGGTGACATTCTGGTTACCGACATGACCGACCCGGATTGGGAGCCGGTCATGAAAGTCGCCGCTGCCATCGTAACGAACCGTGGAGGCCGAACCTGCCACGCGGCCATCATTTCCCGCGAACTGGGGATCCCGGCCATCGTCGGTTGTGGAAATGCCACCAGTGCGATCCACGACGAAGAGGAGGTGACCGTCTCTTGTGCAGAAGGTGATACCGGGTTCATCTATGAGGGTATCCTGCCGTTTACGGTGATCAAAACCGATCTCACCGGTCTGGGCAAGCCCCGCACAAAGATCATGCTGAACCTCGCCAACCCTGATATGGCCTACGAGGTGGCTAAACTGCCCTGTGAAGGAGTGGGACTGGCGCGGCTGGAGTTCATCATCGCGACGAAGATCGGGATTCACCCCAATGCCTTGCTGGAGTTCGACAAGCTGGAGGATCGGGCGCTGAAAAACCAGATCCGCGAGCGCATGGCGGGCTATCCCTCGCCGGCCGACTTCTACGTGCTGCGTCTCTCCGAAGGCGTGGGCACCATCGCCGCGGCCGTTTACCCGAAACCCGTGATCGTCCGCATGAGCGACTTCAAGTCGAACGAGTACGCCCAGTTGCTCGGCGGCAAATACTACGAGCCGAAGGAAGAAAACCCGATGATCGGCTTCCGCGGGGCTTACCGGTACCCGTCGAAATCCTTCCACGACAGCTTCGGGCTCGAGTGCCGGGCCATCAAGATGGTGCGCGAGCAGATGGGGCTCGACAACGTGAAGGTGATGATCCCGTTTGTGCGGACCCTCGAGGAGGAGGAACAGGTCCTCAACCTCCTGGCCGAAATGGGACTGAAGCGCGGGGAAAACGGCCTGGAGGTGATCGTCATGTGCGAGATCCCGTCGAACGCGCTCCTGGCCGACAAATTCCTCGCCATGTGCGACGGATTCTCGATCGGGTCCAACGACCTGACACAGCTCACCCTCGGCATCGACCGGGACGGCGGGTTGAAGGGTGGAGACGAGCGCAACGAGGCGGTCCTCATGCTCATGGACCTGGCCATCCGTGCGGCCAAGCGCCATGGGAAGTACATCGGAATCTGCGGCCAGGCCCCATCCGACTTCCCCGAAATCACACGCTGGCTCGTCGAACACGGGATCGACTCCATGTCCCTGAACCCTGACAGCGTGCTGCCGATGACGCAAGTGGTCCTCGAGACGGAGGCGCGGCTCGGTATCAAGGCGAAGAACGGCGTCCCCGCCGATGCCGTGTAGCCGATCTCCCAAACCCTGCAGTACACCAGGAGGCCGCCGTCGCGGCCTCCTTTTTTTTCAACCGATCGATCGAAGGAGAAAGATCATCTTCCCGGAACATACCCGCTGCTCACGTTTGTTTAATCTTCATAAACGAGCATGGCGGGTTGGGGCCATTCTTTTTTGCCACCGAAACCAATGGTCGACGTGCCGAAACCAGGGAACGGGAAGTCGATATGAAACGAGCGCACATTCTGCTTCTGGTACCGGCACTCCTCCTTTCGATGGGTTGCCGCACCTTTACGGAAGTGGAAGAGGAGTCCAATCTGGTCGGAGTCGAATGGGAGATGCGTTTCTTCGAGCAGGAAAGCGGTGCGCTCGTACCCGTCGGCGCAAACGCCATCACCCTGCAGTTTTTGGAGGACGGCAGTCTCGAAGGCCGGGGATATGCGCCGGATTGGCCCTGGTGGCCAGGCTTTTCCTATCGTTCAACCTATGAGGAAGGCCCCAACAGCAGCCTGTCCATTGAACGACCTGACTACATCCGCCCCCCGGCGTTCGGGCTAACGCCTCATCCCTCCCGGTGGCCTGAGTACTGGCTTGCCCTATCCTCGGCCACATCGTATCGCATCGACGGGGACGAGCTGTCCATTTTCTACAACGTTTCCGAGGCCCTTCACTTCACGGCTATCCCCCCCGAGTAGACGGGGCGTTTGGATGGGAGTCCTCCCGTACAGGGCGGCTTACACTCATGTGCTGCAGAAGCCAGGCCTTTGCGCCCGGCCCGAGATTGAACAGAAGATCCAGCACCGAGAGCCCGCCGACGAATCCCGGAAACACCTGTCTGTACGGGGCCATCTGGATGTCGACCGTGACCAGATCCGGGAGATAGAGGGCATCGTGCGCCAGGGCATCGGGCAAGATGCCTATCGGCTCGGCAGCGCCGACCGCTTCGATCGCTTTCGACAGGTCGTGAGGCGGGGGCGAGAAACTTTCCGACGCCACGACGAGGTCACAGTCCAGTTCCAGCAAGGCGTGCACGAGCCGCACGCTGGTTACCGTGACGGCCCCAAGGGAATCCCACGGGTGTTCCAGCAGGTCGACGACGCGATCCTCATAGTATTCGAAATAGGGTGACGACCGGTAGTTAAAGAGTAGCGCTCGCCGATGTCGCGATGCCCAGGGCTTCCTGCCGTCGATCCGGGCGTCGTGAATGGATGTACCGCGGCCCCCGCCCTCCAACGGAATCGTAATCCATTGCCGGCCATCAGGAGTGCGCAATTGCGATCGATTATGGAAGGACTGTCGACTAAATTGAAACGTATCTGCCAGGACGAACCGGCGGCAGGATGCCATGAGGGCGCAATAGGCTGGACCGGGGAAGTACTCCGGTGGTCGAATGGCGATCATGACAACCGTCCGCGCAGCGAGAAAGGATGGGGAGGAGTAGAGGCCGCCGGTATTCGGCTCGTGGCAGAAACCCCCGAAGGCGCAAGCCGTTTCCTTGTCCATTCGTTGGACTTCACCCACCCTCACTCGGATGACGACTTCCGACTCCGCCGTCGGGCCTGATGCCCCCACCCTGGATCGGGTCTTCCGGATCCTTTTCTGGGTCTTCGTTGCATCGATGGGCTTCAGCCTGGCCGGCTCTGCGCTACTGCACTTCGTGCCGTCCACCATGCGCGTTTTCGCGCCGTACTACCAGACGCTCGTCAAGGTGCCGACCTGGACCTACATGGGCCTTCAGCCGGTCCTGCCCTTCCTTCTGTACTGGAAGCAATTGGGGAAGTCGGCGTCGATTCTGTTTTTCGCATGGGGCGCCCTCATCGGTCTGACAGCGGAATTGGTGGGCACGAGTACGGGATTTCCTTTCGGCGCCTATCACTACACCGACTGGCTCGGGCCGAAACTGCTGGACCATGTGCCATACTTCATCCCGCCGTCCTGGTACGCCATGGGAATTCTGTCGTATGACCTGGCCGGCCGTCTCGGGGTGAGTCGTACGCAACGCATCATTCTCGTCGCCGTGTATCTCGTGCTGTGGGACGTCGCCCTGGATCCAGCCATGAGTACGGCCTTCCCCTTCTGGCTCTATGACGGGGAAGGGATGCTTTATCGAATGCCCGCCATGAACTGGCTGGGATGGTTCGTGACCGGCATCGTCATCGGCTGGGGATTCGATGTCCTCTCAGGCAAACGTCCGGAAGGCAACCTCAAGTGGGTGGCATGGTTGTGGCTGCTGAACGGGCTCTTTCCATTGAGCATTTCCCTGCTTTACGGGTTCTGGGCCGCGGTGCTGTTTGGCGTTCTGGCGCTCCCCATACCGCTGCTCGCCATCTGGTCGCGGCGCGAACGATCCATCGGCTAGGAACATCTATGGGGCTGCATACGGATCGACGGAAGGAAGATCGGGAGATTTGGAGGGCATTTCGCCACCATTCGAGAACGTTCTCTCTCGCGGCCCACCTGCTGCCTCGTCCGGTTCGCCTGCCTGTCGCTACGCTCTACCTGTTCTGCCGGACGGTAGACACGATTGCCGACGATCGGGTGCTCGAAATCGGGGAAGCGGGTGCGCTGGAGGAAGTCGAAGCGCTGCGGCGAAAGCTGGATCGGACGCTGGTGGGGCGGCCTCCCGATGAGATGCTCTGGCGCCGACTCGCCGAAGTGCATACGCAGTTTCACCTGCCTCCCGGACCCCTCTACGAACTCATAGACGGCGCGGTCTGGGACCTCACCGGGAGACCTGTTGCCGACCCGGCCGATCTCCTGGCTTACTCCGGCCTCGTGGGAGGATCGGTAGGCGCGATGATGCTGCCGTTTCTGGTCACCGAGCGAGGGCAAATGCGTGCCCTCGAGCCACTCGCGCGCGATCTCGGCAATGCCATGCAAGTGACCAACATCTGCCGGGACGTCGGTGAGGACTGGCGGCGGCTGAAGCGGGTGTACCTTCCGCTCGAGTGGTGTGAGGAATTTGGCGTGCATCCGAAGGGGCTCTGCGACCAGGCGATCCCTGACCCGTATCCTCGACTGATGGAACGCATGATGTCGGTGGCCGAATCCCTCTTCCATCGAAGTCTCTCCGGCGTGGAACAACTCCGCAATCCCGTTCGCAAAGGGATCACTGCCGCACTCCGCCTGTATCGGGAGATTCTCAATGAGGTTCGCTCGAACGGCTACGACAATATCCAACGTCGCGCCTTTGTCCCCGCCGCACGCAAGGTTTCGGTCCTCCTGCGCGACGACTACGAAAGGCGTCGTTCGGGACTGCTCAAAGCCCACGACTACCTGACGAACGGTGTCTAGCATCACCACGCTCGAACGGCGTTTCGCTGCATCCGTGGTCGGTCGGCTGATGGAACGCGACCTGAGGCGCAGCTTCCGCCGGGTTTGCTGGGTCGACGACGCGCTCGACATACCGGAAAATCGCGCGCTCGTGGTGTACGCAAACCACCATAACTTCTATGACGGCTATCTCGGGTGGTACCTCATTCGAGAGCTATTCCGCCGCCGCACGATCACATGGATGGAGGAATGGGATGCGTACCCGCTGTTTGCGTCGATCGGAGCGGCGCCATTCCCTTCCGACGACCCGTCACGGCGTGCCGCAACGGTTCGCCGCACGGTGCGAGCCCTTAGAAGCGATCCCGGTTGCGCGCTCCTTTACTTCCCGGAGGGCATCCTCCATCGGCCGGAAGCCGGGGTGCTGGCGTTTCCGCAGGATGGTATCGAGCGGTTGGGCCGTCTGCTTGGCGACACGGTTACCTGGATTCCCTTGGGGCTCCATTTCACCTGGAGGGGCGAATCGCGTCCAACGGTCATCGCCGGCGCCGGTATACCCCATTCCACTGTGGATGGATGGGAGCACGTCAGGCTGGAACAGGTATTGGCACGACTTCGTCAAATAGAGTCTGAAGAGGTGCGGATTGTGATGCAGGGTCGACGCAGTCCGCAGGAAGACTGGAATCTGTCCGCCCTGCGCGGTTTCTTCTCCCGATATCTGTGATCCCGATCGTCATTTTTGCCGTCTCGCTGATATTCTGCCCGACCCAACCCTCTCACTGCTCGGAACTGCAGCGCCTCTATGCGGGGATGGATCGCGTGGGGATGCAGGATCTCTTGCAGCGCTCTACCACGCAGGAGGAGCGGTTTCTTGTTCTGTATCGGCTCTATCCCATTGCATCGGAAGGTGGTCATCTCCTTAGCGAACTCCCGGACGACCTCGGCACGTCGGCGTCGGCGCGCGAGCTGGCCCTGCTGGCCGCCCTGTGGTCCTACAGGCACAACACAGAGGGTCTTTTCGGCAAGATGAATGCGGCGCGTCGGGCCATGCGACTCATCGAGCGCGCCAGGTCGGTGGATCCGAACGATCCCTATGTCCTGTTGGTGGAGGGGCAATTCCTTCTCTATAAGCCGCGCGTCGTCGGCGGCAGCGCCTCCCTTGCGAGGGAACGGTTTGAAGCACTGGTTTCCCGGTTGAGAACCCGCTCCGACTGCGCGCTGACGCTCACCGAAGCGCAATCCTGGTTGTGGATGAGCATGCATCGGATGAAGGATCCTGCAGCAGAATCAACAAGGCAGGAACTCCTCGCAGCGAATCCGCCGCCCATCTTCCGCGCTTTCCTGGAGAACAAGCCATGAGCCTGGCTGCGGTGGCCATGGCGTTGTACGCGTGGATGGTGGTGACGCTCGTCGCCAACCTCCGAGACGTGCGCCGCCAACCTCGCGAGAGGCAGGCGCAACGAGTCGGGATTTCCGTGCTGATTCCGGCACGCAACGAAGCGGAGAATCTCAAACGACTCCTCCCCTCTCTTCTTGACCAGACGCATCCGGATTTCGAGGTGATCGTCGTCGACGACGGCTCGGAAGACGAGACATCGGCCGTGGTGAAGTCGTTCGTTGACGATCGGATCCGTCTCCTCTCGATCGCGGGTCCACCGACCGGCTGGATGGGCAAAGTGTATGCTTTGTACGTTGCTGTCCAACAGGCCACCAAGCCGCTATTTCTCTTCGTCGATGCGGATGCGGCGTTCGGTCATCCCCGTGCCCTCGAGCAACTGGAGGACCGTCATGCAGCGCTCGACTCCCGCGCGGTACTGTCCGGTTATACGCGTCTCAGAGGCGGCGGCGAACTGCTCGTCAGCCTGATCCCCTTTGCCTTCTTGACGGTTCTTCCCTGGCCGCTCGCCCGCAGGTTGCCCTTCGCATCGATGGCAGCGCTCAACGGCCAGCTCTGGATGATTCGCCGCGATCAATACCTCGATCTCCAACCCCACCTCAACAACCGGGGTGAAATCCTGGAAGATGTTCAGATCGCCCGTTATCTGAAGGCACGTGGGATCGCTGCCCATCTGGTGGATGTGCAAGATGACGTGTCCGTGTGGATGTACCCTGACCTGCGTGCGGCCCGGCGGGGCTTCCGCAAGAACGCCTACCTGCTCCTGGGCGGACGCGCGTGGCTGGTGATCCCGATACTGGCCCTTTGGCTCATCCTCGTTGTGGTCGCCCCCATGGCCTGGCCGTGGCTCCTCCTACCCCTTCTGGGCATGAAATGGGTATCGGATCGATTTGGCAGGTTTCCCCTGCACATCAGTCTGCTGGCGCCCGTCTCGCTTCTGGCTGCTGCCGGAATCGTGGTCGACTCGATGATCGCGCACTGGACGGGACGCGTGACGTGGAAAGGGCGTCGGCTGTAAGGGGACTGTCGTATCTTCTGGCTGGTACCGTCGACAGACTGATTCATCGACTGCGTTCCTCCCCATCAACTGTTCGGTCCCATGCGTGGCACACTGATACTGTCGCTTGCGATCGCCCTGATCGCCGTGATCTTTGCCTTGCAGAATGCCGGCGGCATCGAGGTACATCTCGGACCGTTCGATTTTCGGGCTCCGCTCGCGCTGGTCCTGCTTCTGACGCTGTTCGCAGGCGTGCTCGTCGGCTATCTGAGTACCCTGTCGCGTGCTCTGCGGCTCGGTTCGGAACTGCGAAAACTCAGGGGAAATCACCCCACGCCGCCCGAGCCGGAGCCGGAACCGGAGTCTGCCCCGTCCGACGCCGAGGCTATCGGGCCTGCCGACCGCGCGTCCTAGCGAGATGCTTCCCGAAGATGCGGTGAAAGGAAGGTCGAATGGAGCCGGACAGCGCCGAAGACTCTATCTTGTTTTGTTATGACCATGACGTTCGGAACACGTCCGCTTGACCTCCAACGATCCGTTTCTTGAAACCCCCGGTTCCGCAGCAGGGTGACACGTTCGGGCTCATTGCCCCGGCCAGTCTCCCCCTCGACCCCGATCGGCTTCCCCGAGGGGTAGCACATCTGGGGCTGAGGGGTTTTCACATCAAGCGATTCCGCAGCGAGATTGCTCCGCACGGGTATCTGGCGGGCAGCGATCCCGATCGCCTGGCGGAACTCAACCGCGCGCTGCAGGATCCGGATATCTCGATGCTGTTTTGCGTTCGGGGGGGATATGGATCACTCAGGCTGCTCGGCGGAATCGATTACGATGCGGCCCGGGAGTGCCCCAAGGTCCTCATTGGCTATAGCGACGTGACGGCGCTTCAGCTGGCGCTATGGGCCCGCTCGGGTATTCGCAGTGTCTCCGGCTCCATGGTCGCGGTGGATTGGGCTGACCCGAACGAGGCCACCGAGCGTCTTTTTTGGCGGGTACTCAGCGGGCCTGTGCCGTTGCGCGTTGAAGGTCCCGCCGGGTCCGGGCTCAGCCCCCTGCGGCCGGGAACCGCAGAAGGCATCCTTCTTGGTGGGAACCTCACGATGGTAACGCGGCTTCTGGGTACGCCGTATCTGCCCGATATGGAGGGCGCCATTCTCTTTCTGGAGGATGTTGGAGAGGCGCCATACCGGATCGACGGTCTTCTGGCCCACCTGAAGCTGTCCGGCGTGCTCGACAAGATCAGCGGGCTCGTGTTCGGCCAGTTCACCGGGTGGGAGCCCACCGATGCACGACCGACCTTGACCTACGCCGACGTACTCGGTCATTATGCCTCCACGCTGTCGATCCCCGTGGCGACGGGCCTCCTGTACGGCCACCTTCGCGTGCACCACGCGATCCCGATCGGGGTCAGAGGGCGTCTTGACGTCACCGGCTCTACCGCTTCGCTCACCATCCTGGAGTCACCCACGGCATGATGGTATTTGAACCCCTGACCGAGCCGATGCGCCTGGCTGTTTTCGCATCCGGGAGCGGCACCAATATGGAGGCCATTGCTTCGGCGATCAACGACGGCCGCTTGCCGGCCGAAATCGTGCTCTGCGTCTGCAACCGCCCCGGTGCAGGCGTAATCTCGCGTGCCGACGCCCGGAACATTCCGACGCTGATACTCGATCCGGGCACGTATGCCAGCGAGCCGGCCTATGTGTCCGACCTGGTCCGGGCGCTCGGGGCGCACCGGGTCAATTTCGTGGCACTGGCCGGCTACCTGAAGAAAGTGCCGGTCGACGTGGTCGCGCGCTTTCCCGGCCGTATGATGAACATTCACCCTGCGCTATTGCCTTCATTCGGGGGCAAGGGGATGTACGGGCGACATGTCCACGAGGCAGTGCTGTCCTACGGCGTGCGCTGGACCGGTGTCACGGTGCACCTGGTGGACAATGAGTATGATCACGGCCCCATCGTTTTGCAGGAGCCTGTCGAGGTCCTGGCCGATGATACGCCGGGGTCTCTGGCGGCGCGCATCCACCCTGTGGAGCATCGGCTTTACCCGGAGGCGCTGCGACTGTTTGCCACCGGCCAGGCCCGACTTGATGGGCGCCGCGTTTTCTTCGACGACACGAAATCATCCACGTGAAGACCATCGTCTCAGCCCATGTCGATTCAACTCAAGGACCTTCCGGAGCCCGCCGATCGGTATCCCGTGCGCCGCGCGCTCATTTCCGTTTTCGATAAGTCCGGGCTCACGCCATTCGCCGAGCGTCTCGCCGCCCTGGGAATTGAACTGGTGTCTACCGGCGGCACGGCCCGTGAACTGCGTGCCGCAGGGCTCGATGTGCGTGACGTTTCCGAACTCACCGGATCTCCGGAGATGATGGATGGGCGCGTCAAAACGCTTCATCCGCTGATTCACGGCGGCCTCCTGGCCCGCAGGACCGATCCGGATGATCTCGCATCGCTTTCCGAACAGGGCGGTGCGCCCATCGACCTCGTCGTGGTGAATCTTTATCCTTTCAGGGAGACCGTTGCCCGGCCCGACGTCACGGAGGCGGAGGCTGCCGAAAATATCGATATCGGAGGTCCCGCGATGATCCGGGCCGCCGCCAAGAACTTCGCGTTCGTGGGCGTGATTACCTCGCCGGACGACTACGAGGCGGTCGCCTCCGAACTCGAAGCCAACGACGGTTCACTCGGGATGGCGGCACGGCGCCGCCTCGCCGCCCGCGCCTTCGAGCGTACCGCCACCTATGACACGGCGATTGCAGGCTATCTGGTCGGCCAGGCCACCCCTCCATCGGAGACGGCTCGAACAATCTCCATCTCATTCGACACCCACCTGCCCATGGAGCAGTCGCTCCGTTACGGGGAGAATCCGCATCAACAGGCCGCTCTGTACGGCAACACCCGACCGTTTTTCGAGCAATTGCACGGGAAAGAATTGTCTTTCAATAACCTGCTCGACCTGAGCGCGGCCCTGTTCCTGATCGATGAGTTCCGTGAGGCGGGTCCGACGTGCGCCATTTTGAAGCACACCAACCCGTGCGGCGTCGGAACCGGCGCCACCCTGTCGGAAGCCTATGAGAAGGCCTTTGCTACGGACCGCCAGTCACCATTCGGGGGCATCATCATCGTGAACCAGCCGATGGATCTCGCCACGGCCGAGGCAGTCGATGCCATATTCACCGAGATTCTGATCGCCCCCGAATTCGAGGACGGCGTTTTCGCCTTCCTGGAGCGCAAGAAGAACCGCCGACTGATTCGCGCCCTGGCTCCCGCACGGTCGCAGGGTACGCCAGACGTGCGTTCGGTGCTGGGCGGCTTGCTCGTACAGGAACGGGACACGGCCCTGCCGGCGATTCGCGATCTGCAGGCGTCGGTGCGGTGCGTGACGCGCCGCGAACCGACCGATGCGGAGTGGGCGGATCTGGATTTCGCGTGGAGAGTGGTCAAACATGTCAAGAGCAATGCGATCGTCTACGCACGCGGGGGCGCGACGCTGGGCATTGGAGCCGGGCAGATGAGCCGCGTGGATTCCTCCGAAATCGCCGTGATGAAGGGCCGGAAATCTGAACTTGATTTCAAGGGAAGCGTACTTGCTTCTGACGCGTTCTTCCCATTCGCCGATGGGCTCATTGCAGCCGCCGAAGCAGGCGCCCTCGCCGTGATCCAGCCCGGAGGCTCGATTCGAGACGAGGAGGTCATCGGAGCGGCCAACGACCGCGGGATGGCCATGGTCTTCACGGGAAAGCGCCATTTTCGACATTAAAGACGGCCGGCAGGATGGATCAGAGACGGATTGGCACTATCTTCCGGCGCCGGCATTCTGCGTCGGCGCGGTAGTGGATTATCGTGTTGCCGAAGGCAGGGTCCGCACCCCCGTCGACGATTTGTTGTGCTGCTCGTCCGGCGCCACTTGCGGGCTCGGCCCTCTTCAGGATGCGGACCTCCCGGACGGATTTCCAAGGCAGACACTCTTTCACCCGTTTCTACTGGCACGTTCTTTTCGGGCACTCGTTTGACGCATGGCCTTCTTTAATCTTTCCAACGACGTCGCAATCGACCTCGGAACGGCAAACACGCTGATCTGGGTCAAGGACCAGGGTATCGTTCTCAACGAACCCAGTATCGTCGCCGTCCAGCGCAACAACCGCAGCAAGGTGGTCGCCGTGGGACAGGAGGCGCTCCAGATGCACGAACGCACGCATCAACAAATCGAAACGATCCGGCCCCTCAAAGACGGAGTGATCGCCGATTTCGAGATTGCCGAGCAACTCATCCGACATCTCATCCAGCGCGCCCAATCAAGCTGGTACTCCTCCATCCGACGGATGGTCATTTGCGTGCCCAGCGGCATCACGGAGGTGGAGAAGCGCGCAGTGCGCGATTCCGCCGAGCGATCCGGCGCAAAGAAGGTCTTTCTCGTGGATGAACCGATGGCAGCCGCGATCGGAATCGGCCTGGATGTGTCCGAGCCCGTTGGCAATATGGTGGTCGATGTGGGCGGGGGTACTACGGAGATTGCGGTCATCGCACTGAACGGAATCGTCATCGACGAATCGATTCGCATAGGGGGTGACGAACTCGACCATGCCATCGTTCAGTACTTCCGAAAGAATCACAATCTGTTGATCGGCGAGCGGACCGCTGAACTCATCAAGCGGGAGATCGGCAGCGCCGTCGAACTCGATCCGGAACTCGAACTCTCCGTCAAGGGACGCGATCTGGTCAGCGGTATTCCTAAGATTCGGACCATCTCCTCCGAAGACGTACGCGATGCCCTTCGCGAATCAGTGGGGCAGATCATCTCCGCCATTATTCGAGCGCTGGAACGGACCCCGCCGGAACTGGGCGGAGACATCCTCGAGCGCGGCATCATGTTGACCGGTGGTGGCGCCCTCCTGAAGGGGCTCGACATCCTCGTGCGATCCCGAGTCGAACTCCCGGTATATGTGGCGGAGGATCCGCTTACTGCCGTCGTACGGGGAACGGGTCAGATTCTCGAGAATACCGAGAAGTACGAGAAGGTCCTGACATAGTGGCCTTCCGGCGCCCGCCGACCACCCATGCGCCAACTCTGGAGCCGCATACGCGATTTTGTCGTCCTGGCCGTATTCATCATCCTGTCTGTCGTGGTGATGATCCGCCAGAATGAGCCGGTATTTCGTGTACTGCGTGCGTTCTCCCTGGAAGTGGTCTCTCGCGTCGAAGGCCACTTCTCCATGGTCGGCCGATACCTCGGCGCACTTCAAGAAAACGATGCACTCCGGGCTACGAACGTCACGCTGAGTGGTCAACTCGCGCTGCTGCGCAGATCGGAAGCAGAGAACAGGCGCCTCAAGGAACTCATCGGCTTGCGCGACTCGCTGGACCTTCCCACCATTGCAGTGCGCATCCTCGACCGGGACATCACCCGACAGAAGAACGAGATGACCATCGACGCGGGCCGCCGGGCAGGAGTCAAGCCTGGTATGCCGGTAATCGATGAACGGGGTATCCTCGGCAAGGTCGTTTTTACGTCCGATCGGTATTCCCGCGTTCAAACCTATCTCAATACGGACTTCCGGGTGCCGGTTGAGATTCTCCCCCTCGATGCTTTCGGCATCGTTCGATGGGAAGGGCGGGGGAGGTTCCCGCATCTGCTCCTTCTCGATTATGTCGTCAAGACGGTTCCCGTGGAACCCGGGCAGCGGGTGGTCACCGCCGCTTCGCTTTCGTTCCCTCAGGGACTCACCGTCGGATTCATCGACACGGTGATCGTCCAGCCCGGACAGAACGAGTTGAAGATCTACCTGCAGCCCTCGTCAGATGTGGGCGTGGCGCGCTACGCGTTTGTGCTGGAGGCACTTCCCGACTCCGAACTGGTACGGATCACCGCGCCGGCGCCGTAGTGCCAGTTCGACCCGGGGTCGCCCTTCTCCATCAGATGAACCTCCTACGTTACACAGCGGGCCTGATTCTGTTCTCCATGTGGCCATCCGCCCTCCATGGCCAGGACCCATCAGGGCCACGCTCACCAGCCCGGGTGTCCGCCGAAATCGACAGCATCCTCGCAGCGGATCGATTTGAGAATGCGTTCTGGGGCATTCATGTCGAGCGCGTCCACACCGGCGCGGTCGTCTACAGCCAAAACGCGCGCAAGAGTTTTGTCCCCGCTTCCAACGTCAAGCTCTTCACGACTGCCGTAGCGCTGGATCGGCTTGGACCGGCATTTCGCTATGAAACCGGCTTGTGGACGGATGGCCTGGTCATGGACGGCCGATTGCGCGGGAACGTGTTCGTCCGCGGGGCAGGCGATCCTACCATAGGTCGCCGATTCTACGAAGACAATCCCCTCCGTCCGTTTCAGGACCTGGTTGATTCGCTCCGCGCGCTGGGGATCAACGCGGTCGAAGGAGATCTCATCGGGGATGACGACGTGTTCGATGACGTACCGCTGGGGTTTGGATGGAACTGGGATGACGAACCGTTCGCCTACTCGGCCGAAATCGGCGGGCTCGTCTTCGACGAGAACGTGGTGCGCTTCCGCGTCAGAGGTACCCGGCCGGGCGCCCCTGCTTCGGTCAGCTGGGAGCCCTTCGGTACGTCGTACGTGGACGTCGAGAATGCCACGGTCACGATCCACCGTGACTCAGCCTACGTCGAGCGGTACGGTCGCGACCGGGGCGGCAACCGCTTTGTCCTCCGGTCACGCCTTCCGGCCGGCTACGAGGACGAAGAGGCGCTCTCGGTAGTAAACCCGACCCTCTTCTTCGTCCATACGCTGCGTGAAGTGTTTCTTCAGGCCGGGATTGCGGTCCAAGGCACCATTCACGATGTCGATGACCTGTCGTCCAAGCCGGATTACGACGCACCCGCCCTGCGCCGCATTGCCGTGCTACGGTCGCCTCCACTGAGCGAGATCGTCCGCGTGGTCAACAAAGAGAGCCAGAACCTCTACGCGGAGCAACTCCTGAAGACGCTGGGGGCGCGGTTCGATTCGACCGGGCTGGGCTCGGCCGAAGCCGGCTGGCGCGTCGGCATGAGGACACTGGCCGCGTCGGGCGTCGACACCAGTCGGGTGCAGTTGGTGGACGGCTCCGGCCTGGCCAGACGCAACCTGATTACCCCAGAAATGGCGGTCAGGCTATTGTCCGGCATGCAACGGCATGCCGATCCTGCCGTCGGCTCCGCCTTCCGGGAGTCACTGCCTGTCGCCGGTGCAGACGGAACGCTGGAGTATCGATTTCAGCCGGGTAGCACAGGGGCCGGGAATGCCCTGGCCAAGACGGGGTCGATGGGCAGCGTGCGCAGTCTGAGTGGATTCGTCCGAACGGCGGCAGGATCCGACCTCGTATTCAGCATCCTTTGCAATCATTTCACCGTACCCTCCCGCGAGGTCACCGAGGCCATCGATGCCATCGTGAAC
Source organism: uncultured Rhodothermales bacterium (assembly GCA_964387555.1). Classification (GTDB taxonomy): domain Bacteria; phylum Bacteroidota; class Rhodothermia; order Rhodothermales; family CAYLXM01; genus CAYLXM01. The sequence goes on along the minus strand of CAYLXM010000043.1, from coordinate 7,906 downwards.
CTGCTTGCGGCTTCGCGCCTCTGATCGGGGAGAGGCGCCGGCCGGTTGCGAGACGCCGGCCGCCAGGTTCATGCAGACCGGTATCCGATTTTCGACCTGCATCGGGGGCATCCTCCGGATCGGGTGCGCGTTCCCGGGCAAGAAACTCCCACGCCGATGGGGCGTGTACCTGCGTTGACCCGCAAATCGGTTGCGGGCCGGCAGGCATACCACCACCAACGTCATTTCTGCTTGAAATGGGCATCCGGTCTACCACGGTTATCGCGGTATTGCGCGACGGACATGTAGTCGTAGGCGCCGACGGTCAGGCCACGATGGGTGAGACCATCATGAAGCACAACGTCCGTAAAGTGCGAGCGCTTCATGACGGCGCGGTGCTCGCCGGCTTTGCCGGTTCTACAGCCGATGCCTTCACGCTTTTCGAACGATTTGAGGGCAAGCTGCAGCAGTACGGAGGCAACCTGATGCGAGGAGCGGTCGAGCTTGCCAAAGATTGGCGAACGGACCGATTCTTGCGACGGTTGGAGGCGCTCATGATCGTCGCCTCACCGGAGCGGATCCTCCTGATCAGCGGCGACGGAAACGTGATCGAACCGGAGGACAACGTGGCTGCCATCGGTTCGGGCGGTCCCTATGCGCTGGCAGCCGCACGCGCATTGCTCCGGCATAACAGCGGACTGACGACCAAACAGATCGTGGAGGAATCCCTTCACATCGCAGCCGAAATCTGCATCTACACCAACGACAATCTGTCGATCATGGAGATCGGCGGTGAATCCGCGGCGGCTTGATCGACGTACAATAAGGTTACCGAGAGGATGGACTCGTACCGGCACCAGAATTCGCATCGGCATCCAAGAAAGAACGGCCGAATGCCGGGTACGGAAGATAGGAACAGACTGAAAGGATCACCTCAGCATGCATGAATTCGGACGGGCATTCGTTGTTGTCGACTACCACAATCTCTACGCGACCCTCAAAGCACGTCTCCCGGCGCTCGGCGGCCCCGAAGCGGCGATTGTTGCGCTAATCGATTCCGTACGGGACATGCTTCGGCGTACGCGCGGTATCGAGTTTGGGCCTGCGCGCGCCTTCTCGGACTTCACGGAACTCGGCGAGCAGGCGTACTACGTCCAGCGTGATCTTTTGCTGCACGGCGTCGAACCGAGGTTCGTCCCGATCGGGCTCGACCGCAGTGTCATGGACATGCGGCTCTGCGTGGACGTGATGGACGCAGCCCGTGATGCCGCGTGGACGGCCTGCGTACTCGTGACGGCAGATCGCGAGTTCCTGCCGCTGGTTCAAGCGTTGTCGGATATGGGAAAAGGCATCATCCTCGTATCCCTGAAGCGGGGGCTATCAGCCGAACTGACCGAACACCTTCCGGGCGGCACCCATGTAGATGGGTGGGCGCTTCTTTCCGAGTCCGATCCGGAATTGGGTGAGCCGTCGGACGACGACGCCCCGGCTGCGCGGTTCGAACCCGTCGATACGTTCCCCTACGACATCGACCGCGATGCCCTCGAAGTGATTGTTCGGCATTTCGGCCAGTACCAGGAGATCTACCTGACTCCTCTCTTGCGCAAGCTATCCGACGAACTCGGGCACCACGTGGGGCACGATCCGAAGGGCCTCATCGGTGATCTGGAGGCCTG
>CAYLXM010000043.1:0-6151 GCA_964387555.1 uncultured Rhodothermales bacterium | reverse complement strand
TGACGCCCAGGCAGATTGTCGAGGAACTTGACAAGTATATCATCGGGCAATCGGAGGCGAAGAAAAGCGTTGCCATCGCTCTGCGAAACAGGTGGCGCCGCCGGCAGGTCGGAGAGGACCTTCGCGATGAGATCATGCCCAACAACATCATCATGATCGGCCCGACCGGTGTCGGAAAGACGGAAATTGCGCGCCGGTTGGCGCGTCTCGTCGGTGCGCCGTTCATCAAGATCGAGGCCACCAAGTTTACCGAGGTGGGGTATGTGGGGCGGGATGTGGACAGCATGATTCGCGATCTGGTGGACGTCGCGGTCAATCTGGTGCGGGAAGAAAACACGGAAAGCGTCAAGGAGCGCGCTCGTGTGTTTGCTGAAGAGCGCATACTCGACGTGTTGATCCCCCCTGCACGCGAGTCGTCCAAGAAGCCCGCAATCCATGGTCCCGGATTTGTGTTTAATCCCGTACCGGCTGAGTCGACGCCGGCAGTAGCGCCGGAGGAGGACGAGTTGCGGGAGCGGACGCGTGCCCGGTTTCGGGAGAAGTTGGCGAACGGAGAAATGGACGAGCGTGAGATCGAGATCGAGGTCGCGTCCGAGTCGTCTCCGATGCTTCAGGTGTTTGGTCCGCTCGGCATGGAGGAGATGGGGGTCAACCTGCAGGAAATGTTCGGAAATCTGTCGGGGAAGCGGAAGAAGCGTCGTCGATTGACCGTCAAGGAGGCGCGGGAGGTATTAACGCAAGAGGAGGCCCAGAAGCTCATCGACATGGAGGCAGTGGCCAAAGAGGCCATCGAGCGGGTCGAGCAGACGGGGATCGTATTTCTGGACGAGATCGATAAGGTGGCCGGGCGCTCGGACCAGCGGGGTCCGGACGTGTCGCGTGAGGGCGTGCAGCGGGATCTGCTGCCCATTGTCGAGGGGTCCACGGTGACCACGAAGCACGGGTTGGTGAAAACCGATCACATCCTCTTCGTTGCGAGCGGGGCGTTTCACATGTCGAAGCCGAGCGATCTGATCCCGGAGTTGCAGGGCCGGTTTCCGATTCGCGTGGAATTGCACAGTCTGGGAGAGGAGGACTTCTATCAAATCCTCACCCGTCCGAAGAACGCGCTGCTGAAACAGTATGCAGCGCTGCTTCAGACGGAAGGGACGGTGCTTCGCTTCACGGACGGTGCGATCCGGGCGATCGCTCGCATTGCCGCAGAGGTCAATGAGGAGGTGGAGAATATCGGGGCGCGGCGGTTGCACACCGTATTGACGACACTCCTTGAGGAAATCCTGTTCACCGTGCCGGATGTCCGGCCGGAAGGTGATCTCGTGGTGGATGAGGACATGGTGGAGACCAGATTGCGGGCGCTGGTGAAGAATCGCGATTTGAGCCGGTACGTGTTGTAGCCGAGGTCGGGTTGGCGGGCGCGCTTCGCCCCTTACACGTCCCCCATGTCTGCCTTTCCATCCCTCATATCGCCTCCTCGAGGAGGCACTCTCATTCCCGCTATAGCGGATTCCAGGTTCTCTTCGAGCACCCTGTTGACGTACCGTCTTTCCTGAGTCCCGGCTTGGGTTCGTATGCCAGTGGCGCCCGCATGCGCGGACAGGCATCCGCCAGGGACGGTATCGCCGTCGTTCTCAACCGGAGTGGGGCAAAAAGAAGACCGCCGTTCGCGCTCTCTTTGCCCAGTCAGTCCTGTCCGGCCACAACGGTGACGAATCGACCCGGCGGGAGGATACCAAAGGTGGGCATCAAACGGACGCACGGATCACTAAGTCTCTTTTGGCTGCCCCTTCCCGCTGAAACGAATTGACCCACGCGTGCTTGTTGCGGCATTGACCAACCAGGCGCCCGTTCCTGGTGTTCGGGTCGGTGGCAGCACGGATGGCCGGGGGGTTCTGCTGGTCAGCGGCTGCGACTGCTCCTCAAACGAGAAAGAGGAGGAGACGACCGTGCCGGGAGGTCTGTTTTCCGTGATAGGGAACTGGTCCAACCCGGGGCTGGCGGGCCGTGCGGCCATGGAAATTGCCGTCGGGGACGTGGACCAAACCCTTGGGGACGACGTGGGCCTACGGTGCGTGGCCGTGATCGAGGACACCCGGCTGGAGCCCGAATGAACGCTCGAGAAGGTGCAAGCCCTCCGCAGCGTGGGTGCGCATATCCTGGTCGGCCCACAGTCAAACGCGGAGTTCGAGTACATCAAGTCGTACACGGACAATGATGACCTCCTTGTCATAAGTCCTTCCAGTACGGCGGGATCTCTAGCAATCCCGGGTGACGATACTCTTCGTTTCGCTCCCGGGGACAGTCTGGAGGGAATCGCGATTTTCGCCCACGATCGAACAACCGAGTCGGGCGTTCAGGACGAGTGCGGATACGCATTTCGGGGCGACGGGGTGGACCGTGCTCAACGCAGCAGGCGATGGGCTACACGGCGACTTCGACTACTGGGCCGTCCAGATGGACGAGGGCGTTCCGGACTGGACGGGCGTGGGACCGTACGAAACGCGAACGGGAAGAACCGTGCGGCGGCGGCAGGCGGCGGCGGGCCCATTTCCGGAAGGAGAGGTCCGATCGGCGTTGGCCTCGCGGCAATGCCGCGTGAGCCATCCAACAGGTACCGGCGGCTTTAGGCTCTTGTACCTACATTGGTATCTCGCAGGGAAGGAGTAGTGCGAGGCTCCGCCGAGTCGAACCTGCAGCAGTCACCGGCACTTGAGTCCACCAGGGGCGGGTACGCCCGAGCAGTCATGAATGAGCAAACTGAACCCGCGAACACCGGAGTGGTGGTCTCGATCCGCGGCAGTGTCGTGGACATGCGGTTCGAAACGCGTCTGCCGCCCATCTACACGCTGCTGCATGCCAGGGAGGGGGACATCGCCATCGAAGTTCTGGCACAACTCGATGCCGTCCATGTTCGCGGCATCGCGTTGACGCCCACGCAGGGCCTGGCGCGCGGTATGGCCGTGGAAGATTCGGGGGGACCGCTGATGGCGCCCGTTGGCAGGGGCGTTCTTTCACGCATGTTCGACGTATTTGGGAATCCCATTGATCGCGAGGGGGAGGTCTCGAACGTGGAGTGGCGCTCTGTCCATAGCGCCCCTCCCCCGCTGGCGCGCCGCTCGACCAGGTCCGAGGTCTTCGAGACCGGCATTAAACTCATCGACGTGCTCGTGCCGCTGGAGCGCGGCGGCAAGGCGGGGCTTCTTGGCGGGGCGGGCGTGGGGAAGACGGTCTTGCTCACGGAAATCATCCACAATATGATCGGCGGCCATGAAGGGGTCAGTTTGTTCTGTGGTATCGGCGAGCGATGTCGCGAAGGGGAGGAACTGTACCGAGAGATGAAGGAGGCCGGGGTGCTGCCCAACATGGTGATGGTTTTCGGCCAGATGAATGAGCCACCCGGCAGCCGGTTTCGTGTGGGGCATGCGGCGCTGACGATGGCGGAGTATTTCCGGGATGACGAGCAGCGTGACGTGCTACTGTTGATCGACAATATTTTCCGGTTCATTCAGGCCGGCTCGGAGGTATCGGGATTGATGGGGCAGATGCCGTCGCGTCTCGGGTACCAACCCACGATGGGTACCGAGCTTTCGCGGTTGGAGGAACGCATTTCGAACACGGACACGGGGGCGATCACCTCCATCCAGGCGGTGTATGTGCCGGCGGACGATTTCACTGATCCCGCAGCCGTACACACGTTTGCGCATCTCTCCGCATCGATTGTCCTCTCGCGCAAGCGGGCCGGCGAAGGCCTCTACCCGGCCATTGACCCGCTGCAGTCGAGTTCAAAGATGGCCACACCGAACATCGTGGGGGAACGGCATTATCGCCTCGCACAGGAGATCCGGCGCACGCTTGCACAATACGAGGATCTCAAGGACATCATCGCCATGCTCGGCCTGGAGCAACTCTCGGCGGAGGACCGTAACGTGGTCGCGAGAGCCCGCCGGTTGGAGCGCTTTCTCACCCAGCCCTTCTTCACCACCGAGCAGTTTACGGGACTGGAGGGGAAGCTCGTCACCCTTGAGGAGACGCTGGACGGCTGCGAGCGCATCCTGCAAGATGAATTCAAAGACTATCCGGAGAGTTCGCTGTACATGATCGGGCCGGTTGATGAGGCGAAAATGAAGGCCGAACCCAGGCCGCAACCCGACGAACAAGCGGAGGTCAGCCATGCCGAACGGCGCGCTCATGACGCTTAAGATCCTCCTGCCGTTTCGCGTCTTCGCCGAGACCTCCGACGTCTCGCAGATTATTGCGGAGTCTCGCGGTGGTTCGTTCGGACTGCTTCCCCGCCGTCTCGACTGCGTGGCAGCACTGGCGCCGGGAATTCTAATCTATGAAACCGCATCGGAGGGCGAAGTCTTCGTGGCCGTCGACGAGGGGATTCTGGTCAAGACGGGTCGCGATGTGGTTGTGTCGGTGCGCAACGCAATTGCGGGAAAAGACCTGGGTCTTCTGCGTGAAGCGGTGGAGCGCGAATTTCTTACCCTCGACGAGCAGGAGCAAAAGGTCCGTTCGGTGCTGGCAAAAATGGAGAGCGGTTTCATACGCCGTCTTGCGGAATTTCACCATGAGTAACGATCGTCCGAATGAACCTCTGAAGCCGAAGCCCACGCTCGGTCGTGAGGTCGGAACGAGGGCGGAGCGTAAACTGCGCGCCCGGCGACACGTCGAGCGGACCGTCTGGTTTGGACTGGGTATGATGGGACTCATCGGATGGTCGGTGACCATTCCGACGGTGGTTGGCGCGGTGCTCGGAGTCTGGCTCGACCAGCGCTACCCGGGGGGCCGTTCCTGGACCCTCGCCTTGCTGGTCGCCGGCCTTTCGATTGGGTGCCTGAATGCCTGGCATTGGTTAGCCAGGGAAGACAGAGCCATGCGAGAGGAACAGGAGGAAGAAGATGATTGAAGTGTTGATTTTAGGCGCCGCGTTGGGAGCCGGAGCGGTGATCGGAGTGCTGTTCTTTGGCGGACTCTGGTGGACCGTTCGCAGGGGCGTTTCGTCCCCACGACCGGTACTCTGGTTCCTCGGAAGTTGGGTGATGCGAATGGGGATTGCCCTCGCAGGGTTTTACGTCGTATCGGGCGGCCATTGGGACCGCTTGCTGGCCTGCCTGGTCGGATTCGTCATCGCCCGATTCGCTGTAACCTGGTTTGCAGGACCGCCCATGGCAGTTGACCGAACCATATCCCAGGAGGCCGGCCATGCGTCTTAGTCCCGACGAAATCGTCTTCTGGCAGTACGGATTCTTGAAACTCAATGCCACCATCGTGTTCACGTGGGGGCTCATGATTGTGCTGGTCGTCGGTGCGAACCTTGTCACGCGGAAGCTCGCTGTCGGCCTCGAACGCTCCCGCTGGCAGAACTTGCTCGAGATGATCGTTATCGGCATCGAGCAGCAGATCGAGGAAGTCGGGCTGTCCCGGCCGTCGAGGTATATCGGATTTCTCGGCACCCTTTTCGTCTTCGTGGCCGTGGCGAGCCTGTTCACCATTGTGCCCGGCTACCATCCTCCCACGGGGTCACTCTCGACCACGACCGCGTTGGCACTCTGTGTGCTGGTGGCCGTGCCCCTCTATGGCATTGAAGAGCAGGGCATAGTCAGCTATCTGAAGTCCTATGTACAGCCGACCTTCATCATGCTCCCGTTCAACATCATCAGCGAAATCTCGCGGACGCTTGCCCTGGCGGTCCGCTTGTTCGGCAACATGATGAGTGGTGCGATGATCATCGGCATCCTGCTCACCATCACGCCGTTCATCTTCCCGATTGTGATGACGCTCCTCGGCCTCCTTACCGGCATGGTGCAGGCGTACATTTTCAGCATCCTGGCGGCTGTGTACATTGCTGCGGCCACCCGCACCCACGAATCCAGGCCTGAGACGGCAACCGGAACGGAATAGTCCAGCTAACCACCACGACGAGAACCTCCATGGAACCTGTGACAATCATCGCGGTGGCGTCCATCGTCACCGCCGGCATCACCACCGCGTTCGGCACGATGGCCCCGGCGCTGGGCGAAGGAAGAGCGGTCGCAACCGCACTGAGTTCACTCGCCCAACAGCCGGACGCCTCCGCCACCATCACCCGAACCCTTTTCGTCGGTTTGGCGATGATCGAGTCCACCGCTATTTATTGCTTCGTGGTCTCGAT
>CAYLXM010000042.1:0-32393 GCA_964387555.1 uncultured Rhodothermales bacterium | reverse complement strand
CCTCAGCTTCGGCATGCGGGAGTTGCCCGTCACGTTCTTCGTGCAAAGCGTGCTAACCGGAGAGCGGGTGGACTTCATCGTCCTCGAGGACGTGGATTCCCTGCAGAACGGCCGCTATGATGACGGCGACCTGGTCATCCTCGTGATGGGCGAGACGCCTGGCGCCAAACCCGAACTGCAGGGTGGGCGTTGGCGCGCGAGTTGGGCTTTCCGGCTCATCAAGCCTGATCCCGATATCGAACCCGACAATCCGTATCGTCCTCCCGCACCCGGGTCGATTCTGCACCTGAGGACCAACAAGCCCTTTCAGGAGGGCGACCGGATTTCGTTTTCCGTCAAGGCGCCGGGCTTTGACGGAGTCGAGGCGGAGAGCGCGTTGGAGAACATCATTGTCGTTCCCAACCCATACGTGGCCACGAGTACCTTTGAGCCGCCCAACACGTACCGAACCGGGCGAGGTACGCGCCGGATCTACTTCATGGGCCTGCCGCCCGAGTGCACGGTCCGCATCTACACGATCACAGGGCAACTCGTGCAGACGCTTCATCATGCGGGAGGAGGCGACAACGGCCAGCTGTCCTGGGACCTTGTTACGAGAGACGGGATGAACGCCGCCTTCGGGGTCTACCTCTACCACGTCGATGCCCCGGGCATCGGAGAAACGATTGGCCGTTTCGCGGTCATCAAATAGGGGGAGGAGGATGTACCATGCGAAATAGTCAGTCTTACACCCCCATCGCCGTTCGCCTCGCCGTTTCGGCCCTCTTCGTCGTAGGAATGGGCGAATGGGCGAGTGCGCAGCGCGTGTCCAAAACGGGCACGACGGCAGCGGACTTCCTGCAGATCGGCGTCGGCGCCGCCCCCATGGCGCTCGGCGGCGCCTACGTCGCCCGCGCTGCCGATGCGACCGCCCTGTACTGGAATCCGGCCGGGCTCGGTCTGATGACCAGCGGCGAGGTGCTCGTCTCCCACAGCGAGTGGCTGGCGAGCATCAATTTCGATTACCTCGGCATCGTTCTCCCACTGGGAGATGCCGGTACGGTCGGCGCGTCCATCACCATGCTGGGTGTTCCGGAGATGATGGTGCGGACGGAGGATCGGCAGGAAGGAACGGGAGAATTGTTCGATGCGTCGGACATGGCCGTGGGGCTGTCCTATGGCCGCCGTATCACCGACCGATTTTCAGTGGGTGCCACCGCGAAGTTCATCCAACAGCGGATCTGGCACGTGAGTGCAACGGGTTTTGCGGTAGATCTTGGAACCCGTTTCCAGACGGATTTTTTTGGCGGGCTCGTCATCGGCGCCAGTCTGTACAACTTCGGAAGTGATTTGAGCATGGGGGGGCGTGACCTGCGCACGTTCACCGATCCGGATCCCCGACGGATGGGCAACAATGAACGCATTCCGGCGAACTATGAGGTCGACTCCTGGAGTCTGCCGCTCAATTTCCAGATTGGCGTCTCCATGCGCCCCATGGACTCGCAGTTTCACAGGCTGGACGTATCCATCGACGCCCTGCACCCGAGTTCGGCTTACGAGAGCGTGAACATGGGGGTCGAGTATGGTTACCAGCAGCGGGTCTTTCTGCGCGCGGGGTACCGGTCCCTGTTCTACGACTGGAGCCTGGGCGCCGACTCTGACCTCGAGGGCGGATTGTCCGGCGGGGTCGGTGTCCACCAGCCGCTATTCTACGGCGGGGTGGCACGGCTGGATTATGCCTACCGGACTGCCGGACGACTCGGCGGTGTCCACATCGTGGGCCTGGCGGTTACCTTCTAGCGAAATATGGGCCGCACGCCCTCGACCATTCTCCTTCTTCTTGTGGTTTCGGCGCTCCTGGCCGGATGCGGAAAGCGTGCGGATCGCGGCGGGTCGTCAGGAGGGGGTGTTCAGCTTACCTACTGGTCGGCTCAGAATCCTCAGGAGCGCATCCTCGCCGATCAACTGGTGCGTGAGTGGAATGCCGCGAATCCGGAGATCCAGGTGAAGGTGCAGCCGCTTCCGGCCGGCCAGTCGAGCGAAGAGGTGCTCCTGGCGGCGATCGTGGCGGGAACCACGCCGGACCTCTGCTCGAACATCTGGCCCGGCATTGTGCCCTCCTTTGTGCGGGCCGGAGGCGTACTGGCGCTGGACCAATTTGCCGGCTTCGACTCCCTCCTGCAGAGCCGCATCCCGCCGGAGCAGCAGGTCCAGTTCAGGTCTTCCGACGGCCACTTTCACCAGATCCCGTGGAAAGTGAATCCCGTCATGATGCTCTACAACGTGGATATCTTTCGGGAGGCCGGTGTTGAGCAGCCGCCCCGCACCTACAGCGAGTTTTTCGCCGCCGCGGAGAAGATACGAGCGGACCGCAACGGGGACGGGCGTCCCGACCGATGGATCGGCTATCGCGACTTGCGGCCCATCTGGCACGAGCGGCGTTTCGATTTCTTCACGTTCTACGTGGCCGCCACGGGTGGGCGCACGCTCTTTGAACGCGGCGAGCCGGCCATCGACACGGCGGCGGCAACCGCTGTCTTCGATTTCTTCCGGACCATCTACAAGGAGCAGTTCTTTCCCCTCACGACGTTTCAGGCCAGCCCCATCCTCGGAGGCGCCATTGCAAGCGAATTCACGGGCTCCTGGCAAATCGGATGGCTCGAGGCCAATGCACCCCCCGATTTCCATTATGCGTTCACTCCGATTCCCGTACCGGACGACCACGAGGGGCCGGTGTACACATTCGGTGACTTCAAGAACATCGTCGTCTTTTCTTCCACCAGGCATCCGGAGGAGGCCTGGGCGTTCGCCCGTTATCTGGTGACACGGGAAGCCGACCTGAGACTGCTCGAACAGACGAAGCAGATCCCGGTTCGTACGGGCCTCTTGGAGGACAGTCTGTATGCGTCGTTCTTCGCGGCAAACCCGCATTCCAGATCGTTCGCGGAATCAGCGCCGTATGCCAAGGGCGAGGATGCGGTGGGGTCGATGCAGGAGATGCTGGATGCGATTGCGCGGCAGTTCGAGGCGGCAGCCGTCTATGGCGTCGTATCGCCGGCGGAGGCCACGCGCCGCGCCTTGGCCAGGATCGAAGTGATACACGAGTGGAGCCGATGAGCGCGATCCCGGGAATACATCCGACTGTCCGAACGCCGCGGCAGATGAAACCCAGGCTCCGGTCCTCGACCGGAGGGGAGGCCCGAACCGGCCACCTGTTCGTGGCTCCGTATGTCGTGCACCTGCTGATCTTCTTCGGGTATCCGCTGGTCTTCGCCCTCGTGCTCGTGTTTCACCGGTGGGACATTGTGACCCCGATGGAGTTCGTAGGCTTTCGAAACCTCGTTCGGGTATTTCGAGACGACCTGTTTCTGCGCGCCATCCTGAATACGGGGCTATTCCTGGCGATCCACATCCCGCTCCAGATCGCCGTCGCCTTGCTCTTCGCCGAACTCCTCAACCAGAAACTGTTCGGCCGCGGCGTATTCCGCACCATCTTCTTTCTGCCCGTCGTGGTGTCGGGCGTGGTCGTGACGCTCCTGTTCCAGCAGCTCTTCGCCTTCGATACCGGCATGGTGAACGGCATGCTGGTTACCCTGGGAGGACCCCGCGTGCCATGGCTCGTCTCACCGGTCTGGGCGATGCCCTCCATCGCCGTGATGGCGACCTGGAAGAACGTCGGACTCTACATCGTACTCTTCCTGGCCGGGCTGCAGCAGATCCCCCGGTCCCTGTATGAGGTGGCGGAGATCGACGGCGCGGGCCGGATGCGTCGCTGGTGGAGCATCACCCTGCCCATGTTGAATCCGATGGTGCTGACCGTCGTGGTGCTTTCGACCGTCGGCGGATTTTCCCTCTTCATCGAGCCGTACATCCTGACGGGCGGGGGGCCGCTCAACAGCACACTGTCTGCCCTTCTGTACATCTACAACCAGGCGTTCTACTTCAATCATATGGGGTATGCAGCGGCACTCGGATTGTGCTTCGCGTCGATCATCCTGGTGGTGGTGCTCCTGGAGCGCCGGTTTGTCGAGCGGGAGGTCGACTAGATGAAACGTGGGCGCACAAAAGGCCGATTCGAAGCCTGGAAGATACCTGCGTACATCGCGCTGGGGATCGGAGCGGCGGTCTTTGCCTATCCGTTTCTCTGGATGGCGCTGTCCGCGTTCAAGCCGGAGTCCGAGATCGCGCGTCTGAATCCACTTCCGAGCCGGTGGACGCTCGAGAGTTTCGAACTCGTCTTCCTCACGCTCCCGATCGTGCGGAGCTTTCTCAACAGCGCGCTGGTGGCCGTGACGGTCACGTCCGCAGCACTGGTCTTCGGCTCGATGAGTGCCTACGCGCTGGCCCTCCTGCGATGGAGAGGGCGGGAAATCGTCTTCTCGATGATGCTGTTCACCATGATGGTGCCGTTTCTGGTGCTCCTCATTCCGCTCTACACGCTCGTGGTGCAGTTCGGGTGGACGGATTCACCGGTCGGGCTCATCGTGCCGTTCATGATGAACGCCACGGCGCTGCTCATTTTGCGCCAGAGCTTCATGACGGTCCCCCGGGCCATACTCGATGCCGCACGGATCGACGGCTGCGGCGAGTTGCGGATCCTGTTCACGATCGTCTGGCCGCTGTCGGTCCCGGCACTCGTCACGGCCGGCATCATCGTGTTTCTGGGCAACTGGAACGAGGTATTGTGGCCGCTCATCGTCGTGCGAAATCAGGAGTGGATGACCATGCCGCAGATCGTGGCGCTCTTCGGCGTCGGGGGCGGCGCGGCGGCGCGACTGGGGCCGCAACTGGCCGCTGCGTTCCTGCTCGGCTTGCCGGTCATTGTCGCGTACCTGTTCTTCCAGCGCCATTTCATCAGCAGCCTCGCCTCAACCGGGATCAAAGGATGACCAGAACGACCATCGCGTACCTGTTCTTCCAGCGCCATTTCATCAGCAACCACGCCTCAACCGGGATCACAGGATGACCAGAACGACCGATCTGGACGCTGGCACGTACCGGGCGACTGCCCGTTTGTTGTGTGTCGCCGTCTGCGCCACGCTCCTGATTCTCATCGGCTGTGGGGAACCGGAGCGACCACTGGTGAACCTCGATCATCTGGAGCATCTCGGGGTGGAGATTCGGGGGGATGGACAGGCGATGTGGGCCGTACGCATTTACGCGGAGGCGCCTGAGTACGAGCCCATCCCGGATTCGGATGAAGGATTTGTCTGTGTGGATGATGCGGCGCGTGCGGCTGTCGTTTACCTGCGCCACTTCGAGTTGGCGGGTGACGCCCATGCGCTCGAGCGGGCCAGGGGGCTCATTCGGTTCATCCTCCATATGCAAACGGAGGAGGGGCTGTTCTACAATTTCGCCTTCCTCGACCCGTTCGCCATGAACCGCGATCACGTGAACAGCCGGGCGGATGCCTTCGAATGGTGGGCTGCCCGGGCGGTGTGGGCGCTGGGCGTGTGCGCATCGACGCTGCGCGATGCCGATCCGGATTTGGCCGCGACCTGCCGCGCGGCCGTCGAGCGCACCTATCCCCACCTGGACGCACTGCTCGCATCGTATCCCGACATGGTAGAGGAGGAGGGGTATCGTCTGCCGACGTGGCTCGTGCACCGCTATGCGGCGGATGCCTCGAGCGAACTCCTGCTCGGCCTCACGGCGCTCCAGAAATCTGATCCCGATTCGGCGCTGGCCGGACGCATCGCGCGGTTCGCCGAGGGCCTGGCTGCGATGCAAGCCGGGACGGCGGACGTCTACCCGTACGGCGCCTTCGCCTCCTGGAAGGGGATCTGGCACGCGTGGGGGAATGGGCAGGCGCAGGCTTTGGTGGAATCCGGGATGCCGGAGCCCGTCTATGTAGAGGCAGACCACTTCCTGCCGCGACTGTTGCTCGAGGGCTGGTTTGCCGAGATGGATCTCTCCGACTCGACGCAGGTCCGGCGGTTTTCTCAGATTGCCTATGGGGCCCGGACCGTGACACTCGGCGCATTGGCGGCGTACCGGGCGAGCGGGGATGAACGGTATGCCGTGCTCGCAGGCCTTGCGGCATCGTGGTTCACGGGCAACAATGCGGCGGCGTCGGCGATGTACGATGCGGATACGGGCAGGGGGTATGACGGCATCAATGGACCGGGCGATGTGAACCGGAATGCCGGCGCCGAGTCGACCGTCGAGGCCTTGATGACGATCCAGGAGATCGAGCAGGTGCCGGCGGCACGCCGATGGATGTTTGCGCGGGCGGAAGCCCCGGAAGAAGATCTGGCGCCAGAGGCCGGATCGCGGTCGAGGTGGTTTCGTTCAGGAAACGAGCGCGTGCTCCTGCGCCTCGACCCGGCCGGTGGACCCTTTCAACTTGAATACGAAGCTCCATGACGGGGACAAACGGGAATGTAAACCATGAATAGCGAGACGAAGGCGCGGACGCTCTTCAAACGATCGGCCCGACCGATCATCGAGCCCATGTCCGCCCTTGACTGGGCCAGCGGCGCGGTATTTAATCCCGGCGCGTGGTATGACGGCGATCGGGTGCACCTTCTGTTTCGGGCTGTGCCGGAAGGGTATCGGCGTGTTTCGGTGCAGGGAGGCGCCCCCGGCGAAGTAGATACCGGCTTCGAAGACTACGTATCGGCCATCGGGTACGCATCCAGCCGCGACGGCGTGCATTTCGAGGTACGCCCGGAGCCCTTCCTCTTGCCGGATGCTCCGTTCGACCGCTTCGGCGCCGAAGATGCGCGGATATCGAAGATCGACGACCGCTATCTCATTACGTACACGGCATTGAGTCGGCCGGCATTCGGGGAGGAGGACGGCGTGCGGATCGGGTTGGCTTCGACCAAGGATTTCAGGACGATGAAGAAGCACGGCATTGTCGGTCCACCTCGGCGCGACAAGGACGCGGTCATCTTCCCCCGGCGCATCGGGGGGAAGATCATGATGCTGCATCGCATCCATCCCGACGTGCAACTCATCGCGTTCGACAGCCTGGAGTCGCTGATGGATCCGTCGGCCGGCGTGTGGGAGGATCATCTCGCGACGCTCGACCGGCACGTCGTGCTGAGCGCCGGTTCGGGTTGGGAGGAGAAGAAGGTGGGTGCCGGTCCCACGCCCATCGAAACGCCGGACGGGTGGCTCTTCATCTACCACGGGGTAGACCAAAGCCATGTGTATCGGGCGGGAGTGGCCTTGCTCGATCTGCAGGATCCTTCCCGGGTGATCGCACGGTTGCCCTGGCCGATTTTGGAGCCGGAAACGGACTATGAGCGGAACGGAGACGTGCCGAATGTCGTCTTTCCCGAAGGGGCGGTCGTTATGGGCGATGCCCTGCACGTGTATTATGGTGGCGCCGACCGGGTCGTCGGGCATGCATCCGCTTCGCTGGCCGATCTACTCGAACTCCTTCGGCAATTTCGCAGGTAAGTCATGTCGGAAGGACACAGCATCTTGATCCGTCCTCCCGTTTCACCGGTGAGGATGAACGGCGGGCAACCGATTTTGCAGGCGACGGGTGACCACTCGTGGGAATCCTCCGTTGTGTTGAATCCTGCGGGTGTGCTCGTGGAGCCGGGACGCCTCGATCCCGTGTTTGCGGCGACGGGGATGCCCGTTCAGCGAGCGATCGAACTCGATCAGGCGGGAGGGGCGTGTGCGCTGATGTACCGGGCGCAGGGTGCCACGGATTCCGAGACGGGGCACGCCCCGTCCTCTCTGGGCCTGGCGCTGTTCACCCCGGAACTCGATCTCGTCTACCGCCATCCGTTCCCGGTTCTGCAGCCGGGTGCGCGGCACTGTTTGTTCGGAGTGGAGGATCCGCGGTGCACTCTGGTGGATAACGTATGGTACCTCTACTACACGGGATATACCGCCGGGCATGAGGGGGGAGGACGTGTGCGGGTTTGCCTCGCCGTGTCCGAGGATTTCGTTCACTGGGAGGACCGGGGGGAGGTGGGGGGTGACATCAACGAGGTAGACAACAAGAATGCGGCGCTGTTGCCGGTTCCGGTGAACGGGAAATGGGTCTTGCTCCACAGGCCGATGGCCGGGCCGGGCGCGATGGCCGCGCACTGGGCCGAATCGGAGCATCCTGCGGGGCCGTGGTCGAGCCGGGGGGTGCTGTTTGTCTCTCGGACTTACCAGGAGTTCGCCCGGTCGTGGGTGGGAGCGGGCGGTCCGCCGATTCACCTGGACGCCAACCGGTTCCTCATGATCTACCACATGGGGCATTTCACGGCGGAGGAAACGCGCGAATACGATCTCGCCGCGGCCTTGTTGGATTTTGATCGGGAGGATCCGGTCGTATCCCGCATCGAACCGCTGATGCGGCCGGAGGCCTTGCTCGAGCAGCGGGGCGATGCCCGATTAGGGGTCGACAATGTGCTGTTCACCTGCGCGAACTATGTCTGGGGTGACGACCTGATCATTCCTTATGCCGGAGCGGACAGCAGGATTTTTGGCGCCCGGGTGGGGCTGGCGGCGTTGGTGAGGGCGTTGGAGGGGGGAGGGTGAGGGTAAGGTCCGAAGGTCCGAAGGTCCGAATGTCCGGGGGTCCGAAGGCCGGGGGTCAGGGTAAGGTCCGAAGGCGCGACCGGAGGCCTGCCCCGGACTCCGATCCGGGGGAGCGTCCCGGGCGCAGCGAAGCGAAGACCCGGGATCTAGAGCTGGGGAGTGCGGAAGGTGTGGAGAGTGTGGAGAGCGTGCAGAGTAGGCGGGGGGCGATTTGGTCTGTCGCCCTGCTCGGCGTCGGAGTCGCTATCAGGACCGGGATCGAACGGCATCGGGGCGTGCACGCGAAAAAGGCGAGTGACGCGAACGACGCCTCCGAATAGTATCTTACTCTTCTGCCCGTTCGTGATTCGGGCATCGTGTCGTCCCGGGTTGACCATATCGGTCGCATGAAGCCACAGGCAGTTGCCCGTTGGAGTTTGATGGTTGGGTTGCTGGTCTTCGCTCTGAAGTACCTGGCGTATTACCTGACGGGCTCGGTTTCTCTCTACTCGGACGCGCTGGAGTCCGTCGTTAACATCATTGCGGCCGCGGTTGCGTTGTTCGCGGTGCACTATGCGTCACGTCCGGCGGATGTCAACCATCCCTACGGCCATACCAAAGTCGAGTACTTTTCAGCAGTCCTGGAGGGCGGACTGATCCTTTTTGCCGCGGTGGAAATCGTCCGGGCAGCATGGCAGCGG
Source organism: uncultured Rhodothermales bacterium (assembly GCA_964387555.1). GTDB lineage: Bacteria > Bacteroidota > Rhodothermia > Rhodothermales > CAYLXM01 > CAYLXM01. The sequence continues at coordinate 23,238 of CAYLXM010000042.1, read as the reverse complement.
TTCCAGGCGCCGTTGGCTCTGGAAGGGCTGGATGCCGGTCTGGCGCTATCCATTACGGCGTCCGCGATGAATGCCGGATTGGCCTGGTTCTTGATACACCACGGAAGGAGGCTGCAGTCGCCCGCGCTCAAGGCCGACGGCAAGCACGTCTGGACAGACGTTTTGACGTCGGTCGGGGTGGTCATTGGGGTTTCGCTGGCCTGGTGGACGGGCTGGTGGGTGTTGGATCCGTTGATCGCGATCCTGGTGGCGGTGAACGTGTTGTTCGTCGGCTGGCGGCTGGTTCGCTATTCGGTGGGTGGCTTGATGGACGAAAGTGTGCCGGAGGAGCGGATGGCTCGGATCGCGCGGGCGATCGAGCAGCAGATGGACGGCGCGCTGGAAGTGCATGACGTGCGTACACGCCGCGCGGGTCCGGTCACCTTCGTCGAGTTTCACCTCGTCGTGCCGGAGGGCATGACCGTCGGCGCCTCCCATGAAATCTGCGATCGGATCGAGGAGGCGCTTCGCACTGCCGTACCCGGGTGCATGGTGACCATCCACGTGGAGCCGGAGGGGAAGGCGAAGCACCATGTCCCGGGCGTCGTGATCAGGTTGGGGGGGTGAGGTTCCAGAAGTGTGGAGAGTGTGGAGAGCGCGCAGGGTGTGGGCGGATGGAGGAACGGGCGGGACCGCGAGCGGGGGAATGGGCGGGGGGCGAATGGGCGGATGGGAGAGGGGTGAGCGGGCGCGTGGGCGAATGGGGGAATGCAGGATAGACGGGCGCGGGATGGTGGGCGTGTTGCCGCGCGTCCGAGCGTCGAATGGGCGCATGCGCCCCTACGGAGTCAGGAACCGCATCGACCAGCCGCTGTCGGGGTCCAGCGCGGGAATTTTGATATCGCCCAGGCGCCGGCCGGCGGACAGGGCGTGGCGCAAATAGGCGTCGGCGGCGCCGGGGGATACGACCGTGACGAAGGCGGGCTGGAGTTGACCAAGACGGCGACACACCGCGTAGTGGAAATTGGCGGACAGCGCCTGCTCGAGGTCGTCCGCCAGACGCGACCGCCGCGTGTCGACCGTCTTGCCGGCAAGCCCATCGGTCTGCGCGTGTCCAGGGGTTTCGAGCCCTGTCCGCTTCATGCCGGCGGTATCCATGGCCGGGGCATCCTCCTCCACGAACCATATGTACCGTACGCCACCGGCCCCCTCCTCCGGAGCAAGCATCGAGAAGCGAAGACGGAGGCCATGCCGCTGGATCAGCGAGCCCAGCACGCGGCTTACGAAACCCTCGTCAAGCTTTTCACCGAACCGGTCGCTCACCAACCCCGCGCGGCCGACAAACTGGAGCCGCGGGAGCCCGCGATAGCGCCCGACGACCTCGACGATGTCTCCCATCCGATACCGATAAAGGCCCCCTCCGGTGGTAACAACGATTTCGTACTGCGAACCCTCCTCCAATTCATCGAGCAGGAGCGGTCTCCGGTCGATGGCAACCTCTGACCCGGACGAGGGGGACGGCGAGGCGGGCAGGGCCTCGACTCTGGAGCGGGGGGCATGCCGGATGTTCGGGTCCCGCAAGGCCGGTACCTGGCCAACGGCGCCTTCGGGACCGGATTCGAAGGACGACGTGCCATGCGTGTGTCCGGCGCGCGAAACCGCACCCGAGGGCCTATCCTGGTGCTCCGAAGCGGACCCACCGCCGGGCGCGGCTTGCGGGATAAACTCGAAGAAATGGGACGTGAAGGCCGGGACCGCGCCTGAGCCCTCGATGAGGGGAATCGTCAGGAAGGCCTCCGTCGCGATGAGCCCCTTCGGCTGTACGACCACACCCGGAAACTCCTCTCGGAGCACGTCGGCCCCGGTGCGGGAGGACCCGTCCGCCCAGCAACTGATGAGACGGACGTGGGGCCAGATGTGCCGGTAGTCGCGTGGGCCGCATTCTGCCAGTACGGCAGCGCGCCGCGGAGAGGGCGTGAGCCCGGCGTGGAGCGTGCGCAGGAGGACGTCATCCACAGGACCGGGCGGGGTGAGGGTTCCGCGGCAGATGTCCGCCTGCAGATCCTCCCACCAGCACGCAAGCGGTTGCAGGAGCAGGGAGAGGAACGTCGGGTTCCAGACGGAGATCAACCGGAGGTCCGGTGCGCCAAGCAGAAAGCGGAGCGTTGTGTAGCGGAACGCATCCAGATCGCGGATCAGCTTCACGTCAGCCGGCACGACGGCAAGGCGGCGGACGAGCCGGCGGGCGGTCTCTCCCAGATAGGCCGCATCCTCATCGAATCCGATGGGCACGTGACTCGGCCGACGGATCGCATCCTCGACATCCGGTGAAATGGACCAGTAGGCCCGGCCCGCCGCGAGGCCAGGCTGCGCCCGGAAGAGGTTGTCCATCCACACCGCCACAGCCCGGCGGTACTCCGCGCGAAGGCGATCGGTGTACGGAATCAACTTCGAGCCGCCCGTCGAGCCGGATGTCGGCTGGAGAAGGCGGACCGGCTCGGCGGTCAGGATGCCCGTCGCTCCGGCGCGGATCGCTTCGATGTCTGGTTCCAGGTCCTCGTAGCGGACGATCGGAACGCGATCCTGCCAGTCCTCCACGGTCTTGATCCGGTCGAAGCCGAAACGGCGTCCGTACCGTGTGTCGGCGTTTCGATGGAGCGTTGCCCGCAGCCAGGCCTCCTGGATCCCGCGGGCGGCGGAAGCACCCCGTCGAAAGGTGCGTGCCGCAGGTCGGGCGGAAGCCCACCAGAGGACGTTGCCGAGGGCTGCCGTTGGGTGGATCATGGACCGAGCGAAAAGCCTGCCGCGTCAACGATGCGCCGGCCGGCCGGTGTCAGATTGTCCAGAGCGATCTCGGCCAGACAGACCAGTTCATCCCCCTCCGAATGCCCTGGATTTCGCTCCAGGAAGAAGGCCACGTGCGGGTCCGCCAGCCTCCGCCCCTCCACCTCCGCAATGCCGTGACGCAGCGGCGTCGCGCCACGGCGGAACCGTACGATCCCCCGCTTCCGGTCGAGTTGATCGCCGAATCGTTCTTCGGCCAGTTCATCCACCAGAGCCTGAACATGTGGGGGCGTGGCACGATCGAAGGCAGGGTAGAAGTCCCGGAAGAAGACGGAAAGGAACCGGTACGTCTTGTACCCGGATGAGACGAGGAGCCAGTACAGGGGCCTCGGACAGGTCTGTGCAAGCCGGGCGACCGCCTCGAGCCATCCGCGCGGAAGGGCGCTCGTGCCCCAGCACTCGGGCTCGATGATCGTGTCGCCCGAGTAGATCACGCCGAGGGGAGGGCCTGCTGGACGTGTTGCGTAGCCGGACACCGTCGAGAATCCGTGCAGCGTGCGGTCGAGATCGTAGAGCCGGATGAGAAGGTCCTTCTCCAGGAGATCGTGCCGGAAGGAGGCCGGCTCGGCGACTTCGTAGTAGCGCCGAAACAACGCCAGCAGGTCGTCGATCTCTGGTTCAGAGAGTTCGCTGACCGGGGTAATCTCGGGGGTCAGGTGGAGAGTCATGGCTCGAGGTGGACAGTGCGCACGCGGCAGCACGTTACTCAATCATACCCGAGGTGCAGCCCCTGCTTTTTCAGTGCCTCAACCCGGAAGAGCGGGCTGTAGAGCAAGAACAATCCCAATTTGCCCATACTGCGCAGGTTCGTTTTCGGGTCGAGCGTGCGGCGGAGGATGGAGGACACGCTGTTGAAGGTCTTTCGCGCGTAGAGGCCCGCCTCGGTCAGTTCGTCGGGCGTCATGTGAAGCGGGCGGAAGGCTGCGTGGTTGAACCGATACTCCGGATGCAGCCACCATGCGCCATCATAGAGAAGGCGGTCGTCCCTCGCCAGGCGGTCGTAGAGGGTCGTTTGCGGATAGGGCATGAGGATGTTGAACGCGGCGAAGGCGAATCGGTGTTCGAGCGCGAAGTCGAGGGTCCGGCGGATCGACTCCGGGGTGTCATGGTCGTGTCCAAGTGTAAACGCCGCCCAGGTCTGCAATCCGTACGCCCTGAGTTGCCGTATCTGACGGTCATACCGGTCGAATCCCGCCTCCACATTGGGCGCCTTGCGCATGAGTCGCAGGCTCTCCTGTTCGATGGATTCGAAACCGACCACATGCCCGAGGCAGCCGCTCTCCATCATCAGATCCATGAGCGCCGGATCCTCCAACATATCGAGGCTGGCCTGTGACACCCAGTGGATGCGAAGAGGAATGAGCGCATGAAACAGCGCCCGCGCGGCCTCGTGGTCCGATATGATGTTGTCATCTACAAAAAAGAGGAACCGGCGGTCCTGAAGCTCGATCTCGCGAACGACGTCGGCAACGGGCCGATAGAAGTGTTTTCGCTCGAAGTATGCGGAGACGGCACAGAAGTCACAGGCGTACCGGCAGCCCCGGCCATACTGCAGGAGGCTGATCGGCAGGTAGTGCTTGCCGCGGTACAGATCGCGCCGCGGGACGATACCCCCGGCCTGCGGCGTTCCGGTCTGCGCGCGGTATATCGGTTTAAGGGCTCCTTTCCGCACATCCTCAATGACCTCCGCCCAGCCGGCCTCCGCATCCCCGATGAACACGCTGTCCGCATGGCGTCGGGCCTCTGCCGGGCGAAGCGTGGCATGCATGCCCCCGATGATCACGCGGACGCCCCGACGGCGGAACGCATCGGCGATTTCGTAGCCCCGTCGGGCGGTGAAGATCTGAATGGAGATCGCGACGAGGTCGGTCGGTTCGTCGTACGGGACCGGATCCACGCGGTCGTCGACGAGCGCCACGTCCACATCGGGGGGCGTCAGAGCAGCGAGGATGCCCAGGCCGAGGGGCTCCATCCGGCCGCGGTCGACGAACCGGCCATTCTCTTTGCGCCCCAGATTGGGGAAGACGAAGGTGACTTTCACGGTGACACCTCGGCGGGTTCGACGACCGTCGGCTGAACCGTTGGGTCCGGCGCCGACTCGGAGCCAAGTCGCATCCCTTGCTTCCTGAAGATCTCTCGGCGCGAGACGAGGTTGGCCAGAGCAAAGAGCCCCAGGCGGGTCAGATCCCGGCCGTTGGCCTTGCGATCCATCGCTCTGCGAAGCATCGACCCGAACGTGTTGAACCGCCGGCGGGCACGGAAGCAGCCTTCGGAGAGCGCCTCCGAACTCATACCGCGCGGCTCGAACAGGGCATCGCCATACCGATAGTCGCGATGTACCCACCAGCGGTCGAAGCGCATTCGGCCCTCCGCCACGAGGCGTTCGCAAAGTGGCGTGGCGGGTGTCGGCGTGAGCGGATTAAAGTTGGCGAGGGCCAGTTTCGAGTCGATCGCGAACTCGGCGGTCAGGTCGAATGCCTCTTCCGTGTCGTGATCATAGCCAAAGACAAAGGTGCCGCACACCATGATGCCGCGGTCGCGAAAGTGCTGCACGACGTCCGGGTACGCTCCTTGCGCCAGATTCCAACGCTTGCCCATCTGGCGTAGATTGGCGGGATTGAGGGACTCGAAACCGATGAGAACGGCCACGCAGCCGCTCCAGGCGAGCAGGTCGAGCAGGGCCGGGTCGGAAGCGATGTCGATGCCGGTTTGACAGGCCCAGGGCGTACGCAACGGGGCGAGCTCACGAAGGAGGCGCCCCACCTGGGCCCGGTCGACGAATAGATTGTCGTCGACCAGGAGCACGGCCGACGCGTCGAGTTCCTCGATCTCCCTTGCCACGGCCGAGGCCGACCGTTGGCGAAGTGTGCGTCCGTAGAAAGCGTTGATGCTGCAGAAATCGCAGTTGTAGCGGCAGCCCCTTCCTGCCTGCACCGGCCGCAGCCGGTTGTAGGGCTTGCCGCGGAAAACCGAGCGGTCACACGGTGTTTCGAGGAGGGGCTGAGTGAGAGACGAGCGGTAGACGCGTTGCAGCCGTCCGCCGGCGACATCCTCGATAACGCGCGGCCATGTGTCCTCTGCATCTCCAACTACCACGGCGTCGGCGTATTGGAGGGCCTCGTCGGGCAGGAACGTGGGATGGAAGCCGCCCATCACGACAGGCACATCCGACTCGCGGAACCGGCGGCCAATCTGATAGGCCCGGCGTGCCGTAAACGTCTCGACGGTCATCGCCACCAGGTCGGTCGTCCGACCGAAGTCGACTTCCTCCACCCGTTCGTCGATCAGTTCCCGCTCGATGTGTTCTGGGGTGAGGCTCGACAGAATGCCGAACACGAGGGGTTCCATCGCGTCGAACGAGCGCTCCGGGCTCATGTTGGGCCGAATGAAGGTGATCTTCATGGGCGGAGCGGTTTGGCGTCCGGCCGGGATTGCCGTCAGGCGGTAACGGTGGCTCGGTCTGGCGCCGGCTCGGGGTGTGAGCGAACACGGACCCATTCTTCGGTCCATCCCTGATCCCCCAGGGGATACCGTTGTCGCTCATGCACCTCGCGGCGCAGCAGGTAGTTGATCCAGTAGTACAAGCCGCGAAGGGGCCCGCTGCCCCGGTTCACGGAGTTGGATGCTCGGTTGAGGATGTTTGACCAACGGTAGAACGCGGCGCGGGCGGCTACACAGCGCTGTTCCATTTCAAGGGCGCTCATTCCGGCCGGTTGGAAAGGAATCATGTTGTAACCGTAGCGGTCATCGAGCCACCATCTCTCGAACAGCAGGCGGTTCTCCCGGGCCAGTCGTTCGTAGAGTGGCGTGCCGGGGAAGGGTGTGAGGTGGTTGAAGGCAGCGATATAGAAGCCGTGGTCGATCGCGAAGCGCACGGCGTGGTCGAATGAGGCGGGTGTGTCGCCGTCGTAGCCGAAGACGAAGGTGATGTACAGCCTGATCCCGAAGCGCTTCAGGTTGGCCAGGGCCGCTTCGTATCCGCCGTGGAGCAGGTTGAAGCCCTTGTTCATCCGTCGCAGGTTTTCCGGGTCGAGGGATTCGAAGCCGATCAGGACGCCCTGACAGCCGCTGCGGACCATCAACTCCAGGAATTCCGGGTCGTGGGCGGCCGTGATGCTGACCTGGCTGACCCAGCGGATGTTCAACGGGATCAGGGCGCGCAGCATCTCCTTTCCTGACTCGAGATCGGCGCCAATGTTGTCGTCCACAAAGAAGATGAGCCGCCGGTTGCCTATCCGGCGCAGTTCCTCCACCAGGTCCTCAATCGGCCGGAACGTATGGGTGCGGTGGAAAACGGTCTGGATCGCGCAGAATTCACAGTTGTAGCGGCAGCCGCGCGTCGCCTCGACGAGGCGGATGGGGAGGTATCGTTTGCCCGCGTAGATTGTGCGATCCGGGAGGACGCCGGTGCGGTCGGCGCGTCCGGTGCCGCCGTAGTAGGTTTGCAGCGTCCCGCGTCGGGCATCTTCCAGAACGGTCGGCCAGAGTTGTTCCGCCTCTCCGATTACGACCGATTCGCTCCATTCGGCAACCTCCTCCGGACAGAGGGAAGCGTGGAATCCACCCATGACCACCGGTACGCCGCGGCGCCGGAAGGAGCTTGCGATCTGGTAGGCCCGTTTCGCCGTATAGGTTTCGACACTGATGGCGACGAGGTCGGTCGGGTCATCAAAGGGGACAGGCTCGATCCGGTCGTCGATCAGTCGAAGGTCCACGTCCGGCGGTGTGAGACCCGCCAGGAGCGCCGGCGGCAGCGGCTCCATCTGCCAGGTCTTGATATACCGCTTGCCGGGTCGCCTGCCGATGCAGGGATGAATCAAGGTGACCTTCATGCCGGGCTGTCACATGTGTAGAAGCGGTGGAGGTTGTGCGCATAGAACCGGTACCCTGCGTTGGCGGCGAAGGAGCGCACGGGCTCGCGGTCAGAGCCGAGCAGGCGTTTGCCGATCGATCGCCAGGCATAGGTCGTCTTCCAGGCGCGCTCGGTGCCTTCGTAGAGTTGCGCGACGGACATGTTTTTGGGTTGAAATACCACGTGTTGTCCGTCGTACAGGCTCCAGTCGCGCGTGAGAATCCGCCCCTCGGCATCCAGCCTTCGGTAGAGCGGCGTGGAAGGGAACGGCGTGGCTATCGCGTAGCGTGGCAGGTCGAGTTTGGTGTCGATGGCGAACCGGGCGGTGCGTGCGAAGACTTCCGGATCATCCTCGTCCAGCCCGAACACGAAACAGGCCATAAGAGCAATGCCGCGGCTGTGAAACCGTTGGATGATGTCCCGGTAGCGGTCCGGCGTGTTGAATCCTTTTCGGGCGGAGGAAAGGGATTGGCCCGACAACGACTCGAAGCCTACCAGGAGGCCTCTGCACCCGCTTCGTGCGCACAGGTCGAGCAGTTTCGTATTGTAGGCGAGCAACGTGGTCGACAACCCGAACCAGGAGACGCGCAGGGGGATGAGGGCTTCGAAAAGGGCAGCGGCGTGGTTCGTGTCAGCGATCAGGTTCAGGTCGAGGTACATGACCCGCCGCGCGTTCATCGACCGGATGTCGGCGACGACCTCCTCCACCGGTTTGGTGTAGGGGGAGGTACCCCAGGCTGTCGGTACGACGCAGAATTCACAGTCGTGGATACAGCCGCGCGTGGCTTCCAGCGTGTGGGTCGTCAGGTAGGCGCCGCGACGGAGGAGGTCGCGCCGGGGCAGCGGCATCCCCGCGAGGGAATGACCGGGTTTCTGGTCGTAGCGCGACCGCATGCGTCCCGCGGCAAAGTCCCGCAGCAATTCCGGCCAGGTCTCCTCCGCATACCCGACGACGATCGCGTCGGCGTGTTGAGCGGCCTCCTCGGGGAGGAGCGTCACATGGGGACCTCCCAGGATGACCGGTATATTGCGCGATCGGAAGCGCTCGGAAAGCTCGTAGGCCCGCGGGGCCGTTCCCGTGATCGTGGTGATGCCGATCAGATCGGCTTCCAGGTTGAGGTCGACGTCTTCTATCCCCTCGTCGACCAGGGTGATCTCGGCCCGCATGTCGTCGGGCACGAGGGCGGCCAGGGTCGTCAGCGTGAGTGGCGCGTACCGCAGCGACTTGCCGAAGATACCGCCCCGGTGCCGGTAGAGAGGACCTTTCGGAGAGACCAGTGCGATTCGCATGGCGGCACCTCGGTCAATCTGGACTACCGCGCTTCGGCGGCTAACACGCTACCCTTATTAAAGATATCGGTATTCGACGAGCGCTGCAACGGTGGATCGGCGTCCGGTCCGCGTCCGGGTCGGCATACCATCTCAACGAGGGGGATCGGAGGGCGTTCCCCCGGGGGGAGAATGGTGGTTGGTGGATGGTGGATGGTGGGTGGTGGTGGATCAGACCAGCGCGTAGTCTTCGACGGGGATGCCGTTTGCGACCCGCTGTACAAGGTCGGTATTTCCCTTCAGGGAGGTGAGGTAGCCGTCCGAGCCCATGGTGAAGTGGGGATAGCGGCTGATCATCGCTCTGATGGGGTCGCGGTCGTGGGGACCGATCACCACAAGCGGGTACCCGCGTGAGTGGGCTTCGCGACACGCGGTGCGGAGGAGTGATGGTGACGCCGCTTCATGTCCCGCCGCCAGGCAGAGATGCCGCACGTAGAGCATGTGCGCAGTCTGGCCGGGGCGGGGGAGGCGGAAGGCGGGACTGAATCGGCCCAAAGGCCTCAGTGGCGCCGCGACGAGCCGGATGTGCCGGGGGATGCCCATCACGACGTGCTGCTTCACCGGGGTGGCGTCGAACACGGTTGCCAGACCGCAGACGGTACCCCTATGCCGCGCCACGAGGACCTGCTCGTGCCCGTCGGTCGCGGAGATGGCGGTGTCCCAATCGGACTCTTCGAGCACGGGCGCCAGTTCGTGTTTGCGCGCGTGGTGGTGGTAGAGTCGGGAGACGGCGGGAATGTCGTCGCAGGTGGCCACAGTCACCGTGTACGGTCCCCGGTTCTTGTAGCGGAAGGAAAGATACTGGCCGACGTGGAAGCGGCCGAGGTAGTGGAACGCCGGGAAGTTGAAGCGGCCCTCGAGGAACGAGAGTGCGCGGCGGTTTCCCGCGGAGACGACGCAGAAGAGAAGATCGGCGTCTCGGACGGTGAGGAGATCCTGGGCGGCTCCGCCAAGCGCCACGCCCACTCCCCTGCCGCGATAGTCCGGATGAACCTTCAAATCTCCGATGTACCAGAGCGTTCGGGGCTCCCCGCCGATGTACGACAGCCGGGAGGTAAGGCTAATACAGCCGACCAGCCTCTCATCCTCCTCAGCGACGAGCACGGCGCCGCCGCCCCGGAGGTCTGCCAACCGAAAGAAGTCCGGCTCGCGGTCGATCCGCAGGGAGATGACACCCGGCATCGGCGTATGCCGCGTCAGCTCGAGCAGGCGGGGATTGTCGTCGCGGGTGGCGAGGCGGACGGGCATGGGGAGCGTGTGGTGTGTGGGCGGACGGGGGCAAGGGGTGTGTGGGCGAATGGGGGAATGGATCCGTGGGCGAATCGACGATTCCTCCTGCCTGTTTTCCCGGGCGACGTGACTCGGAGACCTCGGATCCCGGTGTCGGATGACCGGGCGTGCGGGCGAATCTGGTCGATGAAGTCGGTCGCCTCGAACACCCGTGGCGCACGAATCGGGCATCACGTGGGTACGGGTGGAGAAATCTCCTTCCCAGGTTGTACGTCTTGGGTTCCCTCCTGCTGGACCAGCACATCGTTCCTGTACACGTCGCCGCCGGGTATTCGGGAGGGAGATCGAGGCCGAAATGAGATCCCCTGCCATGCGTCCGGCTCCGGAATGCTTTCCTCAGAAACTTGTACAGGCTTCCTGTACAAGTCGCCGCCGAACTGTCGGGGTATCAAGCGGGGGCGCGAATCCTGGGTCCACAGCCACACCCGCCCGCCCTTCAGAGACCGAGCGTGGTAAACGCAAACTTGTTCACGTCAAATAACCCGCGGCCGCCGATCTTGAGGGCGGGAATGACGACCAGGGAGAGAAACGAAAGCGTCATGAACGGCGCCGAGAGTCGGCTGCCCAACGCATGGGCCATCCGGGTCATCCGGGCGTATTCGCGGGCTACGGTCCACGCGTCCTGATCCGACATCAGCCCGGCGACCGGCAAGGGCAACAGGCGCTCGGAGTTGGCACCGACGGCACTGATGCCGCCTCGAGATTCGACGAGGAGGTTCAGGGCTCGGGCTATGAGCACGTCGTCGGATCCTACCGCGATCAGGTTATGGGAATCATGGGCGACACTGGACGCGATCGCGCCGCGCCGAATGCCGAAATTGCGCACAAAGCCGACGGCTGGTGGCGCCTCCGCGTAGCGGTTCACCACCACAATCTTCAGCAGGTCGCGGTCGGAATCGGCAACGGCGAAGCCGTTGCGCACGGTCGGCCGGATGACCTCCTCCTCCGTGACGATGGCCCCGTCAATCGCGACAATCACACGCATCGCGTTGCCCGGCGAGGGAACGGCAAACGCCTCGGGATCCACCGGACCGATTTCGAATCGATTCACCGGAGAGAACGCGACCTTCGGAATGAGTGACTGACCGTTTCGCGCCACGAGTTCTCCGTCGATCCAGGTCTCCAACACCCGAAAGTTTTCCAGGTTGTCCACCCGGAGAAAATCGGCCGGATCCCCGACCCGGAGCAGGCCGACGTCCAGCCCGTAATGCTCAACTGGATTGATACTGGTCGCGCGGAGGACATCGTACCGATCATATCCCTGTTCGACGGCACGCCGCACAAGCTGATCGATATGCCCCTCGACAAGCGCATCGGGATGCTTATCGTCCGAGCAGAACATGAGCCGGTCAGGGTACCGGGGCATCAGGCGGATCAAGTCATCGAAATTCCGCGCGGCACTTCCCTCCCGGATGAGGATCTTCATCCCATACTCGAGCTTCTCGCGCGCTTCGGGAAATGACGTACACTCGTGGTCCGTCGATATGCCGGCGGCCGCGTACCGGCGGGCATCCTCCCCGCGCACCATCGGCGCGTGCCCGTCAACGGGTTTCCCCACGCGCTGGGCCGCGCGGATCTTCGCCAACACATCCTCATCCCCTGCCAGCACTCCGGGGTAGTTCATCACTTCGGAGAGGTACAGGACGTTCGGATCCGCCAGCAGCGTCTCCACTTCGCCTGGCCCGAGTTCCGCTCCACCCGGATCGAGCGGCGTGGCCGGCACGCATGAGGGCGCCCCGAAGTAGAATTTCAGGGGGACCTGCCTGCCGTTTTCAATCATGAAGCGCACGCCCTCCGCGCCCAGCACATTACCGATCTCGTGCGGGTCGGAGACCGTCGCGACGGTGCCGTGGACCACCGCGAGCCGCGCGAATTCGGAGGGGACCAGCATCGAACTTTCGATGTGGACGTGCGCGTCGACAAACCCGGGCAGGATGAAACCGTCATCAATGCGATCGACCGGCCGAATTTCGGTGATACGCCCGTTCTCGAAGCAGATTTCTCGGGGCTCGATCCGCCGCTGGTGCACATCGACGAGGAGGCCGGAGACATTCATGGGGATGGACAGGTTATGCATCGTGCCGTGCGAGCCACGACTGACAGGTACACTATTCGTAGTCCCATTTCAAGAACCACGGGTCATGCGTCCGTGTCTGGAAATCGCGCAGCCGGGCCTTGTAGTCCTCGAGGACCTCGGCGTACGAAGGATCTTCTGCCAGGTTACGGCGCTCCCACGGATCGGAAACCATGTCGTACAATTCGAACTCCGGACGCTGCAGAAAGGTCTGAATGATCCTCGATCCAAACGGGGCGTTCGGGCCGTTGCGGAAGGACCCCTGCCAGGTCGCGGACGACCAGAGGTCGGATGCGAACGGGTAGGGCAGTTCATGAGCCACGTTCCAGATGAGTTTGTAGCGCCGATCGCGGATGACGCGCATGGGATAGTACATCTGGATCTCGTGGAACGTGTGCGAGGCGAAGACCATATCCCAACCTCCGGGCTCCTCCTTTTCGAGAATAGGGAGGAAGGATCGGCCATGCAGGCCGTGTGACGCGGGCATCTGGTCGCGCAGCAGGGGGATCTGGATGTGGCTCGTGTAGGTCGGCGCAGCTACGCCGGCAAAGTCGAGAAGGCTGGGCGTGATGTCGACCCAGGAGACCAGAGCCGAATTGGCGTGTCCGCCGCGGGATCCGTAGGGATTCCGCACGATGAGGGGGGAGCGAAGTCCGGGTTCGTAGACCGTGGTCTTGGCTCCCGGAAACGCCGCGCCGTGGTCGGAGAGGTAGATGACCAGGGTCGATGCGGCAAAACCGGTTTCTTCCAGGATCTGGAGGAGGTGACCCACACCGGCATCGAGGCGTGAAACGGACTCGTAGTACTGCGCCAACTCGGCACGGCTTTCAGGCGTGTCGGGAAGCCAGGGCGGCACGATGACCTCGGTGGGGTCGTAGCGGATGGGTTCGATGCCCGGGTATCCCTCCGGGCGGTTGCCGAAGCGATCGGGTTTGTGTTCGAGTGGGGACTCATCGACTTGACCTCCGCCGCGGTGGGGATCGGAGGGGGCGAAATACAGGAAGAACGGCCGGGTGTCGGCTTCCTCAAGGAAAACCCGCGCGTTTTCTGCCATTTCGACGGGATTGCGCTGGTCGCCGGGAAAGACGCGCTGAAAGGCATAGACAGCCTGCGGGGCGACGTGAAATTTGCCGACGCGTGCCGTGCGGTAGCCATGTTCGGCCAGAAGGACCGGCAGAGAGCGGATATGGTCGAACGTGCTGAAATGGGCGTAGTCGTGCTCGTGTCCGTACTGACCGTTTCGGTGGTTGTGGAGACCGGACAAGAGCACGGAGCGGCTCGCGCTGCACGACGCCGTGGTGGCAAACGCGTGGGTGAAGCGCACGCCCTGGGAGGCGAGTCGGTCGAGGTGGGGCGTCTGGATGACCGGGTTTCCGTAGGCCCCGGTGTCTGCCCCATGGTCGTCCGAGACGATGAGGACAATGTTTCGGGCGGCATCCGGGCCGCCCGATCGTCCTTCCTGTTCATCCTCTGTCAAGGGCGAGACGCCCCCGGTGAAGCCCACGGAGACGATAAGGGCTACGAAGAGTCGGGTCGTGCCGGTTCGGCGCTGGTTCATCGTCGCTTGGCGTGTGTGTGGCCCGGCTGCGATTCAGGGACGGGGACAAGCTGTAGCCAAATCACGTCGATCCATCGTCAGGTCGGGACCCCCCCGGGCCCACGTAACGGGAGTCTCGAGCCGGCCGCTGCAAATCGGACCGCAGCGGGCTCGAGAATGTGGCAAGTCCATCCACCCGGAGAATAAAAGATAGTCCACGAAGAACACCCCGCAAATCCGGACGCCTTTGATTGTATCTGATCCGGGACGTACCTAATGTCGACCTGTTCGGCCGCCGGCGATCAGCCCGTTCATCCCTTCGTTCCCCTGCGCCATCCTTGCGCAGGCCGTCCTCGCCCCGCTCTCTCCACCCTCCATACACTCCACACACTCGACACTTTCCACACACGTCCCACATAACCATGCCCCGCGTACTCCCCGGCCTCGATCTCTTGTGCGGCGAAACGGTGTCGCTCATTCGCGGCTCCCGCATCGGGGTGATCACGAATCCGAGCGGCGTAACATCCGGACTGGTGCCGACTGTCACGGCACTGGAATCGGTGCCGGGTGTGCAGGTATTTCGCTTGTTCGCGCCGGAGCACGGGATTCATGCGGTGGTGGACGATGCGAAGCCGGTTCCCGACGCACAGGATCCGGCGGCCGATCGGGAGATCGTAAGCCTGTTCGGAGATCGACTTGCACCGGAGGTGGGCCATCTGCGCGATCTCGATGCGCTGGTGTTCGACGTGCAGGATGTGGGTGTCCGGTTCTATACCTACACCACGACCCTTCTGTATGCGATGCGTGTGGCGGCCGTGGCGGGCGTCCGGGTGATCGTTTGCGACCGTCCCAATCCGATCGGTGGTCTTCATATCGAAGGACCCGTGCTCGATCCCGGGTTGGAGTCATTTCTCGGCGCGGGACCCCTTCCGATTCGGCACGGAATGACGGTCGGTGAAATCGCCCGATTCTACCGAGACGTATGGGGTGTGGCGTGCGATCTGAACGTCGTGCCATGCCAGGGTTGGCGTCGGGGGATGTTGTGGTCCGATACCGGTTTGATGTGGGTCCCTCCGTCACCGGCGATGCCGAAGCCGGAGACGGCGAACCTGTATCCGGGTACCTGTCTTTTCGAAGGCGTGAATCTGAGTGAAGGGCGGGGGACGGCGTTGCCGTTCGAGCAAGTCGGCGCGCCGTGGCTCGATGCGGATGCGGTGGTCGCACACCTGGAGCAGCGTGCCGTTCCGGGGGTTCGATTCCGCGCAACGCACTTCAAGCCGTGTTCGGACGATTGGCAAGGGGAGGAATGTCGAGGCATCCAGTTTCACGTGACCGACCCCCATCTGCTGCGACCCGTTTCAGCGATCTTACAGGTTTTGCAGGTTGTGGCGGAGTCTGCGGCAGCCGACCTGGTATGGCGCCTTCCGCATTTCGATCTGCTGTTGGGCAATCGGGGGGACAGGATGGCGCTACTGGCCGGAGTAGGCGTGGATGAAATCGAGGCATCATGGGGCCCGGGACTCGCCGGCTTTGCCGAGGAGCGGGAGTCGGTCCTGCTATACGAACAATGAAGGGCCATCTCGCCGGGTACTTCGGGGCGCGGATTGTGGCAGGTTGAGTCAGGGTATTTTCCAATTCCTCTACCCGGGAGCAGGCAATGAGGACGGTGGGTGGCCATCTCCTCAGGCGGGGCTTCGGACTCAGGTCAAACCCGAGCTATATTTCACTTAGGTGCGAACGATTTTGACTTGACTTCCGAACTCTCTTTTTGTAGGATTATGACGGCAGCGTGCAGTTGGAGGCGTCCATACGGCAGTTCATAGCGCCATACCGGCGTTTCGTAAGATGGGGCCTGACCACCGTCAGAACACAGGCCACGGATGGGTGCAGCCCCATCGAAGCGACCTGCCTCGACCGGAGGGATCCAGGCGTCGAGGCAGATCTCCCTAGTCGGGCTCAAGCTGTCTTGCCCGGAGTGGGACAAGGGATCAATTCTGTTGGGGTGACCGGGGAAGCGCCGCATCCATATTTGTCCGGACCGTACGCGGCCGGATTCTTTCACCTCCGACCCCCAACCATCATGAGACAATCCCTCCCATTTCTGTTTCTCTGCGTGTGGCTGTCCGCGTCGGCCATGGCCCAGACGGGGCGCATTGCGGGCACGGTGACGGATGCCGCCACAGGGGAAGGCCTCCCTGGCGTTAACGTGATCATCGAAGGGACCACCATCGGCGCCACGACGAGTTCCGACGGGTTCTTCTCGATCATCAACGTTCGCCCCGGGATTTACGTGCTTCGGGCCAGCTTCATCGGCTATGCGCCCATGGTCGTTGAGAACGTCAATGTGGACATCAACCTGACCACAGAGATCAACTTCGCATTGCGCGAAGCCGCCGTGGGCCTGCAGGAGGTGGTGGTCACCTCGGAGGCCCCCATCATCCAGCGCGACATTGCCGGCTCGGAGCGCAACATCGCGGCAGAGGAGATTCGATCCGGCCGTTACCAGAGTGTGGCGAACGTGCTGGTGGCCGACGTGTCGGTCAACGACATCAGCAACTACAACGACCGGCCGCGGATTCGTGGATCAAACTACAATGAGTCCCTCTTCATCGTGGACGGAATCAGCCAGGGTGACCCGCTGAATCGTCTGCCGAACTTCCGTGTCAATCTGGACGCGGTGGAGGAGATGAAGGTGCAGACGGGTGGCTTCAATGCCGAGTACGGCAATGTCCGCTCGGGGGTCATTGAGGTCGTGACCAAGGAGGGGGGGACGCGTTATTCGGGATCGGTCAACCTGCAGTACAGTCCTCCGGGGCTCAAAAACTTCGGCCCGGGGATCTTTGATTGGGATTCCCCGCTTGTCCAGCCCTTCGTCAACCCGGAATTCGGGGCCTTTGAGGGGGGTAATTCCTTCTTCAAGGGGTGGAACGACATTGCCGCCGGTCTGGCGGCCGGCGTGGCCCACAAGGACAAGCCGATGGAACTGTATGCCCGGTACCTGTGGCTGCACCGTTCGCAGGACGCTATCGACGAGTTGAAGAAATTGCAGGACCAGGGCATCGTGCAGTTTGCCGGGGACGTGGACCCGGACAACGTGGTGTTTCAGCAGACGGGAGTCATCCCGGACTACAATGTGTCCGCCACGTTTGGAGGCCCGTTGGTACCGGGATGGGATCCGGTGCGATTCTTCCTCTCGTACGACCGGCAGGTTGTGGAGTATGCGTACCGATTCCCGGAGCGCGCCTACAGTGATCACAACGCGCGCGGGAAGATCAATATCGACCTGGCCAGCGGCATGCGGCTGAATCTGCACGGACTGTTCAGTCGGCAGAGAGGTGGCGACGGGGAGCAAGGGCCGGGTATCGGTGGATTCATTTCCAGCAACCCCTTTGCCGCCACGGGCGACCCGAACAAGCTCTGGTATCCGGATTGCGCGGTTCCCGGGTACAGGGATCGCCAGATCTACGGCGCCCAGTTCACCCACGCACTGAATCCGAATACCTTCTACGAACTGAACCTCTTGCACGACCGGGTAGACTATCACATGGACCAGGTCATGCGCAACACGGCCCCGGTGCCCGGCACCTGTCGAGATCGCAATGGCGATGGCAAGATTGACCCCCTCCGGGAGTGCGTCAACAGCTCTTCCGGTACGGCCGGCACAGGCGTGGATAACGGCCGGATCGGGACGGAAGCGGAGGCGGAAGCACGGCGCATTGCCGGGCAGGAGGGATGGGACCGCTGGCGTGATTGGGCACTCATTCGAATCGGTGATCACTGGTATGATGAGTCGCCGAAGGGATGGGGACCCGTCAACTGGCGCGACATCACCGGCTACTACCGGATGGAGTCCTGCAACGCGCGAACGGACGAGACCTACACGAGGGGCCTCGAATTCAACGGATCGATCACCAGCCAGGTGAACCGCGCGAATATGGTGAAGGCCGGCTTCATGGTGAAGCGCATCGAATTGGATGCCTATTACGACGCGGACGACCCGTCCGTCAATGGGGGCACGGTATGGGATTACAGCGCCACCCCCTGGACCGGCGCGGTGTTTGCGCAGGACAAGCTGGAATTTCGCGGATTCGTAGCCAATGTCGGGTTGCGCGCCGACTGGCTTGTCACCGGTGAATTTCCGCTCCTGTTGGACGGCTGCTCGCTGGGCGACGAGGCGCTCGACTGCGGCAGCCGTGATCTTCGTACCGAGGGTCCCTACTCGGATTTCCTGCTGCGAAATCGCTCTGTCGTGAACGTGACGGAGGCGGGCCTTGGGGTGTGTCCGCCGGACGATCCGAACACGCTCCAGCGCGAAGATCTCTGCGGCAGGATTCGAGGATCGTATGAAGTGGCCCTGACCGACAGCATTCCGACCGGCCGGGCGAAGCACCTGCAGATCAGCCCGCGGATCGGCGTGTCTCACCCGATCTCGACCGTGGCGAAGATCTTCTTCAACTACGGGCACTTCTACCAGTGGCCGACCATCGTTTCTCAGTATCAGATCTCCATGAACCCGCGTGACGGCTACCGGGTCAACAACCTGGGGAACCCGATCGTCGAACCTGAGCGGACAATTGCCTACGAGCTCGGCTACGAGCACAATCTGTTCGACAGCATGCTGCTCCGCTTCACGGGCTACTACAAGGATATCAATAACGAAATAAACAACATCGCTTTCTATCCGCTCGGGTATGGCGGGGGTTCCTACACCTCGCCCGTGAACAACCGGTTCCGCGACGTCCGTGGAGCCGAAGTCTTCCTCGAGTTGCGTCGAAACGTCATTCCGTTCGTCAGCGGATGGGCCAGCCTGAACTACATGGTTGAAAGCCAGGGTCTCTACGGCTATGATCGCTATTTCGAAAACCCGAGCCAGCAAGCCCGATTCGTGAACAACCAGGTCTCCGACCCCGATGTGCGGCCCATATTCCGGACGAGCTTGAATTTCCACACGCGCGATGACATGGGTGGGCCGTCGCTGGGTGAGACCGCTTTGCTCGGTGGCTTCAATTTGAACATCCTTTACACCTGGCAGCGAGGTCCCCAATTCACGTGGAATCCAGCCGGCTTCCCCCTCGTGGAGAACAATGTGCGCTGGAGACCCTACCAACGGTTCGACCTGCGCCTCAACAAGACACTGTTCAGCAAGGGAACCGTCGAGTCGGTCTTCTACCTGGATGTGTCGAATCTGCTCAACAACCGGAACATGACCATCTACCAGGGTGGAATCGACCCGAACTCCCGCAACAACAACTGGGCGTGGGATGGCCACCAGTGGTTCAGAAATCAATTCCGGGACTACATGTACTCGCTGGGATATGACCAGGTCAACCAGACGGCCGCTTGCGATCCGACCGATCTCGAGTCATGCGGCGCAGGCAACTTCGAAAACCCGAAAGGCAAGCCTGGTGACTGGTGCGAAGAGGGTGCGTCCGATTGCGAGATCAACATGCCGGACTTCACGCCGTGGACCTTCCTCGGGCGCCGAGATATCTACTTCGGCATCAAACTGTATTTCTAGCCACCCGCTGCACGGACTGCGAATGATCGAGGCCGACCACATCCGCCGACCTGCCCCGCAAGGTTGACGGTGCGGCGGCCCGATCGGGCAGACAACCCAGAATAATCTCAGGAGACAATCGCCATGACCAGACATGCAACGGGCACGATCCGGTACGTTACGGGCATGCTAGGGGCCTTGGTGCTGATTCTCGGCGGCAACGCGCTCGCACAGCAGGCCCGATCCCTGAACGTCGGCTCGTTCTATTTCAACACGTCGGACGCGATGAACGCCGACGAGATCTCTTTCCCCCGAAACCAGCTTTCCTCCGATCTCGATATGCTGGACGTCTTCGGCGTCGTCATCGGGACACGCCGGACATGGACGGACAAGACAGGGGTCGTCCGCGATATCCAGGTGGCCCAGATCGCCTATCGCAAGTTCTCAGACCTGCAGGAGGTGACGCCTCCGGTAGCAGGAAAGTTCAAACGGGTCTATCGAAATCCCTACCCGTCCAAGGTCCTGGACGGGAAAGACCGCACGGACATCCTGGCCAAAGGGGATCCCGTCGATCCCAACCTCCCGTCGGACGTCGCCGTCTATTCCCACTTGCGCTCGTGGACGGGCATCGACATCGAGCGCTGGGCCTACGGATTCGCGAACGAGGACTACGACGATTTCGCGATCCTGGAATACAAGTTTACCAATACGTCCGGTGAGAAGCGCGAAGACGTCTACCTCGGAATTCAGGCGGAGACCTCCTCCGGATCCTACTATCCGGCCGACCTGTGGGCGAACTACTACGGCGCAACCTATGCGAAGTATGCCGCGGGTGATCCCACGGCCGATTCACTCCGCTTCTTCTACTCCTGGGAAGGTGACCAGATAGCCGCGCAACCGACCATCGACACACGGGGCGAGCCGGATGCGCAATGGGGCAACTTCCGTGAGCCGCAATACATGGGCGTTGCCGTGCTGCACGCAGACACCGGTCCGAACGACGAAACCGATAATCCGGCCCAACCCTGGAAAGCGGGCTGGTCGCAGCGTGAACTGGCGCCGGACCTGAACGTGGCGGGTCACGAGGACATCTACAACTACCTCTGCAATTCCGACCTGACGACCCAGCTCTGCCAGGGCGCCGGTTGGGACCCGAACAACCCCGGCAACTACGCCGTGACCGTCGATGCAGACGGCAACCTCGTTCCGGACAAAACGGGTCCCTACCGAATTCTGGATCCGACGTTGGACAATCCCAGAGACCCCAACGTCAGCATCGACAATTCGACTGCTTTTGACCCGCTCACCGAGCAGGAGAAGACCGTGCTGTTGAGCTTCGGCCCGTATCAAATGGAGCCGGGCGATGATGTGCGCATCGTGATCGCCCTGGTCGGAGGTCAGATCCCGCATCGCTGGGCCATCGATGCAGGACGGGCCTACCCGAACGGGAACGCCTCCCAGCGCGATATGCGGCCGCTTCCCTACAACGTCCCCGGATCAGGCGCAATGCTTCGTCCGGATGAGAAGGCCGTCGTCGATGCCTGGACCGGCGGCGCCAACGTGGCGACCCAGGGTTCGATGCTCGACCGGAGGACCAAAAACTCCGTGCTGGAACTGGGCCGCGTCATCGCATTCCTCAATGCGGGCAAGGCAAACCGTGTGTGGAAAGGAGGCAACGTGAACGCCCTCTCGGGGTCATTCAATCTGCCCATGGCCCCGGCCACGCCTTCCCTTCAAGGGATTTCCGAGAATGACCAGGTGCGTCTGAAGTGGGGCAACGAGGCGGCATCGGATACGCGTGCCGGGACGATCGACAAGTACCGCATCTACCGCGAATACACGCGTCCTGCCGCCGTCGTGATTCCCACTGATACCACCTTCCTCTTCCACGATGAGGTGCCGGCATCGGCCCGGGAATATGTCGATACCCGGGTGGTGCGCGGTGAGAACTACTACTACTACGTCGCTCCTGTGACGATCGACGGCATCGAGGGGAGCGAATTCCTCAACCGTACCGGCACGACGGACAACAAGATTCTCGAGGCGTTGACGCCGTCGCGTGGCCCGGATGCCGGATGGAAGGATAACGTGGTCGTCGTCCCGAACCCCTTCCATAGTCAGGGAGCCGACAACTATTCGGAGGCCAAACGGCTGGTATTCCTGAACCTGCCGGCCTACTGCAATATCCACATCTTCACGGTAACGGGAGACCGCGTCCAGACCCTGGAACACGCTTCCGGCACCGGGGACTCGGACTGGCCGCGGCAGGAGACCTTCAGTACGATGGAGATCGTAAGCGGCATCTACATCTATGTCGTCGAGGAACTGGATGGTCCACGCGGCAAACCGACCGGAGAGACGTCGATCGGCAAGTTCGTGGTCATCAAGTAGGCACGAGAGCCACCCACCCTCACCATGAGAAACAGCGTGGATAAAACCATGAGAACTCTATTTACCTCACTGGTCGTGGCGCTCGTGCTGGTCGTCGGTTCTACCGCGTCCCATGCTCAGGCTACGAAATATGCCCAGGCGGGCATGACCTTCCTGAAGATCGATCCCGGCGCCCGAAGCTCCGCCATGGGCGGTGCCTCCATGGTGTCGACCGGAACCGCCGAGGCCATGTTTTCCAACCCGGCCGGACTCGCCATGCTGTCCGGCGGCGACTTCTCGGCCGGCGTGACCCAGTGGATCGCCGATATCAATCTGTACTCCCTGGCTGCCGCTTACAAAGTCGGGAACATCGGCACCTTCGGTGTCAACCTGGTACAGATGGATTACGGCGCCATGCGCCGAACGATCCCCTACAGCGGAGCCGATCCGGTCCTGAGAAACCAGGGTTATATCGATCTCGGAACCTTCGAAGTGGGCGAATATGCCGTCGGCCTCACGTATGCCCGGCAGATCACAGGCCAATTTTACGTCGGCGGCAGCGTGCGCATCGCCTCCCAGGATCTCTTCCGCAACCCCTCGATGGGGCCTGACGGTATCGAGATTCTCAACGCGTTCACCGGGGATCGCGCCGCCATCGGTGTCTCAGCAGCCAAACTGGTATTTGACTTCGGGACCCTCTACTATCCCGGCTTCAAGGACTTCCGCTTCGGCGCATCCTTAAGAAACTTCTCCGACCAGGTCGACTACTTTGACCAGCGCTTCGAACTGCCGCTCACGCTCGGATTCGGTGCGGCGATGGATGTGCTGACCCTCGCCTCCGAATCCAGTTCGAGCAAGCTCACCGTGGCGCTGGACTGGCTCCACCCCCGAGATTATGAAGAACGGCTCCACATTGGCCTCGAGTACGGCTTCATGGACACCTTCTTCGTCCGCGGCGGCTACAAGGTCAACTACGACGAGGAGGACCTGACCGCGGGCGTGGGCGTGCGAGTCGATCGAAGCGGCTACGGGATCAAGGCCGACTACGGCTACGCGAATTTCGGCACCTTCTTCGGTTCGGTGAACCGCGTCAATATCGGGATCCTTCTCCCGTAGTGGGTCTCCCGCGGCGACGCCAGCTACCGGCCCGGCGTCTGATTGCATCGCGCGTGGCCGCTCCAAACGGGCGGCCACGCCTCTGCTTCAGCACCGCTTTCGCGCGGCGACGGGCTGAATGGTCCGTATCTTTGAGCGTACCGAAGCATCAAGCCCCATGAGACGCCTCCGACTCTCGCTTCTAGTGGCCGTTCTGGCCCTTGCCGCGTGCTCCAAATCGGAGCCGATTGGTCAGCCACCCGATGAAAGGCCTCCGGATTTCGTCCTGAGCGATCCGGACGGCAATGCGTTTCAACTCTCCAGCACGGAGGGCAAGGTGGTGCTTCTCACCTTTTTCGCCTCCTGGTGCG
>CAYLXM010000041.1:0-32403 GCA_964387555.1 uncultured Rhodothermales bacterium | reverse complement strand
TGCAGCAGCTGGATCGCCTCCTCCGGTACGCCGGCTGCGACGACCCGCCGGTCACGGACGGCCCGGTCGACGACGGCCTCCAGCTCAAAGCGAAAGGAGAGTCCTCCCCCGCCCAGCGAAAAGAACGTGGCTTTTGACGGTGTTTCTAGAAGGCCGGCCGGCAGGACGAGAAAGCCGTCGATCTCCCTGAGGCGCACTTGCTCGCGCAGGGTCTCCAGGTCGGCTTCCGCCGCCACGAAGTGTGCGCCGGCGGGGGCGGACAATTCATCGAACAGAAGGCCTGTCTCGTCCACCACGGCAATGGTTTTCCTTCCGTCATCCGGCGACCACAGGGCCAGAAAGATCGGGGCCAGAATGAGCGCGCCGAGCGCAAGGGGAGCAAGAGCGGTTGCGACGATGAAGCCCCGGGAGCGGAGCCGGACCAGGAATTCGCGCCGGACGATGGTCAGGATTTTGCTCATGGCTTCAGCGGGCGGCGTCCGGGTCGGGGGTTCTTACGCGTCGCGACTGTTCGACGACGGAGACGAAGATCTCGTTGAGGGACGGTTCAACGAGTTCGAATCGGTGGATGTCGACGTGTCGAAGGGCGGTCTCCAGGATGGTCCGCGCCAGGGTGGGTTCGGCGAGGCGCATTTCCGCGTGGTTGTTGGATCGGGAGGATACGCGGATGCCGGGCTGTGCCGCGAGTTGCGAAAGAAATCCTGCATCACCCTCGAAACCAAGAATCACCGTATCCCGGCCGAACGATCGTTTGATATCCCGTATGGGGCCGTTCAGGAGGGCCTTCCCTTCGGAAATGAGGCAAATGTCATCGCAGAGTTGCTCTACTTGCTCCATGCGATGGGAGGCGAAGAGGATGGTCTTTCCCCGACCGTGCAGCTCCAGAATGATTTCCCTCAGGATGTCGGCATTGATCGGGTCGAGGCCGCTGAACGGTTCATCGAAAATCAGCAGTTCCGGGTCGTGGAGGATCGTCGCGATGAACTGCACCTTTTGTTGCATGCCCTTGGACAGTTCGCTCGTCTTGCGGCCCGCCCACGCCGTCAAGTCAAACCGACCGAGCCAGTCCCTTACGCCTTGCCGGGCCTCCGCCGGTTTGAGTCCTTTGAGTTGCGCGAGGTATTCGAGTTGTTCGCCGACGCGCATCTTCCTGTAGAGACCACGTTCCTCAGGGAGGTATCCCATCCGATCCTGGCTCCACGTGCCCACCTTGCGATCCTGGAAGACGACGCTTCCCTCATCGGGAACGGTGATATAGGTGATCAGGCGGATCGCGGTGGTCTTGCCGGCGCCGTTCGGGCCGAGGAGGCCGAAAATACGCCCTTCCTGCACATCGAAGGAGACGTCATCGAGTGCCGTGATGCGCCCGAAGCGTTTCGTGGCATGGCGGACCGAAAGAACGGACATGGGGACGGGCCGTGGGCGGGTGGATGGCGCGGACCTGCGACAGGTCAGATCCCGTCATACGAGTCTCAGAGCAAGGAGATGCGCGAGGTGGGGATCGGAATGAGGTATTCCGGTTCGAATACGTCTTCGTGGACGCCGAACTGGCCCGTACCGCGGAAATCCACCACGATAAACCGATCTGACACGCGCACGACCTCTCCGATGCCGTAGTAGACCGGCTGGGGGCCGTAGTAGACCAACTGCCCCTCATTGAGGTGCTTAAATCGCGCTCTCCGGTGGAAGGGCGGGATCTGTGGCAGCAGTTCGAGGTGGTATGGACTGGCAGGTTTGTTCACGGTCCTGTGCGATGCGTCCGGACGTCGACCGCTTATTCTTTTTCGGATGCGCCTTTGTTCCTTTTCAGGATGGGGGCGCATTTTCAAGACGTTCGGATTCAAGAAGATTGCACTTGACTTGGGGGCACCCTAGGCTATCTTCAGGTGCACCCAACGAGATGCCGGCCGAATCGGCGTGGCCGAGGTGAATTTTGTTGGTGGCGGCCATTCCATTTCATTTCATATTGATTCCCGGTCCAGGATCCCCCACCCCTGGCCGGATTGCGCGGGGAGAGTTGACGTGATCATGCGCTATGACACGAAGATGACGGACTGGCAGGTCGGCCGCAATGCGGATCTTTTCGCGCGGTCGATCGCCAACCTGGCAACGAAGGAGGAGCGGTATCCGTACCTCCGTATTCTGATCAGTATTGTTGAGCAGGCCCATCCCGAGTGGAACCAGGCTCCGCACAAGGATCGGCAGATCGCCAATGCGGTTTCGATCATGAGTCAGGGTCTGCTCGACCGTGACGAAGTGGCCGAGGTCGTGCGCGTCCGGGACGAGGAGCGCGGATATTACTACGAGTAGGCGGAGCGGGCCCGGCGGTGGTACGCCCGGAGGGGACGACATCGTGCACGCGCACGAACGTACCGTTCGTTCGTCGCGGCGGATTGCTCTATCCGATAATGCGGGACGGGTTGGCGGATACGAACGCCGCCCATGAACCGCCGGATTTGCGACGCTGAACGTCGGGTCTCTGGCGATGGGCATGGCAGAGGGCGACCGCCAATGCATCGGAAGCGTCTCTCCCACGGTCCTCGGTGAGGGCGAGCGTGGCGCGGACCATCCCCCAGACCTGTTCCTTGGACGCATTGCCGTTTCCGGTAACGGCTTTTTTCACCTCTTTGGGCGTGTATTCACTGACGGGAATCTGTCGCAACAGGGCGGCGAGCGAGGCGGCCGCCTGGGCGCGGCCCAGTTTCAGCATGGACTGCGGGTTGCGGCCGTAGACCGGCATCTCGACGGCGGCCTCATCCGGCTGCGTCCGATCGATGACTTCCGTAATGTGCTCGAAGATCCGTTTGAGCCGGAGGACGTGTTCGGTACGTGCCCCGAAATGGAGGACGTCGTATTCGATCGACGTGGTCTCCTCGCCGTCCAGCCGGATCACGGCGTAGCCGGTATGCAGGGAGCCGGGGTCGATGCCGAGGACGATCATGCGAAGGGGGGCGGGGCGGGTCAGGAGACCGCCTCGACCGTCGCCTCGTCGAGTTCGAGGGTTGTGTAGACAGATTGCACGTCGTCGAGGTCTTCGAGGGCTTCGATGAGCCTGGCCACGCGGCGCGCTTCTTCCGGTTGGAGCGAGACCGTCGTGGTCGGCACGTATTCGAGGTAGGCTTCCCGGGATTCGATTCCCTTTTCTCGAAGGGCGGCCTGTACGGCGCCGAACGCTTCGACGGGCGTGGTAATCGTGAAGGTGTCGCCGTCCCGTTCCAGATCTTCGCCGCCTGCCTCTGCGACGAGTTCAAAGAGCTCGAGTTCGTCGAGCTTCGCCGGAACGTCGATCGATCCCTTTCTTTCGAACAGGTAGGCGACGGAACCGGTCGTTCCGAGGTTGCCGCCGTGTTTGCTGAACGCGTGGCGCACCTCGGCGACCGAGCGGTTCAGGTTATCGGTGAGTACTTCCACAAAGACGGCGACGCCGCCAGGGCCATATCCCTCGTAGCTCATCTCCTCGTAGAAGGCGCTCTCGATCTCGCCCGTGCCGCGCTTGATGGCCCGCTCCACGTTGTCCTTGGGCATGTTCTCCGCCTTGGCCTTGTCGACCGCCATGGCCAGTTTGGGGTTCATGCCCGGATCGCCTCCTCCGTCACGCGCCGCGATCATCAGGTCGCGCGTGATGCGTGCCCACACCTTGGAGCGCTTGGCGTCGTTGGCTCCTTTCTTCCGCTTGATTTTGGACCACTTATTGTGACCGGACATAACCCTTCTATCGTTCTGATGAGGAGCGGCGAGCCGTCCGAATGGATGACCGCCGAAGATCCCTACAAAACCAGACGGATCGATCGCTTGTTCCCGGTATTCAGGCTCCCGGGCGCCAATCGTACTCCATGTGGAGGGCAGTGTTGCGGGCCATTTCGGTGCCCCAGAGCCGCGAGACGGTGTGCAGGGAAGCATCGATGCCGGCTGAGATGCCTGCGGCGGTGATGATCCGGCCGTTGTCGACGAACCGCCGGTCTTCGACGACGGTGGTAGAAGGCGAAGCGGAACGGAGTTCGTCGAGTGCGGAGTAGTGGGTCGTGGCCGAACTGTCTCGGAGGAGGCCGGCTCTGGCGACGAGCATGGCGCCGGTGCACACAGACAGGACGATCTCGCAGCGGAGGGCGCGGTCGCGGATCCAGTCGATCAGGCCCTGGTTGTTGATCTCGCGCCTCGTGCCTTGTCCACCCGGTACGACAAGAATTTCCGACTCCGGTGCGCCGGCCAGGTCGAAGTCCCGATTGACGCTGAGTCCACCGCGCGCTCGAACGGGAGTTTTGGTGGCCACCGTGTGGACATTAAACAACCTGCGGCCCTCCTGGCGGCCTGCGACGGAGAACACCTCGAAGGGGCCCGCAAAATCGAGGACTTCGATATCGTCGAAGAGGAGGACCAGGACCGTGCGGAGGTGACTCATGGCGCTAGGTGGATTTCCCACGTGCTTCGACCCGCCAGGTATCGACGACTTCTTCCCCGTCGACGAGGTGGAGGGAGTCCTGCGTATTGACCACCACGCAGGCGTGGTTGGGTACGATTCTCACCTGGTCTCCGACGGAGAGCGTAGAGCCTCCGGAGATCTCCACCCAGCCATGTTCCTCGGAGAGCCGGTTGATGGTCGCATGGGGAAGGGGTTTCATCGTGGAGGGGCTGTGCAGGATAACGCCGTATCCCTGCGTGCCGTAGCTGGTGTCGGACGTTAGCACTTTGCGGCCCGCGTCAATGTAGACCCGTTCGCGGCCTGTCCGATCGCGTCGCCGGCTGACCACCGAGGCCAGTACTGTGAGGGCGCAGTCGGACCATTCGGCGGCGCCCAGAGCGACCTGTCCGGCGTCATGGAACACGTAGTTGCCGGGGCGGACCTCTGTAATGGAGAACCCCTCGCGGGTCTGGTTCTCGAACCGCGTCATGGTCGGCGTCGAGCCGACGCTGAGTTCGAATTCTCGGGGATGGATGCCTGCAACGCCGGCATCGCGCAACCGGACGGCGACGTCGAGCATGCGGTCCACTTCGGTTCGGGATACGTCTTCCAGGAAGGCGATCCGATCGCCGTCGGGCTGCGGTGGTCCATAGTAGCCTTGTCCGGCGTGTGACAGGATGCCCTGGAGCCGGAGTCCGGGAAGGGAGGCCAGGTGGCGGGCGAAATCCGACAGGGTCGGGTCATCCCAGGGAATCCCGGTGCGAAAAAAGCCGCAGTCAATTTCAACGAGGACGTCGGCGGGTCGGGTCCGATGCTGGAAGTAGGCGGAGGCGAAGTGGGCGGCTTCCGGCGTATCGAGGCAGAAGGAGACGTGGGCGCGCTTCTGAAGAGCGGCCACCTGCTCGAAATGATGGCGGGTGCAGAGGGGATACGCGATGCGGACATCCGGGAACCCGTTCTCCACAAACGGGTCGGCCTCCGATGGTTTGGAGACCGTGATTCCACGCGCGCCGGTCTTCTCTTGCAGACGCGCTACTTCCAAGCACTTGTGGGTCTTGGCGTGGGGCCGCAGGCGGACGTCGGCGGCGTCGGCCCTGGATTGCATGCGTCGCAGGTTCTCTTCGAGACGGGTTTTCTCGATGAGGACTGCTGGAGTGGGCAGATCTGAAATCCGCATTGCCGCGTTCGCATTCGTGGTTCCGGGAGCGCGTGCACCGCCTCGGGGAGCGGCGCGGTAGACTCCGCTATGTTACGAAGCGGAACGGGAACGGGAGGCGACAGACCTGGACTTCTTCACGCGCTTCTCCGCCGGTCGTCATGGGAGGCCTCAGTTGCCGGAACGCATCGTGCGGGATCCCACGTTGCTCATGGCGGCGCGTACGCGGGCGCGGGCGCGTTCCAGCGCGGCCTCGGCTGCGGCTCTTTCCTCGGCGCTGCCGGCTTGCAGGCGCTCCCGGGCTCGTTCCTCGGCGACGCGGGCTCGGTCGAGATCGATTTCCGACGCGGGTTCGGCGGCCTCCGCGATCATGATCACCTGGTTATCGAGGACCTGCACGAAGCCGCCGGTGGTCACCAGCGTGATCCGTTCACCTGAGGCGGTGGTGACGTAGACGGATCCTACGCCGGTCGCGGCCATCAGCGGGGCGTGGTTGTAGAGCACCTCGAACGAGCCGCGGATACCGGGTGCCCGGAACCGAGTGGCTTCGCTCGAGAAGACCGTGCCGCTTGGGGCGACGATTTCGACAAAAAACGTTCCTGGCATGGGCTTTTCCATGTGCGGGGTCTCTATCCCGCCGGCTAAGCGCTTTTGATGAGCCGTTCTCCCTGTTCGATGACCTCTTCGATGGCCCCCTTATAGGCGAAGGCCGATTCGGGGTAGCGATCGAGTTCCCCGTCGAGGATCATCCGGAATCCGCGGATGGTGTCCTCGATCTTGACGTACCGCCCTTCGTAGCCCGTGAACTGGGAGGCCACGAAGAAGGGTTGGCTCATATAACGCTGCGCGCGACGGGCGCGGGCCACGACGAGCTTGTCGTCGTCGCTCAGTTCGTCCATGCCCAGGATGGCGATAATGTCCTGCAGTTCCTGGTAGCGCTGAAGGAGGGCCTTGATGTCCTGTGCGGTTTGATAGTGTGCCTCGCCCACGACGCGCGGATCGAGGATTCGGCTGGTTGATTCCAGCGGGGAGATGGCGGGATAGATGCCGAGCGAAGCGATCTGGCGGCTGAGCACGGTGGTCGCGTCGAGGTGGGCGAACGTGGTGGCCGGGGCCGGGTCGGTGAGGTCGTCTGCGGGCACGTAGATCGCCTGAACGGAGGTGATGGAGCCGCTCTTGGTCGAGGTGATTCGTTCCTGCAATTCGCCCATTTCGGTGGCGAGTGTGGGCTGATAGCCCACGGCGCTGGGCATACGGCCGAGCAGAGCGGAGACTTCCGAGCCGGCCTGGGTGAAGCGGAAAATGTTGTCGACGAAAAAGAGCACGTCCCGTCCACCGAGGTCGCGGAAGTACTCGGCCACGGTAAGTCCGGAGAGCGCCACGCGGGCTCGGGCACCCGGCGGCTCGTTCATCTGCCCGAAAACGAGCGTGATGTTGCTCTGGATGAGTGTTTCCGGGTCCACTTTCGACAGGTCCCATTCGCCTCGGTAGTAGGCTTCCATGAATGCGTCGCCGTACTGGACGACGCCGCTTTCCATCATTTCACGCAGCAGGTCATTGCCTTCTCGGGTGCGCTCGCCGACGCCTGCGAAGACAGAGAGTCCGGCATGGTGTTTGGCGATGTTGTTGATCAGTTCCATGATCAACACGGTCTTGCCGACGCCTGCGCCGCCGAAAAGACCAATCTTGCCTCCTCGGGAATAGGGTTCGAGCAGATCGACCACCTTGATGCCGGTTTCCAGCATCTCGACAGAGGTGGCGAGGTCCTGGAAGGCCGGCGGTTGGGCGTGGATGGGTCGCGTTTCGGACACGATCGGCTCCGCCATGCCGTCGATCGCACGGCCCACGACATTGAGGAGGCGGCCGCGGATGCTTTCGCCCACCGGCATGGTGATCTGCGTGCCCCGGGAGGTAACCGGTGTTCCACGCGTCAGGCCGTCTGTCGAGTCCATGGCGACCGTCCTGACACGGTTCTCGCCGAGATGCTGCTGCACTTCGAGAAACAGCGTAGAGCCGTCTTCCCTGTCAACAGAGAGGGCTTCCAGGATATCCGGGATGGAGCCGTCTTCAAAGGCGACGTCGACGACGGCGCCGATCACCTGGGCTACGGTTCCTGTTCTCGTCTCGCTCATGCTATGGTCGGGTTGTGCACAAAATAGGTATGGGGAGGCGCCAGGGCCCCGAGGGGCGTTCAGGCTTGAACTGCGAACCCGGAAAGTTAACGGGTGGATCGTCCCCTGCAAATTCCGGTGCCGACCCGCCAACGCCTGTCCGTGCGGATAGATCGCGAAGAAACCGGGAATTTGACCCCGCAAGAATTGTGCGCCACATTTCGAAACCGTGCGGAGCGGGGTCTGTTGGACCCTGCATGAGGTAATCCGACGGATGACGTACGCCGAAGCGGTCGAATTCTTGCTTGGACTCCCGCGGTTTTCAAGGGATGCGGGTGCGGCCTACAAACCGGGCCTGGAGCGCATTTTGCCGTTGCTCGAGGCGATGCGGCAACCCCATGAGCGGTACGCGACGGTGCATGTGGCCGGTACGAACGGCAAGGGATCGACGGCGTCGATGATTGCGGCGACGGGAACGGCCCTGGGTCTGCGCATGGGTCTGCATACCTCTCCCCATCTTTTTGATCTGCGTGAGCGGATGCGCATCGATGGCATTCCTGCGCCGCCTGACTGGCTTGCGGGTGCGGTATCCACCTTTCGAGACCTGGTGGAGGAGGCACAGGCCAGCTTCTTCGAGACGACTGTTGCATTGAGTCTGCTGTATTTCGCGGAGGGCGGAGTGGATCTGGCCGTGGTGGAGGTAGGTCTCGGCGGTCGCCTTGATGCGACGAATGTCGTGCGACCGGTCGCCTCGGTCATTACGCAGATCGGGTACGACCATCAAGAGTTTCTGGGGGAGACGATCGAGGAGATCGCGCGGGAGAAGGCAGGGATCATCAAGCGGGGTGTGCCCGTGTTCGTGTCGGCCCGCGACGGACGGGCGGTTCGGGTCATTCGTGAGGTTGCCGGCCGACAGGATGCGCCGATTGCCGTGATCGGCGAGGCCTTCGAGGTCGAAGACCTGGAGATGCGACGAGAGGGGCTCCGCATGCGCATGCGTTTTCCGGACGGCCGCTTGCGATCCTTTCGCGTGGGGTTGGGGGGCCGACACCAGGCGGACAATGCCGCGGCCGCCGGTGCGGTTGCCGCACACGTTTTTGCCGGTCGACGTGGTCTGTATCGCGCTCTTGCGACGGGTCTGCGCGATGTGCGCCGGCTCTCCGGGTTGCGTGGCCGGAGCGACATCCTGCGGGAGGAACCGCTCATCATGGCGGACGTTGCACACAACCTTGAGGGGCTCACGTGCGCATTGCAGCACATTTGCTCAGGGGCTCGGCCCGGCGTCGGGCGGTTGGTGGTGCTGTTGGGAGTGATGAAGGACAAGGATATTGAGGGGTTGCTGGATCTGCTGCCTTTGTACGGAGTCTCCGAATTGTTGGTAGTGGCGCTGGACACGCCGAGGGCGGTTTCCACCGGGACATTGCGTGAAGGGAGTGAGCGGCGGGGCGTGCCGGTGCAGGTGGTATCCGATGTGACCGACGGCGTGTCGCGTTTCCTGTCCACTGCGGCGAAAGCGGACCGGCTTCTCGTTACCGGTTCCCATCTCGTTGTAGGGGCGCTCCAGCCGGGCGCTGACTCGTGAACCGAACGACGTTGGTGAAAGAAGACGCCTCGAAATACGGCGTCGCATTAAAGCGGTAGTTGACAAATCGGCTGATCTGCGCCATATTCTACGTTAGAGTGCAATTCAGTCGCATGGCCCACCTTTCTCGCCGGGTTTGCAGGACCGCAATTCCTGTCGCCCGGATCCCGTAATCCCTTAGCGTTTTTTGTTCTTCAGCGCGCGTTGGTTTGTGCAGCCGCGCTCCCCTTCCGGCGTTTCCCCTCGGCGATAATTCTGCTCGGTGTGTGCGCCTGATCTACGGTTCCATTATCCATGAACATCACAGAGCTTAAAGAAAAGAAGGTCGCGGACCTTCACTTGATCGCCCGTCAACTCGGGCTCACCGGGCTTTCAGGGCTTCGAAAAGAGGACCTGGTCTATCGGATCATCGACGCCGCCGCGGACTCGACGAGCGGGGGTCGTACTTCGGCGCCTGCCGCGCAAGCGCCGTCGGAGGCCTCTGCACGCGTCCAGAAACCTGCGCGACCGGAGCGGCCCGCGACCGCGCCCGAGCCGGTTGCCGCGGAGTCAAAAGAGGAGCGGGTTTCCGAGCGAATGCCCAGGGCTGTCCCCGTGGCATCGTCGGACGATGCGCCGGAGCGGATCGAAGCGTCCCAGCATGGACGCAGGGAAGGGGAAGGCCGTCGCGAGGGCGAGCCCCGGCGCGATTCGGAGCCGCGGCGAGAGGGAGACGGGCGTCGGGACGGGCCACCCGCGCAGCAGCGCGGCGAACGGGGGCCCGATGCGGATCGAAGGGCATCGGGGGACCAGGGCCGCCCCGGTCAGCAAGGACGGAAATCGGGACCACCCGACCGGAGCGGCGGGGAGCGGGACCGAGGCGACCGGTTTGATCGTGGAGGACGCCATGACCGTCGCGGCGGCGGTGGCGGCGGCAATAAAGGGGACAATCAGCGGCGCGGTGCGCCGGCCGGCGGAGGGCGGGATGACCGGCGCGACGTGAGAGACCGGGACCGTCCGGATCGGGACCGTCCGGATCGGGATCGGCCCGCAGATCCCAGAGATCGAGGAGATCGTGGGGATATGCGCCGCGGCCGCGAGCGGGCGCGAAGGCCTCTTCCGCCGGAGTACCCCGACTACATGCACCAGTACGATCCCAATAAGACGGAACTGGACGGCATGATCCGCAAGATCGGAGTGCTCGAGATTCTGCCGGACGGGTACGGGTTCATGCGGTCGTCCGAATACAACTACCTGCCCAGTCCCGACGACATTTATGTATCTCCCTCCCAGATCAAGCGATTCAGTCTGAAGCAGGGGGATACGGTGGATGGGGAGATTCGTCCTCCCAAGGAAGGGGAGCGCTTCTTCGCCCTGATCCATGTGAACACGGTGAACGGAAGAGTGCCTCAAGAAATGGAGGATCGGGGGCGGTTCGATTACTTGACGCCGCTGTATCCCGAGGAGGCGCTCAATATGGAACTGTCGGCCAGCGACTTCAGCACGCGCATTCTCAGCCTCTTTTCACCGATCGGTAAGGGGCAGCGCGGGTTGATTGTGGCGCAGCCAAAGACCGGTAAAACGATTCTGCTGCAAAAGATCGCCAATGCGATCACCAAGAACCATCCGGAAGTGTATCTCATCGTGTTGCTCGTAGACGAGCGACCGGAGGAGGTCACCGACATGGCCCGCAACATCGAGGGGGAGGTGATCGCCTCCACGTTCGACCAGGATCCGCAGCGGCATGTCGAGGTGGCGGACATCGTGCTGGAGAAGGCGAAGCGGTTGGTCGAGGCCAAACAGGATGTGGTCATTCTGCTGGACTCGATTACGCGTCTGGCCCGGGCGCACAATGCCGTCGCGCCGGCGATGGGAAAAACACTGTCCGGCGGTATCGAGGCCGGTGCGCTTCGCGGACCGAAGCGGTTTTTCGGGGCCGCTCGGAACGTGGAAGAGGGGGGATCGCTCACGATCATCGGGACTGCGCTGGTGGAAACCGGGAGCCGCATGGACGAGGTGATCTTCGAGGAATTCAAGGGTACGGGCAACATGGAACTTGTGCTCGACCGGGAGATGTCCGATCGGCGCATCTGGCCCGCAATGAACATCCTGAAATCGGGGACGCGTCGCGAGGAGTTGCTGATTCCGGAGGCGATGTTGAGCCGAATCTGGATTCTGCGAAACATCGTTGCGGAAATGTCACCCGTCGAGGCCATGCAGTTCATGCTGGACAAGATGCGCGGCACCCGCAACAACGAGGAGTTCCTCATCGTCATGAATTCCTGAGCGTTCGGCATGGCTTTGTCGCCGGCGGAACGCGCGCAAGGCGTACTCAAGGTGCGGGGGTCGTTACCCCTGCGTGTGGATACCGTCCTCTTCGATATGGACGGCGTCCTCGTGGACGTGTCGGGGTCCTATCGGCGCGCTATCCAGGAGACGGTACGCGCGTTTACGGGGATGGAGGTGTCGGGGGAGCGGATCCAGGAGTACAAGAACCGGGGTGGATTCAACGATGACTGGCGTCTCACCGCCGCCCTCATCGCGGAAGCTGGGTTAGCGGTTCCATTTGCGAAAGTGGTCGCGGATTTTCAGGGCCGGTACCGTGGGGATCGCTTCAACGGGTTCATCCGTCGCGAGCCTTCGTTGGTCGACACCCGGACGCTGGACGTCGCGGGCTCGTTCGGGCCCATGGCCCTCGTGACGGGAAGGCCGGAGGAAGAAGCCCGATGGACGCTCCGGCGGTTCGGATGGGAATCCCGGTTCCCCGTCGTCGTGGCCATGGAGCAACAGGCCGGCCGCGGAAAGCCGGATCCCTATCCGATTCAACGGGCCCTGGAAGAACTGGCGGGGGTCGGTACGGGGACGCCTCCCCGTCGGGCCGTCTACATTGGCGATACGGTCGATGATATGAGGGCCGCCGTTTCCGCGGGCATCACCGGGTTCGGGGTCGTACCCCCGTTTCTGGCGGAGACGTCTCTCGCCGAAGCGTTGTTCGACGCCGGTGCCGAAGTGGTGGCCAGCGACGTAAAGGCGCTCGTCAGGATCCTCGCAGCGGCCGTTTAATCGCCGGACGAAGCCGAACGGATGGGACGTTCCGGAACGATGGGCGACGGCAAGGATCCGGCCGGCCGGCTTCTTACTCGGTCACGCAGTCGAAGATGCGGAGGTCCGACCATAAGCCCCCACAGTTCTCGCGGAATGCGTCGTGGACGGGATCCGTCTGATAGGACGTGTGTCCCGCATCATCCTCGAACGCAAGAATGAGCGCATGGGTGTAGTTGCGGTCGATAATCGGTCGGTCGGCGGTGGCGGGTGTACCGATGAAGGCAACCTGCACGGTATCGATTTCGGACAGATCTCTCAGTCCATCCAGAAACGTGCGACGCTGGGAGGCAGTGAGGTCGGGTCGGAGGCGGAAGTACACCGAATGAACAAACATGGCGAGTTGGCTTCTGCGCGTTGTAGAAAATCAGAGGACGGCCGGTTCGAGCAACTGGATCGAGCCGTCGGTTGCGTCAATTTCAGCGGTGATACCAACGGGTACGGTGAATCTCTGTCGGATATGACCGATCATGGCGCCGTGCCAGGCCGGGATTCCCAGCGGACTGATGTGATCTGTCAGCACTTCGTGCAGGGTGAAGGAGGCGTAGGCGCCGGAGGAGGGATCGCACCGGGTGCACTTTCCGAAGACGAACCCGGTGATGCGGTCAAGGATGCCGGCGAGTTTGAGTTGCGTCAACATGCGGTCTACACGGTAGATGTCCTCACCGACGTCTTCGAGGAAGAGAATGTGCCCGGTGAAGTCGGGCAGGTAGGGTGAGCCGATGATGGAGGTGAGAACGGTGAGGTTACCGCCGACGAGGGGTCCACGGGCGCGGCCGGCCGTGAGGGTGTACACACGGTTTTCGGTATAGGTCAGGTCATCTTCCGTTTCACGGGGATTGGTCATGAGGACCGGTTCCGCGTCGAACGCGATACGCCGGAAGTAGTCGGTCGCGAAGGCGTTCCAGGAGACGAGTCCGTCGGGACCGTGCAGGCCGACGAGGTGGGCTTTGCTGTAGAGGGCAAGCAGGAGGGAGGTGATGTCGCTGAACCCGGTTACCAGTTTTGGATGGGCGCGGATCGTGTCGAAGTCGAGGTAGGGGAGCAGGCGGGCAGAGCCCCATCCGCCGCGCAGGCAGAGGATGGCGTGGATGTCGGGGTTGGCGAACATCTCGTTGAGGTCTGCCGCGCGGTCTGCGTCACGTCCGGCCAGGTAGCCGTATCGGTCGAGCACGTGCCGTCCTCGCCGGGAGGCGAGACCCATTGCGGCGAGCCGTTCTTCGGCGAGGGTGACGTCCATCGCGTCTAGCGTCGCGGATGCGGGACTCACGATGCCGACGGTATGGCCCGGTTGCAGGCGGCGGGATTTGACGGGCCGGTCGGCCCGTGCAGGGGGACGCAGGGAGAGTCCGAAGGGCAGGAGCGGTGCGGCGGCGAGGAACTGGCGGCGGAGCATGGCGGGATAGGGTCGGGGGTCCGGGGGTCCGAGGGTCCGGGGGTCCGAGGGTCCGGGGGTCCGAGGGTCAGAAGGTCCGAAGGCGCGACCGGAGCGAGCGTCCCGGGCTCGGCGAAGCGGAGACCCGGGATCCAGAGTATGGTGAGTGCGGAAAGTGCGGAAAGTATGGAAAGTCGAGACGATCTCAAGGGTGCAATGGCGAGAGGGTCCCGAAGGTCCGGGGGTCCGGGGGTCCGAGGGCGCGAGAGTGCGACGTTGAGGGCAGATGGCGGAGGGGCGAAGGGGTCGAGTCTAGTGATCGATGAACTCGTTCGGGTGGAAGCGGACGGCGACGATGTAGGGTTCTTCGTCTGCGGTCCAGTGGCCGTAGGTGGTGGTCAGGAAGGATCCGTCCGCGAGGGGTTCGAGGCCCGGATAGCAGCAGTCGTTTCCTTTGAGGTTGTCCATCAGGCGGATGCGCGCGAGGCCCGGCTCGCCGGAGCGGAGATCCTCGTAGGAGCCGATCCAGAGGACCCAATCACCCAGATGGGGGCTCCGGGGGGCCACGTCGCGCAGCGTGACGAGGAGGTGGCCGTCCGCGTCATAGGCCGCCACATGCCGATCACCGGTGAGTTCCCGGGGCAGCGGGCGGGGCTCTGACCAGGTCGTCCCGCTGTCGGAGGAGAAGACGACAAAGGAAGGGTGCTTGCGGCTGTTCTCGCGCAGCAGCAGGGCCATCTCCGTACCGTCCGGCGACCAGACGAGGCCGGGTTCGCAGAGGTCTGCGTCCGGATGAGCGGTCACGATTTCCGGTTCTCCCCAGGTCAGGCCCCCGTCGGTGCTGCGGGTGGCGTAGACGAAGAATCCGGGATCCACGGGCTCGCTGCGCAGGAAGCGGCCGTCATCGTGAAAGAAGGCCAGGTACTGTCCGGCGCCGAGATCGGCGACGGAAGACATGGCGACGATGCCGCCGAAGTCCCCGATCGGTTGGAGCGGGCCGAACGTGACGCCGTCATCGTCCGACAGGGCGAGTCGGATGGGATAGAGGCCGGAAAAGACGCCGATGCGCGCGCGCCCCTCCGGATCGACGAACCGAAACAGCGTGGGGGTTTCCTGGGATGTGGCCCAGTTTTCCGGCGTTTCGAGTCGATCGCTCCAGGTACGGCCGTCGTCGGTGCTGCGCCTCAGACGGATGGCCCCCCGGCCGTGGCCTTCGGGGTAGACGACGAGCAGGTCTCCGCTCGCCGTTCGCAGGGTGGTGGGATGGCCGAGGTACTGGCCGGGCTCCCGATCGACGACGGTCTGCCGGGAGGTATCGTCAGAGATGTCGTAGGTCGGAACCAGGAATGGAGGGTTGTCCGTTTCCTGTCGCGTGCAGGATAAGAGCAGGGTGACCGGCAGGAGAATCACCGGGACGAAAAGGCGGGAACGCGTCATGTCGGCTTGTCGCGTTTGGGCGCTCGAGGGCGCGTGCTGAGGGGCGGCGTCGCGCGGGGTCGCCGGGCGAGCTTCGGTTCGGGGGTGCGCGGCGCGAACGGGGTCAGGCGGCGCTTGGGCTATGGTGCTGTGCGACGGGTGAGGGCGCTTCGTGCCCGGGGTCCGGGTGGATGGGCCACCGTCGCTGTTGGTGCATTTGGCGAGAGCGCTCCGGGGCTGCGGTCAGGGTGCGGGGATGTTCCCGTGTCAGCGCTTCAGGATCAGTGCTCCGAGGGGGGGCAGGTCGATCGGAGCACTGTAGCCACAGTTCTGCCAAGGCATGACCTCGGCCTCAATGCCGGCGGCAAGTCCCGCGCCGCTGCCTCCGAACTCGACGGCGTCGGAGTTGACGAGCGGCCGCCAGACACCCGGGTCCGGGAGGCCGACGCGATAGCCGTTTCGGGGGATCGGAGTCAGGTTCAGCACGACGACGACAGTATCTTCGTACCGATTGGATCGGCGGATGAAGCTAATGATGGAGAATTCGGCGTCGCTGAAGTCGATCCACTGGAAGCCCTGCCACTCGAAGTCGATTTCGTAGAGTGCGGGTTCGGCGTGATAGATGTCGTTGAGGCGGGCGACGAAGTGTTGAAGCTGCTTGTGCTCGTCGTATTGGAGCAGATGCCAGTCGAGGCTTCTGGCCTCACTCCATTCCTGCCATTGCCCGAACTCTCCTCCCATGAAGAGCAGTTTCTTGCCTGGATGGGTGAAGTGAAAGGCATAGAGGGTTCGCAGGTTGGCGAACTTCTGCCACATATCGCCCGGCATTTTGTCCAGCATGGATCGTTTGAGGTGCACGACCTCATCATGGCTGAAGGGCAGCATGTAGTTCTCCGAGAAGGCATACACCATGGAGAACGTGAGCAGATTCTGATGGAATCGCCGGTGGACCGGGTCTTTCTTGAAGAACTCGAGGGTGTCGTTCATCCAGCCCATGTTCCACTTGAGGTCGAATCCGAGTCCGCCCATATAGGTGGGCCGGGTGACCATGGGCCAGGCGGTACTCTCCTCTGCGATCGTGAGTGTGCCTGGGACTTCCGCGTGGACGACTTCATTGAGGCGTCGGATGAAGTCGATGGCTTCGAGATTTTCGCGTCCACCAAACTTGTTGGGTACCCATTCGCCGGCTTCGCGGCTGTAGTCCAGGTAGAGCATGGATGCGACGGCATCTACGCGCAGCCCGTCTATGTGGTACTCCTTGAGCCAGAACAGGGCACTGCTGATGAGGAAGTTGCGGACCTCGTTGCGGCCGAAATTGAAGATCTTGGTGCCCCAATCACGGTGTTCGCCGAGGCGTGGATCTTCGTGTTCGTAGAGGTGCGTGCCGTCGAAGAAGGCCAGGCCATGCGCATCGCGAGGGAAATGAGCCGGTACCCAGTCGAGGATGACGCCGATGTCGTGGCTGTGGCAGTGGTCGATGAAGGTTCGAAATTCGTCCGGCGTGCCGAATCGGCTGGTTGGGGCGAAGAGACCGGTGGTCTGATAGCCCCAGGATCCGTCAAACGGGTGTTCGGTGATGGGGAGGAGTTCGATGTGGGTAAAGCCGAGTTCCCTGACGTGGTCGACGAGCTGGTGTGCGAGGTCGATGTAGGTGAGGTTGCCGCCGGTTTCGGGGACCCGACGCCAGCTTCCCAGGTGCACCTCGTACACGCTGATGGGTTGGTTGAGTGCATGACGGTGTGGTCGGGACTGGATCCAATCGTCGTCGTTCCACTGGTAGGAGGCGAGATCCCACACGCGTGATGCGGTGCCTGGTCGCACGTCGGCGAAGAAAGCGTAGGGATCCGCCTTGTCCACTTCGTAGCCGCGTTGGGCCGACTTGATGGCGTACTTGTAGTCGGTGCCGACGGGGATGCGCGGCAGGAACAGTTCCCAGATTCCTCCTCCGACGGCCTGCATGGGGTGTGCACGGTTGTCCCAGCCGTTGAAGGGACCGATCAGGCCGATGCGGAGGGCGTTGGGGGCCCAAACGGCGAACTGGACGCCCGGGACTCCGTCCCGCACCACGGGGTGCGCCCCGAGTTTCTCGTAGCTTTTGAAGAGGTTTCCTTCGGAATGAAGGTAGATTTCGTAGTCGGTTACGGTCGCCGGGAAGCGATAGGGATCCTCGATTTCGTACTGCCCCCCGTCCCGGCCGATGAGGCCGAGCGTATAAGAGAACGGCTGGTCTCTGCCGGGGATCACCGCCTCGAAGAAGCCCTCCTTGTGAAGGCGTTTCATCGGGTACCGGTTGTCCGTACCGGTCTCGAGCACGTCGATTTCTTTCTCGAGCGGTCGGAAAGCGCGTACGGCGATCCGGGTGTCGCCGTTATGGGTCACGCGGTGCATGCCGAGCGTCGAGAACGGGCTGCTATGGTAGCCGCCGACGATTGCTTCGATCTCTTCGCGGGGTAGCGTGGACTCGGCGGTCTTCTTTGCCATGGAGGTAGTCGATGGAGCGTGGACGTAACATTAGAATGTACGTGCCGGGCCAACGGGATACAGGTGGATCGGTTGGTAATCGACGCAGGCCGGTTGCCGGCCCCCATTCAGTGTCCTACGGCTTTCTGGAGGGCTGGAAACAGGTAGTGTTCCGCGACATTGTCCCAGCTCATCGCTGTTGCGAGCGTGCGGCCGGAGTCGAGCAGGGCCCGAAGTTGCTCGTCGGTACGCGGGAGCCTGTCGAAAATAGCCCTCGCAGCCTGATAGCTGTTCGTGCCTTCGATCCACTCGCGCGTGCCGTGGTTGATGAAGAGAGCGTCGTACGGGGAATGAAGGGGATGCACCGGGGGAACGGTAACATAGTCCGCGACGACAACGTTGGAGGCGGGCTCGGACGCGTCCTGTTGCGCCCGGTCGATGAAGCCGACGCAGCCGCACAC
The DNA here is from genome assembly GCA_964387555.1 of uncultured Rhodothermales bacterium. Lineage (GTDB taxonomy): Bacteria > Bacteroidota > Rhodothermia > Rhodothermales > CAYLXM01 > CAYLXM01. Next base: position 14,362 of record CAYLXM010000041.1, on the reverse strand, counting down.
GGAAGAGACGCAGCAGAGGGCGCCGTGACCCAGGGGTTCGACCTGTGCGATGCCGAAGGGTTCGTAGATGCTCTGTCCGAATTCGAGATCGCTGCCGCGCCGGATGTCGATAAACTCCATGTCTTCGGGCATGCGCAATCCGCAGCGGTCCCGGCTCCATCCGAACTGGTTCACAAGGACGACCCGGCTGTGCTTGAGCAGATGGTTGACCGGCTCGACCCCATGAAAGAAGAAGGTCGTTTCGAGGTCGATGAGGTCTCCGTTGTCCGCCCGGTGTCCGACCGGCCATCCGTACTGGCTTTCCCAGGACCGAACCCATTCAGAACGCCTTCCTGCGGGGGAGGCGGTGGCCAGGACGAGGAGTGTCGCGGTTTTGCCCTCCTCCCCGAGGAGGGCGTCGAGGTGCTCGAGAACCCGCAAGTCCCTCCACAGGGCCTTGGAGAGGTTCATGCGCGTCACGTGGGTGAAGACGTAGTCGGGTTTGAATCCGAGAAGGTTCTGGCAGTAGGTTTGCAGGCGTCGTTTTGACGCCTTCTTTTCCGCCAGGGAGGTATCGACCGGGGGAAGTCCGTTGTATACCAGGTCGATTTCGCGGGATCGGAACGATTGGTTGATGAAGCGGAGCTCGTCGACGACGAGGTCGCCTACGGCGAGGACGCGGTCGCAGTGGGCGGCCTCGTGCAGGATCGGCGCCTTGAACCAGTCATCCTGGCGACCGAAGAGGTCGTCCATGAACAGGTGTTGATCGAGGGCGCGGCGCAGGACATTGTAGAATCGCGTGTCGTGTCCGCCATGGTCCTCGACGATACGGCGCGCGGTAGCCGTTTCGTGGGCGTAGAAGACGGTGCGCCACGCGCCGGGTTCGAGCATGGCGGTGGCGAACACGAGGGGCATTCCCAGCCATTCATGTGCCAGGAGGATTTTGGACCCGGCGGCGACGCTTTCATCGGGGTTCAGGGCACGAAGGGCGCCGAGCAGGGGCATGGCAATGGCCATGTAGAGATTGAACTCCCCGTCGTGTTGATAGCGGAGGCTGTCGATTCCGAAGTTCCTCCATACATAAAACTTGTAGCCGTCGATTGCGCGCAGGTCGGGGTTGGACGCGTCGACCAGCAGAACCTCGTGCTCGAAGGCGCCGAACCGGCGGGTGCCGTACAGCACGGCAACGCGGTACTGCTCTTCGACGGCACGGAAGCGATCGCGCAGGGATTCGTCTACGCCGTCATATACCCCGTGAAGACTGCTGTAGTACAGCGTCAGCTGGTTGGCCGGGGCATTGAGCCGCTCCATGAACGTGGGATCCCATCCCATCATAGGCCCAAGGAGCAGGCTGCGGGCGACCCGTGCGTTGTACGCAGGTGAGCTGAGCAGGCCCTGCAGGACGGCTCCGATGCCTCCTACCTTGACACCGGCTTCGTGGGAGGCATGGACGACGAGGGGGAGGGGGCTGATCACGGCACTTCGAATACGGTGAACGGGGTGTGCCGGTGGGCGCGGGGCCGGGCCGGCTGTTCTATCCCGTCAATGTAGTGCCGTCCGTCAAGCGGTAGCAAGGCGCGTCGCGCAGAACCGCACGAGGCGAGGGGCCGGGGAAGTGGGGTGATTCGGCGCCCGGCATCCCGGGCGCCGAATCACGAAGCGGGTCAGGTCAGTACGACGCCATTCTCGGCGCCGAAGCCGCCGGGCTCATAACCGTCTGCATCTCCCTCATTGAAGAAGACGGTGCCGTCATAGACATACCGGAACACGTAGCGCTTGCCGGGCTCGACCGTAACGGACGTACTGTACATGCCGTTGGATCGCTTGCGCAGCGGATTTGCACCGGGATCCCATCCATTAAAGTCGCCCACGACGGACGACGCCGCGTGGGGATGGTCACTCGGCAGTTGGAAGGTCAGTTTGGTCTTCCCGCTCTTCTTGTCGGTCTCCTTTCGAAGCATGATTCCAGCTCGGTTTCCTTTCAGTAACGTCCCCCAATAGGGGGATGCGATCGTGAACGCCACGATTCGGCACGATAAACCCATACTTATTCTCGGGGTTCCGCTTATGGAACGGGTTCCGGAGGTTGTGGGATCGGGTGTCGGGCGGCCGGGCGGAAGCGGGAAATCCCAGGTATCCTCGTCCTCAGCGGGAGGCCAGAACGACGACGCTGCGGGGGCCGACCGCGTAGACGGCGGGCCTGTGGCCGGGTTCGGATCCGAAGTCGGAAATATCAAGGGGAGCGGGAAGGGAGGTGTCAATCGCGCGCGTCCATCTTCGGCCGATGACGCCGGGGATTTCGAACTCCAGGGGCTCCCAGTACATGTTCAGCATGACATGGAGGTCGGGGTCTTCTTCCACTCCTGCCAGGGTAAATGCGAGGGACCGGGCGTTCGGGTCGTCCCACCCGGCTTCGTTCAGGCTGCAGCCGTGCCAGGAGACTTCAGGAAGACCGCGCGGGTTGAGTGCGCCGTCGAAGAAGTGCCGTCTTCGGAGGCAGCGGTTGGCCTTGCGAAATGCCATGAGCTGTTTGTAGAACCGAAAAACGCCGTGGTTCTGATCGATCAGGCGCCAGTCGAGCCAGGTGAGTTCCGAGTCGTGGCAGTAGGCGTTGTTGTTGCCGTTCTGCGAACGCCGCGCTTCGTCGCCCATCAAGACCATGGGGGAGCCCTGTGAGACCATCAGGACGGTGAGGAAGTTCTTGATCTGGCGCAGACGCAGGGCTTCGATCTCCGGGTCGCTGGATGGGCCTTCCTCACCGCAATTCCAACTGTCGTTCTCGTCGAGACCGTCGCGGTTGTGTTCGCCGTTACTCTCGTTGTGTTTTCGGTTGTAGGAGACGAGGTCGTTGAGTGTAAACCCGTCGTGGCACGCGACGAAGTTGATGCTGTTGGCGGGGTATCGTCCGTCCGTCTTGTAGAGGTCGGGGCTGCCGGCGATGGAGTTGGCGACCTGGATAACGAGGCCCGGGTCTCCCTTGATAAACCGTCGGATGCAGTCGCGGTATCGGCCGTTCCACTCGGCCCAGCGCCACCCGGGGAAGTAGCCGATCTGGTAGAGCCCGGCGGCATCCCATGCTTCCGCGATGATCCGGGTCTCGGCGAGGACCTCGGAGAGTTCGATGTGCCAGATTACCGGCGGGTGCACGAGAGGCGCTCCCTCCTGTCCTCGAGCCAGGATGGAGCCCTGGTCGAATCGAAAACCGTCGACATGCATTTCCCGGACCCAGAACTCCAGGCATTCCAGAATGAATTTGTCGACAATGGGATGGTTGCAGTTCAGGGTATTTCCGCAGCCGGAGTAGTTCTTATAGAATCGCCGGTCTTCATCTTCGAGATGATAGAAGATCGAGTTGTCGAATCCGCGGAAGCTGTACGTGGGTCCGAGGTGATTCCCTTCACTGGTATGGTTGAAGACCACGTCGAGGATGACGCTGATGCCGGCCTTATGCAGGGCTTTGACGAGGTCGCGGAATTCGTGGATGTGGGTCGTGACGTCCGGCGAGACGCAATAACCGCTGTGTGGCACGAAGAAGCCGACGGGATTGTATCCCCAGTAGTCGGTGAGCGGGTGTCCCTCGCGCGTTAGCCCGTGCACTTCCTGGTCGTCGAACTGCATGATCGGCATGAGTTCGACCGCGGTTACGCCCAGGTCGATCAGGTAGGGGATTTTTTCGATGATGCCTGCAAACGTGCCGGGGTGTTTGACGCCGGATGAGGGGGATCTTGTGAAGCCGCCGACGTGCATTTCGTAGATGACGGCGTCGGTCGGGTTCGTGTGCAGGGGGGTGTCTCCCTCCCAATCGTAGTGGTTCGGGTCGATGACCACGCCGCGCATGGAGGTGCGCAGATTGTCTCCTTTGTGACACGCCTCCGAGCGCACCCAGAGTTTGGTCGAGATGCCCAGTGCGTAGGGGTCGATAAGGACCTTGCTCGGGTTGAATCGGTGCCCTTTGCGGCGGTCGCGCGGACCATCGACGCGGTACGCATACCGGGCGCCCGGTCGCAGGCCCTCGACGTAGGCGTGCCAGAAATGGAACGTGCGATGGTGTGCCGGGTCGAGATGGACGACCTGGACGGGGTGGACCTCGTCATCGGCGTCGAACAGGAGCAGGTCGACCGATGTGGCATTTCGGGAGAAGACAGAGAAGTTGACGCCGAGTTCGTCCGGTCGCGCGCCGAGGGGTCGCGGTTTGCCGGGACGCACGGAGTAGGGACCGATCATGGGCCGGAAGTCGGGGGCACAAGGTGGGTAGGAGAGGAGCCTGGGGCGCCGTGTGGTGCGGCGTCTGGGCGGCCGAATATACGGTCTGCGCACGCACGGAGTCAGGGGGGGATCGATTCTTCACCCCATGCTCCTCCACCCGGTGTTTCGATCTGGAGCCGATCTCCGGGACCGACGTGGAGCGTCTGTTTGCCGGGCAGTTCCCGGTCGGCCTTGCCGGAAGTCAGGATGTTTCTGCCGGTCCGTCCCGGATTTCCGCCGGAGAGCCCGTATGGCCGGCTGCGCCGTCGTTCGGTCAGCAGGGTCACCTCGGCGGGGCATTCGAAGAAGTAGCGGCGGACAACACCGTCACCGCCGCGGTGAAGTCCGGAACCACCGGACCCATGCCGGATCCGGTAGGTGTCGATTCGGAAGGGATAGGCGTGCTCGAGCGCCTCGATGGGCGTATTGCGCGTGTTGGTCATATGGGTGTGGACGGCCGCGATGCCCGGAGTGTGTGCCGTCGCGCCGGCTCCCCCGGCCAGGGTCTCGTAGTAGGCGAATGCGCGGCCGGACCGCGGGTCCGTCCCTCCGATGGTCAGATTGTTCATCGAGCCGCAGGAGGCTGCGGGAATCCGGTCGGGAAGGGCCTGGGCAAGGGCGCCGAAAAGCACATCGACGAGTCGCTGGCTCGTTTCTACGTTGCCTCCGGCGACGGCGGCCGGCGGGAGGGCGTCGACCACGCTGCCGGGCCGCGTGAGCACGGTGATGGGGCGCATGACTCCCGCGTTCACCGGAAGTTCAGCGTCGGCGAGGCAGCGGAAGACGTAGTTGACGGCCGATTCGGCGATCGCACGCACGGCGTTTACGGGTCCACGCACCTGATCGGCCGAAGCGCGGAGGTCGACGGTTGCCTGCGATCCCGAGATGGAGACGATCGCGCGGATGGGGATGTCGAACGTGCCGTGCCCATCATCGTCCAGGATGTCACCAAAAGCATAGGCGCCGTCCGGTATTGCGGAGATGACGTTCCGCATCAGCCGCTCCGTGTACTGTTGCAGGCCGGCGGCCCGTTTGGCCGCCACGTCGGCCCCGTACTTCGCTGCGAGGGCCTGGAGTCGTGTGACGCCAAGGCGGAGTGCGGCGGTCTGTGCGTTCAGATCGCCACGCCGCTCGTCGGGTGTGCGGCCCGCGGAGGCAATTTGTTCGATGGCCTTGGTGTCGAGCCGGGAGGGCGGAATGCGAAGTCCTTCGTCATCAATCGACGTACTGATCGGCATGGAGCCGGGTGAAATGCCGCCTACATCGGCGTGATGCGCCCGGTTGGCTACGAAGAACCGAGGGACATGCTCTTCCGGAAGGAAGCAGGGAGCGACCACGGTGATGTCGGGCAGATGGGTGCCGCCGTCGAAGGGGTCATTGACGACGAAGAACTCGCCCGCCCGCATCTGTTCGGCAGGAAAATGGCGCAAGATGGCCTGAACGGAGAGCGGCGTGGCGCCGAGGTGAACCGGTATATGTGCGGCCTGAGCGACCATGTGGCCGAGACCGTCAAAGAGCGCGCAAGAAAAGTCCAACCGTTCCTTGATGTTCGGGGAATAGGCGGAGCGCATCAGGCGCGCCCCCATTTCCTCGGCGATCGAGGCGAAGAGGTGTTTGAATACCTCGATTTCTATTGCGTCTTCCGTGATGTGCATGCCCGGGTGGTCAGCTGAATCGAAAGCACCGATATGTGCCGGACGCTTGAAACGCGGGCCACCGGGAGAGGGGGCCTGTCCACGTTTCCGTCGGCCCGGAACCTACCTCTGCCCTGAGGAATTCCTTGTTCTTCAACGACGGACCGCGGTGAGCGGCGCTGCGGGCGCGTACCGGCTGAGGTCGATATATTTGTCTACGGGTTGGCGCAATTTAGTCGTAATTTTATCTGGATCGTGTCTTTGGCGGGGGACTTTTTCCTGTATCGTGGTTTAAGGCGTCATTTTGCCCACGGCGACAGTTCGTCGGGGGAATCAGACCAGTTGCCATCAGTGCCTGTTCATGGAGCAAGAGAGTTATTCTTCGGGTGAAGAGCGTGTCTACGTATCCACGCTTCCTGTCGATCGCTGGGTGAAGCTCGCCCTTGGTAAGTTGTCAAAAGGCTACATGTTGATCGTCGGGGAGCGGAATGCCCAGTTCTTCCAGCGCGGGCGCGGCTATGAGCCCTGCCCGATGCCGGTCGCCAAACTTCTGGTGAAGGAGGGTCTGGTGACCGAGAAGGGGTCCCACGAGAAAGGGACGATCTATCATCTGGCGGGTGACGGGGCGAGGGTGTGGACGTACGTACCGCCGGCCAAGGCCCGAGATGAGGACGACGAGGATGAATTGTTGGTCGCCGAGGAGGATGAGACGATCGATGTGGGCGATACCGATGACAGCGACGAGGACGAAGTGGATGATGCCGAGGCGGACGACGAAGAGGAAGAAAGCGACGAATTGGACGAGGAGGACGACTAGGTCCTGACGGCTTTCTTCGGCTTGCGCAGGTCCCATCGCTTTCCGTGTGAGACCTGGATGGGAGCGCCAACGGATGCGTGGTGTTCGGTTAATGTGCGCGCACGATGCGTCGTAACATGATCCTTGGAGGGCGTCATGCTTGCTGCTACGCTGGTAGGGGGGCTGGTCTTGCTGTTCGTCGGTGGTGAGGTTCTGGTGCGAGGCGCATCGGACCTTGCACTTCGCCTGGGTCTCAAGCCACTGTTTATCGGGCTGACGGTTGTCGCCTTCGGGACCAGCGCTCCGGAACTCGCCGTTACGGTCACGGCGGCACTCGACGGGTTGACCGATATCGCCCTGGGCAATGTCGTGGGGTCGAATATCGCCAACATTGCCCTGATCCTCGGACTGGCGGGTCTTGTGAGGCCGATTCGGATTCATTCCCGGCTGGTCAGTCATGAGATCCCCGTGATGATCTTCGTCACGCTGCTCACGATCGTCTTCTTTGTCGGAGGCCGTCTTTCCACGCTGGAATCAGGCATTCTGGTTGCCGGTATGGCGGCCTACATCGGGTTCGGAATCCTCGACGCCCGTACACTCAAACCGGAGGATGTGGAGGCCGGTGGAGGGGAATCCGGCCATCCGGCGGCCCTTCCGGTTTCTATTGTGCTGGTCGTTGCGGGCTGCCTCGCCCTGGCATTCGGGGGGGGCATGCTCGTGGGTGCCGCAGCCGAACTGGCGCGTGCAGCCGGCATCAGCGAAGCGGTCATCGGGTTGACCCTGGTGGCTGTGGGAACCAGTTTGCCGGAGTTGGCTGCCTCACTGGTGGCTGCATTCAGAGGGAAGGGGGACCTCGCGGTGGGCAACATCGTGGGATCCAATATCTTTAATATTCTTTTTGTCTTGGGTGTTCCTTCCCTGTTGGTCCCCGTGCAGATGGGGAACGTGGGGTGGGGCGACATGGCGGCCATGGCCCTCTTCGCCGTGGCCTTGCTGCCGCTGGCGCGGTCGGGTGTCGCGATTTCGCGGCTGGAGGGGGCGTTGCTGCTGGCCGGCTATGGGGTATATCTGGGCTTGAAGGCTACGGGGACGCTGTGAAGCCCCCAAAGTCGATACAACGCATGCGCCGGAAGCTTTCCGGCCCTTCGGCTTCCGCCGCGAGGGCAAAGGTAGGCCGGCCGCCGGGCCACGGGGTCTACGTGGGGAGGCAGCAGGCGGACCCGGTGCGGATATCGAGCTTCCGATATGCGCACGACAGGGTCGAGGAGGAGGTTTCAACGGATCCGGCTGATTGTCGGCCCCATACCGGCGATGGGGTGGTCTGGATCAATGTCGTTGGGATACACGATGAGGAGTTGACGATGCGGGTGGGAAGTCAACTGGGCCTTCACGCGCTGCAGATTGAGGATATCCTGAATACGGCCCACCGCCCGAAGCTGGAGGCCACCGATGGGCAGTTGTTTCTCATCCTCAAGATGCTCCGGCTCGAAGAGGGTGACAGCCTGGATGTCGAGCAGTTGAGCCTGATGATACTGCCGGGCACCGTAGTGACCTTTCAGGAACGCGAGGGAGACGTGCTGGAAGTGGTACGACGCCGGCTGCGAGACGGCGCGGGCCGTGTGCGTAATTCCGGGGCGGACTACCTGGCCTATGCCATTGTGGATGCGGTCGTCGACCACTATTTCCTGGTACTGGAACGCGTCGCGGATCGTCTGGAGGAGATGGAGGAGGAAGTGACGACCAGGCCGTCGGCCGATCTGATGGGACGCTTGCATGACGCGCGGCACGTGCTGATTGCCGTCCGGCGTGCCGTCTGGCCGCTACGGGAGGTGATACGGACGCTTCAGGAGAGTGACCTGGCTCTCATGGGCGAGGGCATGCGACCGTTTCTGCGTGACCTGCACGACCATACGGTGCAGGTGGCGGACATGGTGGAGACCTTTCGAGATGTGCTGTCCGGCCTGCAAGACCTGTATCTGTCTTCGTTGAGCCACCGCATGAACGAGATCATGAAGGTGCTGACGTTGATCGGGACGGTCTTCATCCCCCTCACCTTCATTGTTGGTGTGTACGGCATGAACTTCGACCACATGCCGGAGCTACACTGGCGGCTGGGATATCCGGCCGTGATGCTGCTGAGCCTTTCTGTTGCAGTCGGGCTCTGGATCTGGTTTCGCAGGAGGAGGTGGGTGTAGGACAATTCCGGCGCAGCATCGGATTACCCACCGAGGTCGGGGCTTTGGTGTCCGAGGTTTTCGTATGGAACCGGATGACGTGAGCGGCCGCCACCCACAAGACGCCGTGAATTCCGCCTCGAGGAGCCCCGATCATCAGGTCGAAACGGTACTCGAAGATGCGATCTTCCGATCTTCCACGACGGTACATCATGCGTTTGTGATTGGATTCTTGAGGCATGCACGAATCGACGCATTTGAACAGGGGGCCTGCCAGACTGTGCTGCCTTCCCGGCCTGCGTATTTGGATGCGGGTTGTTGGGGCCCTGTGGCTCGGGGTTGCGGCTGGGTCCGTGGTCGTCGCCCAGGAGACGGTGCACGCTCCCGAATTCAGCGTCGGGCGGGGGTTTTACGAGACGCCTGTTCTCCTGGCGCTATCCAGCGCCACACCGGGCGCTGAGATCTATTTCACCACGGACGGCTCCGAGCCCTCAGCGGCGAACGGAGTGCGATACGGGGAACCGCTGCGCATCCAAACGACGACCGTGGTTCGTGCAGTGGCGGTCGTGCCTTCGGGTGTGGCAAGTCCGATCTCAACCCATACCTATCTCTTCATCGACCAGGTCCTCAGGCAGCCCCGTTCGATCCCCGGTTGGCCGGAGGCGACATACGACGCCGGGTTCCTGGAGCCTCCTGAGTTGCCCACGATGCGGTATTTCAACGCGAGGCATGACTACGAGATGGACCCGGCTATCGTGGGCGATGCCTCAACCCGCGACGATCTGCTCCGGGGCCTCCGAGAGATTCCCACCCTTTCTCTGGTTATGCCGAAGGCGGCGTTCTGGGAGGTGAACGACGCCCCCCGAGGATCGGATCTGGAGCACGGCGTGTCCGTGGAGGCCCTCTACCCAGACGGGACCTCCGAGCAGACACAGGGGGGGCTGGTCGGACACAGCCATGCTCGCCTGAAGCGCTCGTTCCGCCTCGCATTTCGGGCTCGATACGGCGATGCACGCTTCAATTCCAGGATTGTCGCATCCGGTCCGCTCGACGGGGAAACGGCGGCCAACTCGTATGATGTGCTCGTGCTTCGCGCGGGCAACAACCGCAGTTGGGCGCACATCTTCAATGACGGGCGAGCGGCTTATACGCGCGACCAGTGGTATCGCAGTACCCAGATCGCCATGGAGGGTTTTGGGACCCGCGGTACGTTCGTTCACCTGTACATCAACGGATTGTATTGGGGCTTATACAACGTTGCGGAGCGGCCCGACACCCAGTTCACATCCGACTATCTCGGTGGCGAACCCGAGGACTGGTTCGCCTATGCCTCGTACAGCAATGTGAGCGGCGATCCGAAATGGTTCAATGAGATCTGGCAGGTCCTGAATCGTCAGGATTTGAGCGATCCGGTCTGGTACGAATCGTTCACGGAGCATCTCGACGTGGCCAACTTCTCCGATTACCTCATCCTGACCTGGTACATGGGGATGACGGATTGGCCGCAGAAGAATTTCTGGGGCGGGAACCGAAATTGGCCCAAGCCCAGACCATTTCTACACTTCGCCTGGGACGGGGAGTGGTCCTTTGACGTGACACACGGTTCCAACAATGGGGGATGGGTCCATCCGTGGTTCACACGCAGCTATACGGGGACTACGGACTACATCCCCAATACCTGGAGAGCGGCACGCGGGAGCAGGGAGTTCATGACGCTCTTCTCGGACCGCGTCTACAAGCACCTCTCGGAGGGAGGCGCCTTGAGCGATGCCTCCTCCAGGGCACGATGGAACCAACTCAACCGCTTCATACGAAATGCCGTCGTTGCGGAATCGGCCCGCTGGGGCGACGCCATGGAGACCAACGGAAAGCGGACGCGCACGCGGGCGCTCGACTGGGAGCCGGAAGTCCGCCGTGTGGATGCCATCATGGACGGAAACGCGGAGCGGCTGAAGGCAGCGCTGCGTGCGGAGGGGTACTATCCGCCCTTTGACCCGCCCGAATTCGACCGGCCAGGCGGTATCGTACCGGCTGGCACGCCCATTCTGCTTACCGCTCCCGAGGGCGCCCTCATCTACACGACGGACGGGACGGATCCGCGCAGCATGGGTGGTGACATCAGCCGCACGGCACGCAGGAGCGAAGGTTCTGCCGAGGTGGCTGTGACGACCGGCTTGACCATCAAAGCGAGGGTACGGCAGGACTCGGTATGGAGCGCGTTGACAGAGCGGACGTACTACACCGAGCAGAATCTAAGCGAGCTCGTGATCAATGAAGTGCACTATCACCCCCTGGAGCCGACCGCGGTCGATGAGGGTCTGCTCGAATTCGTGGAGTTGACCAATCGCGGGTCATCGCGCCTCGAACTTGGAGGGCTGACCCTGTCGTCCGGAGCCGACTACACGTTCCCCGTGGCGGCGTTCGTCGAACCTGGGGGGTTCATCGTCCTGGCGCGCGACAAGAGCGCGTTCAGATCGCGCTACGGTTTCGAGCCTGACGGAGAATTCGGCGGCAGATTGGCCAATGAGGGGGAACTGCTCCTGTTGTCCGACCCTGCGGGTGGAATCGTGGATTCGGTACTGTATGACGACCGTCTGCCGTGGCCGGAGGAATCGGACGGAATGGGGCCCTCGCTGGAGTTGAGGGACCCAGGAGAAGACAACGCCGTGTCCCTCCACTGGAAAGCCTCCAGGCACCCGGGCGGGTCTCCCGGTCGCTTCAATGCGGACAATGATCCTCCGACGGTGCGATTCTCCGCTCCGGAGGACGGGACCCGGGTTGATCCACGCTCCATGATTGCTCTGACGGTAGACGCAAGTGATGACGACGGGCGTGTGGAGCGCGTAATCCTCACCGTCGGGACGTTGGTCATCGGCGAGGACGAGACGGCCCCCTACGTGTTCGAGTGGACTCCGGGTCCGGGCGTGTACGACCTCGTGGCAGAGGCGATCGACAATGTCGGCTGGCGGACAAGGACCTCTCCCTTCCGCATTCACGTGCGCACCGAGGCCCCCTGTTCCCCTTCACCGCCGCGGGTCGTGCTGAACGAGATCAACTACCACTCCCCCGGGTTCCAGAATGCCGGAGACTGGGTGGAATTCGCGAACGCGGACTCGGTCGAGGTAGACCTGTCGGGCTGGGTGTTCAAGGATGAGGCAGATCAGCACGGCTTTGAATTTCCTCCATCCACCGTCGTGGATGGAAGGGGATTCTCCCTCGTGGTGGAGTCCGATTCACTCTTTCGATCCGTGCATCCGACGGCCGGCACGGTCGCAGGCGCGTTCGGCGGCCCGGCCGGGTTCTCTCTCGACAATGGGGGGGAGGTGCTTCGTCTGTACAGTCCGACCGGCTGTCTTGTCGATACAGTACGCTTCGACGATGCCGGGCCGTGGCCTCTCGAGCCGGACGGTGGGGGACCGACGCTTGCTCTGATCCACCCGGCTCTCGACAATGCCCTCGCGCAAAGCTGGAGCGCTTCCGCCCGCGTCGGCGGCACCCCTGGAGAGGAAAACCTTCCCAACAGGCCGCCGGCGATCTCCATCACGTACCCTGAATCAGGTATGCGGTTCGATCCCGGCACGCCCATCACGGTAAAGGTCGACGCGGTCGATCCGAATCCGGGTGGATCGATCGTCTGGGTGAAGTACTTCGTCGAGTCAGAGGAACTGGCCGTCGTGACGGCCCCTCCGTTCTCTTTCCGGTGGGAACGTCCGCGGGTCGGCACGTACCGTCTCCGTGCGGTGGCGATGGATGATGCGGGTGAGAGGACCTCATCGGAGGTCGTGAAAGTGCTTGTTGAGGTGGAACGGCCGTGTGCTGTCAATCCCGGAAGAGTCGTAATCAACGAGATCAACTACCATCCAGATCCTTACGTGGCCGAGGGGGACTGGCTCGAGTTGTACAACTCCGGTTCGGAGACCATCGATCTTGCCGAGTGGGTAGTCAAAGTGGGAGGGGATCTTCGGGGTTGGATATTCCCGGAGGGCAGCGCCATCGGACCGAAGGGGTTTGTCGTGCTGCCGCAGGACACGACGCAATTCCGATTCGTGCACCCGTCCGCCGGTCCACTGATCGCGTCGCTCGAGGGTTCGGCGAGTTTCACGATCGGCAATGATGGAGATCGGATCCATCTCTACAGTCCTGCGGGCTGCCTTGTGGACGACGTGACGTTCGGCGATCGGTCCCCCTGGCCGGAGGAGCCTGACGGCGGGGGAGTCACCCTTGCTTTGCGAAATCCGGGCCTGAACAATGCGGACCCGCTGAATTGGGGCGTTTCGGGCGAAGCAGGGGGTACGCCCGGCGCGGAGAACGTCCCCAACCTTGCACCGCTGATCGAATTGGTGAGTCCCGTTCCGGGGGGGCGTTTCGATCCGACCGGCGAGGTGCGTTTTATCGTGAGTGCGAAGGATCCTGATGCCGGTGATGTGGTCGATCGGGTGGTCTTCCTGGTCGAAGGGATTGAGATCGGGATCGACACGCAGGCGCCCTTTGAGACAGACTGGAAGCCGCCACTGGTGGGTCTCTTTCATTTTCAGGCCAGGGCCATGGACAGCCGGGGGGCTCAGTCGAGCGTTGGACCCGTATCGTTCACCGTAGCGGGAGAGGCCTCTTGTGAGCCTGAACCGGCCAGGGTTGTGGTTAACGAGATCAACTTCCAGCCGCTGCCGGTCCTGTATGACGGGGACTGGATCGAAGTCCACAATCCCACGGATCGTGCAGCTTCGTTGGAGGGGTGGGTGTTGAAGGGAGGCTCCCCGTTGCGCGGGTACGTTTTCTCTGCGCGGGACCTTGCTCCCGGCGAGTACGCGGTGGTGGTTGAGGATTCGTTGCGCTTTGCGCTCGTACACGCCGCGGCGGGAGCCACGACCGGTCCGCTTGGCTACGCGCTGCATAACTTCTCGGATCACGTATCCCTCTGGAGCGATCGGGGATGCCTGGTCGACTCGCTTGTCTACGCGTCCGTGCCACCCTGGCCCGAAAAACCGGCCGGAGAAGGGTACACGCTCTCGTTGCGGAGCCCGGAATACGACAACGCCCTGGCGGAGAGTTGGGCCGCTTCGTCGGAGATCGGAGGTTCGCCGGGCCGGGCCAACTTTCAGGCCCAGACGGACGCCGAAGCGGTGGAAGTGCCTGTGGAACTTCCGACCAGCCACGCGCTTCACCAGAACTTCCCCAACCCCTTCGTCGGTACCACGACCATCGGATTCGAGCTTCCGACGGCCGGCCGGGTGAGGGTGCTCGTCTACAATCTTCTGGGCGACCGCGTGACGGAGTTGCTCAGCGACTACAAGCCTGCCGGTCTGCATGAGGTGCGATTCGATGGCGCCGGTCTGGCATCGGGGCTGTATGTGGTTGTCCTCGAGGCGGAGGGCGTACGCCTGTCCCGAAGGATGGCCCTGCTCAGATGAAGCGATACCAATGCGGTCGACGAATCGATGCGCTGTCCCGCCCATCGGAAACCGACGGTGAATAAACCGCACGGGCAGGTGATTAAGTCACGCCATCGTTGTAGGTTACATGACGTGGTCGTCGGG
>CAYLXM010000040.1:22433-34114 GCA_964387555.1 uncultured Rhodothermales bacterium | reverse complement strand
AGGCGGCCGTGTGTATCCAGCAGATCGCGGACCGGTGCGAGGACATCGGCGATCCGATTGTCCAGGCCGGAGGCGCTCCCTCGAAAACGAACGTCTCCCCGGTTTTACGGAAGAATCCCTGGGGCGAATAGTCCTCCCGAGCGCGCCACTTCTCGACGCCCCGTTGCCCTGGGCAGCGGGGCGTTGTTCGTTCGGGGTTCATAGTGTCCTCGCAGGCCATTCGACCGGAAGCGTGACGCTCCGTCGCGCCGCGTTCGAGGACGAAGCCGCACCCGCAACTGCTCACGAGCAGGCGCCCCGCGGCCTAACCGGGCTCTGGAATAGCGCCCAGTTGCTGCATCAGGGCCATGTTGTCCATCTGCCCCCAATGTTCCACAAACTTGCCTTCGGCAATGCGGATGATGTCGATCACGCCAAAGGATACGCTCCGGCCGGTCGGCGGAATGCCCATGAATTCGCCCTGGTGGGTGCCCGTCCACGTCATCCGCAGTACCACCTTATCGCCTTCGGCCATCATATCCTCAATCGTGGCCCTGAAATCCGGGAATGCGCTGCGGAGCATTACCGTCATGTGCTTCACGCCGTCGCGGCCCGAAGGCACGCCCGGCGGGAGCTCCTCGTGCTCCACGAAGTCGGGCGCCATGAGTTCGTCAGCCGCGCCGACGTTGCCCCGGTTGAAGATTTCGTCCACCAATCGGCGGACCAACGCCTTGTTGTGCTCTGTAGACATGCGATTCCTCAACGAAAGAAAAGAGAGTTGACCGAAACGCGAGGTCCGAGGAGGCGATTCCACAGATAGGCTGTCCCAACTCCTGCCCCCGCCTCGTCGCTGCTCGACCCCGTGACCCTCCAAGTATAGGAACGACTCGCTCGGAATTCCAAAGATATTCGCAAAAAGCGGCAGGCCGCCGAGCCTTTCGCTCCACCGCCGGGGCGCGGAGCGCAGCCCGGACGCGAGCACGGCGTTGCCCGAATCCGCCGCGTCCCTTTCCCACGGAATCGGTGCGCCTGGCGGACCCGAGGACGTGCTGTGGGCGTACCACGCGCACCTGCGCAAGGCAGGTTATACACCGCATCGAAAAGTCGCATCAAGGAGACCCATCATGAAAGCGAAACCGGAACGGGACATCGAAAAGGTCTATTCGAACGCCGATTTTGTGGCCAAGCTGCGTCGCCTGGCCGACGCCATCGAGAACGGGACCCGCTTCGAGATCCAGATTGCGGGAGAACGCATCTACGTACCCGTTCGGGCGGAGTACTCGATCGAGCACGAGCGCTCGGACGGGGAGGAGGAAATCGAGTTTCAGATCACGTGGGAGAGGGAGTAGCGGCTCCCCGGGAATCCTCTTCCGGCGAGGATGCCGGCGGCCGCAAGCTACCGGAGTCTCACAACCTCCTCACCCTATGTTACGGAGGCAACCCATGCGTACCCACCTGAACCTGTCGCTGATCGCGTGACTGGCGCTGCCCATTTCCGCGCGTGACGGCGCGGGTCCCATCGGACCGGAAGGCACTCTGGGTGGGACCTCCTCCAAAGCCGCCAAATTCCTCCATTCAGCAGATCGCGGACCGGCGCGCGGCTGGCGGAGATCCGATTGTCCAGGCCGGAGGCGCTCCGTCTCCCGGTCAGGGTCACATCGAAGCGCGCGCTCCTTCCATGGTCCCGTGCACCCGTTCTGCCCCTTCCGCTGTCCGGTACGTGGCCACCATGTGGCCGATCATGCGTTCGCCCTGCAGGACGACGGCCGACCGCGTCGAAACCATAACCCCATCCCGGAGGACGCTTTCATACTCGGGCGACTGCACGACAAGGCTGTCCCCGGACAGGTAGGAATCGGTCTGCATCGGATCCCTGTTCGGGAGCGTCAGCGTCCACATCATCCCGTCGGAACTCTCCAGCACGGCCGGAACGGGATCCGGAGTGCCTTCGAGAAGCACATTGAGTTCCCACGTGCCGGCGAAGTCGGCCGGCGAGACCATGGCCGGCGTAGACGCCATCTCCTCGCTTTCAGGAGCCGGCTGGTCCGAACCGGCGCATGACAGGAGCAACAGGCAGGCCGGCAAAAAGATGGATAGGGGGATGAGAAAACGACGCATGGCAGCCTCCTGGAAATGGAGATTGGAATTGTGTAATATTGATGAAAATATGGTAGTCGTCCGGTGAAGTCAATACCGGGACTGCTCGATGCCGGCACCTGCCCCCAATGCGTTTCCATCTGCCGGTCGAGGCGGCGCTGCGCACGCGATTCGAATCGGACACCGTGCTCGAATTGGAACGCGTCATGGCCGCGCTCAGGGTCGCGGACCGTTCGAATAGCCTGGATGCCGCGTTGCACCGTCGATTTCGGCCACCGCATGCTCGATCGTGGCTGTGAAATCAGGTCTTGTTCTCGGAGATTCCGGGCGCTACAATAAGCGTCTGACAGGGATGGATGCATAGTCAAACACGCTCCGAGCGGGCCCCGAATCGCTTTGGTCAGCCCGTCTTTCGTGGGCTTCGATTCGTGGACTAACGCATGTCGGCAGGGACCAAAGTGGAATTTCTGAGCGGTCACTTCATGACGAGTGACGGCGTCACGCTGCACTACCTCGAAGCTGGATCCGGCCCACCCCTCGTGTTTGTGACGGGCTGGACGATGCCGGCCTGGATCTGGGAACACCAGCTCCGGTTCTTTTCGTCGATGTTTCGTGTGGTCGCCCTCGATCCGCGCGGACAGGGCGAGTCGGAGAAGCCGGCATTCGGGTACCATGCCTCGCGCCGGGCACGCGACATCGGGGAACTGCTCGATTTTCTGGGCGGCGAACCGGCCGTCTTGGTCGGCTGGTCACTCGCCGTGCAGGAAGTGCTCGTCCTGGCGCAGGAGCAGGGGACAGCACACCTTCGGGCCGTCGTGCTGATTGATCATCCCCTCTACATCGATCCCGAGTTGTCCGCCGCCATCGCCGGCGAACGGGTCCGAAGTCTACAGGTGGAGCCGGATAAATGGATCCGGGGTTTCGTCGACGAAATCTTCCTGAACCCCCAACCGGATGCCTACCTCGAAAAGGTTACGCAGGCCGCGCTCCTGACCCCCGTGAACGCCGCGGCCCTCATGATGGCCAATCTCCACTTCGTGGGCCCGACCGATCTCCGTCCGTCCTTCGATGCGCTGGACCGGCCGGCGCTGTGTGTGTTCTCCTCCCTGGACTGGTCCGTGCAGGAGGCGGAACAGATCCGCCGGGACCGGCCTGATGTGCCCGTAGAAATTATTGCCGAAACGTCCCACGCGTTGTTCGTCGACCAGCCGGAGGCATTCAACCGGGTGCTCGAAGCCTTTCTCGCTTCGCTGCCGCAGTAGGGCGGGGGAGTCACCATCCGCATTTCGCGGACGGGGACATGCCGGCGCGTCAACCACCTCAGCATTCGTTCGGGTCGCATCCAGGTTACCTCGGCCTTGTCCGTCATGTTCTCGGCGAGATCGAAGATACCTCCGGTCCACTCGCGAAAAGCCGGCGCTTCGCGGACTGTCCTGCATACAAACCGGTGGGGGTACCGGGACACGCCGCTTCGCGCGTGCCGACGCGCCCGGCGCTACCTTGGAGAGTCCGGCGCCCGGGCGATGCCTGCGGATGAATCCAGCACATAGCGCCGTCTGCTCGCCACCTGCTCTGCATCCGGCATACGCCGAATGGCGATGCCAGTCCCGCTCAGCCATGCATCCCCCCATCGACCCATCCGTTCTCGCCTGGCTTCTGGAGGGCGACCCTGCGATCCGATGGCGATCGTGCGCAAGAAGAAAACGGCGAACGGCCGCCGGCTGCTCCACAATCGTTTTCCCGGCCGTACATTCTTCGAGATGGAGACCCCCGGCGAACCCAGCCGGTGGAACACGCTCCGGGCACGTCGGGTGCTTCAGCGGGTCGACGCACCCTGATCGGTCAGATAGTCCCATTTCCCCCACGGGTCCATCCCCATGCGCAAAAGAACCAAAATTCTGCTCTCGACCCTGACGCTGTTGGTGGTCGCCCTGGCCCTCTTTCTCATCCCCACGATCTGGTTCAAGCCCTACTCGCCGAACCACCTCTATGCGCGGGTCTTCGCACGGTTCGCCCTGCAGAGCCCCATGCTGCTTTCGCAACTGCAGTTCCTGCCTTCCTGGGCCGATTTCTACTCGGACAAGCTCGACGACCGGTCGCTCGCCTTCCAGGAGAAGCAGATTCGCACGCTGCGGTCGGAACTCGACCTGCTTCGAACCTACGACCGCGCATCGATTCGTGACACGCTCTCGTACGACATCCTGTCGTGGTTGATGGAGGACATGAACGAGGCCAACCGGTTTCGCTTCCACGGCTATCCGCTGAACCAGATGGCCGGTGCGCAGAGCAGCCTGCCCACCTTCATGCTCACCACGCACCGCATCGTCCGGGCCAAGGACGCCCGCAATTACCTGAGCCGCCTGGAGCAGTTCGATCGCTACTACACCCAGCTGCTGGAGGACCTCCGCGTGCGCGAGGAGAAGGGGATCACGCCACCGCGGTTCGTCGTGCAGCGCGTACTGGCCGAGATGCGCGAGTTCATCGCTCCGCCGGTCACGGACCACGTCCTCTATACCCACTTCCAGAGCCGGCTCGATTCGCTTTCCGACCTGAAACCGCAGCAGCGTGAGGAGTTGCTGGCCCGGGCGGAGACGGTAATCCGCGAGAGCGTCTACCCGGCCTACGAACGCCTCATCGGGTACGCGGAGGAACTGGAGCCGCGCACGACCACCGACGACGGCGCCTGGAAGCTCCCCGACGGCGAGGCGTTCTACGCCTACCAACTCCGCCAGAGCACCACGACCGATCTCTCGGCCGACGACGTTCATCAATTGGGCCTGGAGGAGGTGGCCCGTATCGAAGCGGAGATGCGCGTCATCCTGACGGCCGAGGGGTACAGCCCCGGAGTCGACATCGGAGCGGCGCTGGATGCCCTCTACCGCGAGGAGCGGTTTCAGTGGCCGGACGACGAGGCCGGCCGTGCGGGCATCCTGGAGGAGTATCAGCGGATCATCGACGAAATCAATGCCGGCCTCGAGCCGCTGTTCAGCCTGCGTCCGGAAATCGGCGTACGCGTCGAGCGGATTCCGCCGTTCAAGGAGGCAACCTCGCCGCTGGCCTACTACAACCCGCCGGCGTTGGACGGGTCGCGTCCCGGCATCTTCTACACCAACCTGCACGACGTGAAAGCGCACGCGCGTCCGCGTATGCGCACGCTTGCCTACCACGAGGCCGTGCCCGGTCATCACTTCCAGCTGGCCATCGCCCAGGGACTCACCGGGGTGCCGTTCTTCCGGAAGGTCGTCCCCTTCACGGCCTATGGGGAGGGGTGGGCACTCTACGCCGAGCAAGTCGCTGCGGAGAGTGGCTTTCAAGACGATCCGTACGACCGACTCGGATACCTGAGCGCGCAGATGATGCGGGCCGTGCGGCTCGTCGTGGACACGGGGATACACAGCAAGCGGTGGACGCGCGAGGAGGCCATCTCCTATATGCACTCCAGAACCGGAATGACCGAACAGGAGGTCACCGCCGAAATTGAGCGCTACATCGTCTGGCCGGGTCAGGCCACCGCGTACATGGTCGGCCGGGTGAAGATCCTGGAACTCCGCGAGCGCGCCATGGAAGGTCTCGGCGACCGGTTCGATCTGCGCGCGTTCCACGACGTGCTCCTGCGCAACGGATCGGTGCCGCTGGGAATCCTGGAGCGGATTGTCGACCAGTGGATCGCGGATCGCCAGTCGGCGTGAGACCGGCAGATGATTCGAAACCGTCTTCGATCGGCGGTGGAAATTCGACTGCCCTGAAATCAGCAGCGTGATCGGGAAGGCCAACACGCTGACCCTGACCCACGGAGGCGGGTACGTGGCCCTGTGGCGGTTGAGGTACCAGCAGGGAGGAACAACGGTGGAGAAGATCTCTCCCTCCAACACGAGCCTCGGCTGGCGAAACGAGGTGGAGATCCCGACCGATGCCACGAATATCCAGATCGAGGCCTGGGCCGCCCCTGGATTGGTTTGGGAGCCCTGGAAGACGATCATCAACTAGACCTACCCGCAACCCCCCAACGAGTGCATCAAAGTCTACGGCACCACGTTGGATCCGAAGTGGAACGGGGAGTGCAAGTGAGTTGAAGGTTCGGCCGTCCGGCGCGGTGAGACTACCTGCGCTGGATGGTCAGGACCGACGGGATCGGGCGAATTCGCACCTCGCCGAACCACCGGTCGGAGGGGCTGTTCACCACCTCCAGCCGGCCATCGGTCCGCAGGGCCATCACGCTGCTGCCGCCCCCATCGAGATTCATCGCATTCCAGCAGCCCAGGCCGCGCATCGTCTCGGCGAGTTCATCCAGGGCCATCCCCTCGCTGAAGCCCTCCTGCCTGCCGTCCACCACGACGAGCCACATGTCCCGGCCGTCGGGTCCGGCGCAGAGGGCCGTCCGGGGGTGAATCGCGCCGGCGGGTCCTACCGACACCTTGCCTTCCACCAGGATCTGCTGGAAACCGGCCAGACCCTCCTGGATGCGGGCGCTGTCCGGCACGGCGCCCATGTGTAGCGCACCGGACGCATCGAACCAGACCGACGCGCCGTTTCCGCCGACTGGGCTTTGAACGTCACCTCCGGCGGCGGCCAACCCCATGATGTCGACCGGCTGGCCCGGGTACCACAGGCGTTGCTTCCGGCCCAGACTGTCCGGCAGACTGTCCCAGGGATTGGTATTCACAAACGCGATCACCGAAGAGTCGGCGGCCAGTACGAAGGGATCCGTCAGCGCGGCCTCGGCCGGTCCCTCGCCGTCCGGATCGGCACCCAAAACGACAGCCGGAGCGATCCGGCCGCCGGCCAGATCTAACCGGAGTACATGCACCCGATTCGGGCGGGGCGTATCCAGTTCAATGAGCCGGTAGGAATGCCCCAGACTGTCGAGGCCTTGCGCGAAAGAGGCCGATCCGAGGCACAGTGCCGTGAGGAGGACCAGGAGTCCGCCCGAGTGGATCCGGAGGGAGGCCAGGGCAGGGCAAGTCCGAAGGGGTAACGGTTTCATTCGAGCCAGGAGAGGCGGTTCATCTTCTTTCTGGTGAATTCATCCGAAATGGCGTTCATCATGGCGGATCGGACGGTCATGAAAAGGATGAGGAGATAGAAGCATCCCGTCAACGCCAGGAAGATCGCACTGGGGATCGGGTTGTTTTCTCTCAACGCCTGGAGGAATCCGGACAGCGTGTGCGACTGGGGATGGTGGATCCAGATTTTCACGAACCAGGCCGCCGCGATGATGGCGAAGATCCACACGTAGTTGCGCCGGTAACGCCGGAGGATGGCCGTCCTGTGGCTCATCTTGAAGCCGGGACGGATCAGGTCCTCCGCCAAAACGGCCTTCCAGTCGCCCTGAAGCAGGGTGACGTCTCTGAGCACGACCGGCATGATGAAATGGGATTCCAGCATGCGAACGCGGGCTCGAAAGGCATCATAGTACCGATACCGGCGGGCTTCGATTGTCAGCAGGAGGAAGACCAGAACGTTGGCGAACATGAAGATGAGGTGCGAATTGGACGGAGAGCCCAGTCCGAACGTGATCATGCCCGTCGTGCCGAGAATGGCCCAGTTGGTGGTGACATCCAGCCGTTGTCGCCACGTCATGATCCTCCCGAGTTCACCTCGATAGAAATGGACCATGACCGTGTAGTAGTCCTTCAAATCGACGGAGGGACCGGGTTCGACCATGAACGTGCTGTTTGACTGAACAGATTCCGGCAGGTGCCGGCGAGCGTTCCGTCCCGGCCGGCCGAGAAAGTAAAGATAGGGATAGCGGAGCGGATGCGACGCAGCGCCATCCAGCCGGCGCCTCCTGCGTCGCCTCCCAACCCGTCGGCAGGGGAGCACCAGGCCCGTAAGGGGTCACGTCACGCGCCCGCCAGCGCATGCAATGCCGCAAACGGTTCGGCCCGGTCGGGCGCGAAAAAGAGCCTGCGCAGCGGGTCTGCGTGGGTTTCCGTGACGAACAGGGCCGTCCTCGCCCGGCGCGTGGCGCTGTTGACCTTCTTGTAGACGCAGTACTTCACCTCCGGCACGGTCAGATCCACAATCAGCGTGGCGCCTCCATGAAACCCGAACGCGGGGGCTCCGGTCACCCGGTCCGGGCCAACGGTCTCCGACTGGGTGACGCCGACGACCACCTGGGGGACATGTCGCCCGTCCGGGCTCACCCGCATCGCGCGGCGCAACTCGTGCACTTCGAAGGTTCTCGCGGGATCCAGGCCCATCTGAACCGCGAAGTCAGGGTGTGCCTTGAACGCGGCGCGGAGGTGCTTTCGAAGCCGCTTGCGGTGGGCGGCCGTTACGTCGAAGAGCGCCTTGCGATCCGATAGATAGAAACAGGCCTCCGCATACCGCCTCAAATCATTCACCACCGCATCATACTGTTTCGCTATGGCTTCCGACATGGCGCCGTCGGTCCCCATCTCGATGCCTTTCCAGCGCAGCGTTTCCACGGACAACGTACGGAGCGTGTCGGCCGTCGGAGAGCCGATATTGAGCGGGTAAATTCCGCGACGGCGGAAGGCTTCCGCAACAGCGAGGCGGTAGTTGTGGCGGTCATCCCTGACCAGGTCGAAATCCGCCGTGATCAGCGCACGCAGGAACTCGAAAAATGTGACATCTACCGGGGGCAGGTAGTCCAGGGCGCGGATGCACATGGTGAGGACGTGACCCGCGGACTTCGCGGCTTCCTCGGCGAGACGGCGGACGAGATCGGGATGGATCGCGCCCGCGGGCAGTACGCCCGTCCCGCCGGTGTACAGGCGGAGCAGGTCGGCGATACGCGCCTTGTAGATGGCGATGAACGCGTCGAATACGGCAGCCACCAGCACCGCACCGCGTGCATGGGGCGTCATCACGTCGGCGAGGGCGGACGGATCGGGTTCGAGCCGCTTCCAAACGCCGTTTTCCATGCGGCCCACCGCCTCGCGCAAGGCCCCTCTTCCTCCGAGCGCCTCACCGAACTGCACGGCCAGCGTGCCGAGCAGCGATGCGGCCTCGATGTCCCCGCGCGTCCGCTCGATCTCCCGTTCGAGGAGTCCGGGGAGCGTGAAGTGCTGCAAAAGCGCGACGAGGTCTGCGAACGCCTCATGCAGCGCGAGTACGTCCGGGTTGGACGGCTCGGTGAAACGCCGGTACATCCCGTCCAGGACGGCATGCGATACCTCGTGGGCGATGATGTCATGTGACAGACAGGTGAAGACCCGGGTCCCCGCCACGACGTCCCCCGTTCCATCGGTCTCCGCCTCGAAATAGCCGAACTGGAGGGCGATGTCCTGAGGACTGTAGTAGGCGTTGGCTTCGCGCAAGGCATGGGGCCTCACAGTCAGCCGGCGCACGAACAAGCTCTTGTCATGCGGGTTTCGCGGCCTTTCCGCCGGTCTCCAGAGGACGGGACGCCCGAGCGCACGTTCAAAGTGCGCGATGGTTTTCATCGCGACGGCGTAGACCATCTGCTGATGAAACTGAGGATTGCCTTCCGACGGGGCCCAGCCGTCGACGGCGAGCAGGCGGGGATCGTTCAGGTTCACCGGAGCGTACCGCACACCGGACGCATCCACGTCGTCGATCCGAAGGTATTCTCCCACGGGTCCGCGTTCGGCGACCGGATGGCGGAGGGAAGGCGCACCGGCAGGCCCTTCTGCTTTTCCTGCTGAACTAAGATCCGGGTTCTCGTTGCGTTCCAGGCCTTCCATCGCGAGATCCTCCCAGCGGATTTCGATGGCGACCTCGTTGATGGAGGCGGTGTCGAGCCGGGACGATAGACTCGGGTCGGACGCAAATACCCGCAATCTGCGATGAGGCGGGTCAGGCAGCGCCGGTTGCGACTCACAGGCGGGCAGGATTTCCGGGACGACGGAGGAGGGACCCGGGACCGGCCGGGGGGTTCGTCCCGCAATCACCGCATAGCGGGCGGCGAGGTGGCGCCGGAGGGCCCGCGAAACAGCGGGATCCTCGATCACGCGCTCCATGACCGCGCAGAGGGCCGTCTTGTCGAGCGAGGCCGCCGCCTCAGGGTCCGGGACGAGTGCCTGCAAATCCTCATTGAGCAGCCACTGCTGCGTGAGTTCGAGGTTGAACATCTCCTCCCGGGGTGAAGGCGCCTCGATGCCGAGGCCGGTCAGCACGCGGAAGAACGCAAACGAGTCGCGGTCGGAGCGCGTTTGCGGCAGGTCCAGGCGCGGCCGCACGGCGAGGGCGCTTGCCGCCTGAAGGATGCCGTGCCCCAGTTTGTCAAGGGTACCAGCCGGGTCTTTTGCCGTGCTGAACAGGGCGTGGCGGACGGCTTCGACGCGCCGCCAGTCGCGCGGCAACTCGTTTTTGTGCTTCTCCATCCACAGGGCAACGGCGGCGGCCACCTGGGGCGTTGCCGACGACGTCCCCGCACCATCGAGGCGCACGCGGTTGGCGCAGCCGAAAACGGCCCAGGGGATATTTGGCGTGAAGGCGGCGATGGCCGTCCGCATACTGCTCCGTGGACCGTGGTTGCCCTCCATCGTGAGGCCCTTCAGGCCGGCATAGGGCCGGCCGTCCGCCATGACCCCGCAGACCGCGATGACCCTGCCGTAGCGGGCCGGGTAGACGACGTGTCGTGTCGGGGCTCCATTGAAGTTGTTCCCTGCGGCGGCCACGATACAGAGGCCGGACACGTACGCCTGATCCACCTGTTCCCTCCAGGCGCGAGAGGGGAGTCCGCCCATGCTGAGCGAGAGGACATCGCAATGGTGCGCCGCGGCGTAATGCAGGGCCTGGGCGAACGAGCTCGTCTTCAGCAGGACGACGCTGTCGGCGATGCGAAGGGGGAGGATTTCCGCCTCCGGCGCTCCGCCGAGAAGGACGCCGCCCTCCGACGGCACCGTCCCGCCCGCGAGAATGCCGAGCGTGCCCGTGCCGTGCCCCGAGTTGTCGAGCAGAAGCAGGCGGTTGTCGGGATCTTCCGCAGATGCTGCGTGGCCGTCCCGATGCACGAAATTCCGCTCGATGTGCCGCAGCACGTGGGCGGGCGTGGTTTCGTGGGCGGGGTAATAACCCGTATCCACGTGGGCGATGCGCGTGCGGGGTGCCGTGAACGTGACCTGGTCGCGGGCGCTCCCCAACTGGGTGTAGTCGTCCCCGAGATGCCAGGCGAATCCGGGACCGACCTTCTTTCCATTCTTGCCGTCCTGCGGGACCGGTCCGCAGTGGTCGCCGACGGCAAAGGTCTGATCCGCCGGGTGCCTGGCCTCCTCGCGGTAAATGGACTGCACGAGGTCCGGCTCGGCGAACAGCACCGCCGTTTCGGCGATCCCGAGTTGATCCGCAATGCGCGCGTGGGCCCGATCCCACGCCGTGTCGCCCCCGTCAGGCATGTCGGCGATGAACCACCGCCCCACGCCATGTGCCGCAAACGCTTCCGGCGGCTTTTCGCCGGAATCGAACAGGGGCCGGATCTGAAACCGGTCTTCGGCCGCCTTCAGCCCGGAAGACGGCAGCACTTTCAGGAGCAGCCCGGTGGATTCACCGGGGGATGAGAGGTGCGGCATGGTACCCTCCTATGACAGGGCTCGACGACGGGATGTGGCACAGAGGAGTATAGGGCTTGCAGGGCACAGAATCCGAAGACGCTCGTGCCCTGGATCCGAAGACAC
>CAYLXM010000040.1:0-22333 GCA_964387555.1 uncultured Rhodothermales bacterium | reverse complement strand
CTCGTGCCCTGGATCCGAAGACACGCGAACCGCCTGCGGTCCACGAGGCCGATTGGACGCCCGGCACGCACACGGTTGACTTGACGCGCGGCGCTCTGGGTACGAACTTTGTCACCATATGAAAACAGATCGCATAGCGCTGCTGTCGGCCGTACTGGTCCTGCTGGTGTCCGCCTGTGACACCTCCGATCCCGGCACGAAGGAGCAGTCACCCGCCGACACGACGTGGGCCTTTCTCCGAGCGCCCCAGTTCATCGATTTCGGGACCGGAGAGAACCGGAGAACGATCGCCGGATCGTTTGATCTGCCCGATGACCTGGAGGACTACAAGTCGATCGACATGGTCGTCCGACTCGAGTGTCCAACAAACGGCTGCGACCCCTGGGATCGGTTCGCCTCTATCCGGATACGGCGCGACGACGGCCCGATCGAGATCGGCCGCTACATCACGCCGTACGGCATCGGGTGCGGTTGGACCTTCGACGTGTCGGACTACCGATCGTATCTATCAGGAGAAGTAGAACTTGAATCGTTCATCGATACCTGGGTGTCCACCGGCTGGCTCGTTTCCATCGCCTTTGCGTTTCACAAAGGCGAGCCCGCACACCGGGAGATTCGTGTCGAGAACCTCTGGATGGACGAAAACGTCGTCTACGGGGATCCCGGCCGGCCGCCCGACCAGCCGGCCACCGAAGCCGCGATCGATCCCGAAGCCGCTCGTGTTCAGGTGCGCGTCTGGATGACCGGCCACGGTCAGGGCAATACGGGAAATGCGGCAGAGTTCTACCGCGCGGAGCATTCCCTGATGGTGAACGGCGTGCCGCGGCTTGCCCACCTGCTCTGGCGGGACGACTGCGCCTCCAACCCCTGTTCGGACCAGAAGGGCTCGTGGCAGTATTCGAGGGCCGGATGGTGCCCGGGAGCCGATGTGAAGCCGCTCGATGTCGACCTTACGGCCCAGGTGACACCCGGCGTCGCGGCGACGATCGAGTACCGCCTCGGTTCGTATGAAAACCTCTGTCGTCCGGACAATCCCACCTGCGTCTCCGGGCAAACGTGCCGGCTGTGCGAGTACGACGGCGGCGCCCACACCGAGCCGCACTACAAGATGAGTCTGCAGCTCATCACGTACTACTGACCGCGCCTCAAAGGGCATATGTGGAATCACAGCCCACGGAAAGGCTCTGTAAATTGATGGTTCACCGCCCGCCTGGTTGTTCGTGTGACATATTGGAGTCGATGGTCCATGTCTGATGTCGATCTGCTGCTTACCAAACCCGGGTTCCCCCGGTCCAACGGGTACGAGCGCCCGTGGGTGCTCGAAAACCAGATGGGTCCGAATGCCCTTTGGCTCGTCGAATGGCTGAGCCGGGAAATGTCCTTTGTTCCGGGCCAACGGGTGCTGGACCTGGGGTGCGGACGCGCGATGACCAGCATCTTCCTGGCCCGGGAGTTCGGAGTGACCGTCTGGGCGGCGGATTTGTGGATCAGCCCCGATGCGAACTGGCGGCGGGTCGTCGAGATGGGCCTGCAGAATCGCGTTTTCCCGATCCGTGCGGAGGCACACGCATTGCCGTTCGCCACCGGGTTCTTCGACGCGGTGGTTTCTATCGACGCGTATCAGTATTTCGGCACGGATGATCTATACCTTGGTTACCTGAGCGGTTATGTGCGAATGGGCGGGCAACTCGGCATCGTTGTGCCCGGCCTCATGGCGCCCATCGATCCCGCCGCCGTACCGGACCACCTCACTGAGCCGCAGGCCAACGGGAAGGTGTTCTGGGAGGATGAATGCCGGAGTTTCAAGACAGCCGAATGGTGGCAGAATCACTGGGCGGTGAGCGACCGCGTTGAAGCGGTGCGTTCGGATACCCTGGACAACGGGTGGACGCTCTGGCGCGATTTCGAAACGGCGCTTGAAATAGCCGGGAAGAATGTGTTTCCCTCCGATGCGGAAGCGCTGGATCGGGACCAGGGCCGTTATCTCGGCTTTGTGCGCACCGTGGCCAAACGCACCGGGGTGGGCGGCGAAAATCTCTATGACCCGGCACTGGGGCAACGGGCGGGGGTGGATGGGTAGGGGGACGAGGAGAAGGGGAGTCGGGAGATGGTCACGCGGGGCGCCGGAGGTGGGAGAAGGGAGGTGGATACGGGGTGCGAGACACGGCAGTCGGCAGGTTGTCACGCGGGGCGCGGGACACGGCCGGAGCGGGATGGGATGGGAAAAGAAGGAGCCTGGATCCAGAGGCGAAAGCCTGCGTAAACCATTTCTTGTTCTTGGGTCTCAAACGCGTTCAACCGTCACCGGCCGGAAATGCTGGATGGCCATGTACTCGTACTGAACAGGGACTATCGGGCGATCAGCGTGTGCGGCGTTCGGCGCGCAGTGGTCCTCGTGCTT
This sequence comes from uncultured Rhodothermales bacterium, assembly GCA_964387555.1. GTDB lineage: Bacteria > Bacteroidota > Rhodothermia > Rhodothermales > CAYLXM01 > CAYLXM01. The sequence continues at coordinate 19,932 of CAYLXM010000040.1, read as the reverse complement.
CTGCATAAGGCGGAACTCGTCGCTCCGCTTGACGGCAGGGTTGTGCGCGCTCCTTCCCTGGAGACGCCCTGGCCCAGCGTAATCCGTTTGAAAGTCTACGTCCACTTCCCGTACCGGAAGGTGATGCTCACCCGGAAAAATGTGCTGAAGCGGGACGGGAACCAGTGCCAGTATTGCGGGAGCCGCGACGCGCTCACCGTTGACCATGTCTTGCCGCGTTCCCGTGGCGGGGAGGACCGATGGGAGAATCTCGTTGCGGCATGTGTTCCGTGCAACAACCGCAAGGGTGACCGTACGCCGGAGGAAGCCCGCTTGACGCTCCGTCGGGCTCCGTTTCATCCCAGTCACGTGATGTTCCTCCGCGATTTTGTCGGTACGTTGGAGGAATCCTGGAAACCTTACCTTTTCCTTAGCTGAAGCCCGTGATCGCTCGCCTCCTCTGGGCCCTGCCCATCCTGCTTTTCGTCATCGCCGGGGGGTTGCTGTGGTCCGCCCGGGAAATCCACCGCACCGCCACGCAGGGCGAGCTTGCGCTCGCTGAAGTCGTGGAATTCGATGCGCAAAGTCGGGCGGAGATCACCTACGGGCATGTGCGTCTCAAGGCGACCTTGCCGGGCGGCGAGGCGAGGACCGAGGACGTGCCCCTGCCACTCTCCCTGCTCTACTTCATCGAGGGCAAGGACTCGGTGGCGGTCCGCATCCTGCCCGAATCAGGCCGCTCCATGGTGGTCGAGGAGGTAGCGCGCGTACAGTGGAGGATGTCGCTCATCCACGCCGGCATGTCGATTTTCGGCGGCCTCCTGCTTTCCATCGGGGTAGGCGCGTGGAACCGCTATCTCAAACGGCACGGCGATCCGGGCCGCCGGACATCGGCCGAGGACGGGTGACGAAAAGACCTCACCCTCTCCGCTCTTCCGGATACAGGCTGCCCACCCACTCCTCGTAGCCGTTGAACAGGCGTGTGGGGACCCGACGGTCCTCGCCGATCAGCCTCTCGGACGCCTGACTCCAGCGCGGGTGGGGCACGTGAGGATTGACGTTCGAAAGGAAACTGTACTCGTCGGGCTGAAGATCATTCCAGAACGTGCCCGGCTGGTCTTTCACGAACGTGATCTTGGCCACCGCCTTGGGGCCCTTGTAGCCGTACTTCCAGGGCAGGACCAACCGGATGGGCGATCCGCTCTGCTTCGGCAGCGGCTCCCCGTACATGCCGGTGGCCACGAAGCCCAGCTCATTCGTGGCCTCGTCCATCCGCAACCCCTCGTAGTACGGCCAGGGATACCAGGGCTGCTTCGGGACGCCCGGCATCTGCTTGGGGCGGTGCACGGATGTAAACGCCACGTAGCGGGCCGACGAGAGCGGCTTGCAGTGCTCGATCAGTTTCTTGAGCGGAAATCCGGCCCAGGGGACCGTCATGGCCCAGGCCTCCACACAACGGAAGCGGTACACCCGCTCTTCGAGCCCGAAAGTGCGGATCAACTCCTCCACGTCCAGCCGAACCTTTTTCTCCACCAATCCGTCGACCGCGATCGTCCACGGGTAGGGATCATACGCACCCGTCAGCGGCCAAATCCGCTTGCTCGACGCGTCGAATTCGTAGAAATTGTTGTAAGAGGAGGCCGTAATCCGGTCCGTAAGCGGACGTTCCGACACCGCGAATCGATCGGCGCGGGGCGCAGGCAACCCGAAGCGCGGCGCGTCGTCAGGGATCGTGGAAAGCGGACCGCTCTCCTGATCCAGCAATTTCGGCGTCTCTCCGGGCTCGCTGCACGCCGCCAGCAGGGTAGGGGTGGAGAGGGCGCCGATCGCACCCATCCCGATGCGTCGAAGGAAGTCCCTTCGGCCTTCGACATCCGATTTTGACGTGGCGGCCGACTCGGGGAGTTGCCAGCCAGGCCTGATAATCACATGCGACATTGGAACCAGAAGATGAAGATCTCATCAAAGCGTGCGTGGTCGAACGGTTGTCAGGATCAGCCGTTCCCCGCCATTCTCCCTATCGACACCATCGCCTGATCCAATTCTGAGGATCGTATGACCGCCGTCGCGCTCGTTCTGCTCACCCTGCAGCCGTTCCTTCAGCTTTTCACGGCGTCCGGAGACCCTGCGACGCTTTCCGGACGGGTGGTAGACGGCCGGAGCGGCGCCCCGGTGGACGCGGCGGAGGTTTCGCTGTCCGATGGGTTCAGCGGGCATGCGCGGTATCGAACCCGGACCGATGACCGTGGCGCGTTCATCCTCTCAGGTGTTCCGGAGGGTCGTTACCGGCTCTCTTTTGCTGCTTCGGGACGGGCACGTCATGAGGAGTCTGTTCACCTGGAGCCGGGCGAGCATCTTCAGGTGCTCGTTCGTTTGCAGTCCGGCCCCGACCCTGTCGCCACGGCAACCCCCTTTTCGGGCCGCGGCGGACCGCGCTCCGCCGCCGCGACCGCCACCGATCTTCCGCGCGCAGACCCCGTCAGTCTGGCCTGGCCACCGGCGCTGGGGCGAAGCGCGTCGCTCTCGCTGGAAAGCCGGGGCGGGGATGATCCGGGTCCCTGGTCCGTGCGCATGCGGGGGTTCACGTCGGAGCGATTCTCGGTAGAATTGAATGGCGTAACGCTCAACGATCCGGAAACCGGCGAGGTGGCGTGGACAGATCTGGTGGGCCTGCGCGGGGTCCTTGCCGGCGCCCAGGTGCGTCGCGGCGCCGAGGCGGCCACAGGCGTTTCATCGGCCTTCATGGGTGCTATTGACCTTCTGGCTGCCCCGCAAGCGGAGAATCCGACCGGTGCAGTGCTCCTCTCCGCCGGGTCACTCGGTCGGCGCATCGTTACGGCGGAAGGGGAAAGCGGACCGTTTCGGGGATCGACCCGGGCGTATGGAACAACCGGCCTCTACGAATCAGACGGATTCTTGTGGGGATCCGGTGCGCGCATGATTCCCGTCGTTCTTGGCGCTACACATATTCAGGGTGCATCCACCTACAGCGTCCTCTTACTGATGACGCCGTACTCGGGGGGATTCGTCGAATCCGGCCTGCCTCCGGAGGTTGACCGGGACCACATCAACCGATCAGGGGCCGGCTCGCGCTCGTTGCGAACGGATCAAGGCCGATTCGTCCCCCACCTCATTTTCGGCCACGATCGACCCCTCGGAATCGGCGTACGCTTCACGCAGAGCGCCTCGATACGCTTCGGCAGCGTGTGGAACGAGACGGACGGCGCCCGGAGACCCTCCTCGTACCTCCGATTGGCGGGCATCCCGCGTGACGTCTACCAGCTTCCGCTCCGCGAATGGCTGCCCGGCGCGGAAGCCGTCGTCCGGCATCATCGAAACCTGATGCAACTGGCCTGGAATCCCCGGGTCTCTTTGGTCAGCGCCTGGGGGGAAACGTCGCTGCAGATGCGAACCGGTTTTGCCCGCTCGCACTGGAACGGCGCCATCGAGGAAAGCCGGGGGCTGCCCGACGGCGCAGCGGATGCGTCTGTCCCGATCTACGAATTCCGGTCCGGGGCTTCCTGGTCGACCCTCTCCCTGCATCACCTCGCGCCGTTGGGTCGGCGCGTGACGCTGCGCGCGGACCTGGCCGTGGGGTACTCCGCGTCCCGTGTGTTCGACGTGGCCTGGTTCGAGCACGAATTCAGCCGAACATACTGGTTTACCAATCCGCGCGTGGGACTGGAGATCAACCCCGGCGGATTCCTCTCCGGATTCTCCAGCCTGGCCGTCGCGAACCGCGCTCCGTCCATCCTCCAACTGTACAACGGACTGGAAGCCCCCGCGGATGCCGCGCCCCGATTCCCCGTCGGCGAAAACGGACGGTACGCGACGGATAGGCCGGAGGTGCGATCGGAAATCGCGTTCGATCTGGAGACGGGCGTCCGCGCCGTTCGGCATCGATGGATGGCGCAGGCAACCCGGTTTTCCACCCGCCTGAAGGACCTGATCGCTCCGGCGGCGGCCCTGAACGCCTCCGGGATGCCCGACGTGGGCAACGCCGGCTCCGCCCGGGTGAAGGGGTGGGAACTCGAAGGGGCCTGGAGGCCGCTCGACCCGCTTCGCATCGAAGGCAGCTTTGCCCTGCTCGACGCTTCGTACGAGACCTACTACATATGGAGCAGCCTGGAGGACGGGTCGGTGGGGCTCGTCAACCGGTCCGGTTCGGACATCGGCGGCATCCCATCCGGCCTCCTGCGGTTTTCCGCCGGGTGGGTCGACGGCCCATGGAACGGAGGGGTCCACCTGGACCGCGTAGGGTCTCGCGCCGTGGGCGAATCCGACGCGGCGGGCGCAGCGGGATCGGCGAAACCTTCGTCGCCCGACATTCCGGCCTACACCTCGTTGGACCTCTGGGGTGGGTATGAGACGCGCTTCGAGGGCATTCCGGGCGCCTGGCACGCGCGACTCGATCTGCGCAATGTCCTGAATGCGGATATCGTGGGGATGGGGATCGCAGGTCCCGACGGACCCGAGTTCTTCCCGCTTGCGGGCCGCACCCTGCACCTCACGCTGCGCTATCAAACCCCATAGCCGCCCCGACGTGCATGCAGGCCCAATGAGGTTGAATTGTATTGCGGATCAAAGGATAACCTGCCTTCACTTCGGAAAATACATGAAGAATATAGCATGACCCATGGAGGCCGGCCGACGGTTTCTCAAGGCGGCAGCGGGGATTACCAGTGTGCGAGTTTCATGCAGAACACGGAGCCGCCGGATTTCATGAACTCGCCGGTTTCCAGTTCGATGGGCTCGAAGCCATGGGCCCGCAGCCGGGAGACGGCGCCGGCATTGCCGCGCTGGATGAAAACGTGCCGGCCATCCGGACAGTGGGCGTTGCAGGCGAATCCTGATCTCGCCTCTTCATCCGGCGCCTCGATGATCCGCCCGAAAACCCCGTGCAGCAGCGCAAGACCTTCCTCGTTAAAAGCGGCCGGCGCGATGAGCGCGGTGTCGGCATCGAGCAGACACAGGCAGGTGTCGAGGTGATAGAAGACCGGATCCTCCAGGTGCAGGGCGAGTACCGGACACCCAAGCGTTTGTGACAGGGCGTCGTACACGTGCCGGTCCGTCCGAAAGCCATACCCGCCCCAGAGCAGGAAGCGGCCGGGATGCCAGAGGGCGTCGCCCATCCCCTCGAAGGAGAAGGACTCCGGCAGGTCGAGGTGGAGCGTCTCGTATCCGCGCGCCTGAAAATCACGTGCAATAACCGGCACTTCGGGTTGCCGTGCAGCGGCGAACATCCGGCTCAACACGACGCCTTTCGATCCGTCCGGTTTTTGCCACGGCAGGGTCTGATTGGCGCAGAATACCAGGTCGGGCAGGCCCTCCACGCCGGACAGCACGTGGACCTCCAGGCCGAGGTCACGGTAGGCAGACGCCAGCGCTTCCCACTGCGTGCGCGCGCGGGGGGGATCGACCGTCCCGATATGCCCCTTCATGTGTTCGTTGATGACGTACTCCACCTGGAAGTAGGTCGGTTCGACCATCAGGATGTGCCCTGGGAGAGGCAGGGCCCGGATTTTTTCCGACAGGGCTGCGAAGGCGTCGGCAGAGTGGAATACCATCAGAAGAGAACCATTTGGTCTGAAAACCTCACCCCGGCCGGTGATCAGGGTGAGGTTTTCGCGATCCGTAACCTGAATCTCGGACGTACGCAGGCGTCACGCCCGGACGATCGTCGACCGAAAATCGCCGGGCGGCGCCTACGAGACAGTGAACGCTTCGAAGGAACGGAATATCAGCCCTTGTTCTCGAGGGCCAGTACGCCGGGGAGTTTCTTGCCTTCGAGGAACTCCAGCATGGCGCCGCCGCCTGTCGAGACGTGGCTGACGGCGTCTTCCATGCCCAGTTGCGTGACGGCGGCCACCGAGTCACCCCCGCCGACGACCGTAAGCGCGCCTCGGGAGGTCGCCACGGAGAGGGCTTCTGCGACGGATTTCGTGCCGAAGGCGAAGTTGGGCATCTCGAAAACGCCCATCGGGCCGTTCCACACGATTGTCGCCGCGCCCTCGAGGATGGCGCGGTACTGGGCGACGGTCGCCGGACCGATGTCCAGACCCATCATCCCATCCGGGATGTTGCCCTCGACGACGGTGCGCTGCGCGTCGTTGTCGAACCGGTCCGCCGCCACATGGTCGACCGGAAGAACGATTTTGCCGGCGGCGGCTTCGTAGATGGTCCGCGCGATGTCCAGTTTGTCGTCCTCCACCTTCGATGTCCCGACCTCATAGCCGAGCATCTTGAGGAAGGTGTAGCTCATCGCGCCACCGATGAGCAGGCGGTCGACTTTGGTGAGGAGCGACTCGATGACGGGAATCTTGTCCGACACCTTGGCGCCGCCGAGTACGGCGACGAACGGGGAGCTGGGAGATTCCATCACCTGTGACAGGTATTCGACCTCGCGGGCCAGGAGGTATCCCATGGCGCAGGTGTCGACATACGCGGTAACCCCCTCGGTGGAGGAGTGGGCGCGATGGGCGGAGCCGAAGGCGTCGTTTACGTACACGTCGGCGAGCCGGGCCAACTTCTGGGAGAGTTCCGGATCGTTTTTGGTCTCACCGGCGAAGAAGCGCGTGTTTTCCAGCACGATGACGGTGCCCGGTCCGGCTTCGCTGATCGCTGCTTCGACTTCCGGACCCACGGTCTGGTCGATGAACCGCACCGGCGCATCGAGGATCTGTCCGAGGTGCATCGCGACGGGAGCGAGGCTGAATTCGGGCTTTCGTTCACCCTTCGGACGGCCGAGGTGGCTCAAAAGGACGGCCACGCCGCCTTCGGAGAGGATCTTCCGGATGGTGGGGAGGGCGGCGCGGATGCGGGTATCGTCCCCCACGGTCCGCGTTCCGTCTTCCGCCGTTTCCAGCGGCACGTTAAAATCGACGCGAACGAGCACGCGCCGTCCTTTCAGGGATACGTTGTCGATAGTTCTTGCGCTCATACGGGTAAGGGGAAGGTCTACTGGGCAGCAAAAAAGGAAAGGGAGGCCGGGTCAACCGACGCTCCCTTTCCAGTGCGACAGCGGGTCAGGGACCGTCAGGACCCCATCAATTTGGCGACGAGGTCGACCGTGCGGCACGAATAACCCCACTCATTGTCGTACCAGCCGATGATTTTGGCCAGGTTGCCCTGGGCGCTGGTCAGCGGACTGTCAAAAATGCAGGAGTGGGGATTGTGGATGATGTCAACCGACACGAGCGGATCGGTGCTGTACTCCATGATGCCCTTCAGCGCGCCTTCGGAGGCTGCCTTCATGGCGGCATTGATTTCCTCTGCCGTTACGGCTTTGCCGAGGACGACGGTGAGGTCGGTGACCGAACCGTTGGGAACCGGGACGCGCAGGGCGCCTCCGTCGAGTTTACCCTTCAGGTGGGGGAGTACCAGGCCCACGGCGCGGGCGGCGCCGGTTGTCGTCGGGACGATGCTCAGGGCGGCGGAACGGGCGCGGCGCAGGTCCTTGTGCGGCGCATCGAGGATATTCTGGTCACCCGTGTAGGCGTGGATGGTCGTCATGTAGCCCCGCTCGACGCCCGCAAGTTCATCGATGACCTTCACCATGGGGGCGAGGCAGTTCGTTGTGCAGCTCGCGTTGGAGATGATCTCCTCGGAGCCGGTCAACGTATGGTCGTTGACGCCCATCACGACCGTTGCGTCCACCTCGCCCTTCGCGGGAGCCGAGATGATCACCTTCTTGGCTCCGCCCTGCAGATGCATGGCTGCCTTTTCGCGGGAGGTGAAAAGACCCGTAGACTCGACCACGACGTCGCATCCCAGATCGCCCCAGGGCAATTGGGAGGGATCTCGCTGCGAGAGGACCTTCAGGCGGTCCCCATTGATGATGAGATCGGTACCGTCGACCACGACTTCGCCCGGAAAACGGCCGTGCACCGAGTCATACTTGAACAACTGGCCGAGCGTCTTCGCGTCGGTCAGGTCGTTGACGGCGATCAGGTCGAAATCCTTCGATCCGCGTTCGTAAATGGCGCGCGCCACGAGGCGCCCGATTCGTCCAAATCCGTTGATTCCAATTCGAATGGCCATGAGTGTTCTCGTTTTGTTGTCTTGATAGGGGCCAACCCTCGCCCCCGGCGAGCGACGCAAGCCGCGAGTCGACTACTCGATATCGAATCGCCCGCGCCGCGTTTCAGCATACCAAGAAACCGCAAGAAAGCTTCCGAAGCATCGAAAAAGATGTGAACACGTTTCCGGTCGACCGTGACGGCCGCCGCGCGGATGGTTGGTGATGATGTGTCGAATTACGTATATTACTTGTCTGTACTCGATCCGAAGAACGCATATTTGATCAAGAGGCACAGGGTACACCGTTATGCCCATGCTCAAGGCTCCCCGCCCATTGTCTCGCCGGCAGGAACTGCGGCAGGATGTTGTGATGACCGGGTTCGCCCGTATCGTCCATCTCTATGAGACCTACCGCAACTACCTCATCGGTGCTGCGATCGGCGTTCTCGTCCTCATTTTTGCGGGGATCGGATACGGATTCTATGCGCAGACCCAGTCGCGCAAGGCTTCGGAGATGCTGGGCGCCGTGGTTCGGGTCTACGAGCAGGGCCAGTACCGGCAAGCGCTGGACGGTGAGGCGGACCGGCCCGGCCTGCGCGAAATCGCGGACAAGTACGGGCGCACGGCGGACGGGAATCTGGCGCGCTTCTATGCGGCCGACGCCTTGTACCGCCTCGGCGACACGGAGGAGGCGCTGACCTACTTCCGCCGGTACAAGAAAGGAGAAGACTACATCGGCGCGAGCGCCTACGCGGGCGAAGCCGCAATACTCGAGGACCAGGGAGAGCACGAACGTGCCGGCTCACTGTTTGAGCGTGCCGCTACCGCCTTCGAAAACGGACTGACTTCGCCCGAGTATCTTCTCAGCGCGGCCCGCAACTATGAGGCGGCAGGCGCTTACGATAAGGCGCGGTCGGCGTACAGGCGCATTCAAGAGGAGTATGACGACACGCCGGCGGCGCAGACCATGGAGGTGTTGATTGCCCGTCTCGAGTCGCTCGATCGCTAGGCTCCCGTCTGCGCCCCGAAACCCCTAACGGAGTCGGGTCATGCCGGACGCTTCAATTCTTATCGTCGACGACGAGCCGAGTATCAGGAATACCCTGCGCGAAATCCTCGAATACGAGGGCTACGACGTGCAGGAGGCGGAAGACGGAGAGCGCGCCCTCGAAAAGGTGCGTGCCACGCCCTGCGACCTGATACTGCTGGATGTGAAGATGCCGCGCAAGGACGGGATGGAGGTCCTTCGCACGGTCTCCGAAGAATTCCCGGAAGTGCCCGTTGTCATGATATCGGGGCACGGCACGGTCGAGACGGCGGTCGAAGCGACCCGCATCGGCGCCTTCGACTTCATCGAGAAGCCGCCGGACCTCAACCGGTTGTTGCTGACGATCCGTAACGCGCTCGATCGCAATACGCTCGTCGTGGAGAACCGGCGCATGCGCCAGACGCTGCGCGAGCAGCACGACCTCACGCCGATTCTCGGCGAGAGCGTGCCCGTCCAGCAGATTCGTTCGACGATCGAACGCGTGGCGCCCACCGAGGCCCGCGTCCTCATCACCGGCGAAGCGGGAACCGGCAAGGAACTGGTCGCCCGCTGGATCCACCACCTCTCCCCGCGGTCGGGTGGACCCCTCATCGAGGTCAACTGCGCCGCCATCCCGAGCGAATTGATCGAGTCCGAGTTGTTCGGCCACGAGAAAGGGTCGTTCACGGGCGCGATGAAGCAGCGTATCGGGAAATTCGAACTGGCGGACAAAGGGACGCTTTTCCTGGACGAGATCGGGGACATGAGCCTCTCCGCCCAGGCGAAAGTGCTGCGTGCCCTCCAGGAAAATCGAATCAGCCGCGTCGGTGGCGACCGGTCCATCGCAGTCGACGTGCGAATCGTGGCCGCCACCAACAAGGACCTTCTCGCACTCATGGAGAAGGCGGAATTTCGCGACGACCTCTACCACCGGCTCTCCGTGATTTTGCTCAACGTGCCTCCGCTTCGGGACAGGCGGGAGGATATCTCCATTCTCGCCGAGCACTTCCTGACCCGGTTGGCTCGCCGAAATGGGCTCCAACCGAAGACGTTCACGCAGGCCGCCCTCGACAGGCTGCGGCAGTTCGAATGGAAGGGCAACATCCGCGAATTGCACAACGTGCTCGAACGGTTGCTCATCCTGAGCGACGGAGAGCACATTGAAGCGGCCGATGTGGACCGGCTCGTGCGAGCAGGCGGCGCGGCGCACGACCCGCTCGCGGAGATGCTCGACGGCAGCGAATCCTTCAGCGAGTTTCGGGATCGGGCCGAAAAACTCTTCCTGGAGCGAAAACTCGCCAAGTACGACTGGAACGTCAGCCGCACGGCCGAAGCCATAGGTATCCAACGTTCGCACCTCTACAATAAACTCGCCAAGTACGACCTCGAGCGGGATAAGCCCTGAACCCGCCCCCGCCGTCTCCCAGCAACCCCAACGCACCATCGGCCGGCATGCAAGCGCCGCTCCTTCAAGTCGACAAGGTCAGCAAGCACTTCAAGACGGGAGAGCGGCGCCTCGACGTGTTGCGCGAGGTCTCGTTCGAGGTCAACGCAGGGGACGTCGTGGCGCTGGTCGGCGAAAGCGGTACGGGGAAGAGCACGCTGCTGCACATCCTTGGGACGCTCGACAAACCCTCGAGCGGCCGGGTTCTGTTTAAGGGCGATGACGTGGCAGGGCTTGACGACCCGCGCCTGGCTGCCTTTCGCAACCGGTCCATCGGCTTCGTTTTCCAGTTCCATCACCTGCTCCCGGAGTTCACGGCGCTCGAAAATGTGGCTATGCCCGCCCTGATCCAGAACCAGCCACTCCGAGAGGTCCGGGAACGGGCCTCTTCGCTGCTCGAAATCATGGGCCTGGCCGATCGAGCCGACCACCATCCCGCCCAACTTTCGGGCGGGGAACGGCAGCGTGTGGCTGTGGCGCGCGCCCTCATGAACGGGCCCGATCTCATTCTGGCTGACGAGCCGACCGGAAACCTGGATACCCGCACGGCCGAAACCTTGCACGAGGAGTTCCTCCGGCTCAACCAGACGCTCGGGCAGACCTTCGTGGTTGCCACGCATAATCCGCACCTCGCGGAACGCGCCCAAAGGGTGTTCCGGCTGGAGGAAGGCCTCGTTTTCGAAACCTGAGCAGCACGAAACGGTCAAAGGATACGACCGGAACAACCGGGCTCACCCCACAGAAGAGACCGCTTCACGGTGACCCGACAGCCTCAGGATCGCCCCCTGCACGAAACTGCCGAGCGGATTCCACCGAAATGACAGACCTGTTCGCTTCCAACGCCCTCATCGCCGAAATCGGTTTCGTCGACGAAGACATTGACCCGCGCCTCGACCTGTTCGAGGAGATCGCGCGGCTCAAGAAAGAAAAGAATGCGGTGCTCCTGGCCCACTATTACCAGGAACCCGACATCCAGGACGTCGCTGATTTCATCGGAGACTCGCTCGGGCTCTCGCGTCAGGCGGCCGCCACGAATGCGGACATGATCGTCTTCGCCGGCGTGCATTTTATGGCCGAAACGGCCAAGATCCTCAGTCCGCAGAAAAAGGTCGTCCTGCCCGACCTGAACGCCGGCTGTTCGCTTGCCGATTCCTGTCCGCCCGACCTGTTCGCCGACTTCCGCGCCCGCCATCCCGGGCATATCGTGATCTCCTACATCAACTGTTCGGCGGCCATCAAGGCGCAGAGCGACATTATCTGCACCTCCTCCAATGCCGAACACCTGATTCGGCAGATTCCTCCCGACCAACCGATCATTTTCGCGCCGGACCGCAACCTCGGACGATACCTGGAAAAGGTCACGGGACGGGATATGGTCCTCTGGGACGGCACCTGCATCGTTCATGAGGTCTTCAGCGAGCAGAAGCTGATCCAGTTGAAGATGCAGTTTCCGGCGGCGCCCGTTCTTGCCCATCCCGAATGCGAAGAAGCCCTGCTTCGCCATGCCGATTTTGTGGGCTCGACGAGCGAAATCAGACGTTACGCGCGGGAATCAGAGCGGGACGCGTTTATCGTTGCCACCGAAAGCGGTATTCTGCATCAGATGCAGAAGGACAGTCCTGCCAAGACCTTCATCGCGGCTCCCCCCGACAACGGCTGCTCCTGCAATGAGTGTCCGCACATGCGCCTCAACACGCTCGAAAAGGTGTATCTGGCGCTCAAACACGAACAGCCGGCGATCGAGATGGAGGAGAGTCTGCGCCTCCGCGCACTTGCGCCCATACAGCGCATGCTGGAAATGAGCACCGCCGTAGCGTGACCGTTCGGACCGGATGACCCGACTCGACCGATTGCCGCTTTTCCCCCTGCAGCTCGTACTGTTTCCCGAACAGACGCTGCCGCTGCATATTTTCGAGCCCCGATATCGGGACCTGCTGGCGTACTGTCTCGAGACTGAAGAGCCTTTTGGCGTCCTGCTGAACACGGACGGTCACATGGCCGGCGTCGGATGTACCGCACGGATCGATCGGGTGGTGCAGCGCTATGAGGACGGGCGGTCGGACATCGTCACGCTCGGTGAAACCCGGTTCGTGGTCGAAGAAATGCTCCACGAAACAACGTATCTCACCGCCTACGTGAGACCGCTGCGGGATACGGTCCTGTCGGCGCCGCCCAATCTCCGCCAGCGGGCGATCGCCCAGCACCTCAAACTCTCCGAGTATCTCGGCGAGATACCGCGGCCGACGGCGTACGGCGAGAACCGCTTCCTGTCGTTCTTTCTGGCCCAGCGCTCCGGGTTGTCGATCGAGCAACAACAGGCGATCCTGGAATCCACATCGGAAGAGGTCCGTCTGGAGATGATCGTCGAACACCTGGGAGATCTGCTCCTGCAACTGCAGCGGGCAGCGGATGAGCGGGAGAAGATTCGTTCCGACGGTTACCTCGGCGCACCCCCGGAGGTCTGAACGGGATTTGCACCGATTGGGACGAAGGCATCGGAACAAAGAGAAACACGGACTCGTGCAACCGAGCGATTCAATCTCGAGGCTACTCGGCCTCCACCGGCGTTATGCCGGCCTGAGGCTTGCCTCTCGCGAGACGCCTATCGCCGAATTGACACGGAAACCAGACCGGTTGCCGGTCCAAAAAAACCCCAACTGACCCGCCTCCCGGCGGCCTGCCCGGGTTTCCGAATGTCTTCCATCGGGGTTCATTTCTCTTCTCTATTCCGGCTCGCCACTTGCCTGTTCGCCGTGATGATGGCGGCCGGGCGGGGTGTCTCCGTGCTGGGCCAGGCCGGTCAGACGCCGTTTGCCGTCGAAGGAGCCGGCGCGTCGGGCATTCCCGAGATCCGCGTGCTGGAGCAAACGACGTCCGGTCTTCTGCTGCGCTTCGACGCCCAGTGGACGAGGAGTCTCTCGGCAGACGCAGCGGGTCTGGGGGCTGCAGCCGATCCGGCACACGTTCAGAGGCTCATCGGTGGATGGATGGACCGGGCAGCGGCCGAGTTCGATCTGCCCTTCGTGGCAGCGCCGTCGATTGAGATTCTTTCGCAGGAGTCTGAATCCGTGCGTCCCGGTCTGCCGCCGGAGGCAGCGGCCTTGCTCGCCGCGGCCTATCCGGAAGATCCCGTTCGGGTAACGTCGGTGGGCATGAGCCGGAGAGTCCCTGTGGCGGCCGTCGAAGCCGTGGGGCTGTCGTTCGAGCCTGAAACGGGCGAACTGACCCGGTATCGGACCATCCTCTTTCGCGTGCGCTTTGCGTCCGGCGCCGGAGCCGCATTGGGCACCTCCTCCAACCCGCATCTGGATATATCGCGGAGCGTTCTGGCTGATGGGTCCTGGTTCAAAGTGCCGATCGAGGAGGAGGGAATCTATCGGGTGGATCGGTCCGTCATTGCAGCGCTGGGACTGAATCCCGCGTCGGTGGACCCTGCCAATGTGCGCCTGTACGGCAACGGAGGAGAACCGCTCCCGGCCATCGCGGGAGCCGTGCGCCCGGCAGATCTGCTCGAGAATCCCTCGATGGTCGTCGGCGGGGGTGACGGATCCTTCGACGCCGGCGATGCCGTGCTTTTCTATGCGAAAGGCCCGCGGGGCTGGAGATACGAGGTGTCCGAGCAGCGCTGGGCCCACTATGTCCATCCATTCTCGAATCAGACCTATCAGTTCCTCCGTGTGGACGCACCGGGTGGACGGCGGGTCGAAACCGGGACCAGTCCCGGTGGACAGGCCGAGAGGCTGGATCGGTTCGATGCGCGGTATTTTGTCGAGAATGATCTCGTCAATCTCGGTCAGAGCGACAACGCGGGTTCGGGATACGATTGGCTGGGAGATATGGTGGATGCGGAATTTCGCCGGAGAAAAGTTCTGGAGGTGGGCGATCCCGGCAGGGTGTCAGGGGTGGTGCGTTTTCGCAGCCGCGTCGCAGCCCGCTCGAATCCAGCGGCGTCGATCGCCTTCCTGCACGGGGAGGACGTTCTCGCGCGCGCCAGCTTGCCGGTCGTCTTCACCGGGGCCAACACGGCCGATAGCTGGTCGGCCCGCGACGCGGTGGTGTCGTTCGAGCGGACATTTGACGCGGCCGGCCCGATCGCTCTGGAACTGCGCCTCGATGGAGGGAACCTCGATTCGCGAGGCTGGCTCGACTGGCTGGAGGTGTTCTATCCCCGACCGTTTGTCGCGGAGTCCGGAATGCTTCGATTCCATACCCCGGCAGGGCGGGCAGGGCTCTTCGACATGACGCTTTCGGGATTCAGCACAGCCCCCGAGGTGTGGGATGTGACGGATATCTCGGACGTACGCCGGGTGCCCGCTGACCCGACGGAGGGAGGGTTTCTGGTTCGTGTAACGGCAACCGAGACGCGTCCCCGAGAACTCGTGGCATTTACCACGGGCTCCGAAAGAATCAGAACGCCTTCAGGCGGTAATCCCTTACCTCCGCAGGACCTGCACGGGATTACGGCGACGCCGCAGTTTGCCATCATCACGCCGGAAGCGTTCCGGGAGAGCGCCGAGCGGCTGGCCGCCCGGAGACGGGACGAAGGACTCGACGTCGTGGTCACCTCCATCGAGGAGATCTACAATGAGTTTTCCGGCGGCGTGCCGGACATGCGGGCCGCGAGAGACTACCTCAAATTCCTCTACGACAGGGTCCCGCCTTCCAATGACCGATCGCTCCGTTACGCGCTGCTGTTCGGAGACGGGCACTTCGACTTCCGCGGCCTTTCCGACGACGACCTGAGTCCGCTCGGCCCCAATCTCATCTTTCCATTTCAAACACCTGAAACGCTCTTTCGACAGGCATCCTACACGTCGGATGACTACTTCGGGCTGCTCGACGACCATGAGGGCGTCTGGGAATGGCCGGGTTATGCCGGACGGACCAACGAAGTGCTCGATATCGGCATCGGCCGACTGACGGCACAGACCCCGGCCGAGGCCCAACTGGTCGTGGACAAGATCTTCCGCTATGAAAGCGCGGCGGCGCAAGGTGCGTGGCGGACGCGCTACACGTTTGTGGCCGACGACGGGCCGGCCGGCAGCCGCAACGACCTCGATTTACATACTCAAAACGCCGACATCGTCGCACAGGAAGTGCGGACCCGCTTTCCTGAGGTCTCGCTGGACAAAATCTACGCCCTGTCCTATCCCGTCGAGACCACCGCCGTCGGACGCCGTATCCCGGCCGCAAAGTCCGATCTGATGGCGGCCCTCCAGGAGGGTACGCTCCTTTGGAACTACAGCGGACACGGAGGCTGGGAAGGACTGGCCGATGAAAAACTCTTCATGCTGGAGGATATCGACGAGCTTGACAACGGCGACCGGCTGACCGTTTTCGTGACGGCGACCTGCTCCTTCGGTGCGTTCGACAGGGCCCGGGAACAGAGCGGCGCCGAACGCCTGCTCGTACACCCGAGAGGGGGCGCCGTGGCTCTGCTGACGACGGTCAGGCTCGTCGTCACCTGGGACAATCCCAACGCCTACAATCTCGGCCTCAACCTGGAGCTCAATCGCCATCTGCTGTCCCGGGACAGTCAGGGAAACCCGCTGCGGTTGGGCGATGCCATGCTGAGAACCAAAACGACGGCCGTCGGGATGCAGGGGAACAACCGGAAGTTCAACCTCCTGGGAGACCCGACAATGCGTCTTGCGTTGCCCACCAGGAGGGTCGTCGTTACAACGGTAAACGGAAAGGAACTCGGTACGGCGCCGGCGCAGCTGCGCGCGCTGGAGCGTGCCGAAATCGAGGGACGGATACTGCAGCCCGACGGCCTCCCGGATCCCCTGTTCAACGGAACGGTGGAGGTCTCGGTTTTTGATGCCCAGAGGACGGTCCCCATTCCTGAGGACCTGCGCCGCCACCTGCCCGGCGGAAGTTACGACCTGCAAAAGGATCTCATCTACCGCGGTATGGTTTCGGCTCGGTCCGGTCAGTTTAAGGCTTCCTTTGTCGTACCGCGCGACATCTCCTATAGCGGGGATCGGGGGCGAATTGCCTTGTATGCGGCGTCGCAGTCCGAGGACGGACTTGGGGCCACCACCAACATCGTTGTCGGTGGGACGGCCTCGGAACCCATCGTCGATACAAAGGGGCCGGAAATCCAACTTTTTCTCAACGACACGACGTTCGTATCGGGCGGAACTACCGGCGGGTCACCGATGCTTCTCGCCAGACTCTTCGACGAATCCGGAATCAATACGGTCGGAACGGGTGTAGGCCACGAGTTGCTGCTGGTGATCGACGGTGACGAGGCGGGGGCGATCGAACTCGGGAGCCGGTTCGAAGGGAGCCTTGACTCGTACCAGAGCGGTGAAGTGCGGTACCCACTTTCGGACCTTTCACCGGGGAGCCACACCGTCCGGTTGCGCGCGTGGGACGTGCTGAATAACAGCCATGCAGAGGAAGTCTTCTTCTTTGTTATCCCTGAAGAAAAGCTCGCCCTCCGCAATCTCTTCAACTATCCGAATCCCATGCGAGGGGGCAGCCCCACCCGCTTCGTGTTTGAACACAACCAGCCGGCGGGCACGCCCGCGCGCGTGGAACTCCGGGTATATACGGTGTCTGGTCAGATGATTCGTGCGATGCGGGACCACGACACCCTGCCGTTGGGCGTGCTCCCCACGGGGACCGTACTGATCCCGTACGACGGGATGGACGAGAATATGGACCCGCTTTCACGCGGGATCTACTTGTACAAGCTCCGCGTGGAAATAGAACCTGAAGGAAGGGAGAAACAGATTGTGGAGCAAATTGGTAAACTGGCCGTTATACGATGATTCTCTCCCGAAAGGGCAACAAAACAGATTGAAGCCTATCGTCCTCCTGGCTACTGCGCTGCGATTTCTCGACACGATGAAAGCGCATCACCGTTCATCAACCGATTAAGGAGAATCCTATGTCGAAAAGAGTTGCATCCTGCAGGACGATAGGGATGCTTGTGGTGGCTTTGCTGTTGGTCGCCGGTGCCGGGGAGCGCGTCTTCGCCCAGGTGGGTGGGGCTGCGGTGGTGTTCCTCCAAATCGAGCCCGATAGCCGCTCGGCTGCCATGGGCAACACGGGTGTCGCATTGGCCGACAATGCGAATGCGCTGTTCTGGAACCCGGCCGGTCTTGCGTTCCAGTCGGGAATGGAACTGTCGATCACGCACTCACCGTGGCTTCCGGAGTTTAATGCCGGATTGTTCTACGATTACCTCGTCGCCAAGTACAATGTCCCCGGGTGGGGTACCTTCGGCGCCCATGTCACCTACCTGAATCTGGGTGAGCACGAGGCCCGCGACGAGCAGAACAATCCGCTGGGTACATTCCGTTCGCACGATGTCGCCGTCGGTGGATCCTACGGTACGAAGATCGGTAGCCGGCTCGGCGTCGGAACGGGTATTCGCCTCATCTACTCGAACCTCGCCCCCGGCCAGGTCGTCGGCTCCCAGGAGACCAAAGCGGGCATCTCCGTCGGTTTCGATGCGGCGGCGATGTATCGGATTCCCGGCATCAGGCTCGGCAGCATCGATTCGGAGTTTTCGATCGGAGCCAACCTGAACAACATGGGTCCGACGATTCAGTATTCCGACGGACCGCAGGCCGATCCGATTCCGACCAACTTCCGATTTGGATGGGCCTACAAGATGAAATTCGACGAGTACAACTCGCTGACGATCGCCAACGACTTCAACAAATTGCTCATCGATCGCGACTCGACCGGCGTTACGCCCTGGTACCAGGCTGTTTTCTCCGGCTGGAAGGCGATCGACGTGAATACGGGATCGCAGACAAACCCGCAGTTTGAGTCGCTCGGCGTCATCGACCAGTTGACGATCGGAATCGGCCTCGAATACTGGTACAACAACCTGTTCGCCTTCCGCAGCGGATTCTTTCACGAGCATCCGTACAATGGCGATCGGCAATTCCTGACCCTCGGGGCGGGCATCCGGTACAACATCATCGGGGTCGACTTCTCCTACATCTATCCGCTGGAGGAGAATCATCCGCTCGCCAACACGATGCGGTTCTCGTTGCTCGTCGGACGCTGATTCGACACCGTGATCCAGTGTAGCTCGAGGCGGGCCGGTTTCGGCCCGCTTCTATTTCTGGCGCTTCTGACGGCTTCGACGTACCCCGCTTCGGCGCAGGGTTCGTACGGGGATGTATCGGACGTGGTTCGACGTCCCGCCGCTGCATCGTATACGGTGGTGGCGCTCCGCGTCGAGTTCCAGCCGGATGATAACCGGTTTACCACCGGGAACGGCACCTTCGAGACCGACCCGTTCGGCGGTGTCCCCGTCTCGATCGACCCGCTGCCACACGATGCGGACTACTTCGAGGCCCACCTCGAATTCCTCCGGCATTACGTGCAACGCGCTTCGGGGGGACGGACTGAACTGACGACCTACCTCGTCCCGGAAGTGGTCCGCGTGTCCAAACCCATGGCGTCGTACAGCCCGATCGGTGAGGACATTACCGCCGGACGCGAGCTTCAGAAACTGGTCGACCTCGCTTATGAGGCCTGGGCTCTCGCCGACGCGCTGCCGCTGGAAGTGCCGCCGCTCGACCCGGACCGCACCTTCTTCCTGCTCTTTCATGCGGGGTCAGGAAGGGACATCGAGTTGATCGGCACCAGCCTCAACAAGACACCCGAAGACCTTCCGTCGCTCTTTCTGGAACGGAGCGTGTGGAATGCCGAGACGAGACCGCCACTCGTCTTCTCCGGCGTAGACGTTCGTCACTCGGCGCTGGCCCCGAGAACGGAATCTCGTCTGGGCTCGAATCCCATCACGGAAGAGCCGTATGTCCTGGAGGTGGGAATCAACGGACTCGTTGCCTCGCTCTTTCTCAGCTATCTGGGCGTTCCGGATCTTTTTGATACCGTGACCGGGGAAAGTGCGATCGGACCGTTCGGCCTGATGGACCCGCTCGGCATTTTCGCGTGCTCAGGCCTTCTTCCGCCGTTGCCCAGCGCATGGGAACGGCACTTTCTGGGGTGGATTGACCTCGTGGAGGTTTCGGGCGATGGGCCCGATCTGCTCTCTCTGGCGACGCAAGCGGACGGACAGGTCGCAAAGGCGCTTCGCGTACCGGTTTCCGAATCCGAGTACTTCCTCGTCGAGAACCGCCATCGCGACCCCGATAACGATGGGCTTACCCTCGAGATCAGGACGGAGGGCGAGACGCGATCGGTGCACTATGCGCTGGACGACGATGCGTTCTGCAGTCCTGACGTATCCAATTTCCCGGGGGGTGTTCTCGTCGCTGCCGACGACTACGATTGGGCCATCCCGGGTGAGAAAGGGGAGGAGGGAGCCCGATTCGACGGCGGGATCCTCATCTGGCATGTTGATGAGGGGCGCATCGCGGAGACCCTTGGGGAGAATCGCGTCAACGCCGATCCTCGAAAGCGGGGTCTGGATCTCGAAGAGGCAGACGGGGCGCAAGACCTGGGCTTTCGTCCCGGCAACCCATTCGCG
>CAYLXM010000039.1:7921-34160 GCA_964387555.1 uncultured Rhodothermales bacterium | reverse complement strand
GCCGGGATGACGGTCGAGAGCCAACTCCAAACCCTCAAACCCTCAAACCCTCAAAAGACAAACTCCTAAACTCCTAAACTCCTACACTCCTAAACTATCTTAGCCGGTACTCCCGCCACGGTCTCGCCCGCTCCAACGGAGCGAATCACGCACGCCGCGGCGCCGATCACGGCATCGTCTCCAATCGTAAGCGGGGCTTCCGGTGTTCCGTTGATGATCACCGCGCCGGTGCCGACAAACACCCGCTTGCCCAGATGGACGAAGCCGGCAATATGCGCGCCGGGCGTAAGCGTGGCGTAGTCCCCCAACACGACATCATGACCGATCGTACAGCCCGGGTTGATCTGCACATGGTCGCCGATGTGGATGTTTGTGGTCAAGATGTTGCCCGCGCAAATGACGACCCCCTCCCCGTAGGTCACCCAGCGGGACGCCTTCGTTTCGGAATGGACGAGTCGCCCGAACCCGAAGCCGGCATCCCTCGCCCGCTCCATGAGGCGCTGCCTGATCTGGGGATTTCCTGTCCCTCCGATCACCAGGGCTTCCGGAAAACGTTCTCTCGCTTCCTCCAGTCCGTACACCGGAATCCCGTTCAGGCTGACGCCCCTCAGCGCCGGATCATCATCGATGAAGCATGCCACTTCAACCCGATCGCCCTCCAGCGCACAGGACTCCGCCAGCCAGGCGGCTTCCCGGCCGAATCCTCCGGCCCCGTAGATGGCGATCTGCGTCATGACCTTGCTATATGCGGTGGGGCGACCCATCCTCGGGAGCGCTCCGCCGATGAAAACTGCTCGGGAGGGGCAGCGGAGGCGACGACCCGCGGGCAGGAATGCCCCTCTGCATGGCCGTCCGGACGACAGTGCAGAATGTACATCACCTCACACATCGGCGCCTACTGCATCGGAAAGCGTCGCGAACCCGTCCCGGTCGAGAAGGGCCGCGAGACCCTTCTTGATAGCGGGGATCAGTCCAGGGCCCTCGTAGACGAGTCCTGTGTAAACTTGAATGAGCGACGCGCCCAGGCGGATGCGGCGGTAGGCCTCCTCGGGGGAGTCAATTCCGCCGACGCTTACGAGTGGCACGGAGCCGGACGTGATCTGGTAGAGGTGCTTCAGCAGGCTGCGGGCCCGGCCCGCGAGGGGCGCTCCACTGAGTCCCCCCCGACCGATTTCCTCAATCCGACCCGGCGACGTGCGCAGCCCGTGACGGTCCGCGGCCGTATTTACGGCAACGAAGCCGGAAACGCCGTGCGCCAGTGCGATATGCACCAGTTCATCCACCGACGATGGAACCGGGCCGTCCGCCGGTGGCGGGGAGAACTTCACGAGCACGGGAACGCGGCTGTCCATCCGTTCCCGCTCCGAAAAAACGGCACGCAGCAGCGCGTCGAGCGCTTCCGGCTCTTCAAACGTCTTCCCCTCTGCCGTATTGGGGCACGACACGTTGAGCACGATGTAATCCGCGAGCGGTGCAAGGGTGCGGAAACTCATGAGAAAGTCTTCCACCGCCTCATCCCCCAGAATCGCCGGATCGTGGGTCTTCGCCAGATTGATGCCCAGCGGGATACCCCGCTCCACGACGCCCGCTATCCGCGCCGCCACTTCAGCCGCACCTTCGTTGTTGAGGCCCATCCGATTGACGAGTGCCCTGTCGTTCGGGAGGCGGAAGGCGCGCGGACGGCGGTTTCCGCCGGACGGGTTCGCCGTTACGGATCCGACCTCAGCCGTGCCCAGGCCGAGCAGTTCCCAGAAGGGCAGCAGGCGCGCGTTCTTGTCGAGGCCGGCTGCGATACCGACGGGATTCGCGAACTCGAGGCCCCAGAGTTGCTGCCGCAGCGGCCCATATTCCGCTCGGAATAGCCGGCGGATGACAGGACCCGCCAGCCTTCCCGCCCGCGCGGCCGAAGCGAGGGCGAGATCGTGCGCCCGCTCGGCATCGAGCCGGAAAAGAAGCGGCCGGAGGGTCCGGTATACCATACTCAACCCCCGAAACCGGTACGGCTCAGGTCACGCAGTCGCTTGACACGCTCCTCAACCGGCGGATGCGTGGAAAACAGGTTCGCGAACGCCGCCTTCTTTCCGGAGAACGGGCTCACGATGAACATGTGGGCCGTGCTGGGATTGGCCTCCATGGGAATCCGCGCCGAACCACGCTGCAACTGAAGCAAGGCATCGGCCAACGCGTCCGGATCGTTGCAGATTTCGGCCCCGTCGTGGTCTGCCACGAACTCGCGCGAACGGGAGATGGCCATTTGGATCAACATCGCCGCGATCGGAGCCAGGATCAGCATGAGCAGTCCGCCAAGCACATTATCGCGGTCGCGCCCTCCTCCAAAAAAGAAGGCGAATCGGGCCAGCATGGTGATGGCGGAACCCATCGTGGCCGCCACGGCTGACGTCAGGATGTCCCGGTTCTGAACGTGGGCCAACTCGTGGGCGATGACGCCGGCCAGTTCGCGCTTGTTGAGCAGCCGAACGATCCCGTTGGTCACGGCCACGGCCGCGTTCTGCGGGTTGCGGCCCGTCGCGAAGGCATTCGGCTGCTCCGACGGGATCACATACACCCGGGGCATGGGCAGATTCGCCTGCTGCCGCAACCGGTCCACCATATCCACCAGTTCAGGCGCCTGCGCCCGCGTCACCTCCTGCGCGCGGTACATCCGCAGCACGATCTTGTCGCTGAACCAGTAACTGCCGAAGTTCATGGCCACCGCGATGGCGAATGCCACGATCATCCCCTGCTGACCGTAAAGCGCCTGTCCGATCAGCACGAACAGTACGATCAGGATCGTCATCAGGAACGTGGTGCGCAATCCGTTCATCTTTCCCGTCTGGTTTGGGCGGGCTCTCGTAAACTGCCGCCGTTTATTTCTATGCTGCCGGTCCGGCTCTCTTCAGACGGACCTATCGTATGTTATACGACTTGCACCTTCTTTCCGTTGCATATGCCCACCCGATTCTCCTCCTCCAACTCCTCCTGGCGTCACGACTTGACCACCTGGCAGGTCCGTGAAGCCGATACGAATGAATGGCTTCCGGCAGTGGTCCCGGGCTGCGTGCATACCGACCTCGCGGCGGCAGGGGCGATCGAGGATCCGTTTTATCGCGATAACGAAAGCCGGCTGCAGTGGATCGAAGACCGCGATTGGATCTACCGGACGGACATCGAGATTTCCGAAGCACAGCGCGCGAGCCGCCGCATCGAGCTCGTTTTCAACGGATTGGATACGTTTGCGGAGGTGGACGTCAACGGCACCCGGGTACTGTTCGCGGACAACATGTATCGGGTGTGGCGGGTGGATGTGACCGATCACATTCATCAGGGGGTCAACCGGGTCCAAATCCGCTTTCTCTCCGCGATGCGGGAAGGATTGACTCGGGCGAAGGCCCATCCGTTCAGTCTTCCTGCGATCAATGACCGGGGCGGATCGGGGCGCCGCGTGAGCCCGTTCGTTCGCAAGGCCCCGTACCACTTCGGCTGGGACTGGGGGCCGCGCTTCGTCACCTGCGGCCTCTGGCGGCCGGCCGCGCTTGAAGGACGAGATGGAGCGCGGATCGACCACGTCCAGGTCGTGCAGGAGGAACTGACCGACAGGCTGGCACGCCTGCGCGTCAACGTAGCCCTCGACCGGCTTGAAGCCGGGCCCCTGTCCGTTTCGGTCTCCATCCCGCACGCGGGCGGTATCTCCGACGGCGCCGTTTTGGTGGACGCAATCGCAGCGGCCGCGGAGATCCGGCTTGGAATCCCGAATCCCGAGCGCTGGTGGCCGAACGGGATGGGCCGCCAGACCCTTTACCCCATCGAGATCCGGCTCGAGGACGAACGGGGGGCGCTCGACCATCGCACCCTGCAAATCGGCCTGCGCACGCTCCGGCTCGACCGGTCGCGGGATGCCGGCGGCTCCGCATTCCGGTTCGTCGTGAACGATGTCCCCTTGTTTGCCAAGGGAGCGAACTGGATTCCGGCGGACAGTTTTCCCGCGCGGGTGGACGAACCCCGGTACCGCCGGCTGCTCGGTTCGGCCGCGCAGGCAGGCATGAACATGCTCCGCGTGTGGGGCGGGGGGATCTATGAGGAGGAGACCTTCTACGACCTCTGTGACGAACTGGGATTGCTCGTCTGGCAGGATTTCCACTTCTCGTGCAGCATGTACCCGGCGGACGCGGATTTTCTGGCGAGCGTGGAGGCGGAGGCGATCGGTGAACTGCGGAGGTTGCGCAACCGCGCCTGTATGGCGCTCTGGTGCGGCAACAACGAAATGGCCTGGGGATGGCAGGCGTGGGGGTGGAAGTGGAGATACACGCGGCGGATGTGGCATGACTATGAACGGCTCTTCCACGATCTGCTCCCGCGACTCTGCGCGGAGCATGATCCGTCACGAACCTACTGGCCCAGTTCACCATGGTCGGACCCGGAGGGGGGCTCGCCGAATGACGTCGATCACGGCGATATGCACTACTGGGGCGTTTGGCACAAAAAGGAACCGTTCGAGACCTACTTGAAGCAGCATCCGCGCTTCATGAGTGAATACGGATTCCAGTCATTCCCGCTGCTGCGGACCGTAGAGGCCTATGCCGAGCCCGAAGATTACGATATCGAATCGCCTGTCATGCGCGCCCACCAGAAACATCCGGAGGGGAACCACCTGATCTGGACCTACATGGCGCGGCACTATCCGGTCCCAAGAGATTTCTCCTCGTTCCTCTATGTGAGCCAGATCCTGCAGGCGGAGGGCATCCGGATCGCGACCGAGCACCTCCGCCGTATCGGCGACCGCTGCGGGGGAGCGCTCTACTGGCAACTCAACGACTGCTGGCCCGTCGCCTCCTGGTCGAGCATCGACTATTTCGGCCGCTGGAAGGCCCTGCACTACGCCGCCCGGCGCTTCTTCGCCGAGGTGATGGTTTCCATCTCCGAGGAGAAGGACCGCCTGAACCTCTTCGTCGTGTCCGACCGCGCCGAGCCGTTCGATGGACGCCTGGACATCCGGCTGATGGACTTTTTTGGTGGCGTGTACCGCGAACACGCCGTCCGCTGCCGGATCCCTGCCCGCTCGGCGGAGGCCGTGGCCGAGTTTCCGGTTTCGTCGCTGGTGGACAAGGCGACGGCTCCGCTCCGCTACCTGACGGCCCAACTGTCCGACGGCAACGGCGTGTACGCGACAGCCCGTCATTTCTTCGGGCCGCACAAAGCCCTGCAGTTGCCCGTTCCGAAATTCGCCGTATCAGGAAAGGTATCCGGTCGCACGGCGGAGATCGAAATCTCCAGCACTGCCGCAGCCCGCCACGTCTGGCTGGAGCACGCGGAGATCGACGGTCACTTCGAGGACAATTTTTTCGATCTGGATGCGGGTGAACAGCGCACCGTCACCTTCGAAGCGGCCGACGGCGTCCTCCCTGCGGAATTTTTCCAGGGGATTCGCGTGCGTTCGATCGTGGATGCGTTCTGAGCGAAGCGTCCGCGGATAGCGCAGATCACCGGAGCGGAATCACGGTCCGGACGAACGTGCCGTTCACCACCGGTCGAACCGTGCATCCATCTGGTATCCGGGGGCCGTTCGAATTTCGGGCCGGTCCGGGGAGGCGCCGATGAAGACGTCGACCCGTCCGAGGCGGACTCCGCCCCATCCCACCTGGGCAATGGTCGTCTCGCCCCCGCCAAAGCGGCGCACGACGTGGGGCTCGTCGAGGAACGTGTGCGTATGGCCTCCCAGAATGAGGTCAATGCCCTCGACTTCGTTCGCGAGGGTCATGTCGCTGGGCCGGTCTTCCCGGTACCGGAAACCGAGGTGCGAGAGGCAGACAATCAATGCACACCCCTCTTCTCGGAGGGCTTCCACCGTTTTCGCGGCGGCGAGGTGGGGATCCGTGTGGGAGACCCCCTGGTGGAGGGATTTCAGGACGAGCCCATCGAAGTCGATTCCCAGCCCGAAAATGCCCACCTTGGTTCCGGCGAACTCGCGGATGACATACGGCGCAACCCGGGGAGCGAGGCGTACGTCTTCGATGACATAGTTCGCCGACACGAAATCGAACTCGGCGTGGGGAAGCATCTTCACCAGCCCATCCACCGCGTTATCGAAGTCGTGGTTACCGAGTGTGGCCAGATCGTAGCCCATAGCCGACATCGCCTTGAACTCGATCTCCCCTTCGAAGAAGTTGAAGTACGGGGTGCCCTGAAAGATGTCACCGCTGTCGAGCAGGAGCACGTGGGGGTGAGAGGCTCGAATCTGGCGCACGAGCGTCGCCCTTCTCGCCACACCGCCGAGCCCCTGGAGGCGGCCACCGTCCATCGGGAAGGGGTCGATGCGCGAGTGCGTATCGTTGGTGTGCAGGAGCACGAGGTGAAGCGGCCGCGCGGCGAGCAGGCGCCCCGGCGTCAGAGCAGCGACTGCGGCGCCGGCGCCGGCAGTGCGTAGGAAGTGTCGTCGGTTCATGGAACGGGTCAATTCGAGGAAAAGCGAAGACGACCGTCGCGAAGCGGCTCGATGCGCCCCTGCTCACGGATGTACGAGGCGATGGCATCCCGCAGGAGTACCGGAATTTCTTCCTGCTGCAGCGGGGACTGCAAGGCGGGCATGCCGCCCCCTCCACTCACGAGGTAGTCGGTCGTTACGATCCTGTAGAGCCGATCCGCCTGCAGCGGCTCGCCGCCGACGCGGATGTCGGAAGCCGTCTGCGCTTCCGTGTCGATGAGGAAGCTCCAGCCGGCGGTTGGTTCGCCGCGACGCCGCGCCATCTGCTGGGCCAGGGAATCCATGCCTGTGGCTGACAACGTGATGACCATGAGCCAGTTTTCGAAGGGCATCAGTTCGTAGATCGTTCCCAGAGGAACCGGGCCGGCGGGGATCGGAACGCGCAATCCTCCTGCATTGGTCACGGCCACATCCACCGGTGTGGCGACGAGCGCCTGGATCTGGTCCAGCATCGCGTCGGCCACCAGATTGCCGAGTGAACTCTCCGGTTGTGCCTTGACAAATTCCCCCGTTGCGTTGCCAATGACGGTTGACATCTGCTCTCCGATCACTTCCCGAAAGGGCGCGACCAACGCGTCGAGGTCCGGATCGTCCTCCAGTGAATCGGTGATGACCACATACCGGGCCGCCGAAACGACATCGATGGGCGCCTCCTGGCGGACGCGTGTGGCTCCGCACGCAGAGGCGAAGGCAAGCAACAGCGCCCAAAGAAACAGGACGCTACGCTGAGAACGGATGAACGACATCAAGCTCATAGACTGGCGAATGGGCATAAACTCATAATACGAGTACAGCGGCCCCCTGGATCCGGCCACTCCGCAGACGGTCCAGGGCATCGTTCGCCTCCGCAAGCGAAAAGCGCTCGATTTCGGTGCGGACGGGTACCCGCGGGGCAATTTCAAAGAAGCCGATGCCGTCCGCTCGGGTCAGGTTCGCGACCGACCGTACGATGCGCTCTCCCCAGAGCAGCTCATAGGGAAAAGTGGGGATGGGACTCATGTGGATCCCCGCGCAGACGACGACGCCACCCTTGACGACGGCGCGCAGGGCGGCCGGGACGAGCGCGCCTACGGGCGCGAACAGGATGGCCGCGTCGAGTTGTTCGGGCGGGGATTCATCCGACCCGCCCGCCCACACGGCGCCCAGCGACCGGGCGAACGATGCCGCTTCGGCGTCTCCGGGCCGGGTGAAGGCATACACCTCCCGATCCTCAAAAACGGCCACCTGGGCGATGATATGGGCTGCGGCGCCGAATCCGTACAGGCCGAGCCTCCGCCCGGAACCCGCCATTCGGTACGACCGGTACCCGATCAGGCCCGCGCATAGAAGCGGCGCGGCCTCGGCGGCGTCGAGATCCTCCGGGATCGGGAAGCAGAACTTCGGGTCCGCCACCGTGAACCCGGCAAAGCCTCCATCGATCTGGTACCCCGTAAAACCGGCTTCATCACAGAGATTTTCCTGGCCTCCGATACAAAACCGGCAGTGGCCGCAGGTACGGCCGAGCCAGGGAACACCCAGGCGATCCCCGAGGGCAATGTCCTGCACCCCCGATCCCAGTTTTTCGACCCGTCCCACGATTTCGTGGCCGAGGATCAGCGGCAGTTTCGGCTCCGTCAGATCGCCATCCACCACATGCAAGTCGGTGCGGCATACGCCGCAGGCTTCGATCCGGAGTAGTACCTGTCCCGCGCCGGGTTCCGGCGTGGGCAACTGCATTCGGACAAGCGGTCTACCCGGCCGCTCCAGTACCATGGCCTCCATTGTCTTGCGGGTTATCATTCCTGAAACGAGCATGGCGGCGTAGCCGAGGGTCACGTCGGCGAGACCCTGTGCGTTCGTCCCTTCTTAATGGTAGGTTTCCCTGTCGGCGGAATCAATCGCATCCTATTTTGTGGGGTTTGATGAACCTCTGCACTCTTCGTGGTCCGATCATGAACCGACGCACCTTCCTGCTCAACCTCTCCGGAGGCGCGGCCGCCCTTTCTTTCGTCTCTTGCCGCTCCGAATCCGGCCCCGATGTGCCGGCGGCCACTCCGGAGGAACTCCAGGCCGCGACGCAGGCCTGGTTTCGCGAGGCCCGATTCGGGATGTTCATCCACTGGGGCGTATACAGCCTGTTGGGCAAGGGAGAGTGGGTGATGAACAATGACCGGATGACCGTGGAGGAGTACGAGAAGCTGCCTCCGGAGTTTAATCCGGTCGGCTTCGACCCCGATGCGTGGGTTCGCGTTGCGCGGCAGGCGGGCATGCGCTACATCACGATCACCTCGAAACACCACGACGGGTTCGCGATGTGGCATTCGAAGGTGAGTCCCTACAACATCGTGGAGGCGACCCCGTACGGAAAGGACGTCCTCAAGATGCTCTCCGAAGCCTGCGCCCGCGAAGGCATTGAGCTGTTTTTCTACCACTCCCATCTCGACTGGCGCCATCCCGATTATTTCCCGCGCGGCAAG
Organism: uncultured Rhodothermales bacterium; assembly: GCA_964387555.1. GTDB lineage: Bacteria > Bacteroidota > Rhodothermia > Rhodothermales > CAYLXM01 > CAYLXM01. The sequence goes on along the minus strand of CAYLXM010000039.1, from coordinate 25,226 downwards.
ACGGGCGCCCACTCCGGCCGACCGGAAAGCGGCGACTTCAACCGCTATCTCGACTACATGGATGCCCAGGTCGCCGAACTGGCGGGCGGCGACTACGGCGCGCTGAAAGGCTTCTGGTTTGACGGGTGGTGGGATCATCACATTAATGAAGAGGACAAGCGGGATCGCACGACCCGCGTCGACTGGCGCCTCGAGCAGACGTACGCCCTCATCCATCGCCTGCAGCCCCATGCCATTATCGGCAACAACCATCACGTGTTGCCCTTCGAAGGGGAGGGTTTCCAGATGTTCGAGCGGGATCTCCCCGGCCAGAATACGTTCGGGTACAACACGACGGACATCGGGGCGCTTCCCCTGGAGACGTGTGACACGATGAACGGCTCGTGGGGATACAATGCGTCCGACGAAAACTGGAAAAGCGTGACCCAGATCGTCCATTACCTGGTGCGCGCAGCCGGTTTCGATTCCAACCTGCTGCTGAACGTGGGCCCGACTCCCGAAGGCACGTTCCAGCCGGAGGTGATCGAGCGTCTGGAAGAAGTGGGTAGATGGACCGGCCGCTACGGTGAGACCATCTACGGTACGCGGGGCGGCCCCATGCCGCCGCAGGATTGGGGCGTCACCACGCGTGTCGACAACAAGTTCTATCTCCACGTTCTCGATCCGAATGTGCCCGACGAGCTCACGCTGCCGGGGACGGCCGACGTGCCGGTCGGGCGGGTTTCGCTGCTCGATTCCGGGGCGGAACTGGCTTTCGAGTCGGCCGGAAGGGATGTGGTGATCAGCCTGCCTCGGGATGTGCGGGACGAAATCGACACCATCGTGGTATTCGACCTCGGTTAGCAGCGGCCCTGTTTCCCTGACGCATGCATGATTCGACCCTATGAAGAAGATCCTCGTTACCGGTGCGCTTGGGCAGATTGGGAGTGACCTCGTCACGGCCCTCCGCAGCAGATACGGCCCCGAGTCCGTTCTCGAAACCGACATCAAACCAGCGGGCTCGGCAGGGGGCTCACGGTATGCCCAACTCGATGTCCGGGACGCGCAGCAACTCGAGTTCCTGGTTGTACGCAACGACATCGACACGGTCTTCCACCTGGCCAGCCTGCTCTCGGCCCGGGGCGAGCAAGCCCCGGATCTCGCATGGTCGATCAACGTGGAGGGCCTGCGCAACGTTCTGGACGTGGCGAAGCGACAGGGCTTGCGCATCTTCTGGCCGAGTTCCATTGCCGTCTTCGGGGAGCAGGCGCAACTCGACCCTGCCCCGCAGTACACCACCTTGCAGCCGAATACGATGTACGGCATCACCAAAGTGGCCGGGGAACTGCTCTGTCACTACGCCCGGCGGACTTACGACATCGACGTGCGCAGCCTCCGGTATCCCGGGCTCATCAGCCACAAGACCCTCCCGGGGGGCGGTACCACCGACTATGCCGTCGAGATGTGTATCGCGGCGGTGCAGCAGGGGGCGTATACCTGCTACCTGCGCGCCGATACCCGGCTGCCGATGATGTACATGCCGGATGCGGTCCGCGCCACGCTCGAGGTGATGGATGCACCTCAGGAGCGGCTCACCGTACACACCAGCTATAACCTGGCTGCCGTAAGTTTCACGGTGGAGGAGCTGGCCGAGGCGGTCCGCGAACACATTCCGGGATTCGACTGCCGTTATGAGCCCGACTTTCGGCAGCGCATCGCCGACTCGTGGCCTCGGGTCTTCGACGACTCGGCGGCACGGGAAGAATGGGACTGGAACCATGCTTTCGGACTCCAGGATATCGTCGAGGATATGCTCCACCACGTCGCCAACGGCATTCCGGCGGCATCCCCTACGACGCGCTGAATTCCCTCGAACCCGGGTACATCCTCCTTCACTCCGTCCAATCCGGCCATGTTCTCAGACCAGGCAACACAGACCCTCCGTGGCATCCTCCAGGATATACGCGAGAGTGGGCTTTACAAGGAAGAACGGATCATCACGTCGCAGCAGGACGCCGACATCGAGGTGGCTTCAGGCGGCGAGGTGATCAACTTCTGCGCCAACAACTACCTGGGGTTGTCCAACCATCCTGCGCTCATCGAGGCGGCGCGGGAGGGGGTTGCGAAATACGGATTCGGCATGTCCTCCGTCCGCTTCATCTGCGGCACGCAGGACATCCACAAGGAACTGGAGGCGCGTATCGCCACGTTTTTCCAGACCGAGGACACCATCCTGTACGCGGCCTGCTTCGATGCGAACGGCGGTCTCTTCGAAACCCTGCTCGGCCCGGAAGACGCCGTGATTTCCGATGCGCTGAACCACGCTTCCATTATCGATGGGATCCGGCTCTGCAAGGCCGGCCGGCATCGGTACGCGCACAGCGATATGGACGCGCTCGAGCAGATCCTCGTCGAGACCCAGGGCGCGCGGATGCGGCTCATTGCGACGGATGGGGTGTTCAGCATGGACGGGGACGTGGCCAACCTTCAGGCCATCTGTGATCTGGCGGACCGGTACGGCGCCATGGTGATGGTGGACGACTGTCACGGTTCAGGATTCTTCGGGCCCACCGGACGGGGTTCGGTGGAGCATTGCGGCTGCCTCGGCCGCGTCGATATCATCACGAGTACGCTCGGGAAGGCCCTGGGCGGCGCCATGGGCGGGTTCACCACCGGCAGAAAGGAGATCGTCGAGTTACTCCGGCAGCGATCGAGGCCCTATCTGTTCTCGAATACGCTGGCGCCGGTCATCACCTTTACGAGCCTCAAGGTGCTCGACATGCTGAGTGAGACGACCGCGCTGCGGGACCGGTTGGAGGACAACACACGCTATTTTCGCCGCGGGATGACGGCCCGGGGTTTCGATATCCGGCCAGGGGTGCATCCCATCGTCCCCATTATGCTCTACGATGCCCGCCTGGCTCAGCAGGTCGCACAGGATATGCTGAATGAGGGCATTTACGTGATCGGGTTCAGCTACCCGGTGGTCCCGAAAGGTGAGGCGCGCATCCGTGTCCAGGTCTCAGCGGCCCACACGCGCGTCCACCTGGATCGGTGCATCGAGGCGTTCACGAAGGTGGGGAAGAGGCACGGGGTGGTGTGAGGGGTGGGGGAATGGGCGTGTGGGCGTGTGGGCGTGCGTTTCAGCCTCCGAGGCCCAGTTTCTCACACAGTACGCGTTCGACTTCGGGCAGGTAGGTCGGATTGAGTACATTGACGGCCTTGACGCCGCTGAGCTTTTCGATCAAATCGACACCGGCCGAGGTATTGGTGGCCACGCCGCTTACGAGATCGGGTCGAACCCCGAAAGCCGCCATCACGCCTACCACGGAATAGGGATCGGAGGCGCAGAGGATGGTGCAGCGCACACATTCCTCGATGGCGCGAAACGCCACGTCGCCGTTGTACGGTTCGAGGGGTGATGCTCCGATTTCAAGGACGGCCACGTCGACCTCGGCGCCGGCGAAGAGCGAAAGCAACTCCGTCAGGGCCGCCTCATATTCGCGGGCGGGAACTACGGTGGAGGGTAGTCCCACGTCTACGAAGTCGAACACAAAGTCGGCTCCGACGTCGTGCATGCTGAGAATATCCCGGTACCGTCCGGCGCCGCTGAGTTTGCCGCCCAGGACTTTCAGCCGGAGTTTCTTGAGGATCCGGATCACCTTGCGTGCGGCGGTTGTCTTGCCGGCCGACATCGAACTGCCGATGAGTAGAACGGTAGGCGTGTTGAACGGCCGTTCGGGAACCGGCGGCATGAAGCGGCGCATGGTCGCCTTTTCTCCGCCTATCATGACGTGACCGCGGTAGACGAGCGGCATGACCGCCGGGACCAGCGGCGACTTGGACGTCATCGCACCAAACAAGCCTGCGCCGGTCAGCGCATGAAACGCCCCGTTCTCAGCGATCTTCTTCCATGATCCCGTGGCTTCGAGCGTGGCGGCCCGCTCCCCCCATGCGCCGATCACGAGATCCCCCCGAGCGACGTCCATCATCCGCCCGTCGGTACGCTCGATTCGCGACAGCTGGCCGACCGTGCGCAGCACCTCGCCCACCACGTAATCACCGGTGGCCCAGGTACTCCGGGGCAATTCGGCGACCTCGAAGGGGAGGCGGTCGAGCACCGCGATGCGCGTCAGGGAGGAGAAGACGTAGCGCGTGTCCATCGAGTCCGATCGATTCGTTACTGCGAAGATCCGTGGAGGGGCTCTAGCGAGAGCAACAGGGCGAGCAGTGCCGTGCGTTCCGTCATTCGATCGAGGTCGGCATATTCGTGGGCGGCGTGTGCACCATCTCCGGTGGCCCCGAGTCCGTCGAGCGTGGCCGAATACAGGCTCGTCGTGTTGCCGTCGGAGCCGCCTCCTGCCGTCGCCTCTTCGAGGTCCAGGCCAAGGGCGACTCCGGCCACCTGAGCTGCAAGCCAGAGTTTTCTGTTCCTCGGCGTCCGTTCCATTGGCGGACGTCCGAAGCGTCCGCTCACCTTCAGGGTGGTGCCGGGCACGGTCGGCGCCAGCGCGAGAATGAAAGCTTCCACCCGTTCGGCATCTTCGTGTGTGGGCACCCTGACGTCGACCACGGCCCGCGATGTGGGCGCAACGACATTCGCACGCAGCCCTCCCTCGATCTGACCTACATTGACGGAAACACCGCGTTCGGGGTCGTTCAAGGCGTGCAGCTGCTGCACCACATGGGCCAGCTCGAGGATCGCCGAGGCTCCGGAACCGGGTTGAAGACCGGCGTGTGCGGCGATCCCGCCGATCTCCACCGTGAATCGGCCGACGCCCTTGCGTGCCGTCTTCAGTTTTCCATCGCGCCCTAGAGAGGGTTCGAGCACGTAGGTCCGGTCGGCCACGCGGGCGAGGCGGCGAATCAGGGTTGTGGATTCGCGGCTGCCGATCTCCTCGTCCGAATTGACGACGACCACCGGAATAGCCGGGGGCATGCCGGTCATTTCGTGCACGATTTTGAGCGCGAAGACCATCTGGGTAAGGCCTCCTTTCATGTCGTACACGCCCGGCCCTCGGATGCGGCCCTCCTCCACGCGGACGGGCATCGATCCGATCGTTCCCACGGGCCATACCGTGTCACAGTGTCCAATGAGCAACTGGATGGGAGTGCTGCGCGGTCTGCGACGAGGCCGGGCATACAGGATCCCACCCGTTGCCACTCCGGGCAGTATTTTCGCCAGATAGCCGAGTTCCTCCAGACGCTCCGCCAGCCGATTCAGAACGGGTTCCTGAGACCCGGGGTCGGTCGACGGAGACTCGACGGCCGCAAGTTGGGCCAAGAAGTCGGTCATCTCACCGCGCAACGACTCCGCCCTCTGCCGGACGGCATCCGCGTCGATTCCATTCGCGTTCATGGGGTCACTTCTCAAAGTGAAGTGGGAATGGAAAGGTGTACGTATCCTTGATCACCCCGTACCTGCCCGGATACAGGTAGGCGAGTACCGGGCACCGGTATACGATCTCCTGGCCGTCCACATCGGACACTCTCAGGGCATCCGGATCGACGAACCCGGCCACGACCCGTCCCGCAATGAGGCTATTCACGCCGAATCCGTCTACGATACGGTCCAACTCGCACTCGAGTGTGAGCATGGCATCCCGCAGGAACACGCCTTCCACGACCGTAGACGGCACGGTGGGCAGCAGGTCCAGCACCGGTTTCTCGCCCTCCGCCTCCCGGCGCGACATGGCGGAAAGGCTCGCGACCACCACCTGGTCGGGCCGAGGGTAACTCACTGTGAAGGCGCCCTCCCGTTTTACATTCTGATACGTCCGATGACGGGGTGTACAGACGAACCCGAAGTAGTTCTCCCAGCTCATGGGTATCGCCATGTGCTTTGGCGCCAGGTTGAACCCCTCGTTATCACGCGTACCGATCACCACAAGAGGAGATACGGTGTAGGTCTGTTCCCAGACGGGGCGCGCTATATCCAGGGACACCAATCCCGGCGGCACGGCTCGGATCATGGGTTCGGCGTTTGCGGGCAAGGAACTCCACCGAAAGAAACCTGCGACTCCACCTTCCCTGGTAGAGGGAATCTGTCTCATCGGATGTAGGTGTAGAACTTACGCGCGGCTCGGCGTAGAACAAACCGAATCCCGATCTTGTACTCCACAATACGCCGTTCTTCTCCTGCATCTCAGGCAGACCCGCACGACCCGCGATGAAACAGAACCCCTGCACCCCGGGAATCGCTCTATCCGCCTATCATTTTGCACTGGCGGCGCTGCTTCTGTTGTGGCTCCCGCAGCCTTCGCGATCTCAGCAGGGGGTTCTCGACCGCTACGTTGCAGAGGCCCTGCAAAACAACCTTGCGCTCCGGCAGCATGCCACCGGCATGGAGCGCAGCCATGCCGCACTGGATGAAGCGAAACGGCTCTATTTCCCCAGTCTCGACCTCTCGGCCCGTTATTCGCGAGCGGGAGGCGGTCGACTGATCGAAGTTCCCATTGGGGATCTGCTCAATCCCGTCTACAGCACGCTCAATGCGATTCTCGAATCACAGGGTATCCCGGGGACCTTCCCGCAGGTCGAAAACCAGGTCGTCCCCTTCCTTCGGGAGCGGGAGCAGGAAACGCGGCTGCGGCTTATCCAGCCCCTGGTCCAGCCTGCGATTTCCCACACGATCGCTCTGCGCTCGCATCTCGTCCGCGCCGGATCGGCTGGGCTCGAGGCCTATAAGCGTCGCCTGGTGGCCGAGGTCAAGACGGCGTATTTCATGTTTCTCAAGGCAGAAAGTGCGGTGGATGTCTACGAATCCGCCGCTCGCCTTGTGGCGGAGAACCTACGCGTTCACGAGCGGCTGCTCGCCAACGGAAAAGTGACGCGCGATGCGGTGTTCCGCGCCGAAACCGAGGTGCGTGTCGTGGAGCAGGACCTCGAACGCGCCGTTGCCGACCGGGATCTCTCCGCCTCCTGGTTCAACTTTCTCCTGAATCGACCGCTGGACGCTCCCATAACGATACCTGAGCCCGAGTCGCTCGACTCCTCCGGCAGCGCCGGTTCTGCCGAATGGACGGTTCCGGACAGCGCCGGACTGGCTGAGGACTGGTCAGGCATTGCGCTGGATCGCCGCGAAGAACTGGAGCAACTCGATTTCGCGATCCGCGCCGCGCAGGCTGCCGGCCGCATTGAATCCAGTTCGCGCCTTCCGACGCTCGCCGCGGCGGTCGATATCGGCGTGCAGGGAGAATCGTACATCCTGGATCGGGACTCGGACTACTGGATGGCCTCGATCGTCCTGAATTGGAGTCTGTTCGACGGCATGCGGCGGCGCAGCAGAGTCACCCAGGCAGAGTTGGAGCGGAAGCGTCTGGAGGAACAGCGCGAGGAACTCGCACGGCAGGTCGCTCTGGAGACGGCCCGGGCGACATCCGATGTCCGCGTTGCGGTCCGTGCGCTCGAAACGGCCCGTCAGCGGCTCGCTAGCGCCCGTCAAACCTACCGGCTCGTTCAACGCAAAGTGGAGGAAGGCATGGCCAACCAGATCGAATTCCTGGACGCGCGAACGACCCTGACGTCAGCGGAACTGAACCTGGTCATCACGCGCTACGACCTGCTTATCCACATGGCTGAACTCGAACGATCCGCCGCCCTGTATGTGCTTCCTACGACCGACTAGTTACCGCGAGGGAATGTGCGGCGACCGCCGCGGAGCCCGTCACGCTCCCCTCCTTCGTGTCATTTCCCTTCGTCTTTTTGGCTTCCGTGCCTTGATCAACACGATGAGATCCTCCCTTTCCATTCGCCTGCGTCGCGTCCTGACGGTGGCATCCGCAACGATGCTCCCGGCCCTTCTGCTATCCTGTGGAGGGGACCCCGACCGCACTCCGGACAGCGATCCGGCCGTTCCCGTTGAGGTGGCTCAAGTCCAGTACGAAGCCCGAGCGCTGCCGATTCGCACGTCGGGAATACTGGCGAATAAGGCGGAGCTCCGGCTTGGTTTCAAAATCGGAGGCGTCATCCTCGAGATTCCTGCCCAGGAAGGACAAGCGGTTGCGGCAGGCCAACTTCTCGCCCGACTCGACCCGTCGGAGATCGACGCCCAGGTGGCGCAGGCGCAGATCGGCTTCGAGAAGGCGATGCGGGACCTGGACCGTGCGGAGAGCCTGCTGCGCGACACGGTTGCGACGGTCGAGCAGGTCGAGAATGCCCGTTCCGCACGGGATGCAGCCCGGGCAGCGCTCGATGCAGCCGAGTTCAACAGGCGCTTTGCGGAGATCCGGTCCCCGGCGGCGGGCCGTGTACTGCGGCGCCTGGCCGAACCGGGTGAATTGGTGGCATCCGGAGCACCCGTTCTGGTGGTCGGCGCCTCGGGACGCGGCTGGGTCGTCCGTGTGGCCCTCGCCGACCGCGACATCGTCCGTGTTCGACCGGGCGACCATGCCTCGCTTCATTTCGATGCCGTTCCAGGCGAGTCGTTCGATGCCCGGATCGTCCAGGTGGCTGCCGCTGCCGATCCTCTTACCGGAACGTTTGAGGTAGAACTCGGGCTCGATCGGGCGGATGAACGGCTGCGCTCGGGATTCATCGCGCGTGTGACGCTCCACCCCTCCCAAAGGGACCCGTACTTCTTTATTCCGATAGAAGCCATCGCTGAAGGCGACGGCGTCCGAGGGGTCGTCTATCTGCTCGAGCCGGGAAGTTCGACGGTACGCCGCCGGGATGTGGCTATCGCCCACGTGCTCGACGACTCCATCGCCGTGTCGAGCGGACTGACGGCGGGAGCACTCGTCGTATCCCGCGGAACACCCTATCTGAGTGACAGCACCCGCGTGCAGCGAATCAACCAGGACTGATCCTCCGTCCCCTCAGATCTCCCACTCCTCTTCGCCTGCTTATCCCATGAGACTCCCCGAACTCGCCCTTCGGAACCACCGCTTCACCCTGGTCATTACGGTTCTGTTGCTGGCCATGGGCGTCACCTCCTTTCTCACCATGCCGCGATCGGAGGATCCAACCGCCAGTTTCGCCGGAGCCATCATCGTAGTGGCGTACCCCGGCGTCGGACCGGCAGACATGGAACGGCTGGTGGTCGACCCCATCGAAGAGGCCATCAACGAATTGGAGGACGTCCACGACGTCAACACGACCATCCAGGACGGCCTCATGTGGATGTTCGTTCGTTTCGTGGTCGGCAGTGACCCTGACGACAAGCATGGCAAAGTACTCGATGCCATTTCAGGCGTATCGGACGAATTGCCGGAAGACCTGGCGCTGCTTGAAATCGCCAAACAGGACGTATCGCTCGTCAACATCCTCCAATACGCCCTGGTCTCCGAAACCGCCGACTTCGGGACTCTGGAACGGCTGGCCACCCGACTGGAACGCCGCCTCGAGCGTGTTCCCGGAATTCGACAGTCGGATGCCTGGGCGTTTCCCACGCAACGGGTGGACGTAAACGTCGACCTCGAGAAGATGCGGGAGGTTGGTCTTTCGCTCGGACAGGTCCTGCAGGCCATCCAGGCCGCCGCCACCAACATCCCCGGAGGGCAGGTTGACAGTGGTACGAGACGGTTCAACGTGCGAACCAGTGGCGACTACGAGTCCCTGGACGATATCAGGCGCACGGTAGTCCATTCCTACGGCGGTCGCATCGTAACGCTCCAGGATGTGGCACAGGTCGACATGGGGTATGCCGAACCCACCCACATCGTGCGCTATAACGGAGAGCGGGCGGTCCTCGTGACCGCAATCCAGCGCTCCAAGAGCAACATCTTCGACGTCGTCGACGAAGTCAAGGCGGTCGTTCGTGACTTCGAGTCTTCACTGCCGGCCGATATCTCTCTGCGGACTGCATTCGACCAGTCGGTCAGCGTCGCCAACCGGGTCAATCATTTCTTTTCGAATCTGCTGCAAGGCCTTCTCCTCGTCGGGCTGGTCGTCCTCGTGGCCTTCGGATTTCGTGCCGCCGGCGTCGTCATTCTTGCCATTCCCCTCTCGATCTTCATCGCTATCGGCTGGCTCGACCTATCCGGTTTCGGCATTCAGCAGATGTCGATTGTGGGATTGGTTATCGCCCTGGGCCTTCTGGTGGACAATGCCATCGTGGTAACGGACAATGTACTGCGGTTCATGCGAGAGGGATTTGCTCCGATGGAGGCCGCTATCCGGGGCACGAGCCAGATCGCCTCAGCGGTAATCAGTTCGACGGTGACGACGCTCCTGGCGTTTCTCCCCATGATCATCCTGCCGACCGAGACGGGGACGTTCATCCGCTCCATGCCGCTGACCGTCGTCTTTGCGCTCACGGCTTCCTTGCTCATCTCGCTGGCGGTCACCCCCTACCTCACCGCTCGGTTTCTCGGCCAGGCGGCCGGTGCTCCGACACGCCGGGAGGGGCCGGGCGCTGCCCTCCTGCGTCAACAAATCGAGGGGCCGTACCGCCGCTCCCTTCGGTACGCCGTATCCCATCCCGTAGTCGTCTCGGTCGCTTCGGTCGTCTTCTTCTTGGGCGCCCTGGCGCTGTTTCCCCTGGTCGGTGTGAGCCTCTTTCCGAAAGCGGAGAAGAGCCAGATCACCGTCCTCGTCGAAACGCCCCAGGGCACGAGCCTTTCTGAAACAGATAACGTCCTTCGGCACGTCGAGTCCGTGATCGCCTCCCACGCGGATGTGGGGGGATATACGACCAATGTGGGACGCGGCAATCCGTACATCTACTACAACCATAGTCCGAAACGCGAATCCTCGACGAACGGGGAAGTCCTCGTAGCGCTGCCGGACAATGACCCGGCCCGGCGGACGCGCGTCGTTGCCGACCTGCGGTCACAATTGGAGGAAATTCCGGGAGCGCGCATTGAGGTGCTGGAATTCCAACAGGGTCCAAATTATGAGGCGCCTATTGCGATCAAGATCTTTGGCGACAATTTGGAGGTGCTCAGATCCTATGCCGCCGCACTGGAAGATGTCGTACTACGTACTCCGGGAACCGTAAACGTCAACAACACAGCCGGGAACGTCAAGACGGACCTCCACGTCGCGATCAACCGTGACAAGGCGGGTTTGCTCGGCGTACCGCTCGTGGAGATCGACCGGACCGTTCGGGCGGCACTTGCCGGACTGCCCGTCGCCAAATACCGTGATGCCGAAGGAGACGAGTATGACCTGATGGTTCGCCTTCCGATCACCGGCACGCCCGCCGTATCCGACTTCGACCGCATTTCGGTGACCTCGGTGACGGGCGCCCGGATTCCCCTGCGGCAGTTGGCCTCGATCGAGTTTCGATCCGGTCCCAGCCGCATCGAGCATCAGAACTACGAGCGAAATGCGATGATCACGGCCGATGTCCGGGACGGATATAACATCGCGGCTGTCACGAACGATATCGTTCGGCAACTCGACGATCATCCACTCCCTGGGGGCTATCGGTATCACATCGGTGGAGAGCAGGAAGCCCGATCGGAGTCGTTCGCGGGCATGGGGCAGGCCCTCATCGCCGCCCTGTTCGGCATCTTCGCCGTCCTCGTACTCCAATTCGGCTCCTTCAAGCAGGCGCTCATCGTGCTCGCGGCCATCCCGTTTTCCATCACGGGGGCCGTGCTCACCCTTCTGCTGACAGGCCACACCTTCTCCTTCACCGCCTTTGTGGGCCTGACCAGCCTCATCGGGATCGTCATCAATAACTCGATCATCCTCGTTGACTACGCGAACCAGCTTCGCGCGGAAGGTTTGTCCACCCTCGATGCCATCCTTCAGGCGGGTGAACGAAGGTTCACCCCGATCGTACTAACCACCCTCACTACCGTCGGAGGACTGTTGCCGCTGACGCTCACCGGCGGCTCCCTCTTTGCGCCGTTCGGGTGGACGATCATCGGCGGCCTGCTCGTTTCCACGTTCCTCACCATGCTGGTGGTGCCCACGCTATACCGCGTACTCACGCCGGTCGGTCCGGCCGCTGCGTCCTGACATGGGCTTCCCCGAAACCTGGGCGGGAACCTGCCGGGGTTGACACGGTGAGCATATTTTTGCTGGTTCAGATAGAGCCCTCAACCACGTCCAAATGGACATTTCTCGCATCGCAGCGGCTGTACTCGCGGGGTTTCTCGCACTTTCCGAGGCCCATTCGCCACCCGCTTTGGCCCAGTACGGTCGACTCGAGTTGCGCATGGCGGACGCGTTTGTTCAGTCGCGCCTCTCCGCAGCCGATTCCGACGGCCCGCTGCGATATGGAACGGAGATGATCTTCAGTGCGGAGCGGACGCTTCCGGTCGTGTTCGGTGCGGCCGTCGCACGGGGTGACACGCTGTTGCATCCTTCTCTGTCCCTGATCGTCCGTGTAGAACCGGATACGTACGTCACCGGACCGATCCGAAGCGGCACCGGATTCCAGTCACCGTGGGACCTGGTCGTCAACCCACTGCCCGCTCTGGCCGACTCCACATCCAATCCCATCTTTCAACTCGGGGCACCCGTGTTCCTGGACTCGTCCACGGAGTTGCAGCGCCTCCTGCAGTCCTCTTCCGGCATCTGGCGCTTTGATCCCGGCGTGTGGCGCCGGACCGCCCGCCGTCTCGAGCTGGGCCCGGACGACCTCATGCTCGTACTCACGGCGCAGGTGGCGGAGGGGGATCCGCTGACGCGGCCGGAGACATTCCCCCTGCTGATCCCACTCCGTCGCACAGATCGCTGATACGGGTCGGGCAGGAAGAACCGCTCTGGAGAGGTGATCCTGCCCACCTCCCGGTTTTCCCAGGCCACACCGCCGCTCCGTGACGCGGCCGGCAACCCGGGCTAGCGCCGCGGAGCGAATTCCTCCCGTCGCTTGAAGAGATCACTCCCGACTCCGTCGCGATCGGACGAGAACGTAGCCTCCAGGTTCTGGGACGAGCGGATCAGGTAGCCGGCGCCTTCCGCACCGGGCACGGCGCGGACCGTGATGGGTTCCATTTCACCTCCTTCGATCCGCAGCACGAACGTGCCGGGCTCGGGTACGACCGCGCCATCCGCAAAATTCTGGCTCACGAGATTGCGAAGGCGATTCAGGAATCGCGCAACGGAAGCCGAATCAGTCTCCGCGCCGTCGATCATCCATCCCTCCTCTTGTCGGGCGAGGACAAACCCGCTGTCGGCCGGATACTCGAAGAACACCCGTTCGATCTGCTCGGGTTCAATCCGTACGATCGTGCGGTTCCGCCAGGCATTAAATCCCCGGTCAAAGCCGAGCGACAGCAGACCGGCGGTCGCATAAACCTCGTCCTCGCCCCCCAGCCGCACGTAGGAAATGGCATCCTGAATGTCCCGCTGGATGGAGAAACGGCCCACGTAGAGGTCCAGTACCGTTTTGCGCCCCTCCTGCAGGCGGATTCGCGTCGCCAGCGAATCGGTGACATTAAACTCCGCCCAGCCGTCTTTCCGGCGTGACACGAGCCGGTCCGGCGTGATATCCAGCATCTGGCCCAGCGCACCGCGCACGGCTCCGGCATCGGCTTCGACCTGGAGCAAGCCGTTGGATACGGTCCACCCTCCCTCCGTCCGCACGAACGTCACCGGCTGGTGCCCCTCGGAGCGAGGATACAGCGTCATGGCTGTCACTTTCGCGGTGTCGACCTGCACCAGGTCGGTGCGGAAGCTGCGCGTGGCTCGCTTCGGCGAAAAGAGTTGCGAGAGCACAAACACGCCCAGCAGGGCAAGGAAGACTATCAGAAGACGCCGGGTATTCATCGCACTAATCACACGTTACGGACCCACGCCGGGCCCTTTTGCGGCTGGGGGCCGCACATCAGTGGGGTTCTCAAGACAGGGTACGACCTCCTTTTGTCATCAGGATGCGGCGCCCTCTGGTCCGACCGGAACGACCCTGGCCTGCTCCCGGGCAGCCCGCTGCCGACGTCTCCGGTGGGCGCGCCACCCCCCGTAGAGCATGGCAAAGAGGATGGGCAAGAGGAAATTGCCGTACTTGAGCAAGGCCTTGGCGCCGTCGCTCACCGGATCAAGCGGGCGGGCGGTGATTCCCATGGTTCGCAGCCCCACCAGGCCGGTGTCATCCTCCAACCAGTCGACCGCGTTGACCAGCAGGCTCACGTTATCGGGCTGCACGGCGCCGGCCTGGGGACCCGCTCCGCCTACGGCGAATCGACCGTCCGAAAAGACGACCATTCGAGACTCGGCCGAGCCGGCCAGGGGTCCCTCGAGCGTCGCTCCGACGACGAGGTTGCCTTCCGGAAAATCCGTCTCCTCCCATTGCCGGCTCACATCGAAGAACACCGGCGTCGGATGCAGGCCGGATCGATTGGACGTCCACGCGAAGGGAGTGAAGGTGACCGTCGTATCTCCCGAGAAGTCGATCGGACTCGCAAACTCCATCAGCACCGCTTCGATGCCCTCGACGATGGGATGGGCCGCGAAGGAACTGATGATGGGCAGATAGGGAAAGGACACATTGCTCGTGAAGCGAAAATTGCCGGTTTGCTGCTGCACGGCCACGGCCCCGCAATTCACGTCGATCACGAAGCTGTCTTCGATTTCGATCCCTTTGTCCGCCAGCCACGACTCCAGCCCGGTCGACACGGCGCGTCCCATGGCGGATCGAAAGTCGCCCTCTACGCGGTCAACCGCCACGAGCAGACGTCCGCCGCGCCCCAGGAAGCCCTCGAGCGCCATCAGGTGGGCGGGAGGAATCGAGTCCGTCGGCGCGATGAGCAGTGCCGTGCGGAACCGATCGGGGATCGAGGCCAGCGTCGTATCGGTGAAGGTGAGCGGCTCGACGCTGTAGAGGACGGACAGTGCCTGCTGCGCCTGAGGCATTTCCGCGGGGGACGGTTCGCCGTGCCCCTGGATCCACGCAATCGGAGGCTGTGTTTCGACGGATAAGGTCTTGATGGCCATCGACAGGGCGTACTCCATGGCGGCCCCGGGCTGGAGGAAGGGGATTACCTCCTCGCGCTCGCCGAGTTGGACCACCGCGCCGAGAAAGGCGCGCTTCTGGGTCATCTGATCCCGCTCCCGCACGTCGATCAGCACGGGCGAAACGCCGCTCTGCATGGCCGCCTGCTCCGTTTCGTCGCTGCTCGCCGGGTCGATGAACTCGTAGACGACAAAGTCATCGGAAGCGCGCGCGTATTCGGTGAGCAGTTCGCGAAACTCGCGACGGGTGCGTTCGATATTCGGGGGCAAGTCCTCCGAGAAATATGCCGTCACCGTGACCGGATCGTTGAGGTCGGTGAGGATAGTGCGCGTGGCCTTGCTGAGGGTGTATCGCTTGTCGGCCGTGAAATCGAGCCGCAGGAAGTACTCGTCGGCCAGTACGTTCAGAAGGACCACGATGCCGGCCACCAGGGCAATCGAGATCACGAAGGTTCGTTGGGTCATCATGGGATCAAGCGGACAGGGCGGTGTGGAGACCGGGTGGTTCGATCAGGCTTTCGCTGCGACAACGTTGCGGCGAACGAGCGCCATCTCTGCGGCGAAGAGCCCGAAACCCATCAGCGTGAAGAAGTAGATCAGGTCTTTGGAGTCGATCACCCCGCGGGAAATGGAATCGAAGTGGTTCGCCATGCTCAGCGCCCCAAGTACGGCTGCGACCGGTCCGGAGACGCTTCCGGCCATCACTTCGAAGATGAGGTGGAAGAACAGGCCGATGAACAGGGCCGTCAGGAAGGCGACGATCTGGTTATCGGTCAGACTGCTCGCGAAGAGACCGATCGAGACGTAGACGCCGCTCATGAGCAGCAGGCCCAGGTAGCCGCACAGCACCGCACCGTGATCGATCGGACCGATTTGCGAAATGGTCACGTAGTACGGCAGCGTAAATGCGAGCGCCACCGCGATGAGTCCCAGGCACGCCAGGAATTTTCCGACGACGACCTGGCGATCACTGATGGCCTTCGTGAGCAGCAGTTCGATCGTCCCGGACCGCCGCTCCTCGGCGATCATCCGCATGGTGAGCGCGGGGATGAAGAGAAAAAGCGTCCAGTAGGCCACGCCGAAGAACGATTGCAGGCTGGCCTGGCCCACGAGGAAGACGTCGGCTCCATACAGCCAGGTGAAGAATCCGCTGAAGCCCAGGAAGAGCGCGAGCAGGATATACGCAATGAGGCTGTCGAAGAACGCGCGCAGTTCGCGGAGCGCGATGATTCGAACAGGATGGAGGAAAGCTGTCATGGGTTCGGGAATTCGAGTGCGCCGGCGGCTCCCCCTGTGGTCGCGGGGAGGGTGAAACCGACCCCGCCGCCGGAGCGTGAGCGGTGCCTAGTTGACCGTCAGGTGACGGAAGATGTCCTCGAGTTTGGTTTCCAGCGGCGTCAACTCGGTCAGCATCCACTCCTGGTCTACGCAGAGCCGGTAGATGCTGCGCCGGGATGAGAGACCGGGCCGGCTCTCTACCTGAAACCGGCCGGGCTCTGCCTGGACCGGCTCGGCGGCGACCACCTCCGGGAGGGCCTGCAGGGCGCTGAGCGCCTGCTCCGGATTCGCCTCCTCGATGCGGACCATCAGCATTTCACTTCCCTGCAGCTGCTTTCGGAGCGTTTCAGGCGTCCCGTCCGCAACGATGCGCCCACGGTTGATGATCAGGATGCGGTCGCAGGTCGCCTCCACCTCAGGAAGGATGTGGGTAGAGAGGATGACCGTCTTTTCGCGGCCGAGTTCGCGGATGAGTTCGCGGATTTCGACGATCTGGTTCGGATCGAGTCCCGACGTCGGCTCGTCCAGTATGAGGATGGACGGGTCGTGGATCATGGCCTGCGCGAGTCCGACCCGCTGCCGGTAGCCCTTGGACAGTTCTCCGATCAGCTTGTGCTGTTCGATCTGGAGACCGCAGACCCGAACCATCTCCTCCACGCGGCCGGGGATTTCCTCTCTAGGCACGCCCTGCAGGGCGGCGCAGAATTCGAGGTAGTCCATCACCGGCATATCCGCATACAGCGGATTGTTTTCCGGCAGATATCCGATGTGCCGCTTCAGATCGTCCGGATAGGCGCGCAGCGATCGTCCACCGATCTCCACCTCGCCCGATTCCGGAGCGATGTAGTGGGTGATCATCTTCATCGTGGTGGTTTTCCCGGCGCCGTTGGGCCCGAGGAAACCGAGGATTTCGCCTGCTTTCACGCTGAACGAGATACCGTCGACAGCCTTCTGCGAACCGTATGACTTGCTCAGGTTGGTGATGACGATGTCCATGTCGTCTAACCGCTCCGTCTGGCCGTTCAAATTTTTCTCAGCCTAATATTATGATTGAGACGCCGGGAGGTTTCGCCGATTTGGGCATGACGGATGCATCGGGATCGACGAATCTTGTGGGTTCCATGGCGGTGGTGGAATCAGCGGTCGGGCCGGCCCCTCCGCGCAGACGGGAGCGGCCTCCGTCCTCCCGGCGAAAGCCGGG
>CAYLXM010000039.1:0-7821 GCA_964387555.1 uncultured Rhodothermales bacterium | reverse complement strand
ATGGGCGTGTGGGAGAATGGGCGTGTGGGAGAATGGGCGTGTGGGAGAATGGGCGAGTGGGAGAATGGGCGAGTGGGAGAATGGGCGAGTCGGCGCGTGGGGGAGACTGGGCGAGTGGGAGTGTGGGCGAATGGGCGTGGGGTTGGATCCGCCCACCCGGACCGTCACCGCCCCATCTCGCCACCCGCCGCTCCCTCGTGGACCACGCGCTGCGTTCTACTTGATCAACGTGAGCGTTCTGCTCCCTGCGAAATTCTGTCCGGCGAACCGCACGAGATAGGTTCCACTGGCCAGGTCGTGGCCGTCGATCTTCACAACACGCGTTTCCCGATCCGCCAACGCACCGTCGAAGAGGACCCGCACTTCGCTGCCCAGGATCGAATGCAGTTCCACGCGAACGTGTTGGGCCTTCGCAACACCGAATCGTACGACCGCCTCGGGATTAAAGGGGTTCGGGTAGATGGGCTCGATGAAATACTCATCCGGGCTCTCAACCCGCACCTCAATGGTGGGCGAGTAGTCATAAGCCCCCTCGAAGTCCACGATCCTGAGCCGGAATCGGTGGAACCCGAAGTTGGCCTCCTCTTCCACGAACGAATAGTCCCTCACCGTCTGTGAGGTACCGGCCCCCTCCACCCAGCCGATGTTCTCGAAGGGCGCGGACTCGAGGGACCGCTCCACGACAAACCCGGCATTTCGCTCTTCCGTGGCCGTGCTCCAGGTCAAATCGATACGTCGACCCTGCGACCGGCCCTCGAAGGCCACCAACTCGACGGGCAGCACGTCAGAGTGGATCACCACCGTCGTCGGGTCATTGTCGTTCTGAGGATTCCCGTCTCCGTCTGCATCGGGATTACCGCCGCTGTGCGACAGATCCTCCACGGCCTTGCCTCCCGAGGTCCTGCCCCTGGCCAGGATCTGGTTCGAGAAGGATTGGTTCGACGTTTGCGGCAGCACGTTGACGACGAGCGAGAGGCGCCCCTCACGGCCTGGTGCCAGATCATTGCCGGCCACGAGCATTTCCGTTTGCTGGCCCCCGTCGAAGGCCGGATTAACCAGGAAATCTGAACTCGAGAGGCCTTCCACCCACCACCGGATGGCCTCTCCGAAAGCCGATGCCAGATCGTCCGTCACGTGCAGATCCTTCAGCGTCGCGTTGCCCATGTTGCGAAGGACGATCTCGAAAGAGATGGTCACCGTATTGTCTCGCTGCTCGACAGGCGCCCCCACGAGCGCCTTGGCAGCACCCAAAAGCGGCTCTTCCTTTTCAGGCCGCGGCACCACCTTGAATCGTTTCGTGCGACCTCCCTCCTCGGACTTGCCCACGCGGTAGATCCGCACGAAGTAGTCGTCTGCGGTCGGCACATCCGCCGGCACCGCCCACGTGTAGGACCCGGAGTTGGAAGTCGCTTTCGTGATGGACCATTGGTCGCCCCGCTCCGACCAGAACTCGATGCGCACGTTGTTGGAGAATTGGCTTTCCCAGGCCATATGCCCGTTGGTTCCGGCTTCCCAGACGGTCCCCTGATGCGGTTGGGCGAATGTCACCGCAGGCGGAGGCGGACCCGCAATGCAGATGCGCCCTTCACTCTCCACAAAGAACGCCGGATCCTCACTCGACGAAACGCGGATGGCATAATCACACTCCAGCGGTAGCCCGTCCGGAATCATCCACTCGATGGTTCCGCTCGCCGGTGCAGCCCCATCGATGAGCCGGACCGGAATCCCCGACTTGACCAGTTCGACGATCGTAGACGTTACGTTCGAAGAGGACCAGGAAATCGTCCCCGCGGTCTCGATCTGCCAGGTCGTGCTGCCGGACGGCGATGACACGGCGATCTGCGGCCGAAGGGTCGCCTCGACGCAGAAAGGCTCGTCACTTACATCCGTCGCCGATCCATCCACTGCCGTGACCCGGATTCGATACGTGCAATCCGGGTCTATGGTCAGGGGGATGGACCAGTTCATCGAAAGGGACGTCAGTGCCGTACCGAGCACGGCCACGGGGTTCCCGTCGCGCTCGAGCGACACGTCTACCGCCGACACATCGGTGCGGGTCCACTCGATGGGGATCTCCGTCTCCTGGGCGAAGGTCTGCGGGCTGTTGGGCCGAACAACCGCGACGGCGGGCTGCTTCGCGTTCTCGATACAGATGGGGGCGCTGTCCGCTGTCAACCCGTCCGCTCCCGTCGACCGCGCGCGTATCACGTAGCCACATCCCGCGCTCAGCGACTCCGGCACCTCCCAGTCGAGCGAGGCGGTCGCCGCCTGGGCCTGTGCAATCTGGGCGATCGGTTCACCGTTGTGCAGCGACAGGTCCACCGGCCCAATATCAGATCCCTGCCACGCAATCGTGCCGACCGAGCCCTTCACCCACACGGCATCCTCCTTCGGCTCGCTCACCGCCAGTTTCGGCGAGAGGGTCCTCGTGATGCAGAACGCTGCATCACTGTCGTCGGACACCGCCGAACCGGTCTCCTTCAAGTGGATGCGGTATCCACATTCCACCGCGAGTCCATCGGGCACCACCCAGGTCTCCGACCCGTCGTTGGTCAAATTGGTTGCGACCACAGTCTCCGCATTGGAGATGTCGAGCAGGATGATATCCACATTGCCGACCGCTCCCTGGCTGGTCCACTGGATCGTCTCCTGCACGCCGATGGTCCAGTTCTCCCCGCCGTTGGGCGCAGCCACGGCAAGAGCGGGCGGGATCGGCGCTTCGACGCACAGCGACCCCGGGCTGTCCGCGTAAACTGCCGGATCGGTGGAGGAAATGGCCCTCACAATGTAACCGCAGGCCGGCGGAATGGTGGACGGAATGACCCAGTCCAATTGTCCGCCCGAGGCAGTTCCGTCCTGAATCGTTGCGACTTCCGACCCTTCCCCGATCAGCCGAAGGTTAACGCCGGAGAGGCCCGATCCGTCCCATACAACCCGGAGCGACTCCCCATGAAGCCGGGTCAGGTCGGATAGAGGCTCTTTGACCGCGAGCGTCGGCGCCACGGTGGACTCGATACAGAAGGGGGCGTCCGACACGTCGTACGTATTCGTTTTCGAGGAGGCCTGGACGCGGATCTGGTAGTCACAGGCGGGTGTCAGCGAGGAGGAGACCGTCCATCCGAGCGAGCCGCTCGACGATATATTGGACGCGAGAGTCTGCACCGTCGAGGACTGACGCTGGAGGAGGATATCTACATTGGACGTGTTGGACCCCGTCCACCAGATGGACACCGACTGGCCCATCTTCCAGGTTTCCCCTCCATTCGGCGTGATGACGACGAGGGGCGTGTTCGCTTGCCGAAATTGAGCAACCTGGCAGATGGATCGATTCAGCAGATAGGCGCCATCGGCGGGATTGATTTCGGTCCGCGGGACGCCCATGGGATCGCCGTCTTGTTGGACCTCCGGATTGGACCAGGCGGCCAGACGACGACACGAAAATCCCCCGGCGGCGCACTCGCTGTCGTAGGCCATCACCGTCCGCCAGCGCTGTTCCGCCGTACCCCCGAACGCCTCCCGATTGACGTACCCATGGGCCCAGGTGCAGGGGCGAGTGGCGCCGGTGACATACCAGTCGTGGTGCATGCCCAGGTTGTGGCCCACCTCGTGCGTGAGGGTTTTGTTTCCCACGAGACAGGACCGGCCCACGACATTAAAGGAGAGGCTCTGGTCAAAACCCGTGGGTTCGGTCTGCACATAGGCCACACCGCAGCCCCCCGTTTCCGTGACGAGGGAAACCACGTCGGCCATGTACGTGTCTCTCAGCGCATGTACGTCGTCGAGGTACCCGTCCTGCGTCGCCCGCATCCGTGTGAGGTCGGTACTGATCGATCCGGACTCGGTGTATGAAACCGGGCCTGCATAAGCCAGCCGTACGCTGTGAATGACCCCGGAAACGCGATTGGCTTCGTTCATTTCGGCTACTGCGGCCGCGATGGCCGCCTGTGCCGCGGCGTCCGTGCCGCCGAATCCGTCGCGCGCACTCGGCGTGTAGACGACCATGAGATCGACGACCTGGGCGGAGCATTGGGCGCCTTGCTCACAGATTGAGACGGCGGCCAGTTCTTCGGGTCCCGCCGCATCCCCTTGCTTCCCGGCAGCCTCTTCGGGTAGAATCGCATCATCCCCCTCATCCTCCATGCTCGACCAGTCGATCTCGACGACGGCATGAACACCCCCTCCCTTGGGCCGAATCAGGAAAATCCGCTCACCAAACTCCACTTTTCCGGCCACCGTGCCGTCATCGTGGAAGCCCAGGGCGACGATTCCGAGTGGATCCCCGTCGACCGATCCCAGCCAGGTCGACGTGCCGAGGTGGCGCTCTTGATGGCGAAGTCGCGCCGTTACCTGCGCATCCGGGAAGAGATTCAGCCCGACGGCTTGTCCGCGCGCGTTGGGATTCACCCGTACGTAGCGATGCCGTAATCCTTCTGCCCGCTCCTGCTCTGTGTCCACATCCCAGGCAATGGGATCTACTTCATCAATCACCAGCGCCTGTGCCCGGGCGACTCGCTCCGTCCCCAGTCCCGCCCCGAGCAGCAGAAACAGGAGCGGCAGCATGGTCCGTTTCATGGCATCCACAAAGAAGCCGAAACTGCAGCCCGGCCCGGCGCGCCGGCTTCCCTGTGTTGACGCTACTGCCTGGCGCAGACTGCTGTTTCGAATGGACCCTCCTATCGCGCTCGAGGACCATCCACGCCCCAAACGTGCGCAATAATGTGGGAAACATGTTAATAACTAGTGGAAAACATAGTGCAATCCCTCGGCGAAAGCAAGAGGGTCGTGCGCTTTCCATGAGAATCCCGCCGGGAGGCGCGCTGATCGATGGCCGTGATTCTTTGACAATCAGTTGGTTAGGGATCCGGTTGACGCGTCGCGGGGCACATTCCGAGTGAGGGTGAGGGCACGATCCGAGTTGACGATGCGGCGCGTTGTGTTCCAGAGGTAGTAGATCCCTTGATCGGAGGCGCCGGCATAGGAAGTGGCCGCGCAGCGGGGCGTTCCCAACGCAGTGGAAGATGCGGGCAGGAGCAGCCTGGCTTGGCCCGATAGAGGAAGGCAAGCCTGACTCGGCGGAACCCCCCGGCAAGAATCAGCCGGAACAGAGCAGGCTGCGTACCGGCACGCTCTGAACGCTCTGGAACGTGCGGGATGGCGCTGTTGGCACTGAGCCGACGGCGATCGTCAAGCCTGGCGAGGCCGGTACGGCGGGCGGCTTCTGCAGGGGTCGATGGGACGGCAAGAGGACCGTTCCGTCCGGACCGAATCAGCGGGCAGGATCAGGCAGTTTCCCGGTGGCGCCGAGAATCCAGCGGAAACAACGGTGTGCAAAGTCGATCGGAGGAACGAACATCATGGGACAGGCCCCGTCGATCACCTTCAGGCCATTCTCACGGGCATGCTGTGTCGCCTCGTCCGACACACTGCCCTGTCCGAAGGACCGGTGCATCCACACGCGCGGGATGCCCAAGTCGATGCACTCCTGAACGACGGCGCGGCTGGCGTCCGGATGCGTGGTGATGACGACCCCTTCGATGGGTTCCGGCGCCGATTTCAGATCCGGATAACACGGATCGCCTTCGAGTTCCGTCGCTTCAGGATGGGTCGCCACGACCTGGTAGCCGGCATCGCGCAGTTTCTTGTAGATGAGGTTGCCGACTCCGGAGCCGCTGCGGGATACGCCAACGACGGCGAGGGTCTTCTGGGCCAGAAAATCGGAGACGGCCAATTCAAGGGTTGACATCTGGGGGTGTGGTAAGTGGTGAGTAGTAAGTAGTAAGTAGTAAGTGGTAAGGTGCTCAGTGCAGGACCGGCTTTTGCCGTCCACTTTCCGACCTCCGACCTGGGCATTCGGCCGTTTGACCTACACTTTCTGACTTCCCGCTCCCCACTTTCCACCCGCCCGGTCTCGCGACTACGCTCCCATCAACGGCGGCGTCATCGGGGCGTTTTTCTCCTGGAACCGGTACATATCCTTTAAAATACCGTCGAGCAGACGAATCGCCTGCACGATCTGAGGGCCTTTGTTGAGCATCACACACTCCGCCCGCTGGGCCATCGCCGCGTCGGTAATCTCGGCGCGCGACGGAATTCCCTTTTTGGCCAGATTCTCCAGTACCTGCGTCGCCCAGACGTCCGGCACGTGGCCGGCCTGACAAAGCGACATCACTTCCTGTTGTACCCGGGCCATCTGTTCCCATCCACATTCCACCGCCAGATCCCCGCGTGCGATCATGATACCGACCGGGTGGAGTTGCATCGACGCGAGCAGGATCTCCGTCAGGTTGTCGAACGCACTGCGTGTCTCGATTTTAATGATGACGCCCAATCGCTCCTGGGGATCGACGCGCCGCAATTCCTCGATGAGTTCGTTGACGTCGGCCGGCGAGTTGACGAAGGACAGGGCGACCGTATCGGCATGTTGTGCGACGAACTCGAGATCCACGCGGTCCTTCGCTGTCAACCCGGTAATCCGGAGCGCGCTTTCGGGAAGATTGATCCCCTTGTCCGCCCGCAGTTTTCCTCCGGCCTCTCGCGCCTGGATGATCTCCAGACGCATCGAATCGGCGTTCACCTCTCGTACGCGACAGCGGATCTTGCCGTCGTCCAGCGATACGTGTTCCCCGATGGCTACGTCCGCGAAAACTTCAGGCGCCGTGCAGGAGATATGGGCCTCCTGCAGCAGATGGCCATCCCGGTCGTACACGGCAGGTTCACCCGGACGCGGGTCGGCGTGGACCAGCAGGGTGTCCCCCATGTGCAGCATGATGTACTGCTCCAACGGCGCCAACTGCCCCACGTGGATGGGCGGACCGATGCGTTCCGGGTCCGGGTACATCGGCGCCCCGGATTCGAGATAGATCGTCAGATAGCAGTCGGCCCAGCACCCGGTTTCCGACTTGTCGATGACCTGAAGGCGGCGCTGCCGCCCGCGCACGTCCGTTACGTGCAATTCGGAACCGACCTCGATTCGTCCGAGATCCTGCTCGGAAATGGGGACGTGGAGCACGTCGAGTTCCGGATGGGATTCGGGCGCTATCCAAACGCGCGCCGGCCGGAGGACGAGTCCGCGGACATCCCGATCGGGCGTGATGCGCAACACTTCCGGCCCTGGAGCCATGGAACCGGTCCGAATTTTCGGACCGGCGAGGTCCATCGCCACCCGGCATCGTCGCCGCAGCACGCGATTGGCCTCGTGCACCGCCTCGATCATCTTGAGCCACGTCTCCGGCCCATCCTGCGCACAGTTGATCCGCGCGCAGTTCATGCCCGCGGCCACCATATCGTGGACCAGTCGGAAATCCGAAGCGACCTCAGCCGGGAGCGTCACCATGATGCGTGCCCGCCGACCCTTCGACCGGAATCCCAGAAGGGCCTTGGCGTGCCGGTTGAGCCGCTTGTTCCCTTCCTGGATCGGCAATCCGACCGGCTTCAGTTTGACGCGCCGTCCCGTCAACAGGGACCTCAGAATGCCGCGGGTGACGCTCAAGCTCGCCAGCACATGGCTCTCCGCCTTGGCGAGACGGGACAGACCCATATTGCCCAGCAACTTCTGGAGCATACGGATGTCCTGGCCCCGGAGCACGCGGTAATGGATGAGATTCCGTGCACTCAGTGCAAACGCCGGGTGCACCGACTTCAGTTGATCACCGTAGTCGGCCTCGGCCTGCTTGCACGCATCCATGATCGCGTCGATCTGCTCGATCGCCGCCTCGAGCCGGGCACGTTTGGGGGTCATTATGGGGTCCGAGGGTCCGAGGGTCCGAGGGTCCGAGGGTCCGAAGGTACGAGGGTCCGGGGGTGACGGGTCACTGTTACCCG
>CAYLXM010000038.1:26087-34748 GCA_964387555.1 uncultured Rhodothermales bacterium | reverse complement strand
ACATTCTCCCGCCAATTCGCGTGAACTTTGCACAAATGGGCGTCCGATTTCCAAACTTTAAACCTTGAACCTCGAACTTTGAACTATATTTTGCGCAAACGATTGTGCAGTCGAAAACCGCACGGAGACCACGACCCATGGCACAAAACCACATCGAGCAACTGTATCAGGCAGTCCTGGAAGGAGACCGCGAAATAGCCCGCGAGAGCACAGAGGCCGCCCTGTCCGAGGGCATCCCCGCGGCCCAGATCCTCAACGAAGGGATGATCGCCGCGATGAAGGAAGTCGGACGGCTCTTCGAAGACGGGGAGTACTTCGTGCCGGAGATGCTCATTGCCGCCCGCGCCATGAAAGAGGCCCTGGCGCTGCTCAAGCCGCACCTGGCACAGGCTGCCGTCAAGTCCGCCGGCAAGGTGGTCAGCGGGACGGTCTCGGGTGACCTGCACGACATCGGCAAGAACCTTGTCTCCGTGATGCTCGAGGGCGCCGGCTTCGAAATTGCCGACCTCGGCACCGACGTGCCGCCGGAGAAGTTTGTCGAGGCCGTGCGGGACCACCAACCGGATATCGTAGCGATGTCGGCCCTGCTCACGACCACCATGCCCAATATGCGCAACACCATCGAGGCACTCGAGCAGTCGGGCCTCCGCGACCGGGTCAAGGTGATCGTGGGCGGCGCCCCGCTCACCGATCGTTACGCCAAAGAAATCGGTGCGGACGGCTATGCGGCCGACGCCAGCCGGGCCGTGGCGCTGGCGAGGGAGATGGTGGGGAGGGAATAAGTTTAAGAGTTTAATGGTTTAGCAGTTTAGGAGTTGCCTGGCAAGTCACCCGGGTCGCCCGGCGGTCAACCGTCCTTCGGCTAAAGGGAGTCCGGGCGGAGGGATACCCCGACTCGCGAAAGAAAGAGGAGACACCTCCACCCGTGACCCTAATCGGCCCGGTCTTTACCTCCAAATTCGAAAGGAATGAGATCCCGGGTCTCCGCTCTGCTCCGCCGGAGATGACAAACGTAGGGCTCCGCCACGGCCACGCGCCCACACTCGTCAACTCCTCAACTCCTCAACTCTGAAACTCCTAAACTATTAAGAGAAATAATCATAAACTCCATATGGACCCAACTCTCATCCGCCACACCACTCAGAACGCGGCGCTCACCGGACGGCAACGGATGCTCACCGCCTTCGGGCTGAAAGAGCCGGACTATGTCCCCGTGGCCCCGGACCTCTCCGCCATGGTGCCGATCCGGCTCTCCGGGAAACCGTTCGATGAGATCTTCCTGGACGGACGGCCCCATAACGGCTACGCCTCCGCGTCCGTGGCGGAGGCCTACGTCGACTCCG
This sequence comes from uncultured Rhodothermales bacterium, assembly GCA_964387555.1. GTDB lineage: Bacteria > Bacteroidota > Rhodothermia > Rhodothermales > CAYLXM01 > CAYLXM01. The sequence continues at coordinate 33,405 of CAYLXM010000038.1, read as the reverse complement.
TGAAGTACTACGGGATGGACGGATGGTACATCTACGGATCCCTCGAGGAGATCATCCCCGAAGACCGGCCCCGATGGAAGGAACGGCGCGAACCGAGGCCCGGAGGTGGACAAATCAAGTATCAGCATGCGGATACGCCGTACGGCCCGCTCACGCAACAGATCGACTATTTCGTCGACGAGCCGCCGTGGGAAGTGGAAAAACCGATCAAGGACCTGCACCGGGACTGGCCCCGACTCAAAGCCCTCATGGGAGAACATGAGGATTGGCAGTGGAAGAAAGAGTTCGTCGACCGTCATCGCATCGGCGAATTGGGCGTCTACTCGATGTCGATCGGGATTCCCCAGGACTGGTGGTTCTTCCGGCGGCACGGAGGCTACAATGTGATGTTCTATGATTACATGGATGAGGAGGCCCTCGTTGCTGAAATCATGGAGTACTACACCCGCTACGCCCTGGCCCGGCTCAAAGCCGCCCTCGAAGCCGATCCGAAACCCGACGAAATCATGCTGGGAGGCTCGGCCTCCAGCCTCAGCGTGTCCAGTCCCGCCAACTTCCGCAAGTACGACCTCCCCTTTGTCAAGGAGGCGGCGCTCCTGTGCAAAGAGGCAGGGGTGTACTCCCACCTGCACGTGTGCGGACGATCGAACAAGATCGTCGACATGGTCGCCACCGAAACCGAAATCGACGTCATGGAACCCCTCGAGGAGCCGCCCGGCGGAAACGTCGACATCAAGGAGGTCAAGCGGCGCTACGGACACAAACTCTGCCTCAAGGGCAACCTCAATACGTTCGACTTCATGCTGAATGCCACGCCGGCGCAGGTGGAGGAGCAAGCCAAACGCCTCATCGACGACTGCGCCGAGGGCGGAGGATTCGTGCTCTCCACCGGTGACCAGTGCGGACGCGACACGCCCGACGCCAACCTCTTCAAACTCGTCGAAGTCGCCCAGACGTACGGCAAATACACCTGATCGGACACACCAACGTGTCCGGTCCTGACACGAACCCACGCTGACCCGACTCCAACCCCCTGTTCCGGCCCGCCCGCGACGGGGGATTGTTCTCAGTAGCGACGCCGTCACCGCGGACGGCCCCGATGCACGCTGCTTTTTGCCTGCCCGACATGCCCGAATTTCACACGCCAGCCATCCGCGACCTCGATTCATTCCTGTTTGGGGAGTGTCCCCGGCCGCTGAAAACCCGAAGCGGGATAGAGTTCGGTACGGGGACCGTCTACCCCGAACTGAACTTCACCCTCCCCGCCATGCACACGACCGAGCAGACCATGCCGGAGGTGCGGGCGCAATACGCGGAGATGATCGAGGAGACGTGCCGGCGCGCCGTTGCCCTGGACACGCCCGGACTGGTGGTCGAGTTCGAACTGCTGCCGGAGTTGACACGCAACCCGGAATGGGGCGCTGAGATCACCGGTCTGCTCGCCGGGGCACTCGACCGATTCGCCCGAGAGGACGGTCTCAAGAGCGCGCTCCGCGTAACCCCGAACGATGTCCGCGAGTTCGAAAGCCCGCCCCGGATGAAGACCGGACCGTTGCGGGATCTCATGCTCAAGAGTTTCCGGCTGTGCGCGGAGGCCGGAGGCGAACTGCTCGCGATCGAGTCGACCGGCGGCAAGGAATTGCACGATGACGCCCTGCTCAACGGCGACCTCCGCATGGCCGTATTCGCGCTGGCCGTGCTGGGCGCCCGCGATATGGCGCAGCTATGGGACGCGATCGGCCAGATCGGGAAAGAAACCGGCGCAGTTGCGGCGGGCGACACGGCGTGCGGATTCGGCAACACGGCCATGGTACTGGCCGAGCAGGGCTTCATCCCCCATGTCTGGGCCGCCGTCAACCGCGTGATGACGGTGCCCCGAAGCCTTGTTGCCTATGAACACGGCGCCGTCGGACCGAGCAAGGATTGTGCGTACGAAGGGCCATACCTGAAGGCGATTACCGGCATGCCCATCTCCATGGAGGGGGCCGAGGCCGCCTGCGCCCACTCCTCGCCCGTTGGCAATATCGCCCGGGCCGTGGCGGACCTGTGGAGCAATGAGTCCGTTCAAAACGTGAAACTGCTCGGCGGGATCGCGCCGGTGGTGTCGGTGGAACACCTCATCTATACCACCCGCGTCATGAACGCCGCGCTCGTCAAGGGGCGCGAGACGGCCAGAATGCTCCGCGACCTCTACGTCGACTCGGACGCGGGCCGCGATCCACAGGCATGGGTGCTGCGTCCCGATGTCGTGCTGCGGATTTCCGAGGCGATCACACCCGCCGGCTCGGCCTATGCGCGCACGTGTGTCGCCGCACGTCAGGCCATCGTGGAACTCCGAGCCGCGGTGTCATCCGGCCAACTCTCGCTCCCGCCCCGTGAAAGCAAGTGGCTCGATCGCCTCGCCCGCCAGGCGGATTCCCTGCCGGACAGCGAGGAGGAGTTCATCGAGCAGATGCTGCCGCAGGTGGATGAAGCGAAAGTGCGACTGGAGGAATATGATGTAAGAGTTTAGGAGTTGAGGAGTTTAGTAGTTGCGATCCGCGACAATTAACCCCCAACCCGCGACGATCTCCCGTCTCCCGTCTCCCGTCTCTCACCCCCGGACCCTCGGACCCTCGGACCTCCGGACCCCCTCTTGACTCCTCCCCCCAAAACCCCTATCCTGTTTCCACACTGCGCAATCGTTTGCGCACCGTTCGTAACATCTTGACCCACGACGTCTTAGAAATCTGCATGGCCACCACCGTCACCCCCATCACCGAGGCGCAGAAGCGTCAGTATCAGGAGCAGGGATTCTTCGTACTGGAGAGCGCCGTACCCGCCGATCAACTCGCATTCCTTCGTGAAAAGTGCGACGGCTTCGTGCGCGCGCAGGACAAAGAAATGGACCGACTGGGCACGGACGAACTCAATCTGAGTCGCCGCGGGAGCCGGTATTTCGTGTTTCTGGCGTACAAGGAGAACCCGGATCTCGCCGCCTTTATCTTCGGCGATCTCTTCGCGGAGATCTGCAAGGCGACCGTCGGGGACGATGCGATGCTCTTCTGGGAGCAGTTCGTCATCAAGGGCGGACCGGACACCTCGACCAAAGGGGCATTCTCCTGGCATCAGGATGCCGGATATGTGGATGGCCTGCCGGTCCCGCACTACGTCAACGCCTGGGTGGCGCTCGACGATGTATCGGACCAGAACGGGACCATCTACCTGCTTCCCTATGAGAAAGCGGGCACGCGGGAGCGAATCGAGCACCAAGTCGATCCTGCCACGGGGGATCGCGTGGGGTATTTCGGGGAGGAAACCGGCATCCCGGTCATTGCGCCGGCGGGATCGATTGCCGTGTTTTCGAGCACGACATTCCACCGCTCCGGTCCCAACCTCACGCCGAATATGCGCAGGGCCTACGCGCTCCAGTTTTCCGAGGCGCCCGTATTTCACGCGGACGGGTCCCAGATGGGACTCACCGAGCGCCTTCTCGAGGGAGGGAAACGGGTCCGCTGACCCAATGTCCATTCAAACCGTGTCCTAACACCGGATACACACGCAGCAGGAGTGTCACCATGTTGACGCGCGCACAAGTGGAAGAGGCCCGCTATCGGGCGGGTATCATGCTCTCTGAAGCCGGAATCGTGCTCTCCGCAGAGGAGCGGGAAAACCTCGAGGTTGCCGATTTCGGGCTCAATGATCTCGAGCGGACCGGCCTCGAACTGGTCGTCTATGAAAACAACGACCGCTATTGCGCCAAGGAACTGGTTCTGTTTCCGCGGCAGACGTGTCCGGAGCACCGCCATCCGCCGGTCGGGGATGACCCGGGCAAGCGAGAGACGTTCCGATGCCGCAGCGGGCATGTGTGGCTCTGTGTCGAGGGGCCTCCGACATCGCCGCTGAAGGCCAAAGTGCCGGAGGGGGATGAAGCGTACTACACGGTATTTCACGAAATCGAACTGCTTCCCGGCGACCAGTACACGATCCCGCCGAATACCCTGCACTGGTTTCAGGCGGGGGATGACGGCGCGATCGTGTCGGAGTTCTCCAGTGTGAGCCGGGACGAGCTCGACATCTTCACCGATCCACGAATTCAGCGGATTCCCGAGGTTGCCGATTCCTGATCCGGCCCCTGCGGCATTCCGTCAAACGCCATGAATCGCACCGCACGGCTGCACGCCGGCGGAGACATCCGTCTGCACGACGAGCCCGATCCGGTTGCTCTGGAGGGTGAAAGCCTGCTCCGCATTACCGGAGTCGGGATCTGCGGCTCGGACCTTCACTGGTTTGAAGAGGGCGCGATCGGGGATGCCACGCTGCAACGGCCGCTCGTGTTGGGCCACGAGTTCGGCGCGATGGTCGAAACCGGCGCCTGGGAAGGCCGAACCGTCGCCGTGGAGCCGGCCCTGCAGTGCGGAAGATGCCGGCTCTGCGAGGAAGGCCACCCCAACCTTTGCCAGAACGTCCGGTTTGCAGGACACGGTTCAACCGACGGCGCCTTTCGGGAACGCATGGCCTGGCCGCAGTCCGCTCTGTTTCCCTTACCGGAGGGCTTTGACGGCGTAGACGGCGCCATGCTCGAACCGCTCGGGGTCGCCATCCATGCACTCGACCTGGCCAAACCCCGCGTGGGTGCGACGGTGGGCGTGTTCGGAAGTGGACCCATCGGCCTGCTGGTTCTCCAACTCGTGCGGATCTGTGGCGCCCGGTTCATCGCAGCCACGGACGTGCTGGCTCACCGGCTGGAGGCGGCACGAAGGTACGGGGCCGATGCCGTGCTGGAAGCGCGGCAGGATGGTTCCGAGGGAGCGGAAATCCGCAAAATGGCGCTCGATGAGGGCCTGGACATCGCCTTCGAGGCCGCCGGCGAGAATGCGGCCGTCGAGGCGGCGCTCGAGGCGCTGAGGCCGGGCGGGCTGCTCGTCCTCCTGGGCATTCCCGCAGATGACCGCACGGCGGTGCAGGCCTCGATCGCGCGGCGCAAGGGTCTCACGGTGAAGTGGGTGCGGAGAATGAAATTCACCTATCCCCGCGCCATAGCGCTTGTTTCGCAGGAGCGGGTTGATGTGCGCGGGATGGTCACCCACCGTTTTCCGCTGACACGCATCACCGACGCCTTCGAGACCGCGCGAAAGCGGGACGGTCTGAAGGTGGTTGTGGTGCCGGGCTAGAAACGGACCTGTGCGTCCAAGGAAGTGCATCATGACAGCGACCCTGCAAGACATCGCGGAACGAGCCGGTGTTTCGATTTCGACCGTGTCTCGTGTCCTCAATGACAAGGGCAAAGCATTTCGAATTGCCAGGGACACCAGGGAGCGTATCGAGCGCACGGCGCGCGAGCTCAACTACCGGCCCAATCAGCTTGCACGAGGACTTCGGCTCAAGCAGACGAACACGATAGGCCTGGTTGCCCCCGACATCGCCAACCCCTTCTTCGCCTTCCTCATCAAGCGGATCCAGAATCTGGCCCACGACCGTGGCTACAGCCTGATTGTGTGCAACACGGAAGAGGACCTTGAACAGGAGATCCAACACGTCAACCTGCTCTGGCGGAAACGAGTCGACGGGTTGGTAGCCATGCCGGTGGGGCAGGAGTCGGCGCATTTCCTGGATTGGATGCAGAAGGGCATCCCGATCGTTCTGCTCGACCGGTGTTTTGATGACCTGTCGGTGGACTCGGTGGTGGTCGACAATCATACGGGCGCGTTTGAGGCGGTCGACTATTTCATCAAGGCCGGTCATACGCGGATCGCCATCGTACAGGGCCTGCCGGACACCTACACCACCAACGAACGGTTGAGGGGGTATCTGGAAGCCCACGAGCGCCATGGCGTCCCCGTAGACCGGGATCTCATCGTCGGGGGGGACTTCCGCAGGCACAACGGCTTCGTCGAAACCAAATTGCTGCTCAATCTGCCGACGAGCCGGCGGCCCACGGCAATCTTTGCCACGAGCGATCTCATCACCCTGGGCGCCCTCCAGGCGATCTATGACGAGCGTCTGGATATTCCCGACGACATCTCCCTCATCGCCTTCGACGATTTCGAACTGGCTCCCTTCCTGCGGTGTCCGCTGACCGCGGTCCAGCAGCCCAAGGAGACGATGGGCGAGATCGCTGTTAAACTCCTTCTCGATCAAATACAACATCCTGGACGCAACGGTCAACGGATCCAGCTCAAGACGAACCTGGTCGAACGCGGGTCGGTCCGCAGACTGGCCTGATCGTCGGGCGCCGGCGTTCCGACGCGCTTCCGCCCTTTCCCCGCAGGCAGGCGGGGGCGATTGCGCAAACGATTGCGCCCCACGACATCGATCCCGACAATTTTTCTGATACGATGGGTGCGTGGGCGCCCGATTTCCCTTGCAAAACGCATTCTGATGCTGTAGTCTAGTTTGGAAGCGCTTTTGTGTCCCTCCAACTGCCCTGCAACAATGCGCAAACGTTTGCACATGCCCTCTCTACGGCATCCTGGGAGAGGGTTCTGTCCATGGCCTGCGGCTGCGACGCTGTCGCTCCTGCTCCTGGTTTTTTCGGCCTGTGATGAGTCGGAGAACCCGTTGGCGGACTATGAAGGAGCGCGTCCCCTCATCGTGCAGCGGGTTACGCAAAGTGCCACTCCTGACCTGCAATGGGTGGGCGGACGCGTGGCGGCAGTCGGAGTGAATCTGGGAGAAGAGGCGGGCCTGGACGAAACGCTGGTCTGGCTCCAGACGGAGAGCGGAAACGCGATCAACTCGCACGTCACGATCAATAACGAAGTCGATGAAGCGGCGGTGCGCTCCTTCGGGGGCACGCCTGTGGACAAGTTGGAGGACGGGAAGACATACACCTTCTGGCTGGCCGAGCGCAGCATGCTCGATGCCGGACTGAATCCGGGCGCCTTCGACGGCTTCAATTTCGTGGACACGACCGTGACGATGAAGCTCACGCTTGCGGGACGGCAGAGGGGGCTCCTTCCGGTCACGATGACGATTACCCGTGAGGAGACCCTGCTCGGGGAGCGGTTCATCATCGACTGGACCCCATCGACAACGCCCGTGCGCCGCATCGCGGTGCGCAAAGGCGCGGCGTCGGCCGGGTTCACCGATCTCGCGTGGCACGTGCTGTTGGAGGACGAAGCGCCAGACGGCATTCTCCCGCCCGTCGAAATCGGAAAGCTGCCTCCCGGAGCCATCCAGGCAGCGGCATGGCCGGAATCCGGTTTCACGCCCGACCCCTACACGGTCTGGATGGTGAATTCCGACTGGCAAGGCAATTTCGGCCTCAACCCGGCCGGCATGGCGTACTTCGTGCTCTTCGCAACCAATTTCTAGGGCCCCATGCACGTCGCTGCAA
>CAYLXM010000038.1:22381-25987 GCA_964387555.1 uncultured Rhodothermales bacterium | reverse complement strand
CCGAGGATCTCGACGACATCTACCCGGCTCTCAAGCAGTACGCCTCCTGGCAGGGCACCCTCTACAGCATGCCCATGGAAGCGACGAACCTGGGCATCCTCTACAACAAGGATCTTTTCCGCGCGGCGGGCCTCGATCCGGAATCGCCGCCGTTGACGTGGGATGAGTTGAGAGACGCCGCCCGCAAACTCACGGTCGACGAAAACGGGGATGGCAGGCCGGAGCGGATCGGGTTCATGGTGCCCATCGTGCCGGCCGACGGACCGCAGGGATCCTACATGATGTGGCAATGGATCCCGTTTCTCTGGCAGGCAGGCGGCTACCTGATCGATCTGGAGCAGGAAAAGGTCCTCTTCGATTCCCCGGCAGGTGTGGAGGCACTGACGCTCTGGAAGGAACTCTACGACCTCCAGAAGCAACGCAATTTCAGCAACGATGCCCTCGTCTCGTTCTCTTCGAAACAGGTGGCCATGATTCTGGACGGGCCCTGGAATATTCCACGCTACCCTCGCATTCTGGGGGATATCGACTACGGCATCGCCTGGCTCCCGGCTGGTCCGGTCCAGCGGGCAACGGTGGTTGCGGGCGAGTACCTGGCCATCTTCAAACAGAGCGCCCATCCCGACGAGGCGTGGGAGTTTCTGAAGTGGATGGTTCGGCCCGACATCCAGGCCGAGTGGTCGATTGCTTCGGGTTACCTGCCCGTGCGCGCCTCGGTCATGGAAGTGGACGCGTTCCGGGAGTTTCTGGACGGCCATCCTCAGCAGCGTGCGTACGTTGAACAGATGCAGTTCGCCCAGGCGCAACGGCCGATGGATTTCAAGGCGGTCGAGATTCAGCGCTATCTCGCGATCGCACTCGAGCAGGCCACGGTTGGAGGGCAAGATCCGGCCACGGTACTCAGGGAGGCTGCGGAGAAGTCGAACGCATTGCTCTCGGCCGTCGCACGGCCCGCCCAGTGACGCTGCCACAGCATCCTCATATCGCCCCCGGCGCCGTGGAGCGTAGCGCGCTGCGCGACGGTCCCACGGCCGGCCGTGCGTCGAAAGGACGTGCGCCGTCCGAACGGCGCCAGTGGCCGACGGCGTTGTTGTTTCTCTCGCCGACACTGGTGATCGTCACCACGTTCGTTGTCTTCCCGATCCTCTTCTCCTTCTATCTGAGCTTCCACGAGTGGAACATGTTCGGGACCGAACGATCGTTCATCGGTCTCGACAACTACGTCCGCATGTTCACCGATGCGGAGTTCTGGCTGGTGTTCCGGCACACCGCTTTTTACACGCTGGGCACGGTACCGCTGAATATGGCACTGGCGTTGGCGGTCGCCTTCGCCCTGAACAAGAAATTGCGGGGCAAGAAGTGGCTTCGCGCCGCCTTTTTTACGCCGGTGGTCATTTCCAGCGTCGCGGCGGCCGTGATCTGGCGGTGGGTATTCGATCCGAACCTGGGCCTGGTCAACCACGTGCTGTCCCTGTTGGGAATGTCGCCGGTGAACTGGATGAACGATGCCGGAGCGGCGATGGCCTCGTTGATCATCGTAGGGGTGTGGAAGACGTTCGGCATCAACGTAGTCCTCTATGCAGCCGGGCTGGCAGGCATCCCAGAGCACTATTACGAGGCGGCGGAAATCGACGGGGCAGGGGGCTGGACACGGTTTTGGAGGATCACACTTCCCCTTCTCAGTCCGACCACGCTTTTCATCCTCGTCCTCTCAGTGATCGGGTCATTCCAGGTGTTTGATCTCGTGTACGTGTTGACGTACGGCGGGCCGCTGGGCAGCACCAAGGTGATCGTCTTCTACCTCTACGAGCACGCGTTCCGGTTCTTCAACATGGGATATGCCTCGGCCGTCGCCTACGCTCTGTTCGCGGTTCTTCTCATCCTCACCCTGGCCCAGATCCGGTTCTTCAAGGACCAGGTTTACGAACCCGCATGAAAGGGATGACTCCTCATAGCGCATTCCGGCTTGTGCGGCAGATCGCCCTGCATGTGGTGATCTATGTGGCGGCCTTGCTCACCGTAGCGCCGTTTCTGTGGATGATTCTCACTTCCTTCAAGGAACTGGGGGAGATTTTCCGGTATCCGCCCACGTGGTGGCCGGAGAAGTTCACGATGGACAATTACGTGCAGGCGTTTCAGGCCGCCCCGTTCGGGCGGTTCTACTTCAACAGCCTGTTTGTCGCGATCTCGGTGACGCTGGGGCAGATGGTGACCTGTTCGCTGGCCGCGTATGCGTTCGCACGAATGCGGTTCAAAGGGCGCGACGTGCTGTTTTTCCTGTTTCTCGGTACGATGATGGTGCCCATGCACGTGACCATGATCCCGGGATTTATGATCCTGCACTGGCTCGGGTGGATCGACACGTATGCCGCGCTCATCGTACCCGGCCTTGCCTCGGCATTCGGCACCTTCCTGCTCCGCCAGTTCTTCCTGACCATCCCGAGGGAATTGGAGGAGGCCGCGTTCATCGACGGGTGCAGCCGATTTGGCGTGCTGTGGCGGATCATCCTCCCCCTGGCAAAACCGGCTCTGGCCACGCTCGCCATCTTCACCTTCATGGGCGTGTTCAACGACTTCATCTGGGCGCTCGTCGTGCTGAATTCCGAGCCGATGTACACCGTGCAACTGGGGCTCTCCATCTTCCGTGACCGCTACTCGACGGAGTGGGGCAATCTCATGGCGGGTTCCGTCGTGGCGACGCTCCCCATTCTCATCGTGTTCTTTTTCGCTCAGAAATACTTCATCAAAGGCATCACGCTTTCCGGCCTGAAAGGCTGAACCGTAACCAAACGGAGTGCCGATGACACGACGACAAACCACTCAACCCGATCGGTGAGATGAACAACGATAACCCCAAACCCGACACCTTGTTACTAACCAAAACGAAAGAGGAATGGGCATGACAAGACAACTCATGCGATGGTTGGCCGCCTGCCTTTTCATTGGGCCGGCGATCCCCTTACTCGCACAAACCTACGGCACCGGCGTGGTGAAGAACGTCCCCTACGTGGCCGCCGGAACCATCACGCTGGATGGCGCCGCCGATGAGGCGGCCTGGGAGTCGGCGACGACGCTGACGATGGACGCAGGCGACTTCCAGTGGGAAGGAGGATGGAACAACAACTACGGCGCCGATCCCGATGTGGGTTTCACGGCCAAGATGCTCTATTCGGACGGCATGTTCTACGTGTTCGCCCAGGTAGAGGACTACCAGGAGTTCTGGTGGGGACCGGAAGGAAGCCCGGGTGGCGGTGAGCAGTTGATGGTCGGCATCGACCTGCTCCATCAGGCCGGCGTGACCGACAAGCTGATCGACGACAGCTGGGGCGGTTGGGTCGACAACATGCCCGACATGGGTCCTGTTGCCTACAAGGTGACGAACCCGAGCCAGGGCGGGATCACGATCAACTTCGGCGGCAGCGCCGTTGATTCGGGATACGTCGAGGGGACGGTTTTCGTGGACGACGAGAATTTCATCTGGGGCGTCGAGATGGCCATCAAGGCGTCACAGATCGCCCCGGGCAAACAGATCGGCTTCAACATCGGCGGTGCGACGGCGCATCCCGATCCGGCGTTCGAATACGACTCGGAAAACGGCTCTCGCGA
>CAYLXM010000038.1:0-22281 GCA_964387555.1 uncultured Rhodothermales bacterium | reverse complement strand
ATCCGGCGTTCGAATACGACTCGGAAAACGGCTCTCGCGACTACGCCTGGTGGGCTTGGAACAAGATCGAGTACGCGGGCGACGTGGCCCACAACTCGGCCAGCTTCTCCACGGTGAAGCTGGGCGGTCTGGTGACCGTCGACGTCGAGGAAGACCGGTTTGCCGAGGTTCCGGCGCGCTTCGAGCTTCGCCAGAACTATCCGAACCCGTTTAATCCAACGACACAGATCGAATACGCGCTGGCTCAAACGGCCCACGTGAAGCTGGTCGTGTACAACCCGCTTGGACAGCGGGTAACACAACTCGTCGATGATCTGCGTCAGGCGGGCACGTACCACGTACGCTGGGAAGCCAGTGGACTGCCCAGTGGCCCCTATCTCTATCAACTCGTTGTTGATGGACAGGTCGTGGCTACGCGCAAAATGGTGTTGATCAAGTAACGCCAGTTTTTAATGTGCCTCGAGGCGGCTCCGCCGCCCCGTTCCCGAATGGTTCGGGGCGGCGGATGTCCCGCCTTGCCAACGGTGATTCCCATGCGCGCCGCTATTCTCGATGCCCCGGGGCATTTCGCCGTCACCCGGATGGAACAGCCCACGCCGGGATACGGAGAAATCCTCGTACGCAGTGCCATTTGCGGCATTTGCACGGGTGAGGTGGATATGTATGAGGGGAAGGGCGGTGGTCAGACGTACCCGCGATTCATCGGACACGAGGTGTCGGGCGAGGTCGAGGCCGTGGGCGAGGGAGTGACCGATCCCAGGCCGGGCGACCGTGTCACCGTGTACGCGGAAGGCAAGGGGTACGCGGAGTATATCACCGTGCCCGCGGTCTGGGCCGTGAAACTGGCGCCTGAAACGCCGTATGACCTGGCGGTCGGGGAGCCGATCGCGTGTTCGGTGAACGGCGTACGCAAAGTCGATCCCCAGATCAATGACTCGGTATGTCTCGTGGGCTGCGGGTTCATGGGCCTCATCATGCTTCAAGTGTTCGCGGCGCGCGGCACCGGTCTGATGATTGCTGTCGATCGGCGCGACGCGCTCCTGGATCTGGCCGGCAGGCTGGGAGCCACCCACGTCATGAATCCGGACCGGGTGGACGTCGAAAAGGAGGTCAAGGCGCTCACCGAAGGACGGGGGGTGGACATCGGCGTCGAAGCGGCGGGCATTCAGGCCACGCTCGATTTGACCTCGCGGGTCGTCCGCATGGAAGGCGCACTCGAGGTGTTCGGCTTTCATCTCGGCGGTGCGCGGCAGGTGGATTGGGCATTCTGGAATTGGATGGCCTTCCGCATCATCAACGGCCACACGCGCAGCCAGCACGTGTACGTGGAAGGGATGCGGCTTGGAGTTGCCCTGATGGAAGCGGGCAAGCTGGATATGCGGCCGCTGGTTACCCATCGGTTCCCGCTGGAGGATATCAACGACGGGTTTCGGACGGCTGCCCGGAAAGAAGACGGTTTCGTAAAGGGCGTCATAACCTTTGAATAGTATCGGTTTTCGCACCGGGGTCTCCCGCAGGCGGGCGATACCGCTGAAGACGATTTTCAACTCAGGAAGGGGTACTACCATGCGCAGGAGCTGGAAGAACTTGCTGTGGCATGGCGGAGCAGCCGCCATGATCTATTTGCTGGCGCTGGCGCTCTCCGCGCCGTCGGCTCTCGCGCAGGGGAGGGGGAAGATTTCCGGAAAGGTGATGGACGCCTCGTCCGGCGATCCCCTCCCAGGTGTCAACGTCATCATCGTGGGCACCACACTGGGGACCGCCAGCGACAGGGTGGGCGACTATTTCATCGCCAACCTGCAGCCCGGGGTCTACTCGGTCCGTGCGTCCTTCATCGGCTATCGGGATGTAACCGTGCAGGATGTCTCCGTGCGCATGAACGGCACGACGGAACTCGACTTCCGGCTGGAGGAGGCCACGATCATGACCGACGAAGTGGTCGTCATGGCCGACCGCCCGCTGGTCGAGCGGGACAACACGACGTCCGTGGTGCGGCTCGAGGCGGCTGAGGTCGTCGCCCGCCCGACCACGGACTTCACGGATGTCCTCACGTCACTTCCCAGCATCAACATGGAGGGGGGCCAACTCAAGGTCCGTGGCGGTACGCTCGATCAGGTTGCCTTCATGGTGGACGGGGCCCGAGCGCGCAACCCGCTCGATCACTCCCCCTATACCCGTATCAATCTGAGTGCCATCGGCGAACTTGAGGTCATCACGGGCTCTTTCAACGCCGAGTACGGCGAGGCCCAGTCAGGTGTTATCAACGTGGTCACCAAGGAAGGCGGAAACAACTACGAGTTCTTCCTGGATGGACGCTTTCAGCCTCCGGGGTTGCGACACTGGGGCACCTCCCTCTACGACCAGAGCACGGACCTTTACTGGGAGAACCGCAACGCACGGCATCTGGATTGGTGGATCGAGTATCCGGACCAGTGGGTTGACCCGAACGGGTTCTACGGCTCCGATCCGAGAAGTGAATGGACTGCCGAGCAGGCTTACGAGAACTATCTCCAGACCCATAAGCCCCTGAGCGACTACACGAACATGCCCACTTACCAGACGGAAGTGGGTCTGGGCGGTCCTGTTCCGGGGTTGAAGCGGATGACCTTCTTCGGGACGGTCAAGGTGCGCTCGGAGGCGCCGCTGTTGGGCAATGCATATCGGGAACGGGGCAGCTTCACCGATGCCACGCTGAAGCTCAGTATGCAATTGCCGAAAGGGATGAAACTGACCGCATCCGGATTTTTCGGGGATGAACGGGCCGGTTGGGGGTACTATCCCGACGCGTTCTGGGCCATTACCTACGGCGTCGATTCCCGGTATGCCTACTACGATTTTCCCGGGATGCCAACTTCGATCACCAACGGTCAGACCGTCCGGCTGTCCCAGGCCCTGAACGCTTCCACACTCTACGAGGTGAAATTGACGCGCGTACAGGCCGATCGGAAGATCGAGACCCTTCCGGGCGATCCGCTCGGATTTAACGCGTCCGACGCCACTCGTGACTACCTGCGCGCGGTAGATGCGAACGGCGTACCGATTCCGGGTGGATTTGCCAACCGAATCGGGTACAACACGACCGGCTATTACTTCCGCTACGACGACACGAACACGGAGTGGAACCTCGACGGCTTCATCAGCAGCCAGGTCAACAAGTTCATCCACCTGCAATCCGGACTGGAGTACAGCCTCTATCGCCTCGACCACTTCAACAAATCAAAACTGCCTGATCGGACGGATGACAGACTGTATAAGCCGTATCAGGGTGCAGCGTATGCACAGAGCAAGATCGAGGTCGGCGGCCTGATCATGAACGCCGGACTCCGGTTCGATTTCTATAATCCCAACGACACGGTCTACGTCGACCTCTTTGACCCGCTGGCCGGAGGCGTCGAGAAGACCAAGCTCTATACCCAACTCAGTCCAAGACTCGGGATCTCCCATCCCATCGACGAGCGCACCGTCCTCCACTTCTCCTACGGCCACTTCTTCCAGCGCCCGCCCTATAACGACTACGGGGAGGGGAATGACAACGTGTACGGAAGCCTGAACACGTTCATCGTCGACGGTACGAACGTGCCCTGGGTACTGGGCAATCGAAATCTCAAACCACAGAAGACGATTGCGTTTGAAGTCGGCCTCGAGCGGAATTTCTGGGACGTGTTCGTGCTCGACATGACCGGGTACTACAAGGATTACCGGAACACGATCCGTACGATCTTCATCGAGTCGCCGCAAGGCACCTATCGCACGACGGGGAACGGCAACTACGCCGATGAGCGGGGAGTTGAGTTGTCCATCCGGAAGGTCCCCTCCAATTACCGGTGGGGCTCGATCTGGGGGTATGCCAACTTCACAACCCGCCTCGGCATCGCTGGTCGGAGTGGCGACCCCTCGGTGATCACTCCCAAGGGCGTACGCTTCGATCCGTCCGGCGACTTCATTCTGCACAACAATCCCCGGGTGAAGGCTGGTTTCTTCTATCAGACGCCGCAGGAATGGGACGGCGTGATCGGAGCGCTGCTACGCGATCTGTCGCTGTCGGTCGACTATGTCGCCGTTTTCGCAAACGATCAGTTGCGATCGGACTTCTTTGTCGTTGACGGCAAGAAGTACACGAGACCGGTAGACCAGAATCTGAATTTGCGCGCCCGACGCGAAATCAGTGTGCCTGGGGGCGTCCGCATCAGCCCGTACGTCGACATCGACAACGTGCTGAATCAGAAATGGATCTTCCTGCAGGCCTTCGAACGGGCCTCCAGGGAGGACCAGCGGAAGTTCGTGGAAAGTGGATTCGACTATCTGCCAACCGTGGATGCGAGCGGCAAACCGATTCTCGAATTCGCGAAGTTCCGCAACCTGCCGCGGCAGGTCATCTTCGGGGTCACCGTGGAATTGTAACCGCAGCGAGGTTCGTTCAATGCTCACACTACGCCTCAATCCAGGCCCGGCCCGCGTATCGCGCATGCTGCTCGCAGCGATGGCGTGCCTTGTCGTGGCCTCGACGATGATGCTCGCCCAACCGGGCGTAGAGGTCTACCACACGCGCGGTCGACTCTGGGAGACCCTTCGTAACGACGGTATGATCGGAAGCCCGGGAGCCTGGGACTTCCTGACCTCAGCGCCGCTGGGCATGTTTCCGGCATTCGACCGCTATACGCATCCGGTCGGCAGCGAAGACAACGCGATCAACACGTTCGCGAACGCGAACTTCCACAACTTCCGCAGCGGGGTCATCATTGCCGCCAAAGGGCTGAACGTTCCGGGACTGCCACCGTCGTTCCGGCCGACGCCTGCGGACTACGAGTTTTTCGCGGCGGGAACCTCCGGCAACCGGGGGGCGGAAGCGGAGACGAATCGAGACCCGATCGCACTCGTCACCAACTTCATGGAAGACCCGGGATTTGACCCGCTGCTTCCCGAAGAGCGCATCGACGCGGTCTTCAACACCACCGTGGGCGTCACGGTCAGCCGCAGAACCTATGCCTGGAGCTACCCGGGATACAGCGACTTCATCCTCTATGATTACGTCTTCAAGAACACCGGTCGAATGGTCTCGCTGCTCGCTGCCGACGAGGTACCCAATCCGGAGGAGTTTCAACAGCGGCTGAGTGAACTCTACATCGCCTTCCATTCGGCGCTGGCCGTATCCACGAAAAGTCAGATCAACTTTTACGCGGATCTCCTGTGCGTTCAGGCAGGCGCCTTCGGATGGCAGCCGCCCTACCACGACTTCTATCATGTGGAGGACGATGGGACGCTCCTCTACTCGACCAACTACAACGGGGGCAAGGAGCCCCCTCCCTTCTACGATTGTCCGCGAAAGGACAACGAACTGTGGAAGCAAAAATTCGGCGACGAACTTCAGAGCCCCGCCGCCTTCGGCTGGGTGATGCTCCATGCCGATCCCGGAAAGGCAGGGCCGCGTGCAAATCCGGCGCCCGATATCCTCCGTATCGACAACCACAAGGGGAACCTGGTCCCCCCGCCCGACCTCGAGTTCTTCAAGCCGAATGAAAAGTCTCCAAAGGAATACTTCGACTGGATCACCACCGGGACGCTTCAGGAGGGTCTCGGCAACACGGGTGACCGGATGAACATCTTCACGAAGACCTACGGGCCCTTTGATCTGGCTCCAGGGGACTCGGTACGGATCGTCATCGCCGAGATCGCGGGGGTCATGGACTACCATGAGGTCATCAAAGGAGACCCGAACGGACATTTCCCCGATAGCACGCTTGCTGCCATACGTCGCAATGCGGAGCTGGCCCGCAACGCCGTGGCATGGGGAATGGGGGCCACCGTTGGAGGAATCCCGCTTGCGGCCGACGCTCCGGAGCCGCCGCCGGCTCCTGAGACCGATGCCGTCAATGCGTCGGTCGGGACGGAGGAAGCCGCTATCGCGGTGACCTGGGACCTGGTTGCCGAAACGACCACCTTCGCCGACGGGTCCGGCGGTGTTTTCTACGACGGCCTGAACGATCTGGCCGGGTACAGGGTCTATCGCTCTACCGACTTCCAGTACACCAGCGATACCGAAGCACCCGTGTTGCGTGGTGCCGCATGGACGCTCCTGGCCGACATCCCGAAATCTGAATTCTCAACGTACTTCGACGGCGACCTCGGACGCTATCGGCTGGTTGACACCAGCGTCGAATTCGGAAGACGATACGGATACTACGTGGCCGCCTACCGAACACCACCCGTGAGCTGGACGTCGGCCAACGGTACGGTGGTCACCAGCCTCCCCACGCTCGAGAGCGGAAGTCACCGGCGCACCCTTCCGGCGTCTGCACTGCCCGGCCCGGTGTCGACGTTCGACATCTACGCGGCACCCAACCCCTTCGTGTTCGGCGATGTCGACCGGTCGTTCGGACTGAGTGACCCGTACAGAATCGAGTTCAGGAACCTGCCCGAACGGGCGACAATCCGCATCTACACCGTGTCCGGGGACCTGATCCGCACCCTCAAGCACGGTCCAGACGAACGCGGTAACGTCTACGGTAGCATCTCCTGGGATCAGAAAAGCGATTCAGGGCTCATCGTGGCTCCCGGACTCTACCTGTTCCAGGTCCAGTCGGAGACCGAAGGCCTTACTGAGGCTTTCATCGGCCGACTCATGATCATCCGCTAGCGAAACGCACGCCCCACGGCGCGCCGAAGAAGAACGCAGGTGCGAGCATGAAAACCACGCAAACCGCCACCCTTCGCTCCCGAATCCGGCATTGGATGGCCCTCCTTCCGGTCGCGGTTCTCCTGTCGACCGGTCCCGCACAGGGACAGGGACTGCAGCAGGACAGCGACTTCAACAAGGGAGGACGAACCGCATTCCAGTTTCTGAAGATCGGCATCGGCGCCAGACAGGCCGGACTCGCCGAATCGGGAATCGCCTCCGTGCGCGACGTGAGCGGCGTGTTCTGGAATCCCGCAACGATCAGTGGCGTGGCCTCCACCCAGGTAGCCCTCTCCTATGCACGCTGGTTTGCCGACATGAATCTCGCGGCCGGCGCCGTCGGGTTTCGATGGAACGGCGTTGGCGTGTTTGCCCTCAGTATGGCGTCTCTGGACTACGGGGATATTCCGGAAGCGGTCGTCACACCCGGACGGGGCGGAGATGGCCGGACGGGAAGCACGTTTACGGGGAGTGACCTGCTGGTCGGCCTCGCCTACGCCCGGGAATTCACCGACCGCCTGGCCATCGGCCTGAACGTGAAGTACATCCGGGAGACGCTTTTCGATTACGGCGTCAACTCGTACGCGTTTGACGTCGGAACGAGCTACGGCCTCGGGTTCAATGAGACAAGGCTTGCTATGTCGGCCCAAAACTTTTCCCGCGGAGTGCGCTGGCTGGGTGACAACAGCGACCGCCAGGAAGGGTACGATATCCCCCTCGTGTTTCGCATCGGGCTGTCGACCGCTCTGATCGGCGAGAGCGATGCCTTTTTCTCGGCTGGACCGCTTCATCACGTGACGCTAAGCGCAGAGGCGGTCAACACGAACGACTTCAGTGAACGGCTTCACGTCGGCGCCGAGTACGAATTT
The DNA here is from genome assembly GCA_964387555.1 of uncultured Rhodothermales bacterium. GTDB lineage: Bacteria > Bacteroidota > Rhodothermia > Rhodothermales > CAYLXM01 > CAYLXM01. Next base: position 14,739 of record CAYLXM010000038.1, on the reverse strand, counting down.
GCCGACTTCCTATCGCTGCGCGGCGGCTACCGGATGAACTATGCGGAAGGCAACTGGGCAGTCGGTTTCGGCCTGCACCCCCAGACGCAAGGCCTGGCGTTCCGCCTCGACTATGCCTACGTCCATTACGAGTACCTGAATTCGCCCCATCGACTGACTGTTCTTCTAACCCGCTGAAATCTTACCCTCAAGCGCCGTAGCCTGCCTCCCCCCATGGCCCACCAGCACCACGTCCAGCACGGAATCCCCCTCACCCGAGACAACTTCACCTCCCCCCCGCTCGAAATGGGCATCGTTCCGTTCTGGTTCTGGAACGGGGATCTGGACTACGCTGAACTGGAGTGGCAACTGCGACAGTACTACGATCGGGGGGTACGCAGTCTGTTTATCCACCCGAGGATGGGCCTCAATGTGCCCTACCTCTCGGAGGAGTGGTTCGATCGCGTGAAATTCGCGGTGAAGATGGGGGAGGAGATCGGCATCGACCTCTGGATCTACGACGAACTCGACTGGCCGAGCGGAACGGCCGGCAAACAGGTCATTGCCGCCAATCCCGACCTGGGCCAACGGTACCTCGAACTCGTACCTCTCCAGTTCGAAGGACCGCTGTTCACCTTTCTCGAAGCACACGACGACCGGTACGTCAACACGGGCAACTCCAACCCCATCGCGGCGTACGGCGTGCGTCAGGAGGAATGGCGGGGCAGCATCAGCGACCTGGTAGACCTCAATAAGAATCTGGCGTGGGAGAGGACCATTCCGTGGGAGGCCCCGCCGGGCAACTGGGTACTCCTCTATTTCCTGGAAAAACGCGCGCCGTATTACATCGATACGCTCTATCCGCCGTCGACGGAGAAATTCCTCGAACTCACGCACGACAAATACCGCGACGCGGTGGGCGAGTCGTTCGGAGGCAGCGTGCCGGGCTTCTTCACCGATGAGCCCGCGATGTACTACTACCATGTGGGACTCGAGAACTACGTCGTGCCCTGGTCCAAACAGATGTTCGGCATCTTCCGCGACCGCCGGGGCTACGACCTGAAGCCGTTTCTACCGGCGCTCTACGCCGACATGGGGCCTGACACGGTCCGCGTTCGCTATGACTTCTGGCGTACCCTCACCGAGCAGTACGCGGAGACGTATTACGGCCGCATCCGGCGCTGGTGTGACGAAAACGGCGTCATTTTCACCGGGCACCTCCTCTTTGAAGAACATCTTCGCTTACAGGCCCGGTGCGAGGGCAACCTCTTCAAATACCTCCGGCACCTCGAACTCATTGGGGTCGACCACCTCTACCCGAAAATCGGCACGGAAAAGGACCCCGCGCAGCATGTAGCGCTCAAGGTCGGCAGTTCGGCCGCCCATCATTTCGGGTCGACCCGCCTGTTGTGCGAGTCGATGGGAGGCACCTACTGGGACTGCTCCCTCGAGCGCATGAAGTGGATGAACAACTGGGAGTATGTCCTGGGCGTCAACCTCTTCAACAACCACGGCTACCATTATACCATCGAGGGCGAGCGCAAGCGCGACTGGCCACCCTCCCAATTCTACCACCACACCTGGTGGAAGTATTACGACCAGTTTACGACGTACAACGCCCGCCTCAGCCACATCCTGTCCGGCGGACGGCACGTGGCCAAAGTGCTGATGCTCTACCCGATCAACACGATCTGGACCGACTACGTGCCCCAGCGCCGCACTCCGATCGGCGAGGTGGTCGAGCAGGACTTCGAATACCTCACCGATACGCTGCTCAGGCTCCACTGGGACTTTGATTATGTGGATGAGGATGTGCTGGCCGGGGCGTCGATTTCCAGCGGAGAGATCGGAATCGCTGACGAGACGTACTCCATCCTGATCCTGCCACCCGTGACCTACATCAAGGAGGCAACCTGGAAAGCCATCCAGCGCTTTGTTGAGAGCGGGGGCAAAGTGATCGCGTCAACGCTCCTCCCGGTCGGACTGCTCGAGGTGGGTGACGAGGACCGCGTGGAGCCGCTGCCGTCGTTCTATGGGATGGACGGCCAGGCCGTACTCGATTCGTATCTCGCCGGCACCGAATCCGATGCCCGGATCGAATCCGCCGGCTCCGGGCGGGTTGCCTTCTTCCAGGGGCCCGGCCTCCATGTCAGCCGCCCGAAAGAGACGCTGCGCAAGCTGCTCGAAGAATCGTCGCCTCCCGACGTCAAGATCGGAGCGGAGGACGTGTTCTACCTTCATCGCGAGAAGGACGGGTTCGACATCTATTTCCTGGTGAACACGACGCAAACCGATCTCGGGCGCGTTCCCATCAGCTTCGAGCGGCTTGGCCGGCCTGAGCTATGGGATCCCAACACGGGCTCTACCACACCGATATCCGTCTACGACGTCCGCGATGGGCGACTGACCATTCAGCTCGACTTTCCACCGTCTGAAGCGCACATCGTGGTCCTCCAGGGCGAGGTCGAATTGCCGAGGGTCGTCAATGCCGATTTCGAGGTGACATCCTTCGACGGCGGAACCGTCTCCGGGTTTGCACTTCGTCACGGAGACGCGTTCGCCGCCGTGCGCACGCCGGACGGCGAGGTCCTTCTGGAGGGGCAGAGCGGACCCGATCGGCCGCCCATCCTCTTTCCGGACGAAATGGCGTTCGAAGCGGAGGGCGATAACGCACTCCTGCTCGGCTCCTTCAAGATGCAGGTGGAGGAGGAATGCGAGATCGTCCTGGATACCGAAGGGGAAGTCTCGCCGTGGCTGGATGTGACGCAGGGCGCCTGGGAAATGCAGCTGCCCACCGAGCGGGCCGAGTCGACGTACCCCGTCACGCTGTGGTACCGTACGCATTTCGATCTCATCGACATGCCGGAGCGGATCGCGCTGCTGGTGGACGGGTTTGCCGGCGAGCAGCATACCCTCTTCCTCAACGGGGAAGAAGTGGCCGACACCGGCGAGCGCAGCAGCCTTGACGCGGAAGTGCGCGAAATCGATATCCGACCCTATGTCAAAATGGGGCGAAACTCGATCGTCGTGCATCTGATTGCCCGCAAGCGCACGGACGGTATGCTCGACCCGATCAAGATCGTAGGCTCGTTCGGTCTGGAGCGGATGGAAACGGGTTCGTGGGTCATCGGCAAGCCGGCGCAGCGCGTTGCGGTCGCCGACTGGACCGGCTCGGGATTTCCGTTCTTCTCGGGCACCGGATGCTACCGAACCACCCTGGAAATCGATGAAACGTACCTCGACGGCGGCAGATTGCAGCTCGAAGCCGAGTGCGGGGAGGATGTTCTGGAGGTTTCCATCAATGGAAGTCCGGGTCGGATCGTGCCCTGGCACCCCTACACCGTGGAGGTCACCGATCTCTTGCGTCCGGGGAAGAACGATGTGGAACTACGCGTGACCAACACGCTGATGAACGTCCTCGAGGGCGTGCAGACACCCTCCGGCCTCAGGCGCCCGCCACGTTTGATTTACGTTCCCGCTGTTCGCCTTTCCCTCCCCCGAAACTGAAGCGACCGGAACCGCCCGGTATCCATGCGATTCATCTATTTCGACATCGACAGCCTGCGCGCCGATCACCTCGGCTGCTACGGCTATCATCGTCCGACAAGTCCTCATATCGACCGAATCGCATCCGAAGGCGTGCGGTTTGAGAACCTGTACGTGTCCGACGCTCCGTGCCTGCCCTCGCGCACCGCCCTCTGGAGCGGTCGGTTCGGCATCCACAACGGGGTCGTCAACCACGGCGGGACGGCAGCGGCTCCCTTCCCGGAGCCGAATCGCTGGGTCACGGACGTTTTCCATGACACGGGATGGATGCCGTCGCTTCGAGCGGCCGGGTATCGAACCGTTACGGTCAGCACGTTCGCAGAGCGCCATGCGGCATGGCACTGGTTCGCCGGCTACAACGAGGTGATCAACTGTGGACGCGAAGGGATGGAACGGGCGGACGAAGTGAGTCCCCTCGTGCTGGACTGGCTGAGCCGCAACGGTAAGTCCGATCGCTGGTTTCTGCACGTCAACCTCTGGGATCCCCACATCCCCTACCGAACGCCTCTCGACTTCGGGGAACCGTTCGCGGATTTTCCCCTGCCGGCGTGGATGACCGAGGAGGTGTGGCGCCGCGGTTGGGAAGGGTACGGTCCACACAGCCCGCAGGAACCGCACGGATACGGAGGTGAGACGTTTTTCCTGGGCTATCCGCGGTTTCCGGTGACGATCGATTCGATGGACGCCGTGAAGCGCTGGTACAACGGATACGACACGGGCATCCTCTTTGCCGACGAGCATATCGGGCGCGTACTCGCCGCACTGGAAGACCTGGGCGTGCTCGACGATACGGCCATCATCGTCGGAGGAGATCATGGGGAGAGCATGGGTGAGTTCAACGTATGGGGAGACCACCAGACGGCCGACCAGTCAACCTGTCGCGTGCCCCTCATCATGCGCTGGCCGGGCGTAACCCGACCCGGAGGTGTAGACCACGCCTTGCGCTATCACGTCGATTGGCCGGCCACACTGATTGACGGGGTCGGAGGGAATGTCCCGCCCAACTGGGACGGCCGATCCTTCTTGTCCGCACTGAAAGATGGCCGGTCCGACGGTCGGCCGTTCCTCGTCGTCTCCCAGGGCGCCCATATCTGTCAGCGTGGGATCCGCTTTGATGATGGGGGAGAGGCTTACCTCTGTCTCTACACCTGGAATCCGGGCTACAAGATGATCCGCCCGGTGATGCTCTTCAATCTCTCGCGCGATCCGCATGAGCAGGACGATCTGGCCGACGACCGCCCTGATCTGGTCGAGAAGGCGCTCTCCTTGCTGGCGACCTGGCAGCGAGAGATGATGCTGTCGTCTACGACCGGCATCGACCCGATGATGATCGCCCTCAAGGAAGGCCCGCTGCACGCGCGCGGCATGCTGAAGCGTTACGCCGAACGGCTTCGCGCCACCGGACGGGCCGACCACGTGCCCACGTTACTTGCTCGCCAACCGAACCCGGATCGGGACTGAACCGCACTACGGAACGCAACCCCTGAGACCGTGAAGAAGATCGGTACCCTAAACGCCCAGCTATCCCGGATCATCGCAGGAATGGGACACGGAGACCGTCTGGTTATTTGTGACAGCGGACTGCCCGTCCCGAGAGGCAAAGAACTGGTCGATCTGGCTCTGACGCGAAACATCCCCCGATTTGCAGATACACTTGCGGTAATCCTCGAGGAACTGCAGGTCCAGGAGGCGATCGTCGCGGAGGAAGCGGACCTCTACAGTCCGGAACTCGAACGCACGATCGTTTCCTTGCTCAACGGGACTCCCATCCGCAAGGTCTCCCATGAGGAGTTCAAACGACTCACCGGCGAAGTCGAGACCATCGCCGTGGTGCGAACCGGAGAAGCCACGCCATTTGCGAACATCCTGCTCGTCTCAGGCGTCACATTTTCCTGATAGGACTATGGAAAAAAGACGCTTCGGGAAGATGGGATGGCAGGTATCCGCCGTGGGTTTCGGGGCCTGGGCCATCGGCGGCGACGGGTGGGGACCCCAGGAGGATGCGGAGTCGATGCGCACCCTGCACGCCGCTCTGGACGCCGGAGTGAACTTCATCGATACGGCGCAAGGGTACGGCAACGGACATAGCGAAACCCTGATCGGGCGCGTACTGGCCGATCGCTCCGACGAGGTGTACGTGGCCACCAAGGTGCCCCCGGCCAAGGCGACCTGGCCTCCGCCGCCCGACTCCGACCCGCGCGTCATGTTTCCGGCGGACTACATCATCGCCGAGTGCGAGAAGTCGTTGCGCCGCCTCCAGCGGGACGTGGTCGACGTCTACCAGTTTCACACGTGGGTCGCCGCTTTCAACGTGTATGACGAGTGGTTCGAGGCGATGGAGCGCTTGCGCGATGCGGGGAAGATCCGCGCCATCGGAGCCTCCGTGCCCGACATGACCCCCGAAAATGTCATCGGCTCCCTGGCCCGCGGAAGGGTCGATGCGATACAGGTCATCTACAACCTCTTCGACCAGACGCCCCAGTGGAACGTCTTTCCCGCATGCCAGGCATTCGACACGGGCGTTATCGTTCGCGTTCCGTTCGACGAGGGAGCGCTTACCGGCAAATACACGTCCGACACCGTCTTCCCGGAAGGGGACGTTCGGCGGCACTACTTCAGGGGACGCAACCTGCCGGCCACGGTCGAACGCGTCGAGCGAATCCGTGCCTTCAAAGAGGAACGTCATCCCGGCATGTCCATGGCCGAATATGCGCTCCGGTTCTGTCTGAGTCATGACGCGGTCTCGACCGTGATTCCCGGCATGCGCACCATCGGTCAAGTTGAAGCCAACATCCGGGCTGGAGACGGCATTCGCCTGGACGACGAAGAGCTTGTTGCCCTGCGCCGATTTGCCTGGCGCAAGGATTTCTGGTACGAAGAGGTCTCTGAACCGACCGGCGCAGAATCCGTCGGCTGAGTGCATCCCCCAATCGCTATGTCCGTATACCCATCAATGGGGTGGGCCGTCCTGGCCACCGTCCTCCTCGCTTCGGCGTCGTTTGCCCAACCCTCCGCTCCGTCGGTCGATCGGCTCTTGCGCCCGGCCGATGCTTCCTTCTATCACACGCCGGTCGGCCTTTGCGAGGACTATCCCGAGGAGAGTACGACGCTTGACATCATTCGGGGCGACCTCGAGGTGTTGCGGCGATCGGGCGTCAACGTGCTCCGCATCTCCTTTGGCTGGGACGGGATCGAGGCGGAGAAGGACGTCTATGACTGGATGTTCTGGGACGACTTCGTCCGGCTCGCCGTGGACGACTACGGGATCACGCTCATCCCCTACATCTGCTACACTCCGCTCTGGAATGCCTCCAACAAGGATCCCAACGAAGCATGGCACTCACCTCCCGTCGACTATGACGAGTTCGGCGAGTTCATGGAGGACCTGGTCAACCGCTACAAGGACCGTATCAAGACGTGGGAGATCTGGAACGAACCAGACATCTCGATCTTCTGGGCGGGTACGCATGCGGAGTACGCCAGGCTGCTCAAGATGGGTTCGGCAGCCGTGAGGCGTGCCGATCCCGAAGCCCTCGTCGTGCTCGGCGGCATCGCACACGATCCGGAATGGCTCCGCTACCTGCTCCGCGACCACGACGTGAGTGGCGAAGTCGATATCATCAACATGCACAACTACTACGAGACGTGGCAGGGCTATCCCATGGAGCAGATCGCCGACTACGTCAACACGGTGCACGACGTGGTCCACCGCTACGGCGACGGCCAACCCCTGTGGATGGCCGAAGTGGGGTACAGCAGCTACCGGAAGGACGCCCATGTCTCGGACCAGTACACCGCGTACTACGAGTATGAGCACTCGGCAGCGTACCAGGCCGTGGACCTGGTAAGGCGCCTCGTGAAGGTACTCTCCACGGAGAAATTGTCTGCCGTCACATGGTACGAATTGAAGGACCTGCCCCCCGTGGGCGAGACGATCGGTGACGTGAACAACCGCCATTTGGGCATCGTGCGACAGGACCACACACCGAAACCGGCCGAGCGGGCGCTGACGTTCTTCACGCGCCTGACGGCCGAACCCATGCGCTCGCTCGATCGCGAGTCTATCATTGAACGGCCGGTGAACTCCGATGCGCACGTCCACGTGTTCGAGCAGGAAGATGGTGATCTGCTCGTGGCTGGCTGGCTTCAGACGCGTGTGCCGGGGGCGCAACCGGACCCCGGAGAGGGGCTCCATGTCGACGCACGCAGCGAAAGCCTGATGGTCACTATCCCGCGTGCGGTTCGGGGCGAGATAGCGGCCTACGACGCTGTCGGTAACCTCAGGGAGACTCCCGAGGTCGAGCGAGGACAGCACTTCACACGGGTTACGCTGGATCTGATGGGTGGCGATGTGGTCGTTCTGCAACTGCAACAATAGGAATCATGAAACCGATACCCGTAACGCGGATCACCGTCGACAACTTTGCCCGATTCGGATCGCTCGCGCGGCTGGACGAGCGGCAGCCTACCGCGGAGGGGTCCACATTTTCGTATTGGTCCGATCTCGCCCACTACACGGTGCGGGGAGAGACGGAAATCGGGCTCTGCACCGTCTACGCCCAGGACTGGCGCGGTGTGAGCTGGATGGAGCGCCATGACCTCACTCCGGAGATCCTCATCCCGATCGACGGGCCGTTCCTGTTGCCCGTCATGACCGGTGACGGCAGCGATGAAGTAGTCGTCTTCCAGGTCGACCCGGGCGAAGCCGCCGTGATCGGGGCCGGTGTGTGGCACAGCGCCTGTCTGCCTGTCGGAGCGGAGCGGGCCACCTACTGGGTCATCTTCCGAAGAGGTACGCCCGCCGAAGACGTCATCAAGACCGATATTCCGCCGGCTCGGATTCAGAACCAACCACAATAAGGCGTCCATGTCAGAACCACCGTTTGCCGCCTCCCGGATACGGCTCGAAACGGGTCCGGGCGCGTTGGATGTGGCATCCATTTCGCTCCCGCCGAACAGCAAGCGAATTGGCTCGAGCGGTGAACAGGAGGTCCTGATTCGCTTCCCCGACCAGGTGAACGAGCCCGTTTTTCTGCGTGAGGGGGGATGGCAGGTTGAGGGCGGTCATCGCACCCTTGTCCTGTCCGATCGGGAGGGAACGGCTCACGCACGCCTGAGAATCGACCCCGGTGACGAGGGCCTCGTTTTCCGCCTCGACGTCGAGGCGAAGAGCCCAATCTGGATGGCCGAGTGGAGATTGCACGGCCTCGAACTCGACCAGATCATCGTGCCGGCCCTGGGGGGACAGGTCGTCGATCGAACGATGCCTGCCGGCGAGCACCTGACGTTCAAGTATCCCTTCTGGTGGAATGCCCAGTTCGCCATCGGCGCTACCGATGCCGAATGTGGGTTATTCCTGTTCACGCGAGAGATCTCCCCGTCGTTTCGTCTCCTCCGGATTCGAAAGGACGATGGGGGAGCGGACCGTTTCACGATGGGACTGGGTTTTGAAGCGAAGGCGCCGCTCGTGTCCAACAGGCTGTCTGCCGAGTGGGTACTCGACGGCTACCAGGGCGACTGGCGCGTTCCGGCAAGCCGGCATCAGGAATGGATGCGCTCGGCATTCGGGCTGATGGAATACGATCGGCATCCGCACATGCCCTCCTGGGCCAACGAAATCGACCTGATTCTGGAAATCTGGGGGATGCGGCATGACCGGGGTCGCCCGGCGCATACGTTTGCCGAGATGATGGATCGGCTCAGACTCCTCGCACCGATTCATCCGCCCGAGCGGACGCTTCTCTATCTGCCCGGCTTCGCCGAAAACGGCATCGACTCCAGGGCTCCATCGTATGAACCGGCGCCCCAGTGCGGGGGACGGGAGGGTTTCAAGCGGCTGGTCGATTTTGCACACGATCTGGGATATCGGGTGATGATCCACACGAATGTCCTCGCGCTCACGTACAACCATCCGAGGTATGCGTCCCTGAAGGAATACCAGGTGATCGATGCCTTCGGTCGGCCGCAGGGATGGGGCCTGGACATGGACGGCGACTGGTTGGCCGAGCCGTTCTTCGCGTACATGAATCCGGGGGTGGATGCCTGGACGAAGCTGATGAGGGAGATCCTCGGCGAACTCATCGCGACATTCGGCCTCGACGCGGTCTTCCTGGATCAGACCCTTCTCGCGTTTAACGTGAGCAACGGGCCTGATTTTGTCGAGGGGATGCGGCGCCACATCGAGCACCTGCAGGCCGCGTTCCCAGGCATTCTATTTGCCGGAGAGGGCCTCCATGAGCAGGTGGTTTCCGCCCTGCCCATGGCGCAGATTCACGGATTGGACAGTGTGACGGGTGTGCACGGCATAGAGGGCCGCCGTCCGTGGCGCGAGCCGCATCCGGTCTCGAAATTCCTCTTCGGGCCCTTCACGCGCTATGTGGCCCACCTGCTTACCGCCCACCCCTCCATGCCCGCATTTGCAGCGCAGGAGGAAGCGTACACGAAGCTCGATGTCGTACCGGCCCTGGTTTTGTGGGACAACACCCAGCGGATCGATTTACCGGAATTGAGAACAATGCTCGAAAGAGTTTAGGAGTTGAGAAGTTGAGCAGTTGAGGAGTTGCGCATTCACCCTGACGAGAGATCCAACGCGGTTCGGCGCCAATCCTCGAGTCCTTAATCCACCCCATCCAACGCCAATAGTATCAAACTCCTAAACTCCTAAACTCCTAAACTATAAATAGATGCTCCTCGGCTTCCTCACCGCCTCCCTCCCTCGCCTCCCACTCGCTGACGTAGTACGCTGGGCGGCTGCTGAAGGCTTTCAGCGGCTCGAACTTGCGGCCTGGCCGCACGACTCCGAGCGCGACTATCTGGCCCATCATGTCCTCGCTGATGGCTTCACCCAGGACAACGCATCCGAGATCAATCAATTGCTCGACGAATTCGGGCTGGGCATCTCGGCCATGGCGTACTACGAAAACAACCTCCACCCTGATGCGGGTCTGCGGGAAGGGTATCTGAAGCACCTGCGCCTGGTGATCGACGCGGCTGAGAAGTTGGGCGTTTCCCGCGTGGGAACCTTCGTGGGGGCGCGGCCGGACCGGACGCCTGCCGAGAACATAAAGGAAATCGGCGAGGTTTTCCGGGGCATTACGTCGTATGCGGCCGATCGGGGTGTACGGGTCATGATCGAGAACTGCCCCATGCTGAACTGGGTCCAGTTCGGTCTGCCCGGCAACTACGCCTGGTCGCCGGAACTCTGGACCGCGCTGTTTACTGAGGTGCAGGCGGAGAACTTCGGCCTCAACCTCGATCCCTCGCATCTCCACTGGCTCGGGATCGATCCCGTGCGCGCCGTCGAAGAATTCGCGGACAAGATCTTCCACGTGCACGCCAAAGACACAGAGATGCTGCCTGCGGGCAGACACCGGGTCGGTGTCCTGGCGGAGCAACTCGGAAACAACATCTGGCATTCGGGCTGGTGGCGCTACAGGCTGCCCGGTCATGGCGAGATTGACTGGCGGAGGTTCGTCGGCGCCCTGCGCAAGGCAGGGTACGACGACGTCCTCTCCATCGAACACGAGGATCCCGAGTACGAGGGGTCGGAAGCGCTCGTGAAGGAGGGCCTCTCCCTCGGACGGCGACACCTCGCATCGATCCTCTGATTCACCGAACCCCATCTGACCGCCATGTCCTCCATGCAATCTCTGCTCCGAGACACCTACTTCCCTTACGGATCCCAGTACTACCGGGCGCCCTCGCCGAAACGGGAGGAATGGGACCGGGATCTGGGCAACATGGCCGAGCTCGGCTTCACCATGGTGAAGTACTGGGTGCAGTGGCGCTGGAATCATCCGGCGCCCGACCGGTTCGATTTCGGTGACATCGACGAACTGATGGACCTCTCCCGGAAGCATGGGCTGAAGGTCATGCTCAATACGATTGTCGATGTCGCGCCGGCATGGATCTACCGCACCTGGCCGGATGCCTCGTTGCGCACCCTCGACGGACGTCGCATAGGTCCCCAAACACAACCCCATCGACAGATCGGTGGCCTCGGCCTATGCCTCAACCACCCGCGGGCAGTTGAGCCCATGTTCGACTTTCTCGCCGCAACCATCCGGAGATACAAGGACCACCCCGCCCTCGAGATCTGGAATATCGGCAGCGAGCCGGAACTGACCCAGAGCATGTCGGAAATGCGCCGTTGGGCCGATGACGCCTCGCGGATGGGTGACATGATGTGCCACTGCTCACACTGTGAAGCCGCCTTCAAGGTGTGGCTCGAACACAAGTATGGAGACATTCGACGACTCAACACCGCCTGGAACCGCAACTACGATTCCTTCGAGGACGCCGAATTGCCGCGGACGCGCAACACGTTCAACGATGTCGTGGACTGGCGGATGTTCTTCGTCCACACCCTCGGCGAAAACGTTCGCCGGAGGTTTGAAGTCGCCCGGCGGATCGATGCGGGACATCATCCCCTGATGTGCCACCACGTCTTTATCCAGGGCTTCCCGGTAACCTCGACCGCCAACGACCCCTGGAACGTGGCACAGTATGGCGACCTGCACGGATTCACGCAGATGGACGATGCGATGATGCACGACATCCTGCGATCCTGCGCCCGCGGAAAACCGGTGATGTCGGCCGAAATGCTCATGTTGATGGGCTATACCCTCAACCTGCCGCGCGCCATCACGGTCGACGACATCAAACGGCACATCTTCACCGGAATCGCCGCCAACCTCAAGGGATTTCTTTTCTGGCAATATCGGCCGGAAACCCTCGGTCGCGAAGCGCCAACCTGGGGACTCTCTCACCTTGACGGATCGTCCACGCCGTGGCTCGAAGGGTTTGCGGACATCGGGCAAAGGCTTCAGAAGCACACCGAATTCCTGTTCAACGCGAAACCGCAGCCCGCTCCGGTGGCGATGCTCTACAGCCCTGAAAACCAGATCTTCGCATGGGCGTCCACGGGAAGCGAAAAAACGGCAACCGATTCGCTGCTGGGCGTTCACCGGGCCCTCTATGACGCCAACATCACGGTGGACTTCCTCCATCCGAAGGAATTCGTCGACCGCACGCTTCTGCGCACCTACCGGGCGATCGTGCTGCCGTTTCCGTACTGGATCACTCGCGAAGTGGCAGAAGCCCTCACCGAGTGGGTGCGAGAAGGAGGGACGCTGATCTCGGAAGCGTACCTCGCAGCGTGGGATGTGACCGAGGGCCGGCACGCGACGACCATTCCGGGATACGGTCTACATACCCTTTTCGGTGTTCGACAACAGAACGCGGTGCCGGCATCCGACCACTTGTACCTGTCCGTCAGCGGTGTGGTGCGGCATGGCCAGGAGCCCGGCGTGCGTCCCGGAGTCCAGGAGGCTGCTGCGGGTACGGGGTTTCTTTCGGTTCGCACCGTGGATGCCTCGGACGGTATTGGCCAGGTGGAGATCCTTCTGAAGGAGGATCTGCCTGGTCTGGAGAAGGGAACGAAGGTCTACGGCGCACTGGTCAAAGAGACCCTGGCAGATGAAGGGGCCGAGGTGCTGGCCGAATACGCCGATGGTACGCCGGCCATTACGCGCCACCGGGTCGGCAAAGGGCAGGCGATTCTGGTCGGCTCCTACCTCGGTCTCTCGTTTCATCGGCTCCATCATCCCTCGAACGGCCGGTTGCTTGCTGCGCTGGTGCGCCAGGCCGACCTCCCGGACGCACCCTCGGTGCAGGATGGCCTGAAAGTGCGGGTGGATACGCTTTCTTCCGAAGACGGTCGGGCGATGGTGATCCTGCAGAACGGCGAGTCCAGGAACGTGGAGACGACGGTGCATCTCCCAGACTTGGCTGCTGATGAACTGGAGGAGATATTCTCCGGTGAGCGTTTGCGATGTGCGCGCGGGGAGCAAGGATCTCTGTTGCGTGTCGATCTTGGTCCGAAAGAAGTGAAGGTATTTCTTGGATAACCCCGGCGACACATCACCCCGTCTCACACGCAATTTTGTGATGAATGTGTTGGACGGATCGGTCTACGCGCTGGGCATGAGCCTCGTGTCGCGTACGACCGTTCTTCCGTTGTTCGTACACAAACTGGGCGGGGGCAGCCTGGCGGTGGGCCTGATTCCTGTCCTCTGGTGGCTGGGATTCAGCTTTCCGCAGTTGCTGATTGCCGGGCCGGCCAGGCGGGCGCGTTCCAAGCGGAAACTCCTCCTGACGACCTCCCTCATTCAACGTTTCCCGTGGCTGTTACTCGCCCTCATTACGTTCTTCGCGGTCGAGCATGTCAGCCGAGCGATGGGACTGGCCCTCTTCCTGGCGGGATTCCTTCTGGCGGCCGTTTCCGGCAGCATCAACCTGCCGGTCTGGTTCGACGTGGTGGCTCAGATCACGCCGGTTCGGCTGCGCGGGCGCTTGTTCGGGACCCGAGCCGTCCTGTGGGGGCTCTTCGGCATCCTGGGTGGATGGACCGCCGTGCAGGTGCTCGAGCGGATAGAGTATCCGAACAACTTTGCCATCCTTTTCGGCGTGGCGTTCGTCTTCACGATGGTGTCGTACATCTTCATCGTCCTGTTGAAGATCCCCCCGACGCCGCCTCGTCAAGAGCGGTCCGTGCGCATGGCGGTCGTGACCCGCAGCCTGCGTGCCGCACTGCGGAGGAGACCGAATTACCGGAAATTCCTGGTCGCTGAAGCGCTCGTGATGACCGCGATCAGCGTCGAGGCGTTCTATATGGTGGATGCACTGGACAAGTTTAACCTGTCGGAAGGATACGCGGGGCGATTTACGATGGTGGCCATGGTGGCCGCCATGTTTGGAAGCCTTGTATTTGGCTACATCGCCGACCATTTCGGGCATCGGATCAACCTGATTCTGGCTGCGGGCTTCATTGCTTTCTCCTGCCTCGTCGCGCTCGTAGCGCCCACGGTCGAGATCTATGGTCTTGCCTTCGCTGGCGCGGCGCTCACGATGGGTATCCGGAGCGTTTCCCAGTTGCCCATCATCGCCGAATTGTGCGGCGAACAGGATCGACCCACGTACATCGCACTCGCCAACATGATCACCTCGCCTTTTGTGCTAGCGGGGATCGCTGCGGGCTGGGTGGCCAGTCGGGTGGGCTACCAGGCCGTGTTCATTGCCGGTGGGATGGTCGCGCTGGCGGCCGTAGTGTGGCTCCTGGTGATGGTGGAAGAGCCCCGCAGACAGATTCCCGCCCACGCCCGCATGCCTACCGTGCCCGCTCCCATGCGGTAGGGTAGGACAGGGCGGGTTTGA
>CAYLXM010000037.1:0-35913 GCA_964387555.1 uncultured Rhodothermales bacterium | reverse complement strand
TTCTACTACCACTTTCTCGAATACGAGACGGGTCTGCGATACCGGAACGTCGAGTTGTCGACCATCGACACGGCCCTGCTGATGGCCGGGGTCCTGTTCGCCCAATCGTACTTTGACCGGCCGGCCGCCGAGGAGTCGGAGATTCGCGCCCTCGCGGATTCGCTGTATGCGCGGGTCGAGTGGAACTGGTTCATCCCCCAGAGCCCTCTCTTCACGATGGCCTGGCATCCCGATCGGGGCTTCGGCAGCGCCGAATACAGGGGCTACAACGAAGCGATGATTCTTTACCTGCTGGCCCTGGGCTCGCCCACATATCCGGTCGAGCCCTCATCGTGGGATGCGTATACGTCTACCTACGAGTGGGGCGCCTTCTACGGATACGACCACCTGCAGTTCAGCCCGCTCTTCGGGCACCAGTACAGCCATCTCTGGGTCGATTTTCGGGGGATCCAGGATGGTCCCATGCGGGAAAAGGGGATCGACTATTTCGAAAACTCGCGTCGGGCGACCCTCTCCCAACGGGCCTATGCCATGGCGAATCCTCTCGCCTGGAAGGGCTATGGAGAGGATGTCTGGGGTCTCACGGCCTGTGACGGCCCCGTAAACGACACGCTGGTCTACAACGGGGAGACACGACGCTTTCACACGTACTGGGCGCGCGGCGCGAGCCTGAGGCACGTGAACGACGACGGTACGCTGGCGCCGACGGCCCTGGGCGGCTCCGTGCCGTTCGCGCCCGAAGAGACGATCCGGGCGCTTCGTACGATCCACGATCGGTATGGAGAAGGAGTCTTTGGCCGGTACGGGTTCCTCGACGCATTTAATCCGAGTTTCGAGTTTGCCGACGTTGACCTGGAGCATGGCTACCTGATTCCCGGACTCGGATGGTTCGATACGGACTACCTGGGCATCGATCAGGGACCCATTCTCGGGATGATCGAGAATTTTCGAAGCGGCCTGGTGTGGGAGACGATGAAGAAGAATCCCTACCTCATCCGGGGTCTCGAGCGGGCCGGCTTCACCGGCGGGTGGGTGGATGCGGCGATCGAACGCCTGCGCCTGGAGACGCCGGTGCCCGCCGAATTCACTCCCTGAGGAGACTACAAACCAGACCGGCACGTACGGCCCCCCAATGACGCATTTTGCCACCTCAACCCGGTTTATCATCGCAGCGGCGTTGATTATCGTGGCACTTTCCTGCGGACAACCCGGCCGGGAGACGGTTGTCCTCGATTTCTGGGCCATGGGTGCGGAAGGAGAGACGGTCATCCACCTCGTGCCGGAGTTCGAGCGAACCCATCCGCACATCCGGGTGCGCGTGCAGCCCATTCCCTGGACCGCCGCCCACGAAAAACTGCTCACGGCATATGCAGGAGACGCAACGCCCGACCTCTGTCAACTCGGCAACACCTGGATCCCGGAGTTTGCCGCGCTGCATGCCCTCGAACCGCTCAATGACCGAATTGCCCGATCGGCCGAGATCGACTCATCGCACTTCTTCTCGGGCGCGTGGGCCTCGAGCGTCATCGACGGCTCCGTACTCGCACTACCCTGGTATGTGGATACGCGGCTCCTTTTCTACCGAACGGACATTCTGCGAGAAGCGGGGTTTGATTCCCCTCCTCGAACGTGGGAGGAATGGACCCGGCAACTGGACGCCGTCAAACGGGTGGCGGGCGAAAACAAGTTTGCCATACTCCTTCCGATCAACGAATTCGAGGCCCCGGTGACGCTGGCGCTTCAGCAGGATGATCTCATGGTCCGGGACCACGGTACGCGCGGGAATTTCCGCAGCCCGGGTTTCCGAGAGGCCTTTTCATTTTACGTGAGCCTTTTCGAAAGCGGCTGGGCGCCACGTATGGCCAACACGGAGATATCGAACGTCTGGCAGGAATTCGGCCAGGGCTTTTTCAGCTTCTTCATCACCGGACCGTGGAACATCAGCACCTTCCGGGAGCGTCTGCCCTCAGGCGTGGCGGATCACTGGACGACAGCCCCGATGCCTGCGCCCGGCGATGATCCATCCGCCTACCCGGGAGCCGGCATCGCAGGAGGAGCCGGCCTCGCCATCTTCCGCTCTTCGGAAAAGAAAGAGGAGGCGTGGCAGTTCATCGAATATCTCCTGCGTCCGGAAAACCAGATCGCACTCCACCAGCGCCTCGGTAATCTGCCTGCGCGCCTGGTGGCATGGGAGGATCCGGTGCTGGCCGAAAACCCGTACGCAGCGGCATTCTACACCCAACTTACCCGCGTGCGGCCGACACCCCAGATACCCGAGTGGGAACGCATCGCATCGATGATCTGGCAGCAAGCGGAGGCCGTAGTAAACGGTCGCAGAACGATCGATGCCGCCCTGGAGCAGTTGGACAGGGATGTGGACCGACTTCTCGAAAAGCGGCGGTGGATGCTTTCCCGTGAGACCCGCCCACCCCGCGAAGGAGAATGATGTGATCGCCTCTGACCGCCGCCTATCCGCTCCAGCCCGGGCCCTGGCCCGTTCTGCCTGGCTCTTCGTCCTACCGGCGCTGATCGTGATCGGCGTCTTTTTCCTCCTGCCCGTCGTTGCCGCCTTGGCCCTGAGCCTTACCGACTTTGATATCTACGCGCTTGCCGACCCCGCGAACACCCGGTTCGTCGGCCTTCGCAACTACGCCGAACTGATTAGCACGCCGCTCTTCTGGAAGGCGCTCGGCAACACCTTCTACTTCGTCCTCGTCGGCGGACCGCTGACGGTCGTCATTTCCCTGGCGATTGCCCTTCTGCTCCAGTCTCCTCTCGTGCGCCTCAAGGGAGTGTTCCGTACCGCTTTCTTCGCCCCGGTGGTCACGACGCTCGTCGCGGTGGCACTGGTCTGGAGATACCTGTACCACCGCCGCTACGGGCTCATCAACCACGTGCTTGGAGTTGCCGGTATTGAACCTGTGGACTGGCTGGGCGACCCGACCTGGGCGATGCCGGCTATCATCCTGCTCGCCGTCTGGAAGAACTTCGGGTATACGATGATCCTCTTCATTGCCGGTCTACAAGCGGTCCCGGACCAGCTCTACGAGTCGGCCCGGATCGACGGTGCAGGCCACTGGCGGCAATTTCTGCATATCACACTTCCGATGCTCGCTCCGACATTTCTGTTCGTCGGTGTGATAACGATGATCGGGTATTTTCAGTTGTTCGCCGAGCCCTACGTGATGACCCAGGGCGGTCCGCTCCAGAGTACCGTCAGTGTGGTCTACCTGATGTACGAGGAGGGCTTCAAATGGTGGAATATGGGCTATGCATCGGCGGTCGCCTTCATCCTCTTTCTCTTCATGCTGGCAGGCACCCTCGTGCAATTGCGGCTTCAGCGCAGTGCGATGTATGGCAACTAGGACCACGATGGCTTCGGTGGCGCTCCACCTCGTTCTCGGGGTGGTCGCCCTCGCCACGGCTTTTCCACTGCTGTGGATGGTCTCCGTCTCCGTGATGCCGACCGGCGCATCAAACGTGCTGCCCCCACCCATTTGGCCGACTTCGGTGACCTTGTCGCACTACGCCGAGTTGTTCACACGCCTCAACATGGGCCGGTACCTCGCCAACAGTCTGTTTCTGTCGGTGAGCGTTACCCTCTTATCGCTTGTGATCAACTCCATGGCGGGGTACGCCTTCGCGAAACTTCGTTTCGCCGGTCGGGATCGACTGTTTCGTGGCCTGCTGGCAGGGCTCGTCATTCCTGCCCAGGTAGCCATGCTCCCTCTTTTCCTCCTGTTAAAACAGTTGGGTGCGGTTAATACCTACGCGGCGGTGGTTATCCCGGGCATGGCGAGCATTTTCGGGATCTTCCTCATCCGACAGTATGCCCTCTCCGTGCCCGATAGCCTCATCGAGGCGGCACGGATCGACGGGGCAGGCGAGTTCGGCATCTACGTTCGCATCATCGTTCCGCTGATCCGCCCCATCCTCGTCACCCTTGCCATCTTCACGTTTATGGGGGTCTGGAACGACTTCATGTGGCCGCTCATCGTGCTCACCGATTCCGACCTGTACACCCTGCCCGTCGCCCTGGCCACATTTTCCCGGGAACACGTGCAGGACAATGAACTGATGATGGCAGGCGCCGTGACGACCGTCCTGCCTGTCCTCATCATTTTTCTTGCTCTGCAGCGGCACTACGTTCAGGGCATCATGCTCGGAGGCCTCAAAGGGTAACCATGTCCGATGCATTCGCTGGAGGGTCGTTTTCTCCTCCTTGTGACTATCTGATCAGCAACGGCAGACTGACGACCGTTCTGTCCCCGACCGGAAGCGGCCTGCTGCTCTTCGATGGAATCGCCCTCACGCGAAGAAGGCCGGATCTGACGTGCGACGACAGTGGCATTTTCGTCTTCTTGCGCGATGTCGACGACGGTTTTCTGTGGTCTGCGGCCCTCCAGCCCGTCCCCTCTCCGCGCTCCGGTTACAGATTCCGTTGCGATAGGGACCGGGCCATAATCGAGCGGCAGGTTCGGGGCATATGCTCCCGACTCACCATAGAGATCCCGTCCCATGGTGACGAGGAACACCGGCACCTCGTGCTGCGCAATGAGTCCACCCGCGTTCGACACATTGAGGTCACGACCTATGCCGAGGTAGCCCTACTGCCTTTTCGAGCCGATGCCGCTCATCCCGCCTTCTCCAAACTATTCGTGCAGACGGCGTGGCGACCGGAGGACCGAACGTTGATCGCGCGCCGACGTCCCCGCTCGCCCGATGAGATCTTCCCGTTGGTGTATCACCGGCTCGAAGGTGCCGAGGCGCTCCAGGTCGACTTCGAAACCGATCGGATGACCTTCATCGGGCGCGGGCGCTCCCTGCGCCGGCCGCGGGTTTTCGAGCCGGGCATTGCGCTCAGCGGGACCGCCGGGAACGTTATCGACCCCATCCTTTCGCTACGAACCGTGGTTGCGATTAGGCCCGGTTCCGAGGTCTCGCTTCGTTCGATCCTGGGAGCCGCCCTCGCCCCCTCCACTGCGTCGATCGATTTATCCCTCGGTGTCGATGTATGTGGCGACCAGCCGGGCTCGGAATATTTTGACGCGTCTACCGGCGATGCGGTGGAATACGCGGGGGAGGATCTGGTAGATGACGACCGGGAGGGTCGATCGAATCCCACAACGCCGGGGCTGGCTGGGTTAGACCAATCCGAAAGACAGGGAGAGACGGCCCGGGGGCAGGGCCAGAGGCCAGCCCGATCTCAAACCGGCGCCATCCATCCGGAGACCGCGGTGCGCGACGCAGCGGCCGGACTCACGTTCTTCAATGGCTGGGGAGGATTCACTCCGGACGGAAAGGGGTACGAGATTCGGCTCAAAGCCCAGGCCGGCGACGATCCGGATCGGCCTCCGCAGCCCTGGACACATGTCGTCGCCAATGAGAACTTCGGATTCATCGTCTCCGAAAGCGGCGCAGCGACGACATGGAGCGGCAACAGCCGGCGCAACCGGCTGACCCCCTGGTTCAACGATCCTGTCCGCGATCCGCACGGCGAGGCCCTGTATCTGACGGACGAGGAGTCCGGTATCTCCTGGTCTCCAACGCCCGGTCCGTCGCCTGGACCCGGTCCAACGACGGTCCGCTATGGGTTCGGCCGGGTCACGTTCTGCTCATCGTGCTACGGCATCGAGCAGGAACTCATCCAGTTTGTGCCCCGCTCCGACCCGGTAAAGATCTCTCGCATACGGTTGATCAATCGGCGGACCTCGCCCGTCCGCCTTCGTCTCACGGCGTACGCCCAGCTCGTGCTGGGGGACGAAACCAGCGCCACGGCCGGCCACGTTGTCACTCGCCGCGCAGAGGATGAGACGATACGTCTCGCGATGAATCCCGCCGCAGGTCCGTTCGCGGATCTCGTCGCCTTTGGCGCCCTGGATGTGCCGGGATGGACACACGGTCCATTGCTGAACACTACGGACCGCACCTCCTTCCTGGGGCGGCTCGGGCATATGGGCAGCCCCGCCGCTTTACGTCGCCCATCCCGAATGGACGGGTGCACGGGCCGGGGTTTTGACCCCTGTTTTGCCCTGAGTACGGCTGTAGAAGTGGCCCCCGGCGCCACGGTAGATTGTATCTACCTCCTGGGCCAATCCTCCTGCGAATCCGAGGCCCTCGAGCTCGTGGCTCGCTATCGCAATGTCGGGGTGGTTTCGAAGGCCCTCGCTGACGTCGAGTCGTTCTGGTCGGACCTGCTGGGACGGGTCCAGATATCCACGCCGGCTCCGGAAATTGACCTGATGACCAACGGGTGGCTCCTCTACCAGACCATCGCCTGCAGGCTCTGGGCCCGTTCGGCCTACTATCAATCAGGCGGCGCCTTCGGATACCGTGATCAGCTGCAGGATGCCGCTGCGCTCGTGTACGTGCGCCCCGACATGACCCGCGCGCAGATTCTCCTGCATGCGGGCCACCAGTTCGTGGAGGGCGACGTGATGCACTGGTGGCATCCTCCCGACGACCTTGGACTGCGAACGCGTTTTTCCGACGACCTGCTCTGGCTTCCCTTCGTGACGGCACTTTACGTTCGGACGTCCCGAGACGACGGCGTGCTCGATGAATCGGCGCCCTTCATGACGGCTCCTCCGCTTGTCCCCGGTCAGGATGAAGCGCTGGTGGAGGCCCGGGTTTCGGAGAAGACGGCAACGGTGTACGAACACTGCTGTCACGCCATCGACCGGTCTATTTCCGTTGGACTCGGCCGGCACGGCCTGCCCCTCATGGGTTCGGGAGACTGGAATGACGGCATGAATCGGGTGGGACACGCAGGAGAGGGGGAAAGCGTTTGGCTTGCGTTCTTCCTCTCCGACGTGCTGGCCTCCTTTGCAGAGGTGTGCACGCGGAAGGGAGACCCGGGCCGAGCGGAGGCGTACCGGAAGCACCGGGATCTCCTGAAGGCGGGGATCGACCGTTTCGGCTGGGACGGAGAATGGTACCGGCGCGCGTATTACGACGACGGAACCCCGCTGGGCACCATCAACGACACCGAATGCCGGATCGACGCGATTGCACAGGCCTGGGCGGTTCTTTCCGCTGTGGCCCCGCCGGAACGGGCCAGGATGGCCCTCGACGCGTTGGAGTCGCACCTTGTGTCGGAAGAGGACGAACTCATCCTGCTGCTCACACCCCCGTTCGACTCGACCCCCCATGATCCAGGGTACATCAAAGGGTATCTTCCCGGCGTTCGAGAAAACGGCGGGCAGTACACGCACGGGGCATTGTGGGCCGTGCGGGCTTTTGCCCGAAACGGCCGGCGCAATCAGGCCGCACGTTATCTGACCATGTTGAGTCCGGTCCGCCATTGCGGGTCGCCGGAACGGGTGAACAGATACCGTGTCGAGCCCTATGTGGTCGCTGCCGATATCTATGGAGCGCCGCCTCACGTCGGGCGCGGTGGGTGGACCTGGTACACCGGTTCGTCCGGATGGATGTGGCGCGTCGCGATCGAGTCCCTATTCGGGTTCACCCAGGAGGTCGGACGGAACCTCCTGATCAAACCGTGTTTGCCGGACGCCTGGCCGGAGGCGAGAATCATCTGGACTGAGCCTGACGGGCAGACGGTGCTCGAGATCCTGATTCGCAACCCATCCGGCTGTGCAGAAACCGTCATCGAAGCCCTACTGGACGGCTCCGCCGCCGTCCCGGACGCAGACGGAGTCCGGATACTGTTCCAGGGAGACGGCCTTCGGCACTTCGTCGAGATTCTTCTCGGACGCAAGAAGTAGGCCACCCGCATCCTGTGGCAGGCCCTCGAGTTGTATCATGGTAGGACGCAGCGGGATGGCATCGAATCGGAGGCCACGCATTGCGCACGGCCCGAAACGCCCGCATCCGTCATGCTCCCCACACTCCCCGCTCTCCCCGCAGGGCCCACAGCTCAACAACAACAACAACAACCGGTATAATTAACTGAAAAGTGTTACCTATGTACCCGGTCTAGTTTGTAATCCATCATCCCGATCGTTCCCTCCCCATACACCCCTTACTCCCGATACTCCCTTTACTCCCCGTACTCCCCATACTCCGATGCCCTCCTCCCCCTCCGCAGATATCGGCATGATCGGCCTCGCCGTGATGGGCCGAAACCTCGCTCTGAACATGATGGACCATGGCTTTACCGTGGCCGTATGGAATTATGAAACCGAGTGGGTTGACGCCTTCGTCGAGGGCGAGGCGAAAGGGCGAGCGGTTGTCGGAGCATCGACGATCAAGGAGCTGGTTTTGTCCCTCAAGCGGCCCAGAAAGGTGATGATGATGATCAAGGCCGGGAATCCCGTCGACCTCGTCATCGAACAGCTTCTGCCGCTGTTGGAGGAAGGCGATATCGTCATCGATGGAGGCAACTCCAACTACCGGGATACCGTCCGGCGAACCGGGCTCCTCGAGTCAAAGGGCCTGCTCTACGTAGGCAGCGGCGTCTCCGGCGGAGAAGAGGGGGCGAGAAACGGTCCGTCCCTCATGCCCGGCGGATCTCCTGCCGCCTGGCCGTACATCAAGCCGATCTTCCAGGCCATTGCTGCGAAAGTAGACGGCATCCCCTGCTGTGACTGGGTAGGAGAGGATGGAGCGGGTCACTTCGTCAAGATGGTCCACAACGGGATCGAATACGGCGACATGCAGATCATCGCCGAGGCCTATCATTTGCTGAAAGAAGGGCTCGGAATGGACAATGACGAGATGGCCGGCGTGTTTGAGCAGTGGAACCGCGGCAAACTCGAATCCTACCTCATCGAGATCACCGCTCGGATCCTTGCCGTTCGTGACGACGAGGGCAAGGCTGTGATTGACCTGATCGTGGGCTCAGCGGGACAAAAAGGTACAGGGAAATGGACAGCCGTCGAGGCGCTGGAACTCGGTATTCCCCTGACACTGATCGGAGAGGCCGTCTTCTCCCGCTTCCTCTCTGCCCTTGTCGATGAACGAAGTGAGGCCTCGGTCGTACTCGAGGGTCCGGGCCAACTCCCTGAGCCGGATCGGGCACAATTTGTGAATGACCTGAGTGAGGCCGTCTACGCCGCCAAGATCATCTCCTACGCCCAGGGATACATGCTCATGCGGGGTGCAGCCGACTCCCATGGATGGACCCTCAACTACGGCGGTATCGCCCAGATGTGGCGCGGGGGCTGCATTATTCGGTCCGTGTTCCTGGACGATATCAGACTGGCTTACAAGGAAGTACCTACGCTTCAGAACCTGCTGGTGACGCCGTTCTTCGTCAAAGCCCTTGAGGCAAGCCAGGCTTCCTGGCGCCGGGTGGTGGCCCAGGCCGTCTCCCTCGGGATCCCTGTCCCCGCCATGGCCTCGGCGCTCTCCTTCTTCGATGGCTACCGGCGCCGAAGGCTTCCGGCCAATATGATCCAGGCACAGCGAGACTATTTCGGGGCGCATACCTACGAACGCCTCGACCGTCCCCGCGGCGAAAAATTCCATACGAACTGGACCGGAGAGGGCGGTGAGGTGACTTCAGGGAGTTACAGCGCGTAGCCCTTCCGTCCGGGAACCCAGATCCAGCTCAGGCCGGCCGCAGCTACCGCGAGCACGGCGCCCAGGCCAAATGGAACAACCGGGCCGAATGCATCCCACAACAGTCCGGCCATGAGACTCGCAACGAGGAGGGCCACGCCACTGACGGCGTAGTAGACGCCGTAAGCCGATCCGCGTACTTCCTCCGGGACCACGTCTGCGATCGTCGCCCGCAGCACGCCGTCGGTGAGCCCGTAGTATAGCCCATAGCACACGAACAGGGGCCAGACCTGCCAGACCGTATCGGCGAGGCCAAAGCCTGCGTATACGACGCCATAGACGCCGAATCCGCTCACCAACACGACTCTGCGCCCCGTCCGATCGCTCCACCCGCCGGCCCACCAGGCAACGCTTGCATAGGTCGCGTTGAAGACCAGCCACAACAACGGCAGCCATCCTATTCCCATCCCCACGTCTTGCGCGCGAAGCAGAAGAAATGCATCGCTCGAGTTTCCGAGTGTGAACACCACCACTACAATCAACAAGCGTAAGAACGGTCCGCGAAGCGCCACGCCGGTCTGACGAAGTGAAATCCGGGGTGCCGACGACGCGACCTGCGCACGACGCTCCCGCACGAAACCTGCGAGGATGACCACCGACAGCAGGGCAGGGATCGCGGCGAGACCGAACAGCAGGCGAAAGTCCCCGGGTGCAAGCGCCAGAACGCCCATGGCAGCCAGCGGTCCCAGAACCGCTCCAGCCGTGTCCATCGATCGATGTAATCCGAATACCCGACCGCGCGCCTCCGGGATCGCCTCCGCCGCGAGGATGGCGTCGCGCGGCGCCGAACGCACCCCCTTCCCAACGCGATCTGCGAACCGCACCGCCAATACGTGCCACGGCGCGGTGGCCAGTGCAATCAGCGGCTTGACCAGACCGGAAAGGCCATACCCAAACAATATCAATCTCTTGCGCTTTTGGAACCGATCCGACAAATAGCCCGAGGCCAACCGGAGAAAGGCTGACGTGCCCTCAGCGATCCCTTCGATGATCCCAAGTCCCGTTGCAGACGCTCCCAAGACGCCCACCAGAAAGGCGGGCAACAGGGGAAAGATCATGTCTGACGATAGGTCCGTCAGCAGCGAGACGATCCCCAACGCCCAGACGGTGCGCGTCAAACGCGGGCCGGGGGAGGCGGAACGGGACATGGGGGGCGGAATACGGGAGTTTGGAGTCGCGACCAACGGAAGCGTCCCGAGTGAGGCGGAGCTGAGACCCGGGGTCCAGGGTTTGGAGTTTGAGGGTTTGGAGTTTGAGGGTTTGGAGTTATCAGCTCCAGGAGACCGTCGCTGATCTCCCGTATCCCACCATGGGTTTCTCCGGCCTTACCATCGGACAGCCGGACCATCGGACTTTCGGACCTCATGAACTCAACCCCACTTCGACATGGTGGACGCCTACTCCCCTTATTACGCAACATGCGTAACGAGATTCCTGAACCTGCTTCGACTCCGGTTCGACCGGATGGCCGTCCACGGTCATCGCCGCGGCCGACCGTCCCTCGGGCAACAGGATCTCCACCCGTGTCTCCTCCGCCCTTCCGGTGAACTCGAGGGCGAGTTGACTCCCGGCCCCATTCATCCGGTATCGGTACGCGAGATACCCGCCGGAAGCCTCGTATTTGGCCACGGCATCCGCCTCTGTCTCTCCCGCCGCCGCCCACCGGGGAGCCAGCAGGGCCTTGTCAAGTGCCACTCCGGTATCGACGATACCGGCCAGACCCTCCACGAGCGCATAGACCACCGCCGCTGCGCCCCAGCTGTCGGGAATACCGTACGAGACCGGACCTGGATCGAAGAACACCGGCTTGTCCGACAAGGTGATTGCCACGATCTGCCAGAGGTGAGCCGCATCCCGCGTCGCCTCCAGTCCAATAGCCCGTATGCGTTTGTTCGGAAACGGGTTGTCGAGCCCGTAGGCATACAACCCTACATAGTCATCATTATCACTCCGCCATGCCTTGCGGCAGATGACGCGCCCGTTGCCGGCGAATTCCGGCGTATGCCACCAGTTCCCAAACTTCGTCCGATCCACATAGTCGCTGAATGTCGTGCCGTCTTCGTATACCAACGTGATGCCACCGGCAACGTGCCCCTGGTAGGTATGGAGGAAGTAGATGGAGGCAGCAGTGTCCCCCACCGGCAGCGCCAACTGTCCGATCCGGCCGTCCGTATCCGAGAGTGCAAGCGCCATCCGGTCCTGATTCTCCGACGGATCGATGATCTCGAACGGGATATCCTCCAATACCCGAATCCCGGGGTCCTGCTGGTGCACCGGATCGCCTATCCAGGTCCCCTCATAGGTGGCGGCACGGCCCGGAAAATTCGCATTGGCGTACGTGCGCAGATTGTAGACGCGGAACGTCCGTTGCGGCGCTTCCGCACGTTTACCTCGGTATGCACAATGGAGATAGTCGTCGGTCGTGCCCGCCAACGCCCGGACGCGACGCAGAATATCGACCCCGTAGGTCTCGAATCCATGTTCGAACGCCCCGTGGGCAAGCTCACCCGCGACAATCGGAGTGACCCCGCCGTTCATGTACTCCCAGGGCCGGGATGGCCCGTCGAAGCCGCGTGGAAATGGAGGATAGATCGTGTACCATTCTCCGGGGGCCGTCGACGGCATGGTTTTTCGAATCTCCTGGTAGGACCGAATGATCGCTGCCGCCTGTTCGTGGGTGATTCCGCGATTCAATGAGTACGCGTTGGAGAGCGAGATCTGGGTAGATTGATCCACGCCCAGGTCCCGTCGCAGGGAGGGATCCTCCGGGATGTGATGGGTGAAAAAAGACCCGTTCCAGGCCAGCTCATCCGTGCGCTTGCGAAGGTCTCTTTCCAGTGACCGAATCTGGTTCGCTTCACGGTCTCGGCCTGCAACCTCCAGCATTTGCGCCAAGTAGCTGCATGATGCGGCAAATCCCGTGTTGTCGCCGAACATCATGCCGAACCGTGTCCGATCCAGGTACACCACCATGATATCCCCGTCCGCGATCCGGGCATCATCGTCGGCCTGGTAGTCCCATGTGTCGATCGTGAAGCCGCGCCGAAGTAGCTGGAAGCGGTCCGACCAGCGATAGGGATCGGTGAGGCTGTAGGTCACGGCCTTCATGGCGTGATCCAGCCTCGCCTTCATCCATGCATCATCACCGGTTGCCTTCCATGTCTCGAAGAGCCCCTCGATGAACAGGTACTCCACGTCGTTTTCGACCGGGATTCGCTTCAGCTCGAAGCGTCCCTCATCCACATCGCGAATGAAGTCCCCATACCGGAAGCGTTTGTCCCACCAGTTCTTCTCCTTGTCCCGCTCGTAGACGTTGTCCCAGATCATGCCGTCTTCCCTCTGAAAGTCGGCATACAGATCGATTCCGCTGCGCAGCTCCGGATGGAAATACTTCATTCCCTTGAGCGTGTGCACATGGTCACGAAGCCATCTCACGAAGAAAGAGTAGAAGCGGCCGTTGATTCGAACCGTCCTCATCTCGCCGTTCCGGCCTACCATCGTCCAAACCAGTACGTCCAGGAGGTCGGAGAAAGCGCCGCTGCGGTCCTTGATCGTCGTGCGGGTATCGACCCGAAATGCGGCGACATCTTCCCGTTTCCCCTTTCGTTCGAGAAGGACGAGGTGGTGGCCGAGGGCTCCTCCCGCCGGAAAGGTAATCTGAGGCCCGGCGGAGATGGACTGGTAGATACGACCTTCCCCGTCGAAGACCGTCAGGATACCGTCGGCATCAACCCGTGCAGATACCGTTTCAAGCGGCTCGAAATGGTGTCCGTTGCTCGGCGCGTCGATCTGGACCAGTGTGCCCTGCCACAGTCCATTTTTCAGGGCAAGTCCTGCGGGAGCGGTAAGGAGTCCGGATCCGAGGGTCCCGGTGCGCTCGAGAAAGCTTCGTCGGTTCATGGCTTAAGGATTAATGGTTGTCCTGGCCAGCCTCCTCCATGCCGCCGATCCGGCAGGCAGTAATCTACGCGTCCGCCGGCTTTCCGCCAGATCCGATTCAGGGATTCGCCGGTCGGGAGCCGGGGAACCCGATTCGTTTTGAAGCGACAGGGAGGAAACCATTATCTTATTCAGTTTGGAGACAACCATGGCAATCAAGCGATCCGAACCTCCCCTTTTCGTCGACCTGGACGGCACCCTGGTCGCGACCGACGTCTCCTGGGAGACCATCCTCGCCGCCATCCGCGCCAGTCCCCTCAATGTGTTCCGCGTTCTCTTCTGGTCCTTTCGGGGCAAGCCCTATCTCAAAGACAGGTTGGTGCCGTGGTCCGCGATCGATCCGACCAATCTTCCGTACAATGAGGAGGTTGTCCAGTTTCTGGTGGGTGAGCATGCGCAGGGTCGCACCATCATCCTGGCGTCGGCCTCACATGTGCTGCCGGTCGGCCGCGTAGCGCAGCACGTGGGCATGTTTGCGCGCGTGTTGGCCACCGATGGGCCACCCAATCTGAAGGGAGAAGCCAAGCTCGAAGCCATCAGAGCATTCATCGGAGAGCGCGGTGAATTCGATTATGCGGGAGATTCGTCGGCGGACCTGGCCGTCTGGGGGCCAGCCCGCAAGGCTCTGCTCGTCCAGCCATCGGCGAGAGTGAGACGTGCCGCCGAGCGGTTGGGCAATGTGGATCGGGTATTCACAGGCCCGCGGACCGGGTTGAGCGCCCTGGTCGGGGCACTGCATGTTCGGCGGTGGGCCAAGAATCTCCTTCTTTTCTTGCCGGCACTCTTGCTCCCCTTCAAGGCATGGGGGCCGGCTCTTGCAGCGGCCTTTCCGGCCTTTCTGGTTTTTTGCCTCGTGTCCTCGGCGGTCTATCTGATGAATGACCTGTCCGACCTCGACTACGATCGCCGGCACCCCGACAAGCGGGGCCGCCCGCTGGCCTCGGGCCGGTTGCCACTCAGAACCGGGCTGCTTCTCGCTCCCGTGCTGCTCCTGATCGCCTTTGCGGTGGCGCTCTGGACGACCCCTCCTCTTTTCCTGGCGTTTCCGGTCCTTTATCTCGTGGTAACCGCTTTGTATTCGTGGAGATTGAAGCGGACTCCGGTGGCCGATTTGTTTACGCTGGCGGGCCTTTCCCTCATCCGCATCGTAGCCGGCGTAGCCGCGATTCAGATCCCACTCTCGGCCTGGTTCCTGGCCGCTGCGGCCCTGTTCTTCGTCGGCCTCGCCGCGGCACGGCGTTACGGCGAAGCCTCAACCCTTGAACGCCTTGGCGATCCTCCTGCACCGCAGGGCGGCTACGTTCGTTCCGATTTACCGTTCGTTGAGATGTTCGGCATCGCCTCCGGGCTTGCGGGCATTCTGCTCATGATGCTCCACCCGCTCGTTCATCCCCATTCATCGGTCGTCGCCACCGTCCCCCCGGTCGTGGCCGTGTTGCTTCTCTCCGGCTGGTTCGGGCACATCTGGTTCTCGACGCATCGCGGGCGCTTGACGGAAGATGCCCTGAGCTTCGCGACGGGAGACAAGACCAGCTACCTGATCTTCCTCCTCCTCCTGGCCACCTTGCTCATTTCGGCCCGAATGTAGGGCGCGATGCGGCGCCGCAGAACCTACGCGTCTATCCGACCCTACGACCCCTGCAGGCGAACCAGATTCGCTTCCACGAGCTGATCGAGCAGGGCTGCGAGATCCCGCCTCAGGGTGATCTCCGTCACATCATACTCGCTCAGGATTTGTGCGACGACCTCCGTCATGGTCTTGCCCTCTTCGAGGAGCGTCCAGACCCGGGTGCCCACCTCGTCGAGTCCGAAGTATTGCTCCCCATCCAGGTCTAAGAGGACAGACTCTCCTGCCAACTCACGAAAGAGCACATCGGGTGAAAGCGTCACCCGTTCCGGCAGGGTCGGGTTCTGGTGTTCCGTCATAGAGGTACTCAAGTTGCTACCCCTCCAATGTACGAGATATGGCTTGATTTGCGAAAGAACACCATCCGAGGTTGCACGGGGTTCCCCACCTCCGTCCGCAATGCTGGACGAGACGCACCACTCGGTTGAAGCGGGTTTACTGGGCTTCCCATAGATCGAGGCGGAAATCCAGCGGAAGGGGTGGTTAACACACTGATGAACCTGTGCGCCATGCGCAATTCGGTCGGGCCAAGGGAAAGTTCACCCCGCGCTTAAGGTCCAATCGGCTCTCCCTAGACAGGCTCGAGCCCGTCCGAGATCCCAACCAACCTCGTACAGGCTCGGACCCGTGCCAATAATGTTATCCTTCTATTAGTT
This sequence comes from uncultured Rhodothermales bacterium, assembly GCA_964387555.1. Classification (GTDB taxonomy): domain Bacteria; phylum Bacteroidota; class Rhodothermia; order Rhodothermales; family CAYLXM01; genus CAYLXM01. The sequence continues at coordinate 20,166 of CAYLXM010000037.1, read as the reverse complement.
TGGCAGAACGAGCGCGATCCTCTCCTGTGCTGCCAATGAGCCTCCCTTAACAAAAACCACTGATCCCCCGGACCCCAGAACCTCATCAATGACGATGTCGACCACATCGTTCAACACCTCCGATACGTCAACCTCCGCTGAAACCACCACCGCGGCGTCTGTCTTGCTGAGGCTGCCCCTGACATGATAGTCCTCCTCAACAAACAAGGTCGAGCCCTTTCCCCCCGCTGATCGTCGTCCCACCGCCTCGATTCCGGAAATGACCCTGTCCTCCTCGCCCGCCGCAGAAAGATTGCGCATCGCTTGTTCGTGGGTGCCCGCCATCGCCGCCTTGACTACCGGCCAGACGATCAATCCCAAATCGCGCAAGGACGTCTCCCCATAATCCCCCTCAACCGTGCCGATGGTTTCCCTTCCGTGCACCGTTACGGATCTGAACATGCTCAGGTTCGGCCGGCCGCCAACCACGACAACTCCGAGCGGATCCTGCGCGTAATAATGGGCAAAATGGATGTCCGTCTCGCTCACAAAGTCCCTCAATTGGATCTCACTCGATTCTTGCACGGCCGGGACATCTCCATTACTCTTCCCGTGGTACGGAAAACCTGTGTTTTGTATGTCGATGAGTTGATCCCGAAACGCTTCGTAGAGCCGGTTCGTCTTATCACCCAGAGACAGGACATAATATCGAATACTCAGTCGCATGGTCTGGCCTCCCATTTCTCCAGCCTTGGTCTTCCCCAAGGCCGCCAACGCTTCTCGTCCTGCTTTGTGGTTCAAAGCACGACGCACCTACCAATATGAAATACACTTTACCCGCTCCGACAACGAGCCAACAAGCTGGCAAATGAATCGGTTTCTTCGAATGCGACCACCAGCGATCAAACAGCAAGTCTTCACCACGTCGGGCTTGAGTGCGGGACCATTCTCTGACGAGGCTCCTCCCTGCCAATTGGATTCTCGCTTTCAATAGCATTCTTGGACAATATGTTCGGTGCCCCACTTCACTTCTGTGGCGCCCCGACGCCGTACGTGCTACAGCTTGAATAGCAGCCCCACCGTAACGACATAGAAATCGCTTTTCAGATCACCCGACCCTGGCAACTCCGTGAAATCATAATCCAGAAAGACATAACGCACGTCTCCCGTCAGTTTGAGTTTCGAAGCAACAGGCAATTCAACGCCCCCACCGAAGTGCCATCCAAATTCCTGGGTGGTTTTGTCTTCAGGAGCCAGCGAAGGCCACTTACTCTGGTTATAGTCGTACGTACTGTTGTACCAGCCGGCGCCGAGGGCCCCGTAGACGATAGGGAGAGGGTAAACGAGGCCGGAAACCATAACTGGCCAACTTTTGACCGTCAAAAGGTCGTTCCCGTAGGTCTCTTGCCTATAGTTGATGGACGCCTCCAATCCAAGATATCGAGTAAACCCGAATCGCCAGGCGAACCCTCCCATCCAGCTGCCATCGGCATCACCCGCTTTGTAATAGCCCGCCTGTGGGCCCAGACTTACGCTCTGCGCGTTTGCCGGGGCAGCCACAAGTATTGCCAAACCCACGATCAAAAACGTTGTTTTCCACATCATGCTACCTCATTCAAATGTAATTGATACGTGCCTTCATAGGCCGGCAAACAGATCACTATGACCAGGCCGCTGTTCATGATATTACAGGCGACATCGTTTTCTTGAGACTGCCTCGACCCGGTTACCTAAGGGGATTCCGAAAATTCCACCCGGGCCTATCTCGCTGGCTGGAAAATCAACCACAATCCGACGTCTGAGCGCATCGAACATTCTGCCAAAGAGATTTCTTTCAAATGTAGACATGTAGTTTGCAGTAAAAATGAAATAAATAGTAGGCTACTTGCTGTAATATTTCATTGCCTCCGGAATTGCCGCTCTGATTCTCTGCATCCGTTTCTTGTCTGACGGGTGTGTACTCAGGAATTCCGGGGGCTTGGCTCCGGCATTGTCTGACATCCGTTGCCAGAACGCAAGCGCTTCATTGGGATCATAGCCAGCCATGGCCATAAAGATCAGTCCAAGGCGATCTGCCTCCGTTTCGTGCATGCGGCTGTACGGGAGTACCGCCCCGAGTTGGACGCCGGCCCCAAAGACGGACATCCAGAGTTGCTGGGTCTGTTCGGGCTTTTCCTGGAGCGCAGCGGCCAGCGTCTGACCACCCAATTGGGCGACCAGCGCCTGGCTGACCCGTTCGTTGCTGTGTTTTGCCACGGCGTGGGCGATCTCATGGCCCATAACTACCGCGAGTCCGCCCTCGGTCCGGGTGACAGGAAGGATGCCCGAATACACCACCACTTTTCCCCCCGGCATACACCAGGCATTGACCTGGGCGTTTTCAATGAGGTTGAATTCCCACTTGAAACCGTCCAGATTCCGAGAAATGTCATTCTGTGAGAAATACGACTCCACGGCGCTTTGGATGCGCCTGCCAACGCCCTTGACCAGGTTCGTCTGCGCCGTGTTCGTACTTACCTTGTTCTCCTTCAGGAACTGGTCATACTGGTTATAGCTGGTGGCGAACATATCGGCATCCGACACGAGCGAGAGCTGCCTCCTTCCGGTGAGCGGCACAAGGGAGCACGCCTCGAGAGCAAACGCCACAATCATCACCGTAGACAATCGGGCTGCTGATACGATCTTGTAATACTTCATTTCTCAACCCTCATCCTATTGGCACACTGGCTACTTAAAAAACCTCCAGCATTCCCATCCGGAATGATTCCGTTTCTGCCTCGAACGACCAAAACGAGCCGGGCGATAGAATACTTCCACCCCCTCGTCTATTCCCGAAAGCGCGTAGGCAGAGTCTTCCGCGCAATCATAACGCTCCAGCAACTCCCTCTTTCGTCCCTCGAAAGTGGCCAGGGCTGCTCCGTATATGCTGTCAACAGATCCGAGGTATCCCCGAACGTTTTCGGTATCGTAGACGGCGACGCTAACCGCCGTCTGAATTTGTGCCGTCAACCGATCGAACGACGCACGCGCCATACCCTGCGCAAACCCGGCTATGTCTCCATCTCGCGTACCAGGATTCAGACCTTCAAATGGGCGCAGATCGAAGTAGGAGAGGTGGAGATTATCGGGAGAAGCGACAATCGTTTTCGTGAAAGGTGCAAGCGCTGCAACCGTATGAGGGGATCCGCTGAAACACGTGGAAAGCACCACGAGATCGAACTTTGTCGAGTCTCCCGTGATTTCCCGCAAACCGTGCGCCAGGTCGTCAATAAGGAATTGCCGATTCGGAACCGACCTGTCGTAGCCCGAAACAGCGAACTCAGGGATTTCGTGACCGAAGTAGAGAAACATGTTGACGTCCCGAAGCGGCGCATCAGCCCGTAAACGACGATAGAGCGCAACTTCCGGATCGAATCGGGATGGGCCCTGGTTTCTCCGGTACGATTGGGTGGCGATCAGTCTTCCTTGCCGGTAGTAATACACCGTTCCATCGCGGCGCGGGAAAACGAATAGGGTGCGTCGCCGGGGCCTCTGGTGAAAGACAAACACCTCCGACTGCGGGTTGCTTTCTGCTACCCGTACCGCTGCGGCAAGCGCCTCCTCGTCCGCTCTGTACGAACGACCGCTCGTGTCGTGATAGCGGTAGTTGCCGTCGCCATGAACGATAAAGATGAAGGAGGCAAAGGGGGCCACGGCGGACACCGTGTCGCGCGGCGTGTCTCGCCGCCCTCCAGATACCGAACCGCACGATGACAGCAAGAGCGCGAGCACCACGCAACCGACCCCCCGGAGGGTCCCCCGGTCCGGTTGCGTGGCACTCGCGAACCTCGGGTCCTGCGGGCCGCTCATACAGAAAGTCTCTGGCTTGTACACCCGATGACCACCGACTAGAGGATGAGTACCAGAATGATGATGATCAGGAGCGCCGCCACAAGGCTGATCGTAATCGTTTGATCCGCCTGCTCCATCGCCTGCACGACATAGTCGGAGAAGGCGTTGATCTGTCCGTCAGCCACCCTCTCGTACCCGTTCCTCCCCATTAACTCGTCCTGGTGCTCCCGCACGTTCATTCTGAGCGAATTCATGCCGGCTCGGTCATCCGTTGAAATCAGTCCCGAGCTTTCCGCCCGCTCCAGTGCCAGCGACATTTTTTCCAGCGATCCATTCAGAATCTCCCGCTTCTGCACCGGATCGGCTGTCGCCTTCACCTTCGATGCCGTCTCGCTGAAGTACTTCTGAATATCACCTCTGTCGGCGGCGATGCCACCCTGTACCAGGAGGCCCATCATCATCATGCCTAAGAATGCTTTCACTAACATGGCAGTTTCCTCAATAGATATTGAATACGAGTGTTTGATTGCCCGAGCGGCAAATTGTGGTGTCATCCATCACCATTGATCGTCATCCTCCCATATGTATTGTTGACGAGGAGCCAAGAACTCCAAAAACATTCAACAACCACAAAACGACGGCAATTACAACCACGATGTTCACGATGGACTTGATCTTCTTGTCCATCGGAATGTAGTGATTGACCAGCCATAGGAGGACGCCGATAACAATCAGGATTATTACAACATTGAGTAGCGGCATTTTGACTACCTTTTGGTTTGAAATAGAAAAACAGTGTCTATTATAAAGGCGTGCTTCCTGAAGCCTGTGGCTTCCCGAAGCCCACTCGAGATTAGTCCAACAGGCCTTTTTCGGCGGCTTTCTTCAATTTGTCGTTCGCAAAGATGGCCACCTCTACCCGTCGATTCTGTTGACGGCCATATTCCGTCTCGTTCGAGGCAATAGGATTCAGTTCACCGAGTCCAACCGTTGAAATTCTTGAGCCGGCAATCCCCAGATTTCTTTGAAAATCAGCGACGGCCTGCGCACGACGTTCCGACAGCGTCTGGTTGTGTTCTTCCGAGCCGGTATTGTCGGTGTCCCCTTCAATGAGAATGTTCGTGTCCGGATATTTTTTTAGGATCGTCACCAGACTCTCAATGTTTTCCTTTGCCAGAGGCTGCAATTCGAATGAATCGATTTCAAACAAAATGCCGGAATCGAATGTAATTTTGATACCTTCCCCGATTCTTTCGATTCTTGCATTCTTGATATCCCGCCTCATCTCCTCCGCCTGCCGATCCATATGACGTCCGATGAGTCCCCCGGCGGTTCCTCCAACTGCGGCCCCAATGATAGCTCCAACCGCCGTGTTCCCGAGCTGATGCCCGATAACGGCTCCGGCAGCCCCTCCGGCTCCCGCACCGATGGCGCCTCCCTTCACCGTATTGCTCAGGCCGCACCCCGTCAACGAGGCCGCCGCAATACTGAGTGACAGCGCGATGACCAGAACCAATGGTGTTTTCATTTCGAACCTCCTTTCTTGTTTGGTTTCGTTAGTATGAATTAGGGAAGTTCATGCCCCCGGACAATCGGCCACTCGGACGAATTAGGGACTAGTCCCTAGGGACTAGGTGCAATTAGGTTGCTCGTATGGCCGGCGTGCACTTCTGCCCCAACGCGCACGGAGACGCTGACCGGGGTTTCAACGAGTTAACCAGAACGGCCTGTAACGCAACGCAATACGCCTCCACGTTGCGGCTGCCAACACGGTCGTTGGCCTGCGTGAACCCAATCTCCTTACCGGCCCGGCGCGCATGTGGGATACCGCCGGCCGGTAGCCCACGATGACCGAGCGCTCCCGGACCGGTCCGCGGCGTGCGCCTTCTGCATCATGGTCCTCATCACCTGGAGCCGGCGGACTGATTCCCGCCTCCACCTCGACCTGTCCATCCTCAGACGCGGATGCAACGACCCGCTGCCCATCTGCGGCTTCCCCTCGCATTACGTCCGACGACGTATGTGTAACCGGAACTGCGGACGCGCCGATACGCGCTGCGGCGGTGCCTCATCCTCCTCAATCCGCAACGGTGCCTCTTTTCCCGCTGGAGACCCCCGGCGACCCGATCACCCGGATCCGTCGCGGAAGTGTGCCGCAATCTGCAAACGCGTGCTGAGGGCAAGCTTCTCCAGGATATTGTGCACGTGGCTCTTGACGGTGAACGTCGAGATGTGCAGTGATTCCGCGATTTCTTTGTTGCTCAATCCATCCGAAATGAGGTCGACCACCTCACGTTCCCGGCGCGTCAATTGGATCGAGTTGGCGGGTATGTCGTTTCCGGAGGCGAGGGCGGACTCGATGATCTGCATAAAGAGGGATTGGGTCATGACGGGCGGAAGCACTTTCTCGCCCGCGGCAACGGCCTTGATCGTCTTGAACCAATCGCCCAGCGGGGCATTCTTGAGAATGAATCCGTGGCCGCCAGCCTGAACAAACTCAACGATATCGACATGGTCTGGCAGGATATCCATCGCGATGATTCCTGCAGAGGGGCATAGTGTCTGGAGTTGGGCCATCAGCGCCAGACTGCTTGCTTTCTCCAGCCCTAAGTCCAGTAAAATTATATCAGGCAGCAGACCGAGCCCGGCGAGATGGTGGACCGCATCACCATCTTCAGATCGCGCGACGACCTCGAAATCACCATGACCTTCGAGCATCGCGGCAATACCATCCCGAAGCAGGATGTTGTCTTCAATCAGCAAGATCCGGGTCTTTGACATGCTCTACCCTCCTGCGTGCCTTCGTGGGGGACGAGAGGTCCGACTTGTTGAAGACGCCTTCTGAGGAGTACCTAAACTGAAAGGTAGCCAGGTGGCATGGATACGTGCAAGGCAATATGGCCCGGGCGGCCCCTGAAAGAGGACTTCGGGCGATCTCAGCCAATCGCGGGAGACATTGCCCGACACGTACAGACCCCATATGGCGGAGATCTCGCTTGCATGCCATACCATAGTATCAGCACTGGGCGGATTCATGCACGTCCTCGTGTTCGTCCCGACCGTCGAAATATGCATTCGCGGACCCCGAGAGCAACGCCATCAGGGGTCGTGGACTTCTCCCTTGCATCGATATGCCGCGCGGAACGTGTAGGCTGCTTCCGTGGCCTCGGTTTCGTGGCTTGCTCCCTGAGTCTTTGACAAAATGCACCGGGAAACTTCACTTCAATGGGGGTATGAGCGATGAAATCAATCAAGATCATAGCAATCGTCCTGATCGCAGCCGGCGTCCTGGGGTTGGCGTACGGAAGTTTCAGTTTCACCACGGAGACCCATGAGGCCAAACTCGGACCCATCGAGTTGTCGGTGTCGGAGAAGGAGACGATCAACGTCCCGATCTGGGCCGGCGTGGGGGCCATCGTGGTGGGCGGAGTGCTGCTGTTTTACGCCATGAACAGCAAGAAGTAGCGGGCTCCCTCAGGAACTCAGGGGTAATCCGAACGCGCCGGGATGCCCACGGGCTCGAGGCCGCACGCCCCTGAGACCGACTTGTGGGGAAGCATGAGGAAACTCTCTGTCAGATTCACCCCGAGAGACGCCGCGTCGAGCAGATCGAGCAGGGCCTTCTGTCCCGACAACGGCCATCCATGGTATCCCGGCGCGTGCCGAGGCCTGACGCGGCGACCCCGGGCAATCGCATCCTTGCCGATATCCTCGAGGGCAAGGTCCTGCAGCCGCTGCACAAATGCGGATGCCACGGCATCCAGCAGGTATGCTTCAGAGAAATCCTCGATGCGCAAACGCGCCACTGCCGTATCGATTTCGGACCCGAGGGTGGCCACATAGCAGGCTATCTCGTCGCAGCCTTCCAGACGGCGGATCAATCCCGCCCCGTCAAGGGCTCGTCCCCCGACGGTGATGCTGCCCTGTGTGGCATCAAACTGATCGATCGGGAACCATCCGATCCTGACCGACGCGCGCACCTGATCGCGATACGCCTCGGCCAGTTCGCTCACGTGCTTACTCATGCGCTCATACCCTCGCGCGCGCCTGGGCAGCCGCGCGAAGCGCAGTGCCAGTTCGGCGTCGAAGCGAAGGGCGTGGGGCTCGGGAAAGGTGGTCTGGAAGTGGGACACGGTCAAATGCAGGACGTGATCAAATTTCGCATGCACAACGCGCGGTACGCCTCGGGTTGCCGAGTTCCTGTCACGAGATGGTGATTTCGACCGGCGTGAACACGAAAAGAACGTCCCGCGGCCCGGGATGACTGAGAAAGACCCGCTCTTCCCGCTCAGCCAGGCTCTCCATCGTGAACCCGAAAAGGGTCAAGTCGGCATCGGCAGACAATCGCTCAACCTCGGATTGATAAATCTCGTTGTCATCCACCGACAGGAAATGCAGATTCATGATGGAGATCGGCAGCCGTCCCTCCACCACAAGCCGCTCTACCGCTTTGCGGCGCTCGGCGACCTGCTTCGTCGGCAGCGCAACGAAGACGCGGATTTCTGCGTCCGACCAGTCAGGGTGTCCGAGAAGAATGTAACTGAGGAGAATCATCACACCGGCGTTTGCATCGTCGTTCCACGTCAGCCAGATGTGGATCGACTTGCGGGCGCCAAAGAAAAAATCGCCGTGCCGGATGACCAGTTGGGTCATCTGTGCCGCGGCAGCAAGTTGTGTCAAGGGGATGATCTCCCTGGCAATCGAGTCGTCGTCGTGACAAGAGAATTCGAAGAGGACCGTGTTGTTGTTGAGCCCGGCCACGCCCGGCACCTGCAGCCCCTGGGCGAATGCAGAAACCAGAGAGGGGCTGACGACCGCGTCCATATAAACCGACCCGTTGCGCGCCTGTTCAATCAGCCGCTCCTTGACCCGCTCGCCCTCCAGAAACGTTTCGGGCGTCAGTTTCCCCGAAATGAAGTGGAGGTACGTCCCGAATCCGTACCGATCGCAGATCCATCGCATGAGTTCGAGCGGTGCCCGGCGGTCAAAAGCCCGATCATTGACCATCAGAATGCTGGGACGCCACGTCGTGGTCTCGATGCGCCGCCTCCGGGGCTGGAGCCGGAGGTTGAGATAGCGCGTGGCCTGGGTCATGACGCCCTCGAACATCGCGGCAAGGTCTCCCTGCTGCGAGGTCGACCGGTAAACAACGAGACGATAGAGACCTATCATAACCAGGATGGCCAGTATCGCAAAAACGGGATCCATAAGAAACATCAACAGCCCGCAAATCAGCGCACCGAATAGACTCACCCACCATCGGGAGCGAAAAGACGGCCGGTAATCGGGACGGGCAGCGAAGTTCTCGAGGAAGGATATCGCGCAGAGCGAACCGTACGTCACCATAAAGAACATGGAAACCAGGCGTGCGACGAAGTCGACATTGCCCAGGAAGACGGTTGTTACTGCAATGGCCCCCGTGACGAGCGTGGCGTTGCGCGGTTCGTTCACATCCCCCGATCCGGCCCCGAGCCACGCATTGCCGCGCTGAAGGGGGAGACTGCCGTCGCTGCCCAGCGCCTGCAAGGTGCGGGGGGCGACCAATACGGAGCCGATGGCCGAACTGAGCGTCGCAGCGCCCAGCCCAATGAGGATGATCGGCCCCCACAATGCGATGTCGGCCATCACCAATTGATTGGTGGCCAGGGACTCGACCGGAGCCGACAACGCAAGTTTCGTAACGATCGCGAAATACACGACCATACCGATGGTCGTGGCCAACAGGGTGCCCAATGGGATGGACTTCCGCGGGTTGGTCAAATCGCCGGAGAGACCAACGCCGGCTGTCATCCCGGTGAAGGCGGGGAAACAGATTGCGAATACAACGAAGAAGGCGTCAGGGCGGGAGGTAGTCGCGGTAAGACTGAAGGTGGAAGGGTCGAAGTCGGGCGCAGGTTTCCCGAGAAAGAAGAGTACCAGCGACGCGACCATCGTCAGGACCACCACGTAAAGCATCTTCACGCCCAGATTGGCCCCTCTGAAGAAGACCAGTACCAGGAGGACCAGCGTGGCCGGGATGGAGATCAGGCGTGGATCATAGAACCCGAGGGTAGCCGCGATCCAGCCTGAAAAGGGGCTGAATGCCTCAGCAAAGGCGATCAGGTAGAAGGCTACAGAGATCGCCTGGGAGACGTAGAGGGAAATGCCGATGACCGACCCGACCGTCGTACCGAATGAACGAGAAATGATGAAGTACTCGCCCCCTCCTTCCACCTTTCTGTTAGTAGCAATTTCTGCCAGCGCCAACGCGGTCGGGAACGTGACGAGGTGACCCAACAGAATGATGCCGTAGGCACCAAGCAATCCAACATGTCCCACCGCGTATCCGAAGCGGAGAAACATGATGGCTCCAAGGATCGTCGAGATCCCGGCAAGAAAAACGGGCAACGTCCCGAAACCGTGGCCGGATTGAACCTGCCGCGGCGGTTGCATTTCGGTTCTGACTTTCCTGGGCACCTGAGAGGGAGACTGGCGTGAAGGGATCCGATCGTCAGGTCCTCACAATACTCCGCAGAGAAGAAAGTCCCAAGAGGTCGGCACGTTTCGGTCGACCGTGCCGACATCGTGGCAAGTGTCCTGCTGAAGCGCCCGGTCGTCGGACGGCCTCCCAGCCGGCATCCGCTCGGCCGGTGGTCCTATTCCTGTTTGCCTTCCAGGCGCTTAAGTGCGGCTTCAATGCTCATGCGGACAAACTCGTTGGGGTCGTTCCGGGCGGATTCGAGCGCAGTTCGGGCGGAGGGATCACCGATCGCACCGAGCGCGATTGCAGCCTGGGTCCGAACGGCCTCGCTGGGATCGGCCAGAGATTCGATCAACACAGGCACGAACTCCGGCTTTCCCAGCTCACCGAGGGTCATCGCCATGGACGCGCGCACGTCCGGTTCGACATCTTCGCGCAGGAGGCGGGTCACGGTCTCCATCTCCGCCTCGCCCCCGATGCGAGCAAGCGCCGCCCCTGCATGACCTCGAACGATGCCCTCCTCGTCGGTCGCAGCCTCGCGCAGGGCAGGAATCTGTTCCGTCGTGCCCATTCGGACGAGAAGGCGCCCGGCGCTCTCGCGCACTTCCACACGGTCGTCCTTCAGCGCGACCGCCAGATCGGGCAGCAACGAGGGATCCTCCACCTCGCCCATAATGCGAATGGCGTTGCTTCGTACCGCCCAGTCGGAATGCGAAGCCAGAGCCCGGAGCATCTTCGCCCCCTCCTCCGCATGGCCCTCCTGATAGAGTTGCTGGGCGCGATCGAGGTCAGCCCCCCGGAGTTGTTCATATTCGCCCTCAGGCGTCTCTTGTCCCTTGCCGCAGCTGCCCGCCGCAAAAATACCGATCAGGAAGACGAGCATCGGACGCGCCAGGATGGTTAGGGGGCTTCGGTCGCCCCTCGGATGCGATGGTACACTCATGGTATCCTCCCCGCATTACGTCATGAATCAAAAAAATGACCGCCCCGCCTCTCGATTCGAGAAAGACGGGGCGGCGAACTGTCTAAGACACATTCTCTCGGACCAGACTCGGCCCGGCTCCTCGATCTTCTTCCGGTTTACTGTTCGCCTCGCTGCGGCTGGCGTCCGGGCTTGTCCTCTTGATCGAACTTCGCTTTCGAGTTCTTCATCGCAGCAGTTGCATTGAGGAACTTCGTCTTCACCTCGCCCTCACTACCCTGCTCGTCAGCACCGTCGTGGGTCATTTCACCAAAGGTGAAGTAGGCCGGCTCGATGTTGCCATCACCGTCGTCATAGTACCCCAGATCGAGCGATTCCGCGTCGATCCTCTTGGCTTTGCCGAATTCACCGCGCATTTTCCCTTGTGCGGCCTGCTCGACCTCACCTCTCGAGCGCAGACTTCCCGGCGGGATCTTCTCCTCTCCACCACTCAGCGCCATCCAACGCTTCTGGACGCCGACGAGTCCTCCATTGGCGCCCAGTTCGACGATGATCTTCGAACCCGGGCCACCCACCTCCAGATCACCGATCTTTCGCCCGAAATATACCGTCGTCAGTTTGTCAACGACCTTCTCCTCTCCATTCTCGTCCGCCTCGAACATCCTCAGGCCTCCGACATGCTTCACGACGAGTTCGCTCTCGTCCGGCAATTCGCCCAGCGCCTGAAGGTGCTCCTTCGCTTTGGCCACGGCCTGATCTCCCGAAAGCAAGCCCGGCGTCTGCTGGCTGTTCAGGTAGTCGGCCATTCCTTTATGGAATGAGAAGTCGCCCGTCTTTTTGTTCACCCTGAAGTGGGCCGAAGGATCGGCTGCGTTGACGTGAATGAGCCCCCCCGCACCGTCCTCCTTCAGTTGAATTCCCTGTGATTTCCCGGCACGCTCAAACATCTTCGCAGCCTGCCCCTGGGCGTGCTGCTGGCCTTTGAATCCCTCCTTCATACGGAATGCACGGTCCCCGCCACGCGCGCCCGGCGCATCGAACTTGCTCACGCGCATGTTCACCGGCTGGGCGAAGGCGCCGGAGGCGAAAATCGCCAACAGCACCCAGACGGCCAGGAGCCCGGTGGTTCTGTTTCTTGTATTCATAACACGTACCTCAATTTCAGTTAGGTCACGCCCTATCACTTCTGGGCATGGTAGGTCATCGGATCTCAACCGCAACTCAATGCTGATACCATCCACACATGCCATGCGGGTAGGTCGGGCGACTCCCGTAGCTGTAGATGGTATCGTTCTGATGGCTACAATGCATCACCGCCGACGCATAGCCGGGGTAGCTGGACCCCATCCACCAGCTGCGCTCATCATTCACGGCATTGAACCAAGACTGCCAGACGGCCTGGCCGGATTTGAGGCGTGAACCGAAATTGTTCGAGATTCCGTTGTCGGAATAACTATTCGTCCGATATCCAATCGCCTGATGCAGCCCCTTGAAGACTCCGCCGTAGGACGCGTGCCACGGTGACCACCAACTTGAGATCTTGCCGGCGTTCTGCTCCGGTACATGCGGGATCACCTGACAACTCTGAAAGATGATCCACCGCATGTTCCTCCCGTAGTTCGGGTTGCCCGACCCGGCTGTACGCAGGTTGACGCCCTGAGGACTCGGAGCGCCCGGCCCCATACCCATGTAGTAGTAGTTGCCGTGACCCGAGTAGTAGGCAAGATGCATATAGTCGGCAAACGAAGCAGCCTGATTGGTGAAAAACCGAGCCTCCGCCCAGTAGTACTGCGTCAGCTTGTAGGGTGCATAGTTGTCAAAATGCTTAACGAAATTCCAGACGTTGCGGATGAAGCGGTCTTCACCCCGGTTGTAGACATAGCCACCGACGCGGTTCTGCGCGACCAGCGGCGCTGCACCCATGATGAGGAGCAACCCCAACAGCGCAGCAAGACGAACTAAAGGCCTTCGATTCATAGGAACCTCCGTTTTTGGGGCAGAATCGCCCATTCAGAAAAATAGCCGGACGCTGAACGCGTCCGCCCTTTTGCCTCCCTTTCAAATGAAACGCCTCGTCTTTAGCTAACAAATTTTTCTCACAAAATCAAGACTCTTAGCGGATTTTCTTGGCTCCGATAGGTGATATGCCTAGCGGGCAGCCCAAAGGCGCGGACGCATCGGCCCGCAGATGACAATGAACCCGCCCAAAGGGGATGCGATGACTGCTCGCCCCGAACATGGGTCCGCAGACATCGCAATCGGTTCACACCCGTCTGAAACGACGCCCTGGATTCTCGCATTCAGCGAGACAATTCGGTGCCCGAGCCGTGCCGGGATCGCATTATCATCCCTGCAGCAGGCATGACGGGTCAGTTCGGCGATCCACTCGTCCCACGTCGACCCCAGCCGGGTGATCGCGATGGGCAGACGGTCCTTTCACGAACCGCCTCTTTCGCACCCAAAGGCCTACAGGATCGGCCCTGCCGGCACGCGATCTATCCCCTCTACGGTCTCGACATCGACGGCCCGATCGATCAGATCGGACAGCGCGCGATGTCGAGCCCACTGCACACGCGTAAGCAGCCACAAAACGGCATTCAGGAGAACGATTTCGAACAGAAAGAAAAGCACCGGTAGGCCGGCCAAACTCACCAGAAAGAGGGCAATCGTTCGGTAATTCGACGAGAGGATGGCCCAGCGACGAACGCCGGCAACGTTTGCGTCGCGGTACATCACCCTCACGATGTCAGCCCGTCCCCGGTCAACCAGTAGGCCAAGACGGGCAAAGAGCCGCTTGTCCACTGCGGCAACCCGGTTCTGCAAGGCGACGTACACGGCATGCAATCGCCCAAAGGTCACAGCCACACCGCGCTGGTTCCGTAGTGCTTCCCGGATGTCGGCCGGCTGAACGAGTCTGGCCGTCGGCTTGCCGTGCACCCAGTGGTCGTAGGCCTGACGCTGAAATTCATACGCACTGGACTGGACGACGTGGCTGACGCCGGCGAGTACGGAAAGTGCCCAGATCCAGGCCCCGTAAACGGGCATCAGCACCACGGAGAGGCTGATGTAGACCAGCAGGAACGTGACGTGATCGCACAATCCGTCGAGCACCTTGCCGATTTCCGACGTTTGACCCGTCAGGCGTGCCAGTTGGCCGTCTGCCCCATCCATGACATGCCAGGCAACCATGAGGAGAAAGCCGAGCACGGCCATCGGCCACTGCTCATAGTGCGCATAGGCCAGAGCGGCCCCCGCACCGAACGCCATACCCATCAAAGAGACGGTGTTCGGCCGCACTCCCATCCGCGCGAGCCACGGAACGAGGACCCGGCTCAGCGGGTGAATGACATAGAGGTTGGTGACATCCTCTATCTCACGGGTCCGCTTGCCCTGTGCGGCGCCCTCATCCATCTTGCACTCCAGACGAGTAACGCACCGGTTCGGCACCGTGGCCGCCGTTTCCCTGCCCTGCCAAAAGGGTCGCGAGCAGTCCCGTTTTGCCCCCCCGATACGGGCCGCGTACGGAGATTTTAGCCGACGCCACGGCAGCCGCAACATGTCCGGCGCGCTCAACGTCATCTCCGCGAAGCCGACGCGCCAGGTACGCCGCGAAATACGTATCCCCGCAGCCGGTAGTATCTACCATTTTATCAGGTGGATAAGCGGGAATCCGATAGATATGACCATCGGCGAAAATCAGAGATCCCTCACTTCCGGAGGTCACCGCAACTTCCCTAGGCCCGGCTGCTGCCAACACCCGGGCAGCCGCCTCTGCGGCTTTTTCGCCTGTCACAAAGAGCGCTTCCTCCTCACTGGCCTTCAGTGCATCCACATGGGCCAGAAAGTCGAGCAACTGGTCATGAGGCCGCAGGATCACACGATCCCCATCCAATTCTCGCAGAAGTCCCTGTATGTCCAGACCGATCTTCGCGCCCTTTCCGGATAACCGCTTCACACACTCGACACTGATTTCCTCCTTCATGAGCGGTCCAAACAGATAGACGCAGGCATCAACGTTCAGCTCTTGCGGCTCAAACGGGGAAGCCACGGCAAGGACCCTTTGTGAGCGCGTATCCGCATCGGGGTCGGGATAGACGTTGACGAACCGGGTTGTTGTCTTCGACGGCAGCACATGGACTTCGACGCCGGCTTCGATGAGTTCAGACAGAAGTGCTTCGCGGTCGGCAGGATGGAGCTTCGTGAGTATAGCCGTTTCAAAGCCGAGCGCTCTCAACACCATCCCCGAGTAGTGCACCGTCCCACCTGGCTGACTTCGAGGCGCATACCCATCGATGATGATCTGGTCCTGCGTGACATGTCCGATCACGCACACATCAATGGTCATGGTATCGGCCGGGCGAAAGGTGAAAGCCGCACTTCACGTGACTCCGACAAAAGGCGGAAACGGCAGACACGACAATCTCTGCGTTACGAATCGCTTGGCACTCATACGGGCTTCGTGGTGACGCGGACAATACAAGAGAATGTAACAAATAGGAAACATTCGAGGGGTCTTCATGCGCAGCCTTCGCACCCTTTTCCTATGTTCGTCGCGCACCGAAACCAGGGTTGCGGAGACTTTCTATGGAATGCGTGATCATCGCAGCCGGACGCGGCTCCCGACTGAAGACCCGCGGAACAACCAAACCCTTGACTCCCCTCGTGGGGATACCTCTTGTCGAGCGCGTGGTCCTCTCTGCAGGCCAGGCGGGCGTCGATGCGTTCGTGGTGGTCACCGGTTTCGATCGCGAGCGCGTGGAGCTGTTTCTCAGGTCGCTCGCAGAGCGGACAGGTCTCCCCATCACGCCCCTCTTCAACGAATTATGGGAGCAGGCAAACGGTCTCTCCGTCCTCGCCGCAAGAGACGTCATCCGCGACCGGTTTTTGCTCACCATGTGCGATCACCTCTTTGACCCCGGCATCGTCTCAGACCTCCTGAAGCAGCCCCTTGGTGAGAATGAAGTGATTCTGGGCGTGGATTCGCGTCTGAGCAACCCGATGGTCGACCTGGATGATGTGACCCGGGTACGGACGACTCCGGACGGCCTCATCCGGAATGCAGGCAAGGGTATCGAGCCGTATACGGCCTTCGACACCGGACTCTTCTTCTGCACGCCCGCTCTGTTTGGAGCGATCGAAGAAAGCAGCGTGCAGTCCGGCGACACGTCACTCACGGGAGGCCTGAACGTTCTCGCAGGAAGAGGACGAGCCCGGTACTTCGACATCGGCGATCGATTCTGGCTCGATGTCGACGGGCCGGCGGAGTTCGATCTGGCGGAAAGGCTGGCGGGAGAGGGCGCATTGGAGAAGATACTTCCCGCCGGCTGACCCAGCGCTTCATGAAGGGATGCGATCGCGTTCCAGGCGCCCGCAGGCAGCCCACGCCCGGCGCTCACACCACCGCCCGCACGCCCGTTCGCCCACACGCCCACACGTCGCCTCGCCCGCACGCCCATTCTCCCATTCTCCCATCCCCCCACACTCTCCACACTCTCCACACTCTCCTAATCCCTCCCCTCCGGCGCACCCCCCGGGTGACAATCCAGGCAGGACACGAAATGGATGTTGTGCCGGCTGTCGAGTGAGCGAAACGTGGTGTCCATCGTCTCCACCGGCAGTCCGCAGTTGGACAGTCCGGGATGACAACCCGCGCACGACGGGGCGGTCTCCTGACGATGCGGGTGGTGACACTGCACGCAGGCGATGCCCTCGTGCACCCCGCGCGGCGTGCGATCATCCGCTGTCCCCGCCTGGTGTCCGGCGGAAGCGGCATGACACTGCATGCAGAGGCGCTGACTCATGTGCGGGGATACGACCACCGGAAGATCCCCAACCTTCAGCGGGGGCACCGGCAGCAGTGAACTCGGAAAAAACATCCCCTCATTCCGATCATACATACCGAGCCCGGGGGACGGTACGTCGGCAGGCACCCGAAAGTCCGAATGCACCTGATGGCATGCCATGCAGGGAATAGCCGGACGCTCCACATGCTCCTCCGACAGCATCACAAACTCTCCATCCACGGCCGTCGGCGCCACCAGATCACCAATCTCTCCTTCGTAGTACATGCCGTGGCATCGCAGACAATCTTCGTTCGGCGGCTGAAACGTGTTTTCCGCCACATTCAGAAGTACGGTCCCGTATCGCACGTCGTGCCGGCCGGCCTCCCAGCCGGCATACTCGGCAGCGTGGCACCCCTCGCAACGCTCCATCATCCGGACGATCTGGTCTTCGGATAGACCCAGCGTTCCCGATCGGGGAGGCCCGGCCACGTGTCCGGCCAATCGCCGCGTATGCTCCTGCAATCCGTGCAGTCCGCTCGTGAAGGTTCCGCCATGACACGACTCGCACGAGACGTCCCGGTGTGCGGAAATGGCCCACGTGTCCGCCGAAGCCTGTAATTCGTGGCACGTAACGCACTTTCCAGGGCTCGGCGCCCCCACCCAGGCTCCCAATGACAGAACGACAACGGCCACCGCCACGCCGGCCGCCGTGGCGGCCACGCGGACCCAACGTCGGCCGTTCCTGCGCGGCAGGGAGACCTCCTGGCTAGGAGCGGAATTGGGTTCCATTCCATTCCCTCTTGATGTAGTCGCTGACCCAGTAGCCGAGCGCCATGATGGTCAGAACCGGATTGAAGCCGCCATTGGTGACGTGCAGGCTCCCGTCAGCCACGAATAGGTTGTCGATGTCGTGGATTTGTCCGTACCGGTTCGTCACCGACGTCGCAGGATCGTCGCCCATGCGGCACGTCCCCGCCTGATGCTGTGAGCCGCTCACGCCCATGCCCGGCAATCCCTGCCAGATTTCGACTGCCCCGGCCGCACGGAGCCACTCTTCCGACCGTTCCGCCAGGAACCGCGCGCACACCATGTCCTGAGGATGCCGGTACCCGGAGAGGCGCACCACGGGAATGCCCCAGTGGTCCGTCACCGATGGATCCACCTCGACCCGTGAATCCCAGACCGGCAGTTCCTGAACGGGTCCTCGGATGCCGATGTTGCGCCGGTAGTACGTCCGTTGGAAGTCCTTGTGTTCCTTCCCCCAACTCTTCGATCCGGGGGGCCGCAGGCCGGCGAACAAATAGGGCAGGCGGATGAACTCATTCGCGAGCAATCCGCCGCCGATGATGCCGGGGTTGTGATGGTTAAAATCGCAGGTCGCGATGCACGAGCCGGCGCCCATGTCATCGTATACGTCCCGGTCAAAGAGCCCCGTTGCGCCGGTATAGGCGTGCCCCTGCAGATTGCGGCCCACCCAATCGTTCCGGTTGCCGGCCCCCGTGGGAAAAAGGCTGGACTTGGAATTGAGAAGCAGTCTTGCCGTCTCCGTGGCGGAGGCCGCAAGCACCACCAGGTCGGCGGGCTGCTCCTGCCTGCGGTCGTTCTCGTCGAAGTAGACCACGCCCCGCGCGCGCCCTCGATCGTCGAGCAGCACCTCGGCCACCTTGGCCTCCGTCCGCACCTCACAGTTTCCGGTCTGCATCGCCCTCGGGAGGACCGTGTTCTGCGTGCCACACTTCGCATCGACTTCACAGGCAAAACCGACACAGTATCTGCACCGGAGGCAGGCGCCGCGCCCGGCGTAGGGTACGGAGTTGCGCAGCATGGGGATGGGAAACGGATGCAGCCCGATCTGCCTTCCCGCCTGGTTGAGGATCCTTCCCTCGATATTGTATTCGAAGGGCGGCATCGGCTGGGGCTTCTTCCGAGGCGGAGCGAACGGATTCTGCGCATCGTCTCCGGCCACTCCGATCTCCCACTCCGCTTTCTCGTAGTACGGCTCAAGCTCCTCATAGGTGACGGGCCAATCCTCCAAGGTCGATCCCTCCACCGCGCCATAGGTCGACTTCATGAGGAAATCCTCGCGCATGAAGCGCCAGGCCATCGCACCGTAACTCAAGGTGCCCCCGCCGACGCAGGCCGCGTTGTTGCTGTAGGCCCAGTCGTTGGGGAGAACGACTCGGGTCGAGCCGTCCGCATTGACGACCACCCGGCGATAGCGTTCGTTATCGGGTCCGAACGCGCACTGGAGGACGAACGTGCGTTGGGATATCAGTTCGTCATGTCGATGATCGTCGAAGGTCTGCCACCGGCCCCTCTCGAGCACGACGGTAGACAGGCCTGCCTCGGCAAGTTCCTTCGCAACGATCCCGCCGGCGGCTCCGGCGCCGACCACGACAGCATTTACGGGTCGCAAGGCCATGGTTTCACACCGAGTGAATCAAACATCAGAGGGCCGACGCCGGCCTAGTACGGGAGGATGATCCAAGCCGATCATCCGGTAGCTCATGTAGAGGCGGTTTCCGCCGTGCTGGGGTGCCCCGTAGAATCCTTGCAGACTGTGATCGCGCAGCATGCTGAAAAACCCCTGCTGCGTCATCTCCGTCCACGGTTCGGCCGGAGCTTCACCACGTTCCAGTCGCTCCAGGACGGCGGTCTGCTCGTCCCAGGTCAGCGCCTCGAAGGAGCGTCCGTGTACGATTTCA
The DNA here is from genome assembly GCA_964387555.1 of uncultured Rhodothermales bacterium. Classification (GTDB taxonomy): domain Bacteria; phylum Bacteroidota; class Rhodothermia; order Rhodothermales; family CAYLXM01; genus CAYLXM01. Next base: position 486 of record CAYLXM010000037.1, on the reverse strand, counting down.
CAGGTTCGCTGCAAGGCCGCCAAGCCGGTGCGGTACGCCGGCTGATGTCGTTTGTAGTGGGAAGCGAGCTGTTGATCAATGAAAAACACGACCCCGGCATCTGTAGCCCCCGGATCTTCATCGGCGGGGACCATCTGCTCGGCGATCGCGATGACGAGTTGGGCTTCCTCGTCGGTCAAAACCTGCCAAGTTCGATCGGTCCGGCCACAACCAAGGAGAAGGACCGAACAGCCCGCTCCTGCCGCACCCAACTGCAGGAACGCTCGTCGGGAGATTGGAGACCCGTACATATACTCCGTGCCCAGGCTGGTGGAGAGCAACCCGGGACAAAGCTACTCGACCCAACGCCTGCACACCGAGCGGGGGGGAAGAAGCTTCGTTGAAGACGGAGGCCGCGGATACGAATGTGCGAGCAAAGGGCGGGTCCCGGGCAAAGGGCGGGTCCCGGGCAAAGGGCGGGTCCCGGGCGAAGGGCGGGTCCCGGGC
>CAYLXM010000036.1:0-38401 GCA_964387555.1 uncultured Rhodothermales bacterium | reverse complement strand
TCCGCGAAGGAGGCCGCACCGTCGGCGCAGGCGTCGTTTCCAAAATTCTCGAGTAAGCCGAAACGGATTTCAACCGATGGCCAGCCAACGAATTCGTATCAAGCTCAAGTCATACGATCACAACCTGATCGACAAGAGCGCGGATAAAATCATTCGAACGGTGAAATCGACCGGAGCCGTGGTAAGCGGACCCATTCCGCTCCCGACCGATCGCTCCATTTTCACCGTGCTGCGATCGCCGCACGTGGACAAAAAGAGCCGGGAGCAGTTCGAGACCCGCGGACACAAACGACTCGTCGACATCCTGTCGACCAGTTCGAAGACGGTGGACGCGCTGATGAAGCTCGAACTCCCGAGCGGTGTTGACGTCGAGATCAAGGTCTGACAACGATTTCAAACCGATCACCCCTGCCTGTCATGTTTCGCTTGAACCACATACCCGCCGCGCTTTTCGTCGTCGCCTTGGTGGCGATGGCCGGATGCGACTCGTCGGAAGAAGAGACTACGGACGCCGACCGGTTTCTCGGCCAGTGGCAGGCTTCGTCCATTACAGCCGGCAGTCTGGACATCCTGAGCCTGGTGGGAACGATGACGGCCACGTTTACGCTTCCGTCGTCGTTCACCCTTCGGGCCGTTGATCCCAGTCAGGAGGAGATACTGAATGCTTCGGGTACCTTCACCGCCGATGACGGGAAGATCGTGTTCACGCTGTCGGGTGCTCCAAAGCCCGTTACGATCTCGTATGCATTTGAGAGCGGGGACGATACGGTCGTCCTGACGTTCGCCGGGTCGGTACTCGGCGAACTCGGGTTCGAAATTGATCCTAATGTGCTCGCCTTGATCGGCAATCAGGTTATCACGGCTACGCTAACAAGACAGTAACCGGGCGGGATGCGCCATCGATCCACGTACGGACAAGGACTAAAGAGATGAGCGGAATAATTGGCAGAAAGCTCGGCATGACGAGTGTCTTCGACGAAGCTGGAAATCAGGTGGTCTGCACCGTGATCGAGGCTGGTCCATGCGCCGTCACGCAGGTGAAGACGATGGAGACGGACGGCTACGAGGCGGTCCAGCTCGGTTTCGACGAAGCCAAAGAGAAGCGCACGCATCGTGCGCAACGCGGTCATTTTAAGGCCGCCGGAGTAACCCCCAAGCGCAAACTGATGGAGTTTCGCGACTTCAGCCTGCAGGATGTGCAGCGGGGTGATATCGTGCGGTTGGACAAGATTTTCGAGGCTGGACAGCTGGTCGACGTCACGGGCGTTTCGAAGGGCAAAGGCTTCCAGGGCGTTGTCCGTCGCCACAACTTCGGTGGCGTGGGGATGTCCACACACGGCCAGCATAACCGGCAGCGAAAGCCCGGTTCGCTCGGCCAGTCCTCCGATCCCTCCCGGGTCTACAAGGGCCTTCGCATGGCCGGCCGGATGGGCAACCGACAGGTGACGTCACTCGACCTGACGGTCGTGCGCATATTCCCTGAGAGTAACCTCATGCTGGTAGAGGGTGCGGTTCCGGGGCCGACGAACGGCATCGTGAGGATTGAACTTTCCTAAGAAGGACACGCGATTCGGGCATAGAAGATGAAAGTCAGCGTATACAAAACAGACGGATCGAAGACGCGGCGCAAGGTCACGCTCGATCCCGCCATATTCGACATCGATCCGAACGATCACGCGATCTGGCTCGATGTGCGCGCCATGCAGGCGAATGCGCGGCAAGGCACACACAAGGTCAAAACGCGCAGTGAGGTTCGGGGTGGTGGCGGCGCCAAGCCCTGGCGACAGAAAGGAACGGGACGCGCCCGCGTGGGCACGACGCGGTCTCCACTCTGGCCGGGCGGGGGAAGCATTTTCGGGCCCACGCCGCGCTCCTACGCGATGAGCATCAACCGGAAGACCAAACGCCTGGCCCGACGGTCGGCCCTCTCCTATCGGGCCCGACATGACGAGATCCGGGTGGTCGAAGATTTCTCTTGGGAGTCGCCCAAGACGAAGTCGGTTGCAGCGCTGCTGCACGCCTTCGAAGCGGGGGACCGTAAGGTACTCTTGCTGACCGGTTCCTACGATGTGGTGCTCTACAAGTCGGGTCGAAACATCAAGAAGGTGAATGTCCGCGATGCGGCCTCGGCTTCTACGATCGATTTCATGAACGCCGGACTCATTTTGATGCAGGAGAGTGCGCTGAAAGCGCTCGAGTCGCTGCTCGGGTCGACCGTTGCCGCTGATGGGCAGCCGGAGACCGAAACCACAGAGGATGACGCATGAGCAAGGACATTCTTATCCGGCCGATCGTCACCGAAAAGTTGACGCGGTTGATGGACGACGGGCACTATGCATTCGAGGTGCGGCGTGATGCCAACAAGATCGAAATCCGCAAGGCGCTCGAGGAGCACTACCCCGGAATCAAGATCAAGGAAGTGCGGACCATGATCGCGCGCGGCAAGCGCCGTCGCCAGTTCACGCGTCGCGGCGTGATGGAGGGACGGAAGCCGACGATCAAAAAGGCGATCGTCACCCTTCTGGAGGGTGAGATCGACTTCTTCGAACAAGTGTAAAGACGGCGGGCCGCCCGAGCGGACCGTATAGAAAGATTACAGCACGATGGCCATTCGAACGCTCAAACCAACGACGCCTGGACAGCGGGCCCGCTCCGTCTCCCAGTTCGACACGATCACGCAGTCGACCCCGGAGAAGAGCCTGGTACAGCCGCTTACCAAAAAAGGCGGGCGCAACAACAACGGCCGCATAACGGTTCGGCACCAGGGTGGCGGTCACAAGCGACGGTATCGGATCATCGATTTCAAGCGCAACAAGCTGGCCGTTCCCGCGAAGGTTGCCACGATCGAGTATGATCCCAACCGCTCGGCGCGGATTGCGTTGCTCGTGTACGCCGATGGAGAGAAACGCTACATCATCGCCCCGGACGGACTCAAGGTGGGGATGACGGTCGCGAACGGCCCGGAGTCGCCGCCCGAAGTCGGCAATTGTCTCCCGCTGAATCGAATCCCCCTGGGTACGTTCGTTCATGCGATTGAAATGCGACCGGGGAAAGGCGCCCAACTCGCCCGGTCTGCCGGCACGTACGCGCAGCTTCTGGCCCGCGAGGGCGCCTATGCCGTACTGAAACTTCCTTCGGGGGAAGTGCGCCGTGTACCGGTGGGATGTGTCGCGACCGTTGGCACGACGAGCAACCCGGACCACATGAACATCACGCTGGGTAAGGCCGGTCGCAAGCGATGGCTCGGCGTTCGGCCGAAAACGCGAGGCGTGGCAATGAACCCCGTTGATCACCCCATGGGCGGTGGTGAAGGCAAGGCATCGGGCGGACATCCGCAGTCTCCGACCGGCGTACCTGCGAAGGGATACAAAACGCGCAAGCGGAACAAGCCCTCGAACAAGTTCATCGTACGCCGCCGCAATAAGAAGTAGGGCGAACACACCTGGAAGAAGAAAAAGGCAGACCGCACATGGCACGCTCGCTGAAAAAGGGACCGTTTGTTCACCTCAAGCTCCTCCGCAAGGTTGAAGAGATGAATCAGACAAGCCGGAAACGGGTCATCAAGACCTGGAGCCGGGCGTCGATGATTCTGCCGGAGTTTATTGGGCATACGTTCGCCGTACATAACGGCAAACAGTTCATCCCCATCTATGTAACGGAAAACATGGTGGGGCATCGGCTGGGAGAGTTTGCGCCCACGCGCATCTTTCGTGGTCACCCCATGAGCAAAGCCGACAAGCGGGCTCGCCGCAAGTAGGCAAACCCATCTGGGCCGCACCGGAACCAGTTAAATCGAACGATGGAAGCAAGAGCAGTTCGTAAATACGTGAGGAGTTCGCCGCAGAAGATGCGCCTCGTCGTGGACCTGGTCCGCGGAAAGAAGGTCTCTGACGCATTGAACACCCTGCATTATCTGCCGCATCGGGCGGCTCGGCCGGTTGAGATCACGATACAGTCGGCAGTACACAACCTGCTTGACAAATTTGCGAGCGAGCGTATCGACGAGGAGTCGCTCGTTCTGAAAGTGATTCATGTGGACGAGGCGCCGATGTTTAAGCGGATCCGGCCGGCGCCACGCGGACGGGCGTTTCGCGTACGCAAGCGCAACAGCCACCTCACGGTGGTCGTGGCGGTGCCGGAAGCGGCAGAAGCATTAAGCTAACCATTTAGAGGACAGAACATTGGGTCAGAAGACGAATCCGATCGGCTTCCGCCTGGGAATCATCCGGGGTTGGGATTCGAACTGGTACTCTGAGCGCGATTATGCGGACAAACTGGTCGAGGATCACGAGATCCGCACCTACCTCCGTACGCGTCTGAAGCGTGCAGGCTTGAGTCGCGTCGTGATCGAGCGGACGCCGCGCCGGGTCATCCTGACGCTTCATACCAGTCGTCCAGGCGTGGTGATCGGCCGGGGTGGTCAGGAGGTCGAGAAGTTGCGTGAGGAGTTGAAGAAGCTCACCAACAAGGATATCCAGATCAATATCAACGAGATCAAGCGGCCGGAATTGGACGCGAGTCTCGTGGCGCAGAACATCGCGCAGCAGTTGGAAGGCCGTATTTCCTTCAGGCGGGCCATGAAGCAGGCCATCACGGCCGCGATGCGTATGGGCGCGGAAGGCGTGCGTGTGAAGGTGAGCGGCCGGTTGGGCGGGGCGGAGATGAGCCGCTCGGAGCAGTACATGGAAGGCCGGGTTCCGCTACACACCGTTCGCGCCGACATTGACTACGCAGAGGCGACCGCGTTTACGATTTACGGCACGACGGGCGTCAAGGTGTGGGTCTTCCGCGGCGAGGTGATCGGAAAACCGGATCTCAGTCCGAACGTCCAGGCCCAGCGCCAGCAATTGCAGCAAATGCCTCCGCCGGACCGTCGCCGCCGCCGCCGCGGGCGCCGGGGTCCCGGTGAAGGGGACACGAATAACTAGCATACAGATTCAGTCCAGATAGAGAACCAAGCCGAGGGGTGATGTCATGTTAATGCCAAAGCGCCAGAAGTATCGCAAGATGCAGAAGGGCCGCATGAAGGGGAATGCGACTCGCGGTACGGAGATCAATTTCGGAGACTTCGGCATCAAGGCGCTCGAATCGGGCTGGATCACCAGCCGTCAAATAGAGGCCTGCCGTATTGCCATCACACGCCGGATGAAGCGTACGGGCAAGGTGTGGATCCGGATTTTCCCGGACAAGCCCATCACCAAAAAGCCCGCCGAGACCCGTATGGGCAAAGGAAAGGGAGCCCCCGAATACTTCGTGGCCGTCGTGAAGCCCGGACGCATTCTGTTCGAGGTGGGTGGCGGAATCGGTCAGGAACTGGCCGACGAGGCGATGCAGCTTGCGCAGCAGAAGCTGCCCATCAAGACGAAGATGGTGCGTCGTCCCGATTACGTAGAAGTAGAGACCAAGCGGTAAGCGCAATCAGAGGGCAATCATGAAGGCCAGAGAAATTCGTGAAATGACGTCGGAAGAGATTCAGAGCCGCATCGCCGAGAATGAGCGCAATCTGCAATCCCTCCGCTTTCACCATGCCGTTGCGCAGCTGGAAGACCCGATGAAGCTGCGTCGGATGCGGCGCGAGGTCGCACTCTTGAAGACGGTCCTCCGACAGCGGGAAATGTCTACATCGTAACCACCGAGGCTTGACCCATCTCGATCTTCGGACGGGTTGCCGTTCGGGACCGAACGCTAAACAGATATGGAACGCAACATCAGAAAAGAGCGCGTAGGGCTGGTGATCAGCCATGGGATGGATAAGACCATCACCGTGGCCATTCAGCGGCAGATCAAACACCCGATTTACGGCAAGATCATCAAGCGCACGACAAAATTGAAGGCGCACGACGAAGCCAACGACGCACGTCAGGGCGATACGGTCCGGATCATGGAGAGCCGGCCGTTGAGCAAGACGAAGCGCTGGCGCCTCATTGAAGTCGTCGAACGCGCCCGCTAGAACAGCTTTTGCGGAGCGGGGGAGGCGGCAACTCCAACCCCGGTCGACAACCCCCTATTCCGGATTCGAGCGATGATTCAGCAGGAAAGCAGACTCGCGGTAGCAGACAACAGCGGCGCCAAAGAGGTGCTTTGCATCCGCGTGCTCGGCGGCAGCGGCCGACGCTATGCCCGCCTGGGCGACAAGATTATCGTGTCGGTGAAATCGGCCATTCCCGGCGGCAACATCAAAAAAGGAGAGGTGTCCCGTGCCGTGGTGGTGCGGACGCGCAAGGAGCATCGACGTAAGGACGGCTCCTATATCCGATTTGACGAAAATGCCGCCGTGTTGCTCAATAACAATGACGAGCCCCGCGGGACCCGCATTTTCGGCCCGGTGGCGCGCGAACTGCGCGAGAAGCAGTTCATGCGCATCGTTTCCCTCGCACCCGAAGTCCTCTAGTCCGGACCGGGTTGTGTGATTAGAGAACCGCATTGACAGACAGTACGATGTCGCAGACGACGAAAAAGCCCCAGAAGCTCCACGTGAAGAAGGGGGATACGGTCATGCTGACCAAGTCCATCACCGGCCTTCGCGACCGGGAGAAAGGATATGTTGGCCGCGTTCTCCGCGTCCTTCCCAAAACCGGCCGCGTCATCGTGGAGGGTGTGAACGTACGCATGCGTCACACCAAGCCAAACCAGCTCTATCCACAGGGTGGACGCATTGAGCAGGAGCGCCCGATTCACGCATCCAACGTCATGCCCGTCGACTCCGCCGGGAACGCCACGCGCGTCGGCCGCAAACTCATCAAGGATGCAGAGACCGGAAAAAGTCACTGGATCCGCTATGCGAAAACGAACGGGGAAGAGCTGGACACCTAGGAACCAGGAAAGCTGAGCCTACGTTATATCTATTCTGCCCGAATTTCGGGCACTCGAAGTTTCTACAGCGACCCATGAACACGCCACGGCTGAAGACGAAGTATCGGGAAGAGGTGGTACCTGAGCTGGTTAAGCAGTTCTCGTATCGGAACGCGATGCAGGTGCCCCGTCTGGAGAAGATCGTCGTCAACAAGGGGGTCGGCGAAGCGCCGACAAACAAGAAGTTGCTCGACGATGCGATCGCCGAGTTGCGGGCCGTAACGGGTCAACATCCGGTCACCGTGAAGGCGCGGCGCAGCGTATCCAACTTCAAAATCAGAGAGGGGATGCCCGTGGGCGTTTTCGTCACGCTGCGGGGCGACCTGATGTGGGAGTTTCTTGATCGCTTGGTCACGCTGGCCCTGCCGCGGGTGCGAGACTTCCAGGGCATACCGGATCGCAGTTTTGACGGCCGGGGGAACTATTCACTCGGCATCAAGGAGCAGATCATCTTCCCGGAGATCAAGATCGATACGGTTGAGCGCATCAACGGTATGGATGTAACGTTTGTGACGACGGCCGAGACGGACGAGGAGTCGCATGCGCTGCTCAAGGCGCTCGGCATGCCGTTCGTCAGACGTGAGAGCAAGGCCGCATAAATACACGAGGGTGTAAGCCCAAGCCAGACAAAATCTATGGCTAAGAAAAGTTGGATTGCGAGAGAGAAGAAGCGCCGAAAGGCCGTGGCAAAATACGCGGAAAAGCGTCGCCAGTTGAAGAAGGCCCATGACTACGAGGGGTTGCAGCGGTTGCCCCGCGATGCGAGTCCGGTGCGCCTGCGCAACCGGTGCGCGCTCACGGGCCGTTCCCGTGGTTACATGCGCCGGTTCGGGGTGTCAAGGATCATCTTCCGGAAGATGGCGCTGGAGGGGTTGATTCCGGGCGTGCGCAAATCGAGTTGGTAATAGCAGAATATCGTATCGAGTCGAGTTATGAGTAGCGTTACAGACCCGGTCGCGGATTATTTGACGCGCATTCGGAACGCCCACATGGCGGGGCACATGCATGTGGATGTGCCGGCTTCCAAACTGAAGCGTGCGATGACGCAGATCCTGCAGGACAAAGGATATGTCCGCAATTACGTGGACATTGACGACGGCAAGCAGGGGCTCATCCGCATCTATCTCAAGTACGGGCGCGGGGGAAGTCCTGCGATTCAGCATCTGAGCCGGATTTCGAGTCCGGGTCTGCGGAAATACGTGTCCGCCAAAGAACTGCCCAGGGTGTTGAACGGCATGGGCGTCGCGATCGTCTCCACCTCCCGCGGGGTGATGACCGACAAAGAGGCGCGCCGGATCAACGTGGGTGGCGAGGTGCTCGCCCATGTGTATTAATCGTCGTGTCCCTGACGGGAAACTCAGACAGGATATTTTCTAAAAGGCCATGTCACGAATCGGAAAGCTCCCGATCCCTGTAGCGGACAAGGTGACCGTTGAGATCACTTCGGGCAATGTGGTTACCGTCAAGGGTCCAAAGGGCCAGATGTCGGTGGCGGTTGACCCGGATATTTCGGTCAAACTGGAGAACGGAGAGATCTCGGTTACGCGTCCGACCGACCAGAAGCGGCACCGCTCGCTTCATGGCCTGTACCGGTCGTTGATTTACAACATGTGCACCGGGGTCACCGAAGGGTTTCGCCGGCAGCTGGAGGTGAACGGTGTCGGGTATCGGGCACAGGTGAACGACGGGGTGTTGGAACTCGCACTCGGGTTCTCCCATCCCATCTTTTTCCTTCCGCCGGATGGTGTGACCGTGTTGGCGGAAACCAAAGGTCGTGGCAACCCGATCATCACCGTTGAGGGGATCGACAAGCAGTTGGTCGGGCAGGTCGCCGCGAAAATCAGAAGCCTGCGGCCGCCGGAGCCCTACAAGGGCAAAGGGGTCCGCTATGTCGACGAGGTCGTACGCCGCAAGGCGGGCAAGACCGCAGCCCGGTAACGCCTAATCTGAACCATCCATGTCGCAGAAGAAAACCAACCAGCGTCGTTCGCGCATCCGGGGCCGGATTCGGTCCCGCATCCGCGGAACGTCACAGCAGCCCCGGCTCTGCGTATTTCGCTCGAACCGTCATATCTACGCCCAGGTCATCAACGATGAAATGGGGCACACGCTCGCGGCTGCCTCCAGCGTGGAGTCAGGCGTAGATAACGGCAAGCCCATCGAGGTGGGCCGGTCCGTCGGACGCCTTCTGGCTGAGCGGGCAAAAGCCGCAGGAGTACAGGGTGTCGTCTTCGACCGCAACGTATATCGCTATATGGGCCGCGTGAAGGCCCTTGCAGATGGCGCCCGTGAGGGTGGCCTGGCTTTCTAGGAAACCAAGGGGAGTCGCTCCAGACGGAATCAATCACATGGCCAATACAAGCAGCAAGCGTAGCAATCGGCGTCGACAGCGCGAAACCGAGACTACGGAATTTATCGAGAAGCTGGTCAGCGTCAACCGCGTCGCAAAAGTCGTCAAGGGCGGACGCCGTTTCTCGTTTAACGCCGTGGTCGTGGTCGGTGACGGAAATGGTACGGTCGGAAAAGGCCTTGGGAAGGCCAACGAAGTTGCGAATGCGATTTCGAAGGGCACCGAGGATGCCAAGAAGAACCTGATCAAGGTGCCGATTGTGCGCGGGACCATTCCGCACACGGTAATCGGGAAGCAGGATGCCGCGCAGGTGCTGCTCAAGCCGGCGTCCCCGGGTACAGGTGTGATTGCCGGCGGTGCGGTCCGCGCAGTGCTGGAAGCAGCTGGCGTGAAGGATATTCTCTCCAAGTCGCTGGGATCGTCCAACCCGCACAACGTGGTTGCCGCTACCCTGAGCGCACTCGAGAGCCTCTCCGAACCGCATGAAGTAGCGCATCGGCGCGGAGTGAACATTACAAAGGTTTTTGAAGGATAACGGAGAGCACAGAAGTCATGGCGAAGCTGAAAGTGACCCAGGTCCGCAGCGTGATCGACCGGCCGTTCCGCCAGAAGCGCACGATGGTTGCGCTCGGGCTGCGCCGGATGAACCAGTCCGTCGAGCATGACGACTCGCCCCAGATTCGGGGCATGATCGCTGCCGTGCAGCACCTTGTGCGGGTGGAGAAACTCGCCTGATCATCGGAATCCGACCTGCAATCTCTTGTTGAGAACCTCAATGAATCTGAGCAATCTGAAACCCGCGAAGGGATCGACAAAAGCGCGAAAGCGAATCGGGCGCGGACAGGGTTCCGGCCATGGCGGGACTTCGACGCGCGGGCACAAGGGCCAGAAGAGCCGAGCGGGAAGTTCGGTGCCTGCCTGGTTCGAAGGGGGACAAATGCCGCTGACGCGCCGCTTGCCCAAGTATGGCTTCCATAACCCTGCGCGTGTCGAGTACAGCCCGGTCAACGTATCCCGCCTCGCCGAACTCGTCGAGAGCGGCAAGATCGATCCGGCAACGTCCATAACACCGTCCGTCCTGGCCAAGCTGGGGCTGTTCCAGGAACGAGACAAGGTGAAGATTCTCGGCAACGGGGACCTGTCGGTGGCGCTTCAGATTTCCGCGCATGCGTTCAGCGCATCCGCGAAAGAGAAAATCGAAGCGGCCGGCGGATCGGTAACGGTGCTTGACTAACGCGCTCCTGACCGAAGACAATTCCGAGTAGACGATGGCTGGGTTCAGCGAAACAGTACGAAACATCTTCAAGATCGAGGAGCTGCGGCGTAGGATTCTCTACACGCTGGGCATTCTCGTGGTGTATCGTATCGGTACCTACGTGACCCTGCCGGGGATCGACGCCGGCGTGCTCGCAGCGGCCAACGCCCAGAGCAGCAATGCGAACACGATCTTCGGCTTTCTCGACCTGTTCGTCGGGGGGGCCTTCAGCCGGGCGGGTATCTTTGCGCTCGGCATCATGCCCTACATCACCGCCTCCATCATTATCCAGTTGATGGGCGCCGTGGTCCCGTATTTTCAGAAGCTGCAGCGGGAAGGGGAAGAAGGAAGACGGAAGATCACCCAGTTGACCCGTTACGGGACGATCGCGATTACCTCGCTGCAAAGTATCGGGTATGCGATCAGCCTTCAGTATGGCGCTACCGGTGGGGCGATCGTTGTGTCGGGCACCTTCTTCATCGTCAGCACGGTGATCGTGCTGACCTCCGGCACCATGTTCGTGATGTGGCTGGGCGAGCGAATCACCGAAAACGGAATCGGCAACGGAATCTCGTTGATCATCATGATCGGGATCATTGCCGCACTTCCCACCTCGCTTTACAACGAGTTCAATCTCTCCGCCAACTTCATCATCTTCCTGGTAGAGATCGCTGCCCTCGGCCTTGTGACCGCCGGCATCGTGCTCGTGACACAAGGCACCCGCCGCATTCCGGTGCAGTACGCCAAACGAGTGGTTGGACGCAAAGTCTACGGTGGGTCGACGCAGTACCTCCCGCTACGCGTCAACGCGGCCGGCGTGATGCCGATCATCTTCGCGCAGTCGATCATGTTCATACCCTCGACTGCGGCATCATTTTTCCCGGAAAGCCCGTTTTTCCAGCAGGTAGGACTCCTGTTCGGCAATATCTTCGGCACGTTCTATTCGGCGACGTTTTTCCTGATGTGCGTGTTCTTCACGTACTTCTATACCGCCATTGCGGTGAACCCGAAGGAGATGGCCGATACCATGAAGCGCCAGGGGGGCTTCGTGCCCGGGATCAGACCGGGTCGGCAGACCAGCGAGTTCATTGACAGTATCTTGACGCGAATCACGCTTCCCGGCGCCGTCTTCGTCGGACTTGTTGCTATCCTGCCCGCGTTCGCGGTTCAGGCGGGTATCAGCCCCGGTTTTGCCACCTTCTTCGGGGGCACATCCCTGCTCATTCTTGTCGGGGTTACCCTCGATACGCTGCAGCAGATCGAAAGCCACCTTCTGATGCGGCATTACGACGGCTTAATGCGCAGCGGACGGATCCGCGGTCGACGCCGCTAGGACCTGTTCTTTGTCTTGATAGTTTACTGAATGATTCACCTGAAGAGCGAGCCGGAAATCGAGAAGCTGAGGCGCAGTGGCGACCTGGTCAGCCGCACGTTGGCGGCGGTCGCGGCTCACATTCGCCCCGGCGTATCGACCCGCGCGCTCGACCAGGTTGCCGAGGACTTCATCCGAAAGCACGGCGCTCGTCCCGCATTCAAAGGATATCGGGTCGGCGCCAACGTGTTTCCGGCCTCCATCTGCACGTCGATCAACCAGACGGTCGTACATGGCATTCCCGGGGACGAGACACTCGAGGAAGGCGACATCGTCTCGGTCGACTGTGGGGTGGTTTTAGATGGTTTCTACGGCGACAGTGCGTATACCTTTGCCGTAGGCGAGATCGGCGATGAAACGAGACGGTTGCTGCGTGTGACCTACGACGCGCTCGTCGCCGGAATCCGGGAAGCCGTGGCGGGCAACAGGGTCGGGGACATTGGCTCGGCGGTGAGTAGCAAGTGCGGGAGTGCCGGTTTTGGCGTGGTCTATGACCTCGTGGGCCACGGCATCGGCCGGAGTCTGCACGAGGCGCCACAGGTGCCCAATGTGGGCCGACGAGGAACCGGTAAACGCCTTAGCGAGGGCCTCTCGATCTGCATCGAACCCATGGTGAATGCAGGGACAGCGGAGGTTTTCACGCGGCCGGATGGGTGGACGGTAGATACCGCGGACAACAAGCCCTCCGCGCATTACGAACACATGGTACTGGTGAAAAAGGAACAAGCGGAGGTGTTGACCACGTTCGCCTATATAGAACAGGTGGTGTCGCCACCCTATGCGGCGGCGGACGCCCAATCAGAAGCCACTACGGCCGATGTCTAAAGAACAATCCATACGTCAGGACGGCGTGGTGCTCGAGGCCAAACCGAACGCCCAGTTTCGCGTCAAACTCGAGAACGGACATGAGATACTCGGACTACTTTCCGGGAAGATGCGTATGCATTTCATACGAATCCTTCCCGGAGACAAAGTGACGGTCGAATTGTCCCCGTACGACCTGTCGAAGGGAAGAATCGTATATAGATACAAATAAAGGACTTTTCGGGCGGGCCTGTCCGGGAACGGCCGACTCGATAAATTGATCGTATAGACCATGAACGCGGTCCGACCTTGGAGTCGGGAGTGTGTATCGGAGAAGCGCAATGAAAGTTAGAGCCAGCGTCAAGAAGCGGACAGCGGATGACAAGGTCGTCCGTCGTAAGGGCCGCGTCTACATCATCAACAAGAAGAATCCCCGCAACAAGCAGCGACAGGGATAAGCGACTATTGACCCTCAGGTAGTGCCATGCCACGAATTGCTGGAATAGACGTACCGGGAAACAAGCGCGGGGAAATCGCGCTCACGGCCATCTTTGGAATTGGCCGCTCACGAGCGGTCGAGATTCTGACAAGGGCGAACATCGATCCCGACACCAAGGCGGACGAATGGACGGACGAACAGGCCCGGACGATCCGGCGCCTCGTGGAAGACAATTATGTCGTGGAGGGGACCCTTCGCTCCGAGGAGTCGATGAACATCAAGCGCCTGATCGACATCGGCTGCTACCGTGGGTTACGTCATCGACGCGGGCTGCCGGTCCGCGGTCAGCGTACGCAGACCAATGCACGTACGCGCAAGGGTCGCCGCCGGACGGTGGCTGGAAAGAAGAAGGTCGGCAAGAAGTAACGGGCAGCAGCACGGGCCGAATCGGCACCCCCGGGCAGAAAGAAAAGACATCGCAATACCATGGCAAAGCAGCAAGCAAAACGCGGCACGCGCGTCGTACGGCGGAAGAAGGTCAATGTGGAGCCGGATGGCAACGCCTTCGTTCGCGCTACCTTCAACAACGTGATCGTGACGTTGACGGATATGTACGGCAATACGATTTCGTGGGCCAGTGCAGGCAAAATGGGATTCAAGGGCAGCCGGAAGAACACGCCGTACGCAGCACAGGTGGCTGCGTCGAGCGCGGCCAAGGAAGCCTACGATCTCGGACTGCGGCGTGTCCACGTTTCGGTTCGCGGACCTGGATCCGGACGCGAGTCGGCGATCCGCGCCATCTCGGGTGCGGGTATCGACGTGCTCACGATTCGTGATACGACGCCGATTCCACACAACGGATGCCGTCCGCCGAAGCGGCGCCGCGTCTGATCAGAACCATTTAGCGTTTTTCGGAAAACACCAACCGACAGCAGGAAAGAGATGGCCCGTTACAGAGGCCCCAAGCAGAAGCTGGCCCGCCGGTTTCGCGAGCCGATTTTTGGTCCGAGCAAGGCACTCGAGCGCAAGCCGTACCCGCCAGGGCAGCACGGTCAGTCGCGGCGCCGCAAGGAGAGCGATTACGCGATCCAGCTCAAGGAGAAGCAGAAGGCAAAATATACGTATGGATTGCTCGAGCGCCAGTTCCGCAACCTCTTTGAGAAGGCGGTCCGGCGGCGTGGCATCACGGGAGAGAACCTCCTTCAGATGCTCGAGTCGCGCCTCGACAACGTCGTGTACAGGCTCGGGTTTGCCCGTACGCGCCGGCAGGCCCGCCAGCTCGTGACACACGCACACTTTACGGTAAACGGTCGGTTGGTCAACGTGCCCTCCTACCAGCTTCGGATCGGCGACGTGATAGCGGTTCGTCCGCGCAGTCGTAGCCTGGAGGCGGTTCATGACGCCCTCCAGCGTACGCGGCGTTCGTATCCGTGGCTGGAGATCGACCGCAACGCACTGGTCGGGAAGTTCCTGGATGTGCCTGCCCGCGAGGACATCCCCGAGAACATCCGCGAGCAATACATCGTCGAGCTTTACTCCAAATAGCACTCCAAGGCCCAACGAGCCTCACGGCGCGACGGCGTGCCGTGATTCAGAATTTTCCATTGTACATAAGAAGAACGGACAGCCATGGTCAGCGATTACGGAATCCAGATGCCTGACGGCGTCAAAGTTGAAGAGCTGTCGGATACCTATGGCCGTTTCGTGGTTCAGCCGCTGGAACGGGGTTACGGCGTCACGCTCGGCAATTCGTTTCGCCGGATCATGCTCGCTTCGCTCGAGGGCACGGCAATCACCGCCATCAAAATCGACGGTGTCCAACACGAGTTCTCGACGGTGACGGGCGTGACGGAGGATGTCGCAGACATCATCCTCAACCTGAAGGGCGTCCGATTCAGACGAGTTGCCGAGGAAGAGACCTCCTCGATCACCATGCGCATCGAAGGCCCCGGCGAGTGGACCGCTGCCCAGATCGCGAAGGCGACGAATGACGTGGTGGTCCTCAATCCGGAGCACCATATCGCAACCCTTGATAAGGGGGCACGCCTGGACGTCGAGATGCGCCTCGGCACGGGCCGTGGTTACATCCCGGCCGACGAGAACAAGCAGGCAGACGATCCCATTGGGGTGATTGCCATCGACTCGGTCTTCACGCCCATTCGGAATGTGCGCTACAACGTTACGCCTACCCGTGTGGGTCAGAAGATCGACTTTGAACGCTTGACGCTCGAAATCGAAACGGACGGATCCATTTCGGCGGAAGAGGCGATCACACAGGCCGCTGTCATCCTCCGCGACCACGTGAGCCTCTTCATTCAGGTTGATGCGGAACCGCAGCCGGCAAAGATGGAAAAGGAAGTCGATGCCGAAGTGCAGCGCATGCGCAACCTGCTCCTGCAGAGTGTGGACGAGCTGGACCTTTCCGTGCGCGCGCACAACTGCCTCAAGGCCGCCAATATCAAGACCATTGGTGATCTGGTCCGCCGAGAGGAAAGCGAGATGCTGAAGTTTCGCAACTTCGGCCGCAAATCACTGCAGGAACTCATTAATGTCCTCGACGACCGGAGCCTGCGATTCGGAATGGACGTGGACAAGTATCTCGAAGAAGGGAACTGAGCTTCAGTCACCGGCGGCCCCGCTCGGGGATTCCGCCGTGCGGAATGGCTAGAAAATTGTAGTTCGATGAGACATCTGAAGAAAGGCTTCAAACTGGGGCGCACGGCTTCACATCGCAAAGCCACCCTGGCCGCGTTGTCGAATGCCTTGATTGCCAACAAGCGGATCACAACGACCCTGTCGAAGGCGAAAGCCCTCCGTACCTTCGTTGAACCCATTATCTCAAGGTCGAAGGACGATACCACGCATAACCGACGCCAGGTCTTCCGGAGGCTTCAGAGCAAGGACTCCGTCAAGACCCTGTTCGACGAAATTGCCGGCAAAGTGGAAGACCGCGCCGGCGGATACACGCGCGTGATTCGACTGGGCCAGAGACCGGGCGATGGAGCGGAGCTCGCCGTCATCGAACTCGTTGACTATAACGACGTCAAGCCGACGGGCGGCGCAGACTCCGCCAAGGTACGCCGTACCCGACGTGCTGGACGCCGAAGGAGCGGAGCCGCCACGGCCGCAGCCGCGACGACTCCGGTCGCCTCCCCCGTTGCAGAGGACGACGCCGTGGCGAGCGAGACCCTGGAGGAAACAGAAACGGAGGGGGACGAACTCCCGGTCGCCGACGCTGCAGAGATGTCCGCGCAAGATGACGTTGAACCGGCGGACGAGGCAGACGAGGAAGGCAAGAAGGAGTAGCAGCGGCTGAGATGGATGATTCCATTCGGAGGCTCCGCGGTGTTCACCGCGGAGCCTCTGCATTTTTCTGGAACCGCGGCCGGTGCACAGACGATCTGGACCGAAGCACGAGGGCTCCGACACCGCTCCCATCCCGCAGGAGCGCCAGCGGATGACGCCCGCCGACGAACGGGTTGATCGTACGGAAGATCACCTGCTCTACCATGCAAGTCCCGAGTCGCGGTACCTCGGGAACGCGCCTCGCCGGGATTGTGAAATGGGGCCCCGGCTTACGGGATACGCGTGGAATCCGGCATCGTCCCGGGATCAGGCGCGTCCCCATCCCGGCGATCAGTACGCCACCCCGGTCCGTATTGGTCCATGGCACGCGCAACCATCCGGTCCAACCGACCCTTGAAGCGAACGATGACGAGGTCCTCGTCGTTGGCAACGGTCAGGAAGACGTCGCGGACGGCACCGCGCCGCTCGCGAAAGTACAGCCACACCAGCTCGTCCTCGTTGCGGACACGCAGTGCGAGCTCCCAATCGTTGCGCTCTAGATCGCGACGCAGGCGTCGGGGCAGGGTGGAGCGACGGAAATCCCCGTCTCCAGAGGACCGGAAAACGCCGAGCTTGACCCGCCGGACGTCGCCGAGATAGGCACCGGCAGCCCGCGCGTCCGGGTCATCAACGAGGCCCACGATCAACCGAGAGAGTTGAAGTGATGCCGGTCCGAGCGAAACCACGATGCGCCGGTCATAATCCGTTCCTGGCGTCTCCGCTTCGACGGCAGACCGTATGCGCTCGATTTCTCTGGAGTGGAAGCAGCCACTCACGATAAACGCAAGTCCGAGAAGGCTCAACCGGACGAGCGGCCTGAAGGGGATCATCACTGCATGGGTTCCATTGGTATACGGAAGAACGGACGCGGCAGTTGCAGCGGGGCGATCAATGCCGATCGATCCGGACGTCTTCGAGGACGTCAATGTCGAACCGGCTGCCGATGCGGCCAACCTGTGCCGGGTCAATCGTCCCGGTAATGTTGACGAAGACGGCTTCCTCGGCTTCGACGACCATGACGACCATGCCTTCGAAAAGGTCTTCGATCTCACGAAGATAGACGAAGACCTGCTCGTCCTCATCGCGGACGCGGGCAACGATATCCCAGCCTTTTTCTTCGAGTTGGCCGCCAATACGCCGGGCAATGTCGGTAAACTGACCCCTCTGCTCGTCCGTCCATCCATCATTTTCATAGGTGAAAACGCGAATCAACTTCAACTTGCCCAACATTTCGGCGAGTTCGGGATCCTCTCGGGTTGTCGCTTCAGCGGCAAGACGGAGCAGGGCGCCCTTGATGTTGATCTCGACATTGGGCTCGATCTGAATGGATGCGGGAATCACGTCGAAATCGAAGAACCCGGGGTGGTTCCTGATCGCGTTGTCCTGCGCGGCCACTCCGGCCGATGTGACCCAGAAAACCGCAAGGGAAAACAGTATCGGCACAATCCGGTTTCGTGTGAGAGAGGCGTTCATGGCTTTGTATCGGAATGGTTTACTGGTGAGAACCGAGTGGGGATGGTCCTATTGCTGCTTCAAGGGACCGGCTGATGGGTGACATGACGTGTGGCTCGACGACCTCCTCACGAACCAACTTCCCGGTCTTCTTGCCGACCCCGCCAACGTAGGCAAGTGTCCACTTGAGCTCTTCGACAGCCGCACGTACGTCCGCCTCGGAGTAGACCTCTACCTCCTCCTCAACGGCGGGCGGACGAAGTACCGCGAATACGGCCACTACGGCGACCGCCAGGGATGCCAGAGCAAGTGCCGGCCTGAAGCGCGATGTCGGAGTCGGGATCAGCGCCCCGCGAAGCAGATTGCCGATGCGGGCCCAGCGCCGCCGCCGAATCTCGCGAAAGACGGAGCGGGTAACGGAGGGGGGAGTCGGCGCCGTCTTCAGTGATGAGAATGCCGTACGCAGCGATTGGGCCAGATCGCGCTCCCGCGCGCACTCAGGGTACCTGGCGCAGAGTTCATCGAGTCGGCGCTCCTCGTCCGGATGGGCCGTACCGTCGAGAACGGCCTCGATGAGGGGCAGCGCCGCATCCAGAGGTCCGAGGTCGTCAGGTGACGAGTTATAGGGTCTGGTAGTCATGGATTACACTCTTCGAAAGACACGCTCTCAGCATGCGCCGGCCACGGTGGAGGTACACCTTTACCGTGGTGAGGGGAAGCCCCAGGGCCTCTCCGATATCCTCGTATTTCAGGTCCTGTATTTCGCGCAGCATCACGATGCTTCGATGCGGTTCGGGCAAGGTCTGCAGTCCGCGGACGATCAAGTCTCTCAGGTCTGCGTTTTCGGCCACCACCTCGGGGTCCGGATCGTCCGATGCTCCTTCCATCTCTGAAAGAAGCTCCGAGTCGATATCCATGGTGCGTCGTTGGAGCCGGCGCCTTCGAAATCGGTCCACGCAGAGGTTGCGCGTCACCTGCATCAGCCAGGGAACGATTCGAGAATCCTCCAGACGGTCTGCATTCTCCCAGAATCGGATGAGCACATCCTGTGTGATGTCGGCGGCATCCTCGCCGTTGCCGAGGTAGTGCAGTGCGAAGGCATACACCCGGTCCTGGTGTCGGTAAACGAGTTTGGAAAAATCACGCATCGGTTCCGTATCTACCTGGAACACGAACGGCAGCGACATTTGGTTACAGTGTAACCTGTGATCCGCATATTGACCGCAGCCGGTCCGTTCATTACGTTGCATACGGTACGGGTGAGAGGGGGGATTCAGAGGCGACCGTCTCGCAGACGCCAATTTCTATGTCCGTTCATTCGCGCCGAAAGGCGCTTCAGTACATGGCAGGTGCGGCCGCCGCCACAATAACCATGGGCTCTACCAGTACGCAGTCCGGATTGGCGCCTCGAGCGCTCAAAGGGAACGTCAGGCACAGTGTCTGCAAGTGGTGTTACCCTACCGTGAGCGTTGATGAACTGGGGAGGGCTGCGCGTGAGATGGGAATTGAGTCGATCGAGTTGCTGGGCCCTGAGGATTGGCCCACGCTCGCACGTCACGATTTGATTTGCGCCATGGCGGGACTTCCCGGAAGGGCCGGCATTGCGGAGGGCTGGAATCGTCCGGAGAACCACGCCTGGCTGACGCCGCTGTATCTGGACTATCTTCCGAAAGTCGCCAACGCCGGGTATCCGAATGCGATCGTGATGTCGGGAAATCGGAACGGCCTGGACGACGAGATGGGGCTGGAGCACTGTGTCAATGGCCTTCGAACGATCATTCCGGAGGCTGAGCGCTTGAAGGTCACGGTTTGCATGGAATTGCTCAACAGCAAGGTGGATCACAAAGACTATCAGTGTGATCGGACCGAGTGGGGCGTCGAGCTCGTCCGCCGGGTCGGCTCAGACCATTTCCGGCTTCTGTATGACATCTACCACATGCAGATTATGGAGGGGGACATCATCCGCACCATCCGTGAGAGTCATCCCTATTTTGCCCATTACCATACCGGCGGCAATCCGGGACGCAATGAAATCGACGACACGCAGGAAATCTCCTATCCCGCCGTTATGCGTGCGATCGTTGCGACCGGGTACAAGGGCTTCGTCGCCCAGGAGTTCATCCCGACACGGGCTCCGCTCTCCTCTCTCGGACAGGCTGTGCTGATCTGTGACGTCTAGGCAGGTGGAGGCGCCTCGTCGGGAGGAAGTCCGGGAGGGTCTGCAAAGGGACGCCCCACCCCAGCCGTCTCCTCGCCGAACTGCGATCCGGAAATCTGTGCGACGCCGACCATGGGATAGGCCAGTTCGACGCCGCCGTGTTTGCGGAATTCTTCGAGCATCCCGATGGTAAAGGCGTGCTCCATCCCCCGGCGCTTTCGCACCTCACACAGGAATCGCAACGTAAGGCGCACGCCATTGTCCACGATACGCACGTACACGAAAGGGGTCATGACGCTGAAGTGAAGCAGGAATTCGTGCGAGACGCTGCGCATCTCTTCCGCAGCCTGCTTTTCGACGATGGCGGCACTCTCGTTGGCCAACCGCAGCATAATCTCCTGTGCGGCTTTCCAGTCACTTCTAAACGTGACGGTGACCGGGATTTCATTCCAGATGAAATGGAATCCTCGTGTGTAATTGAAGACCTGCTCCTGAAGAACGCTGCTATTCGGAACGTGCACGAGTCGCCCGGTGCTCTGTTCGGCATCCACCCAGCCTCCGACCTCCATTAGCAGGGTATGCTGGAGACGGATGTCCAGAACATCTCCTTTCAGGCCTTTGATTTCAATCCGATCGCCGGCTTCAAAAAGGCGACGAATCAGGATGAGCAACCAGCCCGCAACATTGAGGAGCAACTCGCGGAGGGCGATGGCGAGGCCGGCGCCAACGACCGTCAGCAACGTGGCGATGCCGCCGATCCGCGGAGACCAGATGCCGATGATAATCAGGATCGAAAAGGCCGCAAGCGTTCCTCGAATGGCCTTGGAAGCCTTGTATTGCCGGGCCGGGTCCGGAACGTACCGATAGATGAGTCCGCGCGCGATCCGAAGGAGGATCAGGAGCACGGCCACTACAAGACCCGTGACTACGAGTTGTCGTACGGTGGGGTCCGATAGGTTGAGGCCGTCCAGCATGTTCGCCGCGTTCGTCCGGCAAAATAAAGCCGGAGTTTTGATGCCGGGTTCCGGGCGTGGACCGGATACCTATGGGATGGCTCGTGCTAGCGGAGCAGCGTCATGGAACGCGTTCGCATCTCAGAAGCCGTCCGGAGGACACCAAGGTACAGCCCCGAGGGCAAGTCCGATGCATCCCAGGTCGTCGTATATCGACCGGCTTCGAGTTCCGCGTCGACCAGCCTCACGACTTCCTGGCCCAGTGGATTGTAGATGGAGAGCCGCACCGGACCCTTCTGCGGGATGTCGTATCGGATGGCCGTCTGCGGATTGAAGGGGTTGGGGTAATTCTGTGCGAGATCCAGCCGATTCGGAATGCCCTGAGCCTCGCGCGTTTCGAGAAGGAGGATCAGCTCTTCGACGAGCCGGTTCTGCGTTTCGGACGCGGGGCGGAAGGCGTCGAGGACAGCGCGGATCGTTTGGGCATGTTCGTCGGAGGTCACCACGGCAGCCAGTGGCACACCGGCTCCAGGAATGGATCGGCCAAGATTGGCGGCGATGGCGAGGAAGTCGAACAGGTCGACTCCGCCGCTGCGGTCGGTATCGCTTCGGAGAAGGTTGGGGTCGGAGTCGCCCACCTCGATCGCCCTGAGCCGCCACGAAACGTCGGTACCGTCCGAGCCGAGGGGCGTGGGCTGGCCGTAGACACCCGGAGACGTCAGGAACGTCACATCGGCTGACGACACAGATCCGTCCCCATTGGTGTCTCCTGCCCAGTGAGCAAGGAAGGTGGAACCACTTGCCACGGCAGGATCCGACCTCGTTGTGCCGGCATCGACCTGGCGGACTGCAGTGACGCGAACCTCGTAGAGTGTCGCATCTTTCAGTCCGGAAATGGTGGCGAAGATGTTGCCCGTGCGCAACGCTGGATCCCATTCGCCTTCCGGCTCACGGACATCGATTTCATAGGTCGTGAAAGATGCCGGAGAGGAGGCCGTCCAGGAGAGCACCAGCGAGGCCGTGGGATCCTGGGAATCCGGCACGGCAGTCAAATCTCCGACCGCTGTGGGAGATTCCAGGCCCGTCGACGCACATCGCTCGTTGCTCGCTTCGGACTCGAACATCGGATTCAGAGCGCGCACAACGTAGCAATACTCGGTCAGTTCGACGAGGTTCGTGTCAACGAAGGAGAGCGACGTCGTCGAGTCGGCGACCGTAACGAATGGTCCATTCTGTGTGCGACGCTGGACTTCGAACCAGTGTCTCGGAAGGACGGCGGCACTCCAGACGATCTCGAGATCGGTCACTCCGGAGGAAGATACGCCGGTGAGATTCGGGCGATCGGGCCGGGTGAACGGTGTCCGGGTACAGACGGGCGGACTATAGGGCGATTCGGATATGGCATTGACGGCTTTGAGGCGGTAGCAGTATTGCGTATCCGGGGCCAGGTCCTGATCGTCAAACCCGAGAACCTTTTCCTCAAACGCCGCTACCTCGGCAAAGGCGCCTCCGTCGTCCGACCGCTCGAGCAGCAGGGTGGCATAGTTGTAAACGGGCAGACTCCATGCGACGTCGATGCGGAACGCAGAGCGGGCGAACGCCGTGATGCCGGAAGGAAGGGCGGCGGTCGTGAACTGGGGCGTGAAGCAGAGCGGATCGGAGGGTGGCGATTCACCGGATGGGCTGAGCGCGCTGACCGAATAGCAGGTTTGGGCATCTGCGCGACCCCCGCGATCGCGGTACGGCGCTGCCGACACGGTGTCGATGGGGAGGGGTAGGACATCGCCGGGGACCCACTGGCGGTACACCACGAAGGACACCGAAGCGAAATCCGAATGTTGCCACGACACGTCGAGATAGGGACTCCCCTCGACCTGTGAAACGGAAACATTGGTTGGGGCACTGGGTCGGGCACTCAGGGTACGGGCACAGGCGGGCGCGGAAGAGGCGACGCCGTCGCTGTTTTCAGCTTCGACGAGGTAGCAATACTCGGTATCGGGCTTCAGGTCTACGTCCGTATAGCTGCGTCGCGGACGCGGCGTGCTGGTGATGCGCTCGAATGGCCCGGAAACGTCGCCGGCCCGATAGATGACGAAGCGTACCACGTCGTCTCCACTGTGCAGCCACTCAACGTGGATCGCGTTATCGGCGATGGCCTGGACAGTGACGCCCGTCGGCGGAAGGGGAGGAGCGAGGGGCGCTCCCCAGGCCGGCACAGCGAGGCAGACCGCCAGGAGGAGAGCGCCCGACTTCGAGATGGCAGCGCCCGAACTCCGAAACGGCAGAGACAAGATCATGGGTCGATAAGGTCAGGGCGTGATCTCTACTTCGGCTCCGACCGCCTGAAGTGGAGTTATGGTGCCCTCCGCGTTGACGGAGCGCAAATTGCCGGAGGTGATCTGAAGCCTGATCGTAGCCGCCGCGGAACGGGGAACGCGGAGGGTACCGAGGTCCAGGTCGGATTGAACCGGCTGTGACCAGGACCAGGCCAGATCCAACCGGCCGGTTTCGGCACGCGCGAGTTCCGCACCGGAAAACTGGAGGCTCTCCGAGTTGATTCCTTCCACATCGATGCGACAGACGAGACCGGAGATCGGATCCCCTGTTCCGTACAGGCGGAGCCGGAGTTCGACCCACTCGTTGTCATCCTGGCGCAGCCGGGCAAAGCCGGGCTGAAATCCGACGGTGGCAATTCCGTCGGTCAGTGGAACGATAGGAACATCGACGATCCGCGTATCGGAGCGGACGTGGTGGATGGCGCCGCCTTCCGCCACAAGCGTGCCGCCTCTGAGAAATCGGACAGAGAACCGGTATTCGCTCTCCGGAGGGAGACTCAGGGCGATACGCGCCTCCGACTCGGTATCCAGGATCGTGATCGGGTCAGGACTGAAATCGTCGCCCAGCAGGTTCGTTACCTGCAACACCAGTTGATACGTCGCTTCAGGTGTCGACGTGCTGCCCCGCTTGGAATCGGAAGGGGTCGAGAGCAGGTGTGGCTGCTCCCACGTTAGTCGAACCTCTGGATGGACGGCTGAGGGAGGGTCCACCAGTCCGTCACACGAAGCCCAGCCAAGAAGCCCAACCAGGATCCAGATCGTCAAGGACGGGGGCACGGGCCCGCCTCTGTCGCCGAAGGTCTTTCGGGTGATGAACAGGGTCCGTTTTGCGTATTGAAGCATGGGAGGGGATAGAGGAGGGTGCCTCCAGGCGTTTGACTAGAACCGTGCGCTAAGGCGGAGGAAGCCTTCGATTCCCTGAATACTGCGTTCTTCGCCGGAATACCCGGTGCCTGAACCCACGATGAAGCGGCCGCCGAGTCGAAAGTCCAGTGATTCAACCGGGGAAAGCCGCGCGGTAAGCCCGCCTTCGAGGACGGAGACGCCGCCGACGTCACGGCTATTGTTTCCGATCAGACGCCCCGTGCCGTCCAAACCGAGCCCGATCCACCTGGTGATGTCATAGTCGACACCTCCATCGGCGATGAGATAGTTGCCGTTCGTATCGAGCAAACGCGTGGCCTGGGTGTCCAGGCCTGACATTTCCTTCATTCGAAAGAGGTCCTTGACGGCAAACGTCACGCGTCCTCGTCCCCCTTCGAACGGTCGGCTGTAGAGCGCCTCGAGGAAGACGCGAGGACCAAGCCGAAAAGCATCGCGGCCATCGATCTGTTCCATGCCGTGGGCGGTGATCCCCGTGGCGCCACGAAACAGATGAACGCCGATTCGCTGCAGGATAGATCCGGTCAGTGACGCCTCGAGACCGGGCTTCAGGTCGATGGACGTCGTCGTGCCGGGAAACGTGAGGGCGTACACGCCACGATGGGTGAATCCGGCGCCGATGGCAGCCATGGTGTTCGGCGACAGATCAAATCCGTAGGATGCTGCGCCGCCCACGTTGAGGCCTTCCCCGAACCGGCTGGCGCGGACGGAAAGATCGGGCGCAACAAACGTCTGAACGAGGTCCTGTTCCGCCCCGGTCAGGTCCCTGCGGCCGGTCGGAAAATTGGCCGAAAGAGACAGGAGGAGCCGCCTGTCCAACTGGAGCGTGTTGACCTGCAGCTTAAGATCCGATATCCCTGAGACCACCTGCTCCTCCGATGTTTCGGAGGACGAGCGCGAGAGGCGGACGTAGGACGAGGTCAGCCGGACGTCCCAATCGGCAGTTATGGGAACGAGAAATCCGATCGGCACGACGGCCTGGGTCACGTTTCGTCGTTCCCCTGCGTCCTCGATGCGCCACGACTGTACATAGCCCTGGACGGAGCCGCTGTAGGCCGTGCTCCTTGCATCCGGCTGGGCCACGGCAGGTGCTGTGAAGGCGAGGGAAAATCCCGCCAGGAGAGCCGCGCGGAGGAGGGAGGCCAAGGGGGGAGGGTGGTTCGCGGGGATCATGCGCTCAATTCTGACCTCCGCCTGAGGGAGGGGGAACGGGGATTATGATCTGGATGGTGGTTCTGCCGGGTTCGATCCGGTTCAACCCCTCCACGCCGTCTCGGGGATCCGTGGATCCGAGGCTGCCGCCTGGTCTAACGTCGGCGCCAACGCGGGTGTCCTCAATCGCTGAAGCCCCCAGGAGCGTGAGGGAGGCCGCGTTAAGCAGGCTCACAAGGGTGGTCGGGTCCTCGGCCAAGCCGGAGGGCGATTCCGGACGGACGCGTCGAGGTCTTCCCGGGCGCGTAGCGGTCTGCCGATCTTCCGCTACGGTTTCCTCGAAGGGGGCAATGACCTCCTGCACCTGTGCGAGACTGAACGAAGGGGTATCAGCTCCGCTCCGCATGGTTTGCAGGATGGGGTGGTCCAGTCGTGCCAGAGGGGCGTGGGAGCCCTCAAGAAGGGGCTCGGCGGCCTCGATATCTCCAGCCAGGGAGAGTTCTACACTCCTTCCATAGGCCACGAATCGCTGCAGGTCGGGGACAATGAGGGCGCGAAGCGAATCGGCGAAGGCCTCACGGCTATCGAGATAGCTGAACCCCGTCAGTTGTTGAAGCTGGTCCGCAAGGACGAGCCCGAGGTCCGTCTGCAACCTTTCGAGGCCTTCCGGGAGGGAGGAGTCTTCCAGGGTCTCGATTACGATTACCGAATCGCCGTCGGGTGAACCCACGAGCGGAGTGATCCGAAGACCGAGTCCGCCGGTCCCGCTGCCGACTCTCCCGGTGATGGAGAATTGTGATCCGAGGATACCGGCCACCTGAACGGGAGAAATTGGATTGTCGTCGGAATAGAAGCGTCCTAGAGAGACGGAATTCAGGGCCGCCATGACCTCCGAGCGGGATACGGGGCTCAGGGGCAGATCGACCATCTTTCCGAGCAACGAAATGGTCTGCGAAAGGTATCCTGCCAGTCCGTATCCGACGAAGTTCCAGAGGAGGTTGTCCGATTCGTTAAAGAAGGGCAGGATGGCGACCTGGAGGCGAGCGAGACGGGCGTCGTAAAAGCGTCCCAGATCTTCCGGATTGAACCGTGCCAGGGTGGCCAGGTCTGCCACGGCTGAACGGTCGATGAATTCCATACGCTGGCGAATGATGCGTGCCGCTCCCGAGTTCGGCGCGACGGCGAGAAACGTACGATAGTCATTTCTGGCTTCAGCGAACTGGCTCAGGCCTTCCTGCGCCACGGCGCGGATGAGGAGAATCCGAAGTGTCGCATCCAATGAGTCGGGCAACGATTCGGCGCGCATATCTACCGCGGAGGGAATCGCTCGAAGTTGGGCTGCCTCCGAAATCGCATCCAACGCCTCGGCAAAACGCTCCGCACGATTAAGAAACCGGGCGTATTCGGATAGCGCGGGAACCTGCTGCGCCCGAGTGTCGGCTGCCTCGACCCGCTGCTCCCATACGACGATGAGGGAGTCGATATTCTGAGCGCGACCGGGTACCGCTGCAAGTGCCGGGAGGAGCAGCCAGAAGAGCGACGCGAAGCTTGGATACGGCCTCATGCGATTGCCGGGTCGGGAAGTAGGAGAAGTCTCGGCATAAACGTACAAAATCGGCAGCGCCCGACTGCGATACAACCCGATCGCCCGGAGCGAAAAACCATCAAGCTAACGCCGGGCTGCAGCGTTGGTTCGATGCGGCGGCGAAGTCCATTTTCAACTCCGGAACGTTGCACGATTCACAGCATTCACATAAAAAGCATCCAGCAACATGTCTTCCATGGCTCAAGCGGCAGAAACGAAACCGAGGGCGGAGACCGGAGGAGAACTCTGGAACCGGGTTCTCTCGGCGCCCATCGACGCGCGGGTTGAGCGGCACTTCAAATTGTTGCTCGATGCCTGCAGGGCTGCGTTTACCGAATGCGATGAAGACTTGCTGGAGCGCGCGTTTCGTCTGGCATATTGGGCCCACTATGGCGTGGCCCGGCGCTCCAGAGAGCCGTACATCACCCACCCGCTCGAAGTGGCACACATCCTTACAAAGGACATCCCCTTCGATGACATCACGGTCGCCGCGGCGCTGCTTCATGACGTTGTGGAAGACAATCCGGAGACCACGCTTCCCTTCATCGAACAGCAATTCGGATCGGATCTGGCCAAGATCATCGATGGCCTGACGAAGATGGAGCGCAGCTTCGAAAACCGGGCCGTCCGGCAGGCAGAGAACTTCCGGAAGCTCGTGCTTTCGATGGCCACCGACCTGCGCGTCATCCTGGTAAAGTTTGCCGACCGCCTGCATAACATGCGGACGATCTCCAGCCTGCAACAGGAGAAGCAGGTGAAGATCGCCATGGAAACGCGCGACCTGTTTGCACCGCTGGCGCACCGATTTGGTTTGTTCGCCCTGAAGAACGAACTGGAAGATCTGGCCTTGAAGGTGCTCGAACCGGACGAGTATTACTCGATCACGCGGAGTCTGCGCGACAAGAAGCGGGAGCGTGAAGCCTACGTATCCCGCTTCATTCATCCCGTTCGGGCATCGCTTGCAGCGTCGGGCCTGCAGTTCGAGATTTACGGAAGGTCAAAACACATCTACTCCATTTACAGGAAGATGCGTGATCAGGGCAAGTCGCTGGATCAGATCTTCGACCTGTTTGCGATCCGCATCGTCGTGGAGGGGGAGGGGAGACAGGGGCGCGAGGACTGTTGGCGTGCCTATTCGATCATCGCTGACTCCTACAAGCCGCTCCCCGAACGATTTCGGGATTTCATCTCCGTTCCGAAGGGAAACGGCTACCAGAGTCTTCACACCACCGTACTGGGGCCGGATGCAAAGCCGGTCGAAGTGCAGATACGTACGCGGGAGATGCACGAGGTGGCCGAGCGGGGCGTGGCGGCCCACTGGAAGTACAAAGAGGGGGACGATTCGGACCGCTTGTCGGAGTTCGACAAACGGTTCGCCTGGGTACGGGATCTGTTGGAGAATCCGGATTCAGACCGCGCCACGGAATTTGTGCAGGACTTCGCCCGCGACCTGTCCGGCGAGGAGATCTACCTCTTCTCTCCCAAAGGGGACCTCTACATTCTTCGCAAGGGTGCAACGCCGATCGACTTTGCATTCAGTGTGCACTCCGAGGTAGGACTTCATTGCAGTGGCGCCAAGGTCAATGATCGGTTCGTACCGCTCTCCTACCGCCTCCGAAGCGGCGACCAGGTGGAGATCATCACGTCGAAGAACCAGTGGCCGAAGCCGGACTGGATGAAGTTCGTCGTGACGCAGAAGGCGCGCAGTCGCATTCGCCACTGGCTCAATGATCGACGGAGAACGGCTATCCGCAAGGGCCGGGAGATCTGGGAGAAGAAGCTGCAGAAGGCCCGACTGGAGGTGGACGAAACCGCGCTGAGCCGCTCGGTCGCCCATCTCAAGTTCCCCAATACCCAACAGATGTTTTTCGAGATCGGCGAGGGGCTGTTTAACGCCGACGAGCTGATCAACCACCTCAAGAACGGGAAGCGCCATGCCGAGGGGGACGGCGCTGCCGAGGAGGCGCGCACCAGCACGCTGCAACTGCAGCACGAACGGTTCCTCGACCGGGCACAGTCCGGTGCGCCTGCCCTGCTCATCAATGGTGAACGCGTCACTGATGTGGCCATCACCTATGCTTCCTGCTGCAATCCGATCCCGGGCGACCAGGTGATCGGATTCCTTAGTCGCAATGGTGGTATCAAGATCCACCGCACCAGTTGTCGCAACGCTCCCAATCTGCTCGAGAACCCCGACCGGATCATTCCCATCGAATGGAGCCGGCAGAAGGATGTGCAGTTCCTGGCCGCCCTGCGTATTCTCGGGGAGGACCGCGTCGGCATCGTCAGCGACATCACGGACGTCATATCGAAAAATCTCAAGACGAACATCCGTTCCCTGAGCATCGGCAGCAACGATGGCGTGTTTGAGGGAACCATCGTCGTCGACGTGTCCGACCTCGACCACCTTCGCCGACTCATGGAACGCGTGCGGCGCATTGATGGAATTTTCGGCGTATACCGGTTCGAAGAGTAGAACGCCGTGGCATATCATGTCCTAACGCCGTAAACTCTTCGGCGAATTTCTCGGGACTCTTCATCCTTTCTTCTCGGGAGCAGAGAGGTTGTATCTTCCTGTCCTGCAACCTACCTTGAATAAGGCGCGTATAGATTGATACTTACGGAGATGCACGCGCACGACCGGCCAGAACGACGCAGGGATCCCTTTATCTTGTCCGGTGCGTCGCAGTTCGGATCCGTGGGATGAAGACACGCTATACCACCACATCACACCACCACACCACCAGGGCCCTCCACCATGTCGGACGAAAGAGTCAAAACCCTAACAAAAAAGGACATCGCGCGTCGCGTAGCGGAACTCCAGCAGGAACCGATCTACAAAAGTGAGCCGTGGGTCCACGCCGTCATCACCGCGCTCGGTGATTTGATGGTCGAAGCCGATCCTGAGGTTCGGATCGAATTGCGCGACTTCGGCGTTTTCGAGGTGAAAAAGACCCGCGCGAAGCCAAAGGCGAGAAATCCGAAGACCAACGAAACGGTTTTCATTCCGAGCCGGCGCAAGACCCACTTCAAGCCGGGCAAGCGGCTCAGAGAAACGCTGCAGCTCCCGCTGGCCGACCTGAACTACTCGATTCCCGAGGGCAGCGCCGACGCCTGATTGGTGCAATCCGGATCGAGTAGAGCGTTTCTGATCCCGCCGGACGGAGAACATCCTTCGGTTTTGACGGAACGCACGATGCGAGGTCATCCTGCCTCGGCCCATTCAAGGGTCGTAGGTCTAGACGTAGGTACGAAGCGGGTCGGGATCGCTGTTTCCGACCCGCTTGGCCTGTTTGCCCAACCCCGGGGGGCGTTCAGTCCGGAAGAAGCGGTTCGCTATCTCAGGCGGCTCGCATCGGAAGAAGGGATAGAGCGCCTGATCGTGGGTTGGCCCCTCACCCTGGACGATGAGGAGGGAGACGCCGTCACTTTCGTTCGCGCCTTCGTCAAACGGATTGAGAAGGCGGTGCCGGATGTGCCGTGGACAGCCTGGGATGAACGATTCAGCACAGAAGAGGCCCGGGCACGCATCCGTGAGGCAGGCGTGCGAAAGATGGCGCGACGGGACAAACGCCGCGTGGACGCAGCCTCTGCTGCACTGATTCTACAGGAGTACCTCGATGAGTTGGAACGGCTCCCCGGATCGGGCGTGACACCGCTCTGAGGCTACTTAAGACCAGTAACGATCGCTCATGGTGATCCCGATTCACGTGTACGGTGATCCAGTCTTGCGGGCGAAGACCGACCCCGTGACCCAGGATACCGGAGCCCTTCAGCATCTCATCGACGACATGCTCGAGACGATGCACGGTGCATCGGGTATCGGATTGGCGGCGCCGCAGATTGGCTCGATGGAACGGTTGTTCGTCATGGACTTGAGTCTCATGCAGGGCGAACCCGCCACGAATGGCACCGATCCGTCTCTTATGGGTCCGCTGGTCTGCATCAACCCGGAAATCGTCGAAAGCGGGGATGTGCTGGAGGAATTCGAGGAAGGTTGCCTGTCCATTCCGGATATCCGGGAGATGGTCGTGCGGCCTGAACGGATCACGCTGCAGTTTCTTGATCGTACGTTCAGGACACGCTTCGTGGACGTTGGAGGCCTCCCCGCGCGGGTCATGCAGCACGAACTTGACCACCTGGAGGGCGTCCTGTTCACCGACCGAATCACGCCCCTCAAGCGACGGTTACTTCGGCGGCGTCTGAGAGAGATGTCGCGGGGGAATGTGGAGGCTGATTACCCGCTCGCACTGGCTCGGGGCGCCGCCGGGCGCCTTTGACCAATTCCTTTCGTTCAGGAAAACGCACGAGTCCACGACCGCCGGCGCCAGAGCGGCCGCCCGGTTGCGTGCTCTCCGGACGATCAGCCCGATCGGGGCCATGCCTCGGCCATGCGCCGCGCGGTTGCTTCGAAGGAGCGAAACGTGATGCCCAGCTCTTGCACCGCTTTCCGATTGGAATAGTGATAGGCTTGACCCACCGATCTTGCCGTTTCCCGGGTCAGCCCCGCAGGCCTGTCCAACGCGATTCCGGCAAATTCGGCAAGCGTACCGAGGAGGAAGACCCCTCGGGGATGCAGCGGCCATCGCGGCGGTTTGACGCCGAATGCCCGAGCCAGAATGGAGAAGATGTCTTGCCAGGAGAGATTCTCCGAGCCCAGGAAGTACCGTTCGCCCGTCCGTCCGCGCGCCATGGCAAGGCGATGACCCTCGGCAACGTCTGAAACGTCTACCACGCACCGCACGCCACTCCTCGGAAACACCGGCAGACGTCCGCGTCGAATGGCTTCCACGAGTGCGCCCGTGTTCTCATCGAGGCGCCCCGGCCCGAATACGAGGGCAGGATTGACGATCACGCCGTCCAGCCCTTCTGCGATGCCGCGGTGCACTTCCAATTCGCCCAGATGTTTGGATCGTGCATACAGCGTGTCGTAGGGCGACGCATGCCAGGGGTTCGATTCGTCGATCAACGTGCCGGGCCCGGAGGCTCGCCCCAGGGCGGCGATGCTGGACGTAAACACGACGCGCCGGACTCCCTGCCGAACGGCGGCATTTACGACATGGGCAGTGCCCCCTACATTCACATCGTGCAGCCGCACGGCATCACGCTTCCCCGCAAAGCCGACGTAGGCGGCAGTGTGGTAGACCGCATCGATGCCCTCCATGGCGTCGAGCACGTCAATCGGATCGCGCACATCACCGAGCCGGTGGACTACCAGGGACGCACTGGACCCGAGTTGATTGAGTCGGGAGGCTGGTCGACGGAGAATCACCACCTCGTCCCCGGCTGCCAGCAGATGGCGAACGAGCTCGGAGCCGATGAATCCGGTCGCGCCGGTGACCAGCACTTTCATGGTTTCCCCCAATTGATTTCCCGGTTCTCGCCCATCCCGGGCGAGGCACTTCGGGCGAGTGGATCACTACCGCTCTTGACCCTGAGTGTTCGCACCGAAAGCGAGGAAAGGGGCCGGGCACGTGCGTATGCCGAAAGGTACGTGGCAACGCGAACAGCCGGCGTTCGATCCAGGGCTCTGTTCCGACAAAACGGCCGAAGGGCGTCTCCGGAATGCCGGAAACGCCCTCCGTACCACGCTTCGCAAGACCCTCCTCAGACGGTCGTCTTGGCCGGCACCCGAATCTGCTGACCGGGATAAATCAAGTTGGCGTCCTTGATGACCTCACGATTCGCCTCGAATAGGGTCGGCCACAAATTGGCGTTCCCGTAGTACTTCTTGGCGATTTTGGAGAGGCTATCACCCGACACGATCGTGTAGAACGTGAACTCCGGCTCCGGTTCTGGCTGCGGCTTGACGGTGATGGCGTCATCGTTGACTTCGGAGACGCCCTTCACGTTGCCTGCGAGCAGGACCACTTTCTGGCGGGCGGCTTCGGACTCGACCACGCCCTTGAGTGTTACGACACCTTTCTCGACGGCAACGTCGAGGTTCTCAACCTGATTGCCAAGCGACTCAAGAATTTCCGTCTGGATCTCTTTGGCATTGGGCCCGCCTTTCAGGGTTTTGCCCACATTCGATAGAAAACTGAACAGTCCCATGGGTAGTAGTGGTTAGGGTTACTTGAAAAGGACCTGCGACCTGGCACGTCGGCCATGCGGCACCGTTACGTTGGATCAAGTCACGAAAAGGTTGAGCCTTTGTTTCACGGGAGCAGAATCATTCGGGTCGTCTTCCTTACAGGTTCACCGTCGAGATCCGAAGTCAGGACGCAGAAGTAGAGTCCGGCCGCAGCCGGCGATCCCCCATGGGTGCGTCCGTTCCACTGGAGGACGTGCGGTCCGATATCCAGCGTGCCGTCGACCAGGGACGTTACGAACCGCCCCGTCACGTCATAGATTCTTACCGACACCCCCGTCCGCTCGGCCACCTGGATTCGGATGGTAGTTGGCGGACGGAACGGATTGGGATAGTTGGGCTCGAGCGTGAATTCCGGAATGATGATCGTGAAGTGGATCGAGGCGGCGATGGTCGCCTGTCCGTCGGTTGCCTGGATCTCGAATTCGAGCGTCCCGGCCTGTTCCGGCAACGGAGTGAACCGTACGAGTCCGCTGGCCGGATCGATTGTGGCATTGGCAGGCGCCCCAATCAACGAAAAGGTAAGGAGTTCGTCATCCGGATCGGCGGCGCTGAACAGGAATTCGACGGCCTGTCCGACCAGGACGGTCGTGTCGATCCTCGTCGAGAATGCGGCACTGCTGTATGTGAAGACGGGGGTTCTATTCGTGTTGGTCACGGTGATAACCGCGCGGGCCGTATCGGCCGTTACCCCGTCCCGAAAGACCACGGTGACGGGATGGCTGCCGGCCTGGTCAAAGCCGGGCTGAAACCGGAAAAGCCCGCTCCGCACGTCCAGTTCAGTGTTTTGCGGGGCCTCGAGGAGGGCGAAGCTGGTCGGATCGCAGGGATCGGCGTCTTCGGCCGCATACGTAAACGAAAAATCTTCTCCTTCAGCGATCGTCACGTCCTCCAGCGTCCTTGTGAACAGAGGCGGCGAGTTGACGGGCTTGGGGGTCCTCAGCGCTGAATCCCAGAGATCCTGCGCCGCGTCCGCACTCCGGTTCAGCGCCGCAAGGCCGCGGGCTCCGAGTATCGCAAAACCGACCTCGATCGGGCACCCGGGAAGCAGATTATGCGGCCCCGAGCCGAGCAAGGTCGACGCGTCTGTAACGTCGAGCGAAGTGGTAGAGATGCCCCCGCGCAGGACGTTCCACTTTTCGGCGGGCGTAAACCCATCATAGATCTCATCAGGATTGTTGATGGCTCGGAAGACGGTAGGGGCGGAGGTGGTGAGCAGGCTGGAGGCGCCGGCAAGCAGGGCCGAAGGAGTGCTGCCAACAAAACCCATGCGGCGGTCCGGATCGTATCGTGCGTAATCTTCCTGTCCGTTCGCGGAGACGTCCCAGTCGAAGAAAACGCCCGCGTAGAGGTTCTCAATGGTCGAGGACGTCTCGTTCGTTATGACGTACTTGAAAATGACGAAATCGCGGTAGGCCGCCGCAGTGTCCGCATAGGAGGTCTGGACGATCGACACGCCGATGGGGCTGCTTGCGCCCGCATCTGTGAGAGAAACGCGTCCCTCCTGGCTGGTGTGCGAACCCGGCTCGATGATCTGCAATGGAATATCCGGAGACGGGACGAAGTCTTCTTCCTGCACAGACTGGTCCGTACCGCGGACGGCATCGGAGACCCGCGAGGAGGCCGTCGCGATGAGAAGCCCGCCTTCGAACAGCAGGTCGTTGTTGGCATAGCGGAAACCGGCTCCGAATGGAGGCAGGTCGCCGGCCGTGCCGATCCAGCCTATGTTGCCCTCCGCAGTGATAGACGTGGCGAGCGCACCCGTATCGTGATTGAGGAAGGCGGGAGGATTGGCGATCGCGTCGATCAGGTCCCGATCGCGGTACGAGCCGGCCGTGATCTGTGCGGTAAGACGCAGCGCGTGTAACTGGGGGGCCTCGTCCGAAACGGCGAACTCGAAACGAACGGTGGCCGTGTCGCCTGCTGCCAGCGATCCAATAGTCGCGTCCGCAGCGTTGATGCTGATGAGCGGGTCGTCCGTTGCGAGTGCGACCTCAATCGCTGTTGCGGGGGCGAGGAAATTGGTGAGACGAACCCGGGCAGCGATCGTCTCGCCGCCCTGGATGAATCCATCTCCGTTACCCGCCACCTCTTCGAAGGTCACTCCCGCAACGCGGATAGCCGGCCAATCCGTTTCGGTCAATGCCCGGAAAGCGTTGACGCGGCCCCTGCCGAGGCGTCCTCTCAGCGACGAAATGTTGGCCGCGTCGATGTTGTCGGCCGTCACTCGAACCTGCTCTCGCAGTTGATCGAGGCTATAATCGGGATTCGCCGTTTTCACGAGGGCTGCAACCGCTGAGACCAGCGGACTGGAGAAGGACGTGCCCCCGGGGGAGGCGTAATCGTTCTTGGGAGCCGTCGTGAGCATGTTGACGCCGGGCGCGAAGACGTCGACTGAAATTCCAAAATTCGAGAAGGCAGCTTTGATGTCGTTGCGCTCGCCGGTGGCTCCGACCGTCAGGACGTGATTGTAGCCCGCCGGCGTGAGGAAGGTACGGTCGATGTTCTGGTTTTCGTTCCCGGCGGAGGTGATGACCAGGGAGCCTGCCTGATAGGCGAAATCAATCACATCCTGTTCGAAAGGATCGGGAGATCCGCTGCCACCCCAGCTTGCATTGATGATGTCCGCACGGTTGAGGGCGGCATAGACGATGCCCGCAAAACCGTAGAAGAGCAGATTGTCGAACTGGGCAGACCGAGATCCGGCGTTGATCGGCATGAATCGCGCATTCCAGCTGGCGGATGCAATACCGGACGCATTGTTCGTAACGGCTGCCGCAATACCGGCCACCCAGGTGCCGTGCTTCGCGTTCTCCGGGGTGACGGCAAGTCCTGTGGGGTCGTTCGTACTGTTGGCGAAATTCCAGCCGTGGACGTCATCGACGAATCCGTTATCGTCGTCATCGATGCCGTTGTCAGGGATCTCGTTCGGGTTGACCCAGACATTGGCTTCGAGGTCGGGATGGCGCCACTCGGTTCCACCGTCCACGACAGCGATCACGACGTCCCCGGTTTCGCCCTTGGCGAGTTCCCACGCCTCCGGCGCTTTGATCTGCGGCAGGTAACCCTGACTGGCATACCGGATGTCGTTTGGCTCGAGCAGCCGGAATCGGACCATGGAGGGGTCGACCGCCGGCGTCGACCCGGATATGCGATGCACGCGGTAGGGCACGGCATATTCCACCGCGGCACTCTTCCGCAGAAGAGCGGCTGCGCGGTTCGGAGGAATGTCGGCCTCGAAGCGCACCAGGTAGATGCTCCTCAGGTCATTGGAGTGTTTGGATGGAGAGGCATCCAGGAACGGGAAGAGTTTTTCGAAAGAAGACCCAGAGAAGGAGGCCAAGGCGGCGGCGATTCCGGGGTCGGATTTCGAAGCGGACTCCCTGAGTTTAACGATCACCACCCCGGCCAGTACATCGCCGTCGGGCGAAGCGATTACCCGGCCGTCGACCGGAGCGCCGCCCACGGGAGCACCGCCGGCCAGGAGTTCACGATGCAGACCAATCGCAAGCAAGAGAACCTGCAGCATCAGCAGGCTCACGGAAGGCCAATCGTAGAAGTTGCGAATCCGAAACATGCCAGGGCTCGGAGAGGAGGCGGCGGGCCGAGGCAATACGCCACCAGTGAAATAGGGACCATTCGAACCGCGCGACAGCCCGTGAAGATCCGACGCGTGCCGGGTTTCGGACGCTCCGGTTCAATCCGGGGTGTCAGGATTCGCGAGTTCCATGAGCAGGCTATTCTTTCCCACTGCCTCGCCGGGAGACACGTGAACGGCACGAACGACGGCGGCGATCGGCGAGCGGATTTCGTTCTCCATTTTCATCGCTTCGATGACCAGCAAGGCATCACCCACCTCCACGCGGTGCCCGGGTTGCACGAGGACCGCCAGCACCAGCCCGGGCATCGGGGCCAGAATGTCCTTGCTGCGCGCGTGTGGACTCTGAAGGTTGCTCGTGCGTTCGAGCAGCAAGTCCCGCTCGTCTTGCACCGTAATCTCCAGCGTGCGGCCGGCAAATGTCAAACGCATCTGCCCTCCTTCAAGTGGTTCCACGTGGGCCACGATGCTTCGTCCATCGATCAGGAAGGACCAGAGGGATTCTCCCAGCGGTTCGGCATCGAAGACACGGACCCTGCCGTTCACTTCGATCGAATCGCCGTCAATCCGTACGTCGACGGACTCGTCCGCCAACCGGATGCGGAAGCGGAGACGGCTGGTTGGTAAGTTGGCCGGCATAAGACCCTGTGTGTATCGGAGACCGAACAGGGGGAAGATACAAACAGCACTGTCCCATGAGATCGACTTCGCCCCGTCGTGACGAGCCGCCGGTGCTCACACCCCGGTTGCTGCTGCATGCGTATGCGATCGGCGTCTTCCCGATGGCCGATCCCGAGGAAGACGATCGCATTGCGTGGTACGCACCCGATCCGAGGGCCATTCTACCGCTGGATCGATTCAGAATTTCTCGTTCCCTCGCTCGGATCATTCGGTCCGGGCGCTTCGACCTGCGATCGGACCAGGACTTCGAAGCGGTGATTCGAGCGTGCGCCGCACCGAGAAACGACGGACCGTTGACGTGGATTTCGGAGGAGATTGTGGATGCGTATGTCGGTCTCCATGCGCAAGGTCATGCACACAGCATCGAGGCCTACCACGGCGACCGCCTGGTTGGCGGACTCTATGGCGTGACCCTGGGCGCTGCCTTCTTTGGAGAATCGATGTTTCATACGGAACCGGATGCCTCGAAAGTGGCGCTGGTCCACCTGATACAGCATCTCAGACGCCGGGGCTACGCCCTGCTCGACATTCAGGTACTCACCCCTCATCTTCAACGCTTCGGCGCCATCGAAGTGTCGCGATCGACCTACGAAGGACTTCTGAAGCGGGCACTCCGGACGGAGGCAACCTGGGAATCGTTCTGACGTACATATAGCTTGGTATCTCTGCCCGTCTGGATTCGGTATTCGGCACATCAGCCCCCATGAGAATGTTACTTTCCGCTATGATTCTGGCGGTGACCGTGTGCACAGCGTGTGGATCTCCGGAAGCTGCTTCCGCGGAGGAATTCGAGGGGGTTGCTGTCGCTTCGCCGGACTCCGTGGTGGTAGGTGACACCGAGACGGTGTTTCTACGCGTGATGGAGTGGGCGCGAGGCGAAGACTTTTCCTTGCGGCCATTTGGCGATGTCGTTCAGCGGGTGGCAGAGCAGTTCCTGGGCACGCCCTACGTGGAAGGGACGCTCGATCAGGGGGATCGCGAGGTGTTGGTCCTCAATCTCGAGGGGTTTGACTGCGTGCTTTTCGTGGAGGCTGTACTTGCGCTGTCGAGGGGAATCGTCATGGAGGATGCTGATTTCGCCTCGTTTGCGGCAAGG
>CAYLXM010000035.1:0-38621 GCA_964387555.1 uncultured Rhodothermales bacterium | reverse complement strand
CACCTCCATCCCGACGAGAAACTGCTGTGGGCAGGCACGCCGGCTCCACCGAGGAAGAGCATCGTCCATGTTCTCCAACGGCTGTTTTTCGCGGCCGTGGCAGGGATCGCCGTGTCCTGGCTGCTGGAGGCGGAGTCTCCCCTCGAGCCTCCTCTTCCACTGGTCCTGGGTGCTGCAACGTTCCTTTTCGCCTTCTGGCAACTCGGATCTGGAAGTCGCGCAGCGGCCGGTATCCACTACGCGATCACGGACCAGCGTCTGCTCGTCGCGCAGGGCAAACGGCTTCGGGCGTTTACGCCGGGTCAGGTCTCCCGGCTCGATGTAGAGCCGCACAGCGACGGCACGTTCGATCTGGTGTGGGGAGAGATCCCGCTCGACCAGAGGCGGACCTCACGCCGGAACTCGAATCCTTCGGGGTTGACCTTCCGTTTCCAGGATTCCCGGTCGTACAAGCTCGGATTTCTTGGCCTCGCTTCCAGGGAACCGGCCGAATCGCTGGTCCGCGAGTGGCTGCGCCTCCACCGAGAACGGGTGGCCGCCGCCGTGCCGCTCGAACCCGCCTCTACATCCACGGCCCCGATCACAACCGCATCCGGCTCGATTCCCGTTCCCGCCCCCCGGACTCGTGAGGGCTGGAAGACCGTGCGAGAGCGCGAGACCGGATTCGCGCTCGATCTGCCCTCCGGGTGGTCCTTCAAGGTCGGGCGTCTCAAGTCACATAAATTCTTGGGAATCCGGGTCGATACGCCGACACGCTGGTTCGATGGCGAGGCACCTGGATGGAACCAGCTGGAGGCGGATACGGGCCTGGAAAACGCCCCGTTTCAGGTCAACCTGAATCCGCTCACCATGCCGGAAAGCCTCGAAGAGGTTGTGAACAGTACCGCTGTCAGGCTGCTGAACCTGAAGCTGATTCGCTCGAACGCTGACGTTCAGATCAACGGGTTGACCGGTTTCTCGGCGGTGCACGACATGCAGAACGTCGGACTCAATGCCAATCTCGGACCGGTGAAGGTGGGCACGGGCACCATGAAGGTTCAGGTGCAGCAAACCCAGTACTGGCTGCGCACAAACGGACAGGCGGTGCACGTGTTGTTCTCCTGTCCCACGGACGCGCCCGCGCTTCAGGAGGCGCTCGAGCGGGTGGTCCAGAGCCTGCGGCTGGAGCGCTCGTAGTCTTCTCCGGTCGTCAAACCCGGGCGGGCCTGCCGGCCGGGCCACGGGGCCGCTCGACGCAGACTCAGCCGCCGACGGTCTTCATGAGGGACCGGTCCAGCGCCTGATCGATCCGCGCTTTGGATTCGAGCAGATGCGCCCTCGTGGTGCGATCGAGGCTGGATCCCGCCGCAAGCGCTGCCTCGATTCGGGCTGACAGTTCCGTCAACTCGAGCCGGGCCAGTGAGCGGGCATCTTCGGGCGCCGGAGTCGCCGTCGGCGAAGGCCGCACGTCCAGCAGGATGTCGGTGACCCGGTCCAGGTACGCACGCTGCAGGTTGCGTCGTATGCTGGACACGGATCGCGGCCGCTGGACGCTCTCGATTTCCGACCAGATCGCGCCCGCGAGCGATTCCATCATCTCGGCAAGCGTCAGCGTTTCACGGATGCTGCCGACCCGGGCCTCGTTGTCGATCATTCGCCGCATGCGGGCGGTATCAGTCAGCCCGGACAGCACGGCCGACTGGTATTCCAGGATGGTCTCGTGGATCGGAAAATCTTCCGAAACGCCGCCATCCTGCGCCCACGTGTAGACGGCCATCCGGTCGGGAGCGAGTTTGTTCAACAGATCCGGGGCGATGGAAAAAGCGGTCTCCGTAAACATCTGGTCGACGATCACCCCCAGAGCCTTGCGCTGTTCTTCGATCGGGACCGGCGTGTAAGGCAGACGGGCACTCGGGTCGCCTTTGTAGTCGCGGGCGGTGTTGACGCCGCCGACAACCCGTACGAGCGGGGAAACGGCCCGGAATCGCTGGCTGAGCAAGGTGACAAGACCCCCTCGGAGGGCCGCATAGCTCTCTCCTTGATTCACAAGCCGGGCCTCGAGGCGGGGCTGGATCGTCTCCACGAGCCGCGTCCGATCCATTGCGAAACGGACCGGATCGTCGCTCAGATCCCAGGTTGTCGAGCGCGGGTCGACCCCGAACATCGCTCCGGCATCGTTGTCGAAGGCGAGCAGGGGTTCGGCGGCACGCGAGGCGATCTTGCGGAGGCCCGCGAGTTCCGCTTCAGGCGACGGGACGAGCGAACCGCGCGTGGCAAGCGGGCCGTCGGCCGACTGCGCGTACATGGGCGCATAGCCGTACTGGATCGCCCACACATCATAGGAGCCGACCTCGTTGTTGGCATAATGACCCTGCCTGGAGCGATCTACCGAGATGTTCGTCGCCGTATAGTCCATTACCGATCCGGCTACTCCGTTCCTGGCCGTGAATTCCCGGTCGTTCAGCCGGTCGTAGGGGATCGCCGTGGACGACTTGAAGTTGTGCATCAGCCCGAGCGTGTGTCCGACCTCGTGCATGACCAGGTCCCGCAGGGCCTCGCCGAGATACTCCATGGGGAGCAGTCCATTGTCGTCCACTTCCCCGAGCGCCAGCAACGTCGCGTGCTGGAAGAACATCTCCTGTGCCTTGCCCGACTGGGCCACGCACAACCGGCCGCGCATGTGCGGCGGCAACGCGTCGAAAGACGGAAGCTCGTTGGCCGGCTGCGGACCCGTAAGACGCTGATACTCGGAACGCCATCCGGACACGAATTCCGAGGAGAGCAGGATGTCGGCGTTCAGGATTTCACCGGTACGCGGATCAGTCTGGGACGGCCCGATGGCATAGCCCATGGAATGGGCGGCGGTCCAACGCACCGTCGCGTAACGGATGTCCTCCGCGCTCCAATTCGAATCGGCCGGCGCCTCTCGGGCGACGATCCCGTTGATGAATCCGGCCGCATCGAACGCCTTGTTCCACGCCTCGATGCCCTCCTTGACGTACTGACGGTACTCATGCGGGACGCTGTGGTCGATATAGTAGACGATCGGCTGAATCGGCTCCGATCGGTCCGCATTCGGGTCTTTCTTCTCGAGTCGCCAGCGGTTGATGTAGCGCACATACTGCGTCTTATCGCGGTCTCGCGAGAAATCACGCATCTGATCGAAGAAATACCCGACGCGCTCATCGGCCAAACGCGGCTGCATCGGAACCTCGGGCAGCGTGAAGAGGGAGTAGCGGACGCCGACCGGGATGTAGCGATAGTCGGAAACGCCGGCGGAAGACCCGGTGGGGCTCTCAGGCCCGGAGAAAGACAGCATAACGTCGATCTCCACATTCTTTTCGAAGCCTTTCGCGCCGGAGAGATAGCTGCGCGACTTGTCGAACGGAACGGGCTTCCTTCCGAAATAGAACTTGAGGTTACCGCCGACATCCGCATAGTCAGATACCAGGAACGGCGTCGCGTCGATCAGCACCGCTTTGGAGGTCGAATCCTGCGCGGCGATATCGAACGCGGCGACCACCGAGTGTCCGACGTTTTCGCTCAGAGAGGTCCACATGGGCGACCCCGCATCCGCCGTGAAGCGCGGGTTGACGTGGATGAGGTAGATCTTGTCGCCCTGGCGCTCGAAGCGCATCAGCCGCGTTTCGGACAGGTAAAGCCCGTCGTGAATATTGAACACCCCCACGCCGCGAGAGAGGTGCATCACGAGACCGAACTCCTGGTCGATTTGCTCCGGCCGGATTTCAAAATAGAGCGTATTGTCGCGCTTGCGGTGCGTCTTGAAGAAGCCGTCGATGGCCCGCGTATCTTTCAGCACCTCAGTGAAGGCCTTGAACGGAGACTTCTTCTGATCGTCCGTCTTGCCGGCCGGACCCGATTTCCCGGAGGAAGTCGTTGCGGATGCAGCACCAGGTTTCGCGGGATTGGCCGTCTCTGCCGGCGATACGTTGATCGTCTGGCACGAGGCAAAGAGAAACGCGAGGATCGTCAGGAGGGCGAGTTTCTTCATGAAACGAACCGTATGAGGCAGATCTTTTTGGCGAGACGCATGTCAGGCAGAGGGGAAGTGCTGCCGTATGGCCTAAACCAATTTTTACCTATTCTCTTCACACCTAGTTCCGGGCACCGGCTATTTCCAGGATTTCTGGAGGATGGACCGGCGGTTGACGTTCCCTCGACCGCGCATGGAGGCCTCAGGCCGGTTGTGACTGGCCCGTACCCCGCTTCCGGGACCGTGACGGGGCGCTCGAAGACGCAGTCCGCTTCTGCGCCTACCGCGTCGCGGGGGCCCTTCGCCGGAGGGTGTGTCGTTCTGGATTCCGGTTGTTCGCCCGTCAGCGGAACGACCCAGAAGTCGCCGCACCCGCCGCTTGATGGTATTCCTGCTCTGATATGCCCGTTTCAAGACTGCAGGAGGCATCCCTTGGGGTGCGACCGGATCGGGATTCAGAAATTCGAACGCTCGCCGAGTGCCTCCGGTCGAAACCCCATTGCAGCATCACCGATTTTTTGAACGCGCGCAAATGTAGGAGATTGGATGAATACCGCGCACGCAGGGGGACCATAATTGTGAGACGTCAATGGTCAAGGTCGTTGTCCGCTCCCACGGCCAGCATTTCTCCGTGGAGGGACACCGAGCGCCCGAAGGCCGCGTTGTCGCCTGCCTCGGAGGGCGTGAGCCGGGCCTCGA
Organism: uncultured Rhodothermales bacterium; assembly: GCA_964387555.1. Lineage (GTDB taxonomy): Bacteria > Bacteroidota > Rhodothermia > Rhodothermales > CAYLXM01 > CAYLXM01. The sequence goes on along the minus strand of CAYLXM010000035.1, from coordinate 33,949 downwards.
ACATCCACCCCGACTCGAAGAGTCTGAAGAGGTAGACGATCCCCGCTCCTCCATTGCCCTTGTCAGCCCCGATGGCCTCCAGAGCCGGGACGAGAGATGCGGATCTGCCGCATTCGTCTGACCGGCCGGCGCGATTCCGGAGCCGTCATGTCGTACCTCGCCGCACATTTTCACGGAACCTCCACGCGTGCCTTCGTCTCTGACGGTAAGCTGAGGTGACTTCTAGCATACGCCAGGGTGGGGGGCCCGACGGGGCTGCCAATGTGCCCGAAGGGCTCGAGGTCACCTCTACGGGTAGGGAGTTCGTTGTTGCCACAACACCGCCGCTGGAGCGGATGGACCATCACACGTTGGCAGACGTCACCCCGGCGTATCAACGCACCCCGACGCTGCTCTCTGTTGCGTGGACGTTCGATCCGCGGCGCAACAAGGAGGTCAAAATGAAACCTGTTCTGCACTTTGTCCTGCCGCTTCTATTCCTTGGAGCAACGTTGTCAGGATGTGCGGACGTGTCCTCGCCCATGACGCCCGAGCCCGACGACGAGGGGCTGCTGATGGGCGTGTTGTCGTCCGAGGCCATCCCGATTCCGCAGCAACCCGGGGCCGAGCCCGTTCCCGCATTTATCGGAGAGGCTGCCACCCCTTCCCCCGTCTTTGCGCCGCCGATCCCTCAGAACCGATTTCTGGCGCCTAACGAGCAGAGTAATGTGCACAATGACGCTTATATGAGCGATGTGTACTCGATTGGTGGACCACTCGGAATCGATCCTCATGTTTTCTCCAGCGCGTTGGGAACGCCGGATGACCCGATCGCCTTATCGATCACCATGGCCTTCGACCGGTATGGACGCCTCCTGCTGGTCACCCTCGGCCAGAAATATGCCAGGCTCCTCCTCCTCGATCCCGGCACACTGGAGATCCTCGCGGCGCTTCCCCTCCCAACGAGAACCGGATCCGGAGGGACGAGCGTGGTGGCCGGTAGCTACTTCTATCTGGACCGACTCGATCGGGTCGTACTCCCGACGACCATGCGCGAACTCTGGGTAGTTGATGTTACCGGCGGATGGAATCGGCCCCGATTCGACATCAAACGGGTCTACGACCTCAGCGGCGTGGTGGCCGAGGACGACGCCATCGGATCCGTTATTCCTGACTTCTCCGGCACCTACTGGCTGGTGACCAAAACGGGTACCGTTGCGACACTGAACCCGAGTAACGGCCGAGTGACCGCCATGCAGTTATCCGGGGAACGGATCGAAAACTCGATGGCTACCGACGAGTCGGGCGGTGTGTACATCGTTTCCGATCATGCGCTTTACCGCTTCGATGCGGGCCGGCGGGGCGAGCCGGTCGTCACGTGGCGCGAAGCGTACGACCGGGGCATTCGCCAGAAACCCGGGCAATTCAGTCAGGGCAGCGGTACCACGCCAACCCTGATGGGTACGGACCTCGTCGCCATCACGGACAATGCCGACCCCCACATGCACGTCCTGGTCTACCGCCGCGCACCGGACGTGTCCGACCCGCGCTTGGTAGCTTCCGTACCGGTGTTCGGCGCCAACGAGGGCAGCACGGAGAACTCCCTCATCGCCACCGACCGGTCGATCGTCGTGGAGAACAACTACGGGTATGCCGGACCGCAATCCACCTCGGGGGGACAATCCACCACACCGGGAGTGACCCGCATCGACCTCGACGCGAGCGGAAACGCAAGCGTGGTCTGGACCAGCACGGAGCGTGTCCCCTCTCTCGTCACGAAAGCCTCCCTCGCGAACGGGCTCATCTACACCTACACAAAGGATCCGGGGCCCGGCACGACGGACGCCTGGTATTTCACCGCCATCGACTTCCACACCGGCCGGACCGTGTACAAACAGCTTTCCGGCACGGGCCTCCTCTACAACAACCACTATGCGGGGCTCCATATCGGGCCCGACGGGACGATCTATGTAGGCGTCGGGGGCGGCGTCGTCGCCCTGCGTGACGGCAGCTGAATCGCTGGAAAAGCGGCCCGGGACCGGAAGGTCGGCAAGACCACTTGCGAGAGCACGGCAAGCTCGACTTTTTCAAGCGCGACACGGCCGAACCGTTCCTCCTCCTTCTCGCCGTTCTCCGGATGCGTCGTGTCTGGGGGCGCCATCGCGCGACGTCGGCCGATCCCGACACCCACCACTGTGCTGCCGCACAAAGACTCGGCAGCCAGGTTAGCGGGTCCTTTCGAGAAGGAAGGACCCGGGCGCGGCTAAATGCATCAAGGGCCGGCCGAACCCGTCAAAACGGATTGGAAGGGCTCATCTTCCACACTCGAACCGACGGTACCCTTGCGCTGCCGCCCTCCGAGAATAGTCGTATCCCCTTACCTCCCAATGTGGGATAGACCCTGCGGGCGATCGCCTGCCTGTCGTTGGCAAACACCTCGATGATGGAGCGGTCGACGAATATGCGCAGCCGCACGTGTTCTCCCGGCTCCAGCTTAAGCGGCGCCCGTTCTACCACCTTCCGGCCGAACAGGAGACCCGAACGGCGGGTATCCATGCTCAATTCGTTGTTCTCGCGGTCAAAGGTGATCACCGTTTCCTCCCGTCCGTCCGCGGATACGCCCACCTTGACGCCGAACCGGACCGCCTCCTCCGTGCTCACGGTGATTTCGAGCTCCATCAACTCCTGACCCAGCGTATCCAGTACAACGTCGCGCGAGGGAGGCACCTCGAGTTCCACGACCTGCCGTTCACCCATTCTCAACTGTTCGAGCTCCCGCACCGGCCGCATGCGTAGCGTCCCGTCGTTCGCCAGCCAGAGGGAGCGGGGGAGTCCATAGGATCCGGTCCACCCGTATTCCGACTGCAGCTCCTCCGGCCGGTCCTCAAAGATCCACGCCCACATGATCTGTCTGCCGTTCCCGTCGATCAGGGCCTCAGGCGCGAAGTAGGCGTTGTCCGTCCACGTCATCCGACCGTGGCTTTCCGGAATGAAGCGATCGCCTTCGTAGGACCCGATGTAGTACTGGGTTCCCAGGTTATGACTGATGAACAGCAACAGGTGTTTGTCGGACGGAGGACCGCCGTCCGGCGATGAGGGTAGCGGCAGGAAGCTCGGGCACATGTTGTCCTCGCTTGCTTCCGTCCATTTTCGGTCCGATTCGTAGAACCGGCCTACGTAGTCCCACGCTTCCAGATCATCCGATCGAAACAGATAGAGCCTGTCCCCTTTTTCGCTTTCGGGCGAATCCGGTTCTCGGCCGACTTTATTGAGGACGAGCAGATTGCCCGTGGCCATGTAGTAGGTACCATCCCGTTCCCAGATATTCGAAGGGTCGGCGGATCCGACGAAGATCTTCTTCCCGTCCTGATCCGTCATCTCGGTGACGCCCCACTCGGTGGACCGGATCACGGGGTTGGTTTTGACTTTCTCCCACGTATTGAAATCGGCATCCGTGCTTCTGGCAAGTCCGATCCCTTTGTCCCCCCAGAGCATCCAGTAGGAGAGGATGGCCGTCCCGTCCCTGTCCACAAAAGCGCCCCCGCTGAAACACCCTTCGTCGCCGTCACCGGGACCGATGGCATCCGGGTGATGGCGCCAGTGCAGCAGATCCGTGCTGGACACGTGTCCCCATGAAAAGCCGCTGCCCTCCCGCCGGTAGAGATACATCAGATGGTACCGGCCATTGTGATAGAACGCCCCATTCGGGTCGCCCGGATAGCCGTGGTCCTCCGGAACGGCGAAGTGATAGGCCGGCCGGTAGGGGTCCGACAGCAGTTTCTCCCGCAGAGAGCGGGCGTGTCGAACCATGTCTTTCGACACCGGCATGGAAGGATCCCAAAGCTCGCCTGCGGCCTGCTTCGCTATCAGTGTGGCCCCTGAACCCGGGAGCACCAGATGGCCGTCCTCCACCGCCGCCCCACCGACGAATTCGAAACTGGAGAATCTCCTCGTGACTTCCTGCACGCCGTGCTTCGTGAAATCCCACCAGGCCCATGGATGCGGCGCGTTCGGATTGATGGACGGCGCGAGATGCTTGATCACCTCGATGTCCAACGCCCGATCATAGATCCGGGCGTCTCGAATTCTACCGGCGAATGAATGGTCCGCATCCCCCGCATCCAGATGTCTGCGGCCGAAAAGAACCACGGCTTGTTCAGGCCTGAAGGTTGACGCCGCCTCTATCTCGTACTGCGCATAGACGTCCCCGTTTCGCAGCACGGTCACGGTATTGGCCTGGTATCGGATGGCTATCTGCACAAATTCCGATGGCCCTGCACGTTCGGCGGGATAGTGCGACTGGTCGTCTTCGGTCCGCTGAAAGGAATTGCTGCCCGCCATCCAGCGACCCTCTGCCTTCTCTCCAAACACGATGGCATCAAACATTCCATTTTGCGCATCGATCGTAAGGGCTGAGCCCCCTCGCTGACTCAGGTTCGCCGGAGAAACCCATACGACGAGTGTCTTGTCGCTCAGACCGTTGGTTGCCTGGGATGCGCCGGGGGTGCTGGATAGCAGCAGGATAAGCAAAGGAATCGCGATGACTGACTTCATGGCGTCCGGGTTTGCTGGCGGGATTAGACGGCGGATTCGGTGGTTGCAGAGGAATCCCGCGAGACCTGCGATGGAAGCCGGCGGTCCCATGCCGGCGCCATTCGGTCCGCAGGTTGACTGCATGCTCCCATGACCAATTACGGACGTAAGGGGATGGCAAACAAGCGCTCACTGTGTCAATCGGCGGGCGCTTCCGCCTCGTGCGAACCCCCGACCTTCAGATCCGAAGTGAGTCGATCTAGGTCATATAGATTTTTGATATTACTATGTTAATGATATGTTTATTGAGATTCGCACTACCCATATTCGGCACGACCCGGATGGCAGACCTCCCCGTAATCACTGTCTGTCGGTCTGTCGGTCTGCCGGTCGCCGTTTCCCGGCTCGGTCACTGCCCGGGCCACACCACTTTCCTGCGTCCAACGAGACGAGCACTGTATACCATGATGTCGGAATGAGCGACGTTTCCAGGATCAGTGGATCGCCCAATAGTTGTTTTATATTATTGTGTATAAAATACTTGCCTCTACGACTTTGCAGGCCAAAAATTGATGAAGTCTGGAACGGCTGCATGGACAGTCCGTGTATTGCAGGCGGAAAAAATCCGGCCTCCGTGGCTCACCGCGCCGGCCGACTTTGGACGGGGACTGTCGTGACAAGGTGGACGACCAAGACGTGCGTGTACATGCCGGCGCTGATCGCGCTCCTGGCACTTCCGGGGTGCAAGGAGGGTGCGCCGACCGAACCCCAGGATTTCTTTGTCGAGGGTCGCGTCGCCCTCGCCTCGCTGATCTCCCTGAGTGACGGGCATCTGTTGCGGATCGTCAACCACTTTCAACTCCTGGCGGACGGTGCGGAGGCCCGCTCTACAGACTGGGAACGGATCCGTGGCTCGCTGGATGCGGTCATGAGGGTCAACGTTCCCGGCCTCTACTGGTTTGCCCTCGCCGATGGATCCTACTGGTCGGTGCAGATGGGTAAGGCGTCGGGCAATCTGTCCGACCGCCTGTACTGGCCGCGTCTGATGGCCGGCCAGGTTGTGATCGGTGATTTGGTGGCCAGCAAGGCGACCGGCAAGAGCACGGCCATCGTCGCCGTTCCCGTCCGTGACACGACCGGCTCTTTTGTGGGCGCATTCGGCACCTCCGTCTACCTCGACAGCCTGAGCCTGCAGTTAAAGCGCGAGATTGATCTACAGCCGGATCAGATCTTCTTTTCCGTGGATGCCACGCCGATCGGGGCGCTGCAGGACGATCCCGAGCAGATCTTCCTCGACCCGTACGACCTCAATGAGCCGGAGTTGGAGCGGGCGATCAGGGAGATGCTCACCCGTGACGAAGGCGTGGTGAACTACCGCTTCCGCGGCAAACGGCGGACGGTCTTGTACCGCTACTCTCCCCTCAGCCATTGGTGGTACGCCTTCGGGAAAGTGTGGGATTGAAGCGATAAAAGGCCCTCACCCCTCTCCCGACGCGGGCGGCCACCTTCATCGTAACCGGCTTCCGGTATGCCGTCCGGGACAGGCGCTATCGCTGCCGGGTCCTTGGGGTGGTCGCCTGCCAAGGGTAAATAGGGTAAGAGCGCAGAGTGTCAAAAAATGGTCCTCGAAAGACGGAAGCCGAAGTGCGTGGCGTGGCTGACCGGGCGGCTGAAGTCGCGATCCGCCGAACGCAGGTAGATCGCGCTGCCGTACCAACCGCCGCCCCGGTTCACGCGGTACGAGCCCGTCCCCGGGCCTCGCGGATCGGTCACCGAATCCGAGGGATACGAGCCGCACCACCAGCCCTGTACCCACTCCGACACGCTGCCGTGCACGTCGTACAGGCCCCAGGGGTTGGGCAGCTTGCCGCCAACCGGGTGTGTGGTGAATCCGCTATTGTCGCCGCACTCTGGATAGTCGTCACAGTGCCAGGAGTAGGAGTCCAGACTCGTCGGCGGATAGTCCTCCCCAAACGAATACTCTGTCGTCGTCCCTGCCCGCGTCGCGTATTCCCACTCCGCTTCCGTCGGCAGCCGGTAGCCCCGGCACCGATAGATGTCCCCGCCGGCATCCGGATCAACCACGTTCCCGCCCTCGTCATAACACGGCGCGAGCCCATCAGCCACCGACAGGGCGTTGGCGTAGCCGATCACGTCGTACCAGGAGACCGTCTCCACCGGGCAGTTGTCGTCCACCTCGCCTGGGCAGTCCGTGAAGTGGCTCGGATCCGTCCCCTCGATCGCCTTCCACTCTTTCTGGGTCACTTCGTAGACCCCCAGGTAGAAATCCCGCGTCAGGGTCACCTCGTGGACCGGCTGTTCGTCAGAGCCCCCGTTGTTCGAGCCCATTTGAAACGTGCCCTTGGCAATCCTCCTGAACGCCATTCCAATCGAGTTCACGGTATCCGGCACCGACGCATGCCGAAGGAGGATCGTGAGTCCGGTATCGCCGGATACGTCAACCCGTCTCCTGGCATGGATGTACTCCGCCAGCTCGGCACGTACCTCCCACTCGGCAAAGAATGACGCCGTCTTGCGGGCAGGCGAGAGCCCGGCTCCCATCTTCTCCTGGTATCCAGGCACAATCCGGATAGTGGGCGTACCGTCTGTCCACTCGGTCTTTGAGATCAGCCGCACGTGCTGCCTTCCATGATCGGACGCAAGACTCAGCAGATACGCTCCCGCAGGAATTCCGCCCAGGTCCAGCTCAATACTCTGTCCGCCGGCATCGACCCCCGCTGACCGGGAGAGCAGTTCGCGGCCGAGAACATCGTGCAGACCCATCCAAACCAGCCCCGGCGCGTCTGTGGCAAGATGTACGCGTGCATGATCCCGGGTTGGGTTGGGGTACGGATGGGACAGGTGCCACCCCTTGGCCGGCGCCGCTTCCCGCTCGTTATCGACAGGGACAAGGAGGAGCGCTTCTCCGGAGGCATTGGTCGTTTCCGTTACCTGAAGCTCATCGCCCGAGTAGATCGACACCGCGACGCCCTCTAGAGGCTCGAGCGTCACCGAGTCTTTGACCGTGACGGTGATGTTCTGGGCGAGAGAATCGTTGGCGGCAAGTGCACAACCGACCAGCACGAGCCGGCACAGTAGCCTTCTACACATAATCGTACCTCTTCCCGTTGATGGTCCCGCATGAGCAAAGACGCCTTATGAGTAGAGGCGGGAAATCAGGGTGAAGTGTGCCACGCTCTGCGGCGTTCAGGTGCAGACTGTGCGCCGCGCCAATCCTTGGGCCAATACCGGGGCCGCCTCACCCCACGAGGGTCCACACCCGCCGGTAAAGATGCCGACAGTAATAGTGCAGTCCAGGCTTGCCAGCCTACGTTGAATGGGCTGCCTGCCCCGGTAGAGATTTGAGATGCAACGAGATGGAACGGGAGGATTTGCTCCACTCGCTTCGCTCGCTCCGTCAGTCGGCGGGCAATGCCCGCCTCGTGTGAACCCCCGTGAGCTTCGCTCACCGCGACGCTTCTGCACCCGCCCAGAACGACAAAAGGCAGGCCCGGCACTTCGGCCGGTCCTGCCTTTCGTACGCCCGGGAGGATTTGAACCCCCGACCTTCTGATCCGTAGTCAGACGCTCTATCCAGCTGAGCTACGGGCGCATCGAATATTCGCAGTGAGCGAAGACTTATAAAGTACGAAAATTCGCAACCCGGCGCAATTCAGTCAGCCCGATCACGCCGCAGGAAGTAGAAATGATCGGTCGGGCCGTGACCGCCGCCGATGGCCAACCCGTGACGGATCGCCTCGGTAACGTACGCTTTGGCCCGTCGCACGGCCTCGACCAGCGGACGTCCGAAGGCCAATTGCGCCGCGATTGCGGCCGAGTAGGTGCACCCGGTACCATGCGTGTGGGGCGTATCAAAGAACGGCGCGGTGAACACTTCGAACCGGGAACCATCATAGAGGATGTCCATCGCCTCCCCCCCCGCATCGAGGTGCCCACCCTTGACCAGCACCGCACGGGGACCCATCCCATAGATCCTTTTCGCCGCCTCGCGAGCCTGTTCCACCGTGACAATCTCCATCTCGGCCAGCAGACCCGCCTCGTGGATGTTCGGCGTAACCAGTGCGGCCAGCGGGAGAAGCCGGGATTTCAGCGTTTCGATCGCATCCTCGCGGAGCAGCGCATAGCCGCTCTTGGAGATCATGACGGGATCCACCACGAGCGGACTCAATGCCCAGTGCGCAATGCGTTCCGCCACAGTTTCGATAATTCCCACCGAAGACAACATGCCCGTCTTCAGCGCATCGATCCGCAGGTCGTCGCACACCGTGTCAATCTGCGCCGCGATCAAGGAAAGCGGCAATTCGAACGCCTCCGCGACCACCCTCGTGTTCTGCGCGGTGATCGCCGTTATCACCGAGGCCGCATAGGCGCCGTTTGCCTGGATGGCCTTGATGTCCGCCTGGATGCCGGCGCCGCCGCCGGAATCGGAGCCGGCGATCGTCAGGGCGATGGGGATGGATGGCATGGTGTGGGAAGTGTGGAACGTGGGGAAGGTGCCGGGAGTATGGGGAGTACTCGCTGACTCCTAAACTACTAAACTCTCAAACTCCTAAACTATTAATCTCCAGTTTCTTAAACTCATCCAAGAATCTCCTCACCCCCTCCCCCGGTTCCTCCACATCCATAATCGCAGACAACGCCGCCACGCCATAGGCGCCGGCGTCCAGACAAGCTGCCACCCGATCCGGCGTGATGCCGCCCAGGGCATACACAGGCAGATGCGTTGATCTGCACACCTCTGCCAGCACTTTCAGCCCCGCCCCGCCGAGACCCGGCTTGCTGCTCGTTTCGAAGACATGGCTGAAGAAGACATAATCCACGCCCTCCTCCTCCGCCTGGGCGATTTCATGGGCGTCGTGGGTTGACTCACCGATCAGCACACCGTCACCGAGCCGCGAACGGGCTTCGGCTGCGAGCGGACCGAACCGCGCGCGGTGAAAATGCGTCCCCAGTCGCACGGCCGTATCGAGGCGCGTGTTCACTGAAATCAGGACGTCCGGATGTGCTGCGCGGAGACGCGCGATAAGCTTCCCCGCTCCCGAATCAAACGTCTCGTCATCGACGAGATGGTCCCGCAGGTGAACCCAGGGGAGTCCTCCGTCGGCAACCGCCCGCACGACGGCTTCCGCCCGTTCAGGCAGGGTAAATCGGTTGGCGATCCCGATGAGGCGCGGCAACGTCATTGGCTCGGACGGCATGGCTAGCTGGGTCTGGATGGGACCGAAATCTTTCCCTCCTCCGGTGAAGAGGCTTGTGCGTAGAATCGGCGAGGGATCCGCCCGGCCAGCCAGGCCATCCGCCCCGCATCCAGTGCATTTCGCATGGCACGCGCCATCAGCACAGGATGCTTGGCCCCGGCAATGGCCGTATTGAGGAGAATCCCGTCATAGCCCAACTCCATGGCATGCGCCGCATCACTCGCGGTGCCGATCCCGGCATCGACGAGCAAGGGCGTGTCCGGTACCAGCTCACGAATGAGCCGCAGGTTGTACACGTTGACAAGCCCCATCCCGCTGCCGATCGGAGACGCAAGTGGCATCACGGCCGCACACCCCAGGTCGGCCAACTTGCGACAGGTGATCGGATCATCGTTGCAGTACGCGTATACCGAGAACCCTTCGTCGATCAAGGTCTTCGCCGCCCTCAAGGTCTGCTCGACATCGGGCAGCAGCGTTTCGTCATCGCCGATCACCTCCAGCTTGATCCGCGTGGTTTCCAACGCCTCCCGCGCCAGCTGGGCGACGAGTATCGCCTCGCGCGCCGTGTAGCAGCCGGCCGTGTTCGGAAGCAGTTTGAAACCCCCTTTCCGCAGGAGCGACAGAATACTCTCATCCGCGCGGTCATACACGTTGACCCGTCGGATCGAAACCGTCACCAACTCTGCACCGGACGCGTCAAGCGCCTCCAGCATGACCTGTGGATTCGGATAACGGCTCGACCCGAGGAGGAGCCGGGATCGAAACGTCTCTCCTCCTATGACAAACGGTTCGTCAACATCGGGTGCGGTCACGGGTTCGGCGGTCTGGGCCATGGTCTTGGTTCTCGAATTTCGAATCGGGGAAACGAGCGGTTGTTACCCCCCCTGGGTTGCGGTGACGATTTCGACTTCGTCGCCCGGATTGAGTCGGGTTTGCCGCCAATCAGCTTTCCGCACGACGGCATAGTTCACCGCCACCGCGGTGCCCGAGCCGTCCGGATCGACACCCAGCGTTTCGACCAGGTCGGCGACGGATGCATCCGCCCTGACGACCTTCTCTTCCCCGTTCACGCGCACGTCGATGCGTTCCATCGTTGTTTTCATCCTCCACACTATTTGAAGAAGCGCTGAGGAACAAACGGGCGCATCTCCTCCGGTGTTTCCCCGCTCACGAGGTAGGCGGCCATCAATTTGGCCGTGACGGGCGCGAGGATCACGCCGTGGCGGTAGTGCCCCGTCGCGTAGTCGATTCCGGGGAGACCGGACGGACCGAGGATGGGCTGATGGTCCCGGCTGGCGGGACGCAACCCGGCCCACGTGTCCGTCACCTTCAGGTCATAGATCCCGGGGACGATCTCCCATCCTCCTTCCAGCAGTTTGAAGAGGCCCCCACCCGTGACGGACGTATCGAAACCCATTTCCTCACTGGTCGCTCCCAGAAGCAGCCGACCGCTGCTCTTGGGCGCGAAATAGGCGGAGGGACCCCGGACCACGTGGCGCAGGTCGAAGGGCGGCTCGATCTGCAGTTCGACCATCTGCCCTTTCACCGGTCGCACGGCCGGCTCGAACGGCGCGAGCCCCTCGATCTGCCGAGACCACGTGCCGGCTGCGATGACGATCCGTTTGCCCGTAATCCGCTCTCCGTCAGCCGTTACCGCCACCGGAGCCGCCTCATCCGGCACCACCGACTGAATCGGGCACAACTCCCGAATCGTCACGCCGCGCCGGGTTAGTGCTTCCGCAAGTGCTTTGACGATCAGCCGATTGTCCGCCTGATGATCCGTGCCCGAAAAGATGGCACCCGACAGGCGCGGGGCCAGAAAAGGCTCTCGCTCCAGGGCTTCCGCACCGGTCATCCACTGTACATCCAGACCACATTTTACCTGGAAGTCGAATAGCCGTCGCAGCGCTTCCGCGCTGTCGCGGTCGTCCGCCACCATAAACGTGCCCTCGGTGCGGTGGTCCACGTCGATTCCGCTTTCCTCCTCGAGCGCAGCGGCAAACTCCGGCCACAGGCGGGACGAGTGGCTGCTGAGTTGGTAAAGTTCCCACTCCTCAAATCCCAACTCCGCGCTGGCGGCCAGCATGCCCGCGCCGAGCCACGTCGTGCCGTGTCCCGCGCGATCGCGTTCCAGAACGAGTACTTCCCGGTTGTTGCGGGCCAGTTCCAGGGCGATGGACATCCCGATGATGCCCCCGCCGACGATCACGATATCGGGCTGAGCCATGGTATGAATGTGTGGTGAATCATCTATGATAAGGGGCGGCGTCCTTTTCTTGGGGGCGCACCGAACTTATCCGTGACTTTTCCGAAACGCAACGCCGCATGGCGGATTTGCCGGATTTCCTTGTAGTCGGCGCCGGTCTTGCCGGTTCTTTCGCTGCTTTCCGTCTTGCGGCGAGCGGCCGGACCCTCCTCATCGATGCCGAAGGTCCTGCCGGAGGGGCCTCCGGTGCGGCCATCGGCGTGGTCAACACGTTTATGGCACGCAAGGCGCGGACGATCTGGCGATACGATGAGGCAGAGGCTGCGCTGGACGCGCTCCTCGGCGATTCCGGCCTGAATCGCTGCTTCCACCGCACGGGCGTCTGGCGCCCGGCCGAAGATGCGGCCCAGGCCGGCTATTTCGTGGACAGTGCGTCGGCCCACCCCGATCGCGCGACCTTTCTGGGTCCCGAAGCCGTCGAGGAGCGCTTCCCGGATGTTCGGGCGCCTTTCGGGGCGCTTTTTGTCCGTTCCGGCGGATGGATGGACATCGCTGCGACCGTAGCGGATCTCGTCGACGCGGCACAGTCCCGATTCGGAATGGAAGTCTGCTTCGGCGAGCGGCTGATCGGCTGGACCGAGGGACCCGACCAGGTCGCAGCGCACTTGCAGAGTGGCCGAACCGTCGAAGCCCGGCACATCGTGCTCACCGTGGGATATGGATACCGTGGCCTTGCGCCGCTGACCGGTCTCTCTCTTCATGATGTCAAGGGCCAGTCCAACCATCTCCTTGCGCCGCGCGAGCTTGCGGCCCGCCTGCCCTGTCTCTCGGGCGCCGGGCACATCGTGGCGGACGGAGAGACGTTGCTCGCCGGCAGCACGTATGAACACCGGTTTGAGCACGTTTTCCCCACCGAGGCTGGTTCGAAGGCCATCCTCCAGAAAATAGGCTCCATGGTCCCCGCGGTTGACGGACTCGAGGTGATCCGACGGGACGCCGGCGTGCGGGTCACCGTTCCCGGGACGCGGCTGCCCATGGTGGGTCCCCTGCCCGGCTCGGAGCGGGTCTGGGTGCTCCTCGGCCTGGGTACCAAGGGGATTCTGATGGCGGCGCTGCTTTCCTCCTGTTTGCCGGGCTACCTGCGGCGACCGGACTCAATTCCGCCGGAAATCGGAGTGAGGACGATGCCTGCCGGCTAGCGTCGCCAGAAATCCGGCGAGAAGAGGATGAACACGGTGAAGATTTCCAGCCGTCCGACCATCATGAGCAGTGCGAGCACCCATTTTCCGACATCGTGGATGTGCGCATAATTTTCGGTCGGCCCGACCGTTCCGAACGCCGGGCCGATATTTCCTACCGTCGACATGGCGGCGGACAGGGCGCTCATGAGATCGAGGCCCACAACAGCCATAATGAGGGTTCCTACGGCGATCGTGACGGCGTACAGCACGACGAACGAGAGGATGTTCTGGATCACATCCTGGTTCACAACCCGGCCGTTGAGACGTACCGGAATCAGGGCCTGGGGATGGACCAGCCGGCGAAGTTCGCGGGTCAGCGATTTGAAGAGGACGACATGTCGGACCACCTTGACGCCGCCTCCGGTGGAGCCGGCCATTCCTCCTACGAAAAAGAGGAGGAAAACGAGGCCCATCGCAAGAGGCGGCCATAACTCATAGTCTGCCGTGCCGAAACCCGTGGTGGTTATGATGGCGACGGCTTGAAAGGCGCTGAATCGAAGGGCCTCGAGGAACCCGTCATACTGCAGCGTATCGACGGGGTGCCCCCAGAAGTCTTTCATCGTTGCCACGGTGACGAGGGCGGTCGCACCCAGGCAAATCAGGACGAAAGTCACAAGTTCGGTATCCTTCAATGTGAGCCGCACGCGGCCGATCAGCATGCGATAGTGCAGGGCGAAGTTGATTCCCGCAAATAGCATGAAGAGGGTGATCACCCAGTCGACGTAGGCCGAGCCGAACTGTCCGACCGACCCGTTCTTTGTGGAGAAGCCGCCGGTGGCCATCGTGGCGAAGGCGTGGTTCACCGCATCGAGCAGGCTCATGGCGGGCAGCAGGAGCAGCACTTCCAGCGCGGTGAAGGCCACGTAGATGAGCCAGAGTCGTTGGGCGGTCTGTTTGACCAGGGGCGTCAACTTGTCGGCCGTCGGTCCCGGCACCTCCGCCTTAAAGAGTTGCATGCCGCCGACGCCCAGCATGGGGAGGATGGCGAGTGTCAGCACGATGATGCCCATTCCGCCGAGCCAGTGTGCGAGGCTGCGCCAGAAGAGGAAGGCTTGCGGGACGTCTTCTATGTCGGGATTTCCGCCACCGCCGAGGATCGTTGCTCCGGTGGTCGTGAATCCGCTCATCGTTTCGAAGAACGCATCCGTGTACGAGTCCAGCACGCCGGCGAGCACAAACGGCAGGGCGCCAACGAGAGAAAGCACGAGCCAGGCGAGCGCAACGATGGCGAATCCTTCGCGCACGCGCAGTTCTTCCTTCGGCCGATACCGGACCCAGATGACCGGGCCCACTGCGAGGGACCCTGCTGCGGTAGCGGCGAAGCCCCACCAACCTGGCTCATCGTGCAAGATCCCGATGAGCATGGGGAACAGGAGACAACCGCCAAGGACCGTAATGAGAGAGCCCATCACGCCTGCGACGGCCTTGATGTTGAGCGCGATGTGGCCCGTTTTCATTTCCCGAACAGGCGTTCCACATCGGTCACGCGATGTGGCAGGGCAAATACGATGGCACGGTCGCCGGAAAGCACCCAGGTCTCTCCCGTGGCCACCTCGAGCAGATTCTCCCCGTAGACGGCCCCGATGAGAACGCCGGGAGGCAATTCCTGGTCTTTCAGGGGCATCTGCGTGATGCGTGACTTCTTCTCGGCTTCTATTTCCAGCACCTCCGCGTCGAGACCGTGTACGGTAGCCACGTTCCGGACGTGTTTGCTGCGGAGGAAGCGCATGATTTCCTTGGCCACCGAGAGTTTCTGGTTCACCGCTGCGTCCAAGCCGATGCTCTGGCTCAGGGGGATATACATACTCTTGGAGAGCAAAGCGATCGTCTTCTTGACGCCGATATGCTTACCCATGAGCGAGGCGACGAGGTTGGCCTCCTCGCTTTCTGTGAGGGCGATAAGCGCGTCTACTTCACCGATCCCCTCGGTCGCGAGCAGATCGATATCGGTGGGATCACCGTGGATGACGAGCACATCGGCCAGCGACTCGGAGAGTCGTTCCGCCGTCGCGCGATCCGATTCGACGAGTTTGATCTTCGCGCGGGCGTCTTTGCTCAACTCATAGGCCACGCGTTGACCAATCCCCGTGCCGCCAAGGATCATGATGCGTTCGATACGATCATCGCGACGGCCCATCAACTCGATGACCGCCTGAACGTCCGCCGTGCGGGCAAGGAAAAAGACCTGGTCGTTTCCCCTGAGCACGTCCGTTCCGGTCGGGAGGATCGTTCTCACGCCTCGATGAATTCCAACGACCCGAAATCGAAGACCCGGCTTTTGAAGCGCAAGGTCGATAAGCGATTTCCCGATACTTGCCTCATCGCGACCGATACGCATCCCGATGACCTGAAGTTGTCCTTCGGCCAGCGGAAGCACGTCGGTCGCCACGCTCCGGCGCACCAGGCGAACGACTTCCCTCGCAGCGCTTTCTTCCGGATTGATGATGAGTTCGATTCCGGTGTCCGCGGCCGTCAGGATCGAGCCGTCGTGCATCAGTTCGTCGGATCGAATGCGCGCAACGGTATGCTTCGCCCCCAGGCGCTGCGCGATCATCGACGCGATAATGTTCACCTCATCGGAACTCGTCACGGCCAGGAGCAAATCCGCATCCTTCACTCCCGCTTCACGCAGGACGGAGGCTGAAGTCCCGCTGCCGTTGACGGTAAGCACATCAAACCGTTCCGTGATCCTTCGCAGGTGCGACTCATCCTTGTCAACGACCGTCACACTATGCTGCTCCTGGGAGAGCATACGGGCCGCGTCGAATCCGACCTCGCCCGCGCCAAGCACGATTACGCGCATAACTCGACCGGGTAACCTCCCTCAAGAGGAGCAGGCATGGTTGCCGGGACAAACAATCAAGATACGCACTTCGCAAGAACGCAAGACTACCCCGACAGCGGATACGCTTTTCTGTGAAAATGAAGTCTAGTTTCGGCAATTCGAGGCGGGAGGCGGCGCTTCGTCGTAACTTTCAGGCTGACCACCGATTCGGGTTGTCAATCCGGCCGCCCTGCGGCACCATTGAAATAACATCTATTCCCATGAGTGAAGTGACTGTACCCCGCATTGAAGAGCTGCTTGGTGCTGAAGCGGCATACCTGTTGGAGCACGAGGCCAAGGTGTCGAAGGAGCATCTCTGCCTGCCGGGCCCTGATTTTGTCGATCGCGTTTTCGCGCAGTCGGACCGTTCGCCCCGCGTACTGCGTTCGTTGCAAACCCTGTTCGACAACGGCCGCCTGGGCGGGACCGGGTTTGTATCCATCCTTCCTGTCGATCAGGGCATCGAGCACTCCGCGGGTGCGTCGTTTGCCAAGAACCCCATTTATTTCGATCCTGCCAAGATTGTCGAACTGGCGATCGAGGGAGGCTGCAACGCCGTTGCTTCGACATTCGGCGTGTTGGGTATGGTCGCTCGGAAGTACGCCCACAGAATTCCGTTCATCCTCAAGTTCAACCACAACGAACTGGTCACCTACCCGAACAAGTTCGACCAGATCATGTTCGCCCGCATCGAGGACGCCTACAACATGGGTTGTGTCGGTGTCGGCGCCACGATCTATTTCGGATCGGATGAAGCGGGACGTCAGCTCGTCGAGGTGTCCGAGGCATTCTCCCTCGCACACGAGCTCGGCATGGCCACCATCCTGTGGTGCTACATGCGTAACCCTGCCTTCGCGATCGGCGGCGTGAACCACGAGGTGTCGGCGGACACGACCGGACAGGCGAACCATCTGGGCGCTACGATCCAGGCCGACATCGTGAAGCAGAAGCAGCCCGAGTCGAACGGCGGCTACAAGGCACTCAATACGGGCGGCGTGAAGTACGGGAAATACGACGAGCGGATGTATACGGAGCTTTCGTCGGACCATCCCATCGACCTGACCCGCTACCAGGTGATCAACAACTACATGGGCCGCGTGGGTCTGATCAACTCCGGTGGCGCCTCCGGCAAGGACGATCTTGCGCAGGCGGTCAAGACGGCCGTCATCAACAAGCGTGCCGGCGGCATGGGGCTCATCAGCGGTCGGAAGGCATTCCAGCGTCCGATGGCCGACGGGGTTCAGATTCTGAATGCGATCCAGGACGTATACCTGGACGATTCGGTGACCGTCGCCTGATCACACCGTTAGGTGCTTCAAGGGGTCTCCGAATCGGGGACCCCTTTTTTTGTGACGTCGTTTCACCGGCGGTCCATCTCACCTTTTGTCTTCTTGCCATGGCAAAACGCGCCGCATCCTCCCCCGTGAAATCGACTCCTGCCGATCCCTTCACCGCACACTACCCCGAGTGGGCGCTGGAATTCGCCAGGAAGTACTTCACCAAGACGCTCAACCAGTTCATCCTCTTCGGAAATGTCCGGGATCTCGTGCCGACGCGGGACGATGCGGAGAAGACCATCTACACCCCGTTGCGCGAGTTTCTCGCCAACGACCTCTTTGCCGGACGGGACATCGTGCTCTTCTATGACCGCTCGGCGGGGGTACATTTTCTCGACAAGGAATCACAGAAGGACTTCAACCGGGCGCTCTCCGGTTACGACACCGTGTTCGGGACGGATTTCGCGCAGCGCATGCCGCGTGACCCCGTGCGCGTCTTTTCGGTTCTCGAAAACTATCTCCGCATTCGCCTCAGCGAGGGAAAACGCGTAGCCTGCATCCTCGACTACGCAGAAACGATCGTCCCGATGGCCGAGGCCTCCATGTATTCGGCGGAGGATCGCAACGCGCTGGTATTCTTGCAGAAATGGGCGCACGATCCACTCTTCTTGAAGGCCGATTTCACCCTGGTCCTGGTGACGGAGAACCTGAATGATCTCAACCAGCAACTTGTCCAGAGCCCCTTTACGGCGGAAATCCAGATCCCGCTGCCCGATGAGACCGCCCGCCTGTCATTCATCCGATGGGCAACTCACGGTCAGAATTTTGCGGCCAATTCGGACGTCAGCCAGACCGCTCTCGCCTCCAATACGGCGGGCGTGAACTTCATCCAGTTGCGGACGCTGCTTGCTGACGTGCTGGAGAACAAGCGCAAGCTGACATTCGAGCAGTTGTCCGAACGAAAGAAGGAGATCATCGAGGCGGAGGCGTACGGGTTATTGGAATTCGTCGAGACGAACTACACGCTCGACATGGTGGCTGGTCACGTGGAGGTTAAGCAGCACCTCCGCCATGCGTCCCAGATCCTGCGTCGCGGACGGCCGGACGCCATGCCGATGGGTTATCTGGTGAGCGGACCGGTCGGCACGGGTAAGACCTTTCTCATTACTACGTTCGCAGGGGAGATCGGCGTGCCGATGGTCAAACTGAAGAACTTCCGATCGCAGTGGCAGGGCGTGACGGAGGGCAACCTGGAAAAGATCCTGACGCTGGTTAAGGCCATGTCGCCTGTTGCGGTTATGATCGACGAGGCCGATGCGGCGCTCGGCAATCGGCATGCGCAGGGGGATTCCGGGGTTTCGCAACGTGTCTTTGGCCAGATCGCGTCGTTCATGAGCGACACGCGCAACCGGGGAAAGGTGATCTGGTTTCTCGTCACCGCCAGACCCGACCTGATGCCGATCGACCTCAAGCGACAGGGCCGCGCCGAGGAGCATCTCGCGCTGTTCTACCCGTCCACGCGGGAAGAACGGCTGGAACTCCTGCGGGTCATGATGAAGAAGACGGGCGTGACCGTGCCGATCGAAGAGGTCCCGGACGCCTTGCTCAACGGGGAGCGTACGTTCAGCGGGGCAGACATGGAGGCCATCCTCACGAGATCAAAATTCCGGTCGATCACCCTGGTGAAGGGGAAAGAGACGCCGGTAGTGACCACCGAGATCTTGCAGCACGTGGTGGAGGATTTTATTCCCCCGACCTACCCGTTGGAGGTCGAGCTTCAGAACCTGGTGGCCGTGCTGGAGTGCACGAGCCGGGACATGCTCCCGGAGGCCTTGAGAAAGATGGAACGCGAGGCGATCGTGCGCCGTGTGGAAGAACTGAAGCGGCTGGTGCACTAGCGATTTGGCGACTCCCGCTCCTCAGGCGGCAAAGGCCTCGTGACTCGCCCGGAACCGGGAAGCGGGTACTTTCACTGTGCGCGACCAATTCCCCATATGGCCCGGGACGCGATCATGCGGTCGGGTCCTTACCAAAACTGCGCCTGGGAAGGAAGGCCTCCGGGCGGGAGCCGGGCCTTACGCGACGTCGAAGAGTTTGTCCTGTTCGGCGCGGAGCGCGTCACATAGCCGATCCGGGGGAATCACCACATCGTCGTACGTTATTGGCGCATCCTTCGCCACATCCCGCTTGAGTACACATCCCTCCGCCAGGCCCTGGGGGAGCAGGTTCTGGACGCGACTGACCGCATATTTTTCGCACTGGCCGTAGGTCTTGTACCCGCCGATGGCATCCAATGGCTCTCCGGCCTTCAGGTCTTCCTTCGCGAGCGTGATGACTTCCACAGTGGGGTGGTCGGCGGAGAGTACCGAGTCGCGGAAGAGTGCCACGCGTGCGGCGGACAACGGCACTTCAAAGTGGCACAGGTGATAGGGCGTGTAAAAGCTATAGAGGGGTCCTGCTCCGAGCTTGTAGAGGTTCAGCATGTGCTGCTGCTTGGGATCGTCATGGGTAGCCAGCACGAACACGCCGGGTGCGGGCTGCGACGTGACGGTATAGTCCACTACGCCTCCGAGGGCGCGGAGCGTGTCGACGTCGTAGCGACCGGAATGACAGAGGTCGTCCACGTGTCCGTCAAAGTCGCCGCCCCGCATCCCGCGCATCTCCACACTCATCCCGGTCGCATTGGCGACGCAGGCCTGTTCGAAGGATATTTTCGAACCATCGGCAAAGCTGGTCACCATGTACGGGTTCTGTCCCCACTTCTCCGCGAATCCTTTCTGGGTGGTCGGATTCCGGTACGGGTCCTGCAAGCCCTTGATGTTTCCGCACACCAGAGGCGTGAGTCCGATGCTCTTGACGAAACGAAAGAGGTTCATCTGGACGCCCGGTTGGTCGCCGTCCGAGACGCTGAAGATCACCCCCGCTTTATCCGCATAGCGCCGGATGATCGAACCGATGGTCGCATCGAGTTCGGCATTCATGGTCACCACGTCCTTTCCGCACGAAATCGCCTTCATCGCAAACTGGGCGCCGAACTCGATGGCTCCGGTGACCTCGATGAGCACATCGATATCGTCGGCTTCACAGAGCAGCAGGGCATCGTCGGTGATCACCGGGATTCCCCTCTTCATACGATCGTTGAGCGCTCCAATCTCGGAGACTTCCTCAAACGCCTCCACGCCCGCTTCGCGCCAGGCGCGTCCCGCAGTGGCGATGGTCCGGTTGGAAATCGCCATCAGCTTCATCCCTGGTACGGAGTTGACAATCTGGTTGGCCACTCCCCTGGCCATGAAGCCTGCACCCACCAGCGCGACCTTCACCGGTCGGCCTTCCGCGGCGCGTTTCTTGAGTTCGGTGTCGACAATGAACATCAGATGACGGGGCTTGTGTTGATGCGAATCTTCGACTTGATTCAGAGCAGCGGCCAGGCGCTGTCCTTCTCACTGATGACGGTCACGGGCAGGGGCCATTCGATCCCGATGGCGGGGTCGTCGAAGCGTACGCCGCGCTCGCAGCCCGGCGTATAGAACTCGCCGACAAGGTAGAGTAACTCGGCGCCGTCGGTGAGGGCCTGGTTGCCATGTGCGAACATGTCGGGTACGTAGATAGCCCTCCGGTTCGCTGCACTCAACTCTACGCCGACATGTTGCAGGTACGTCGGCGAGTCGGGACGCATGTCAATGATGACGTCCCAGATCGCACCGCTGATGCACCGTATGAACTTCGGCTCACTCGCAGGCGCCACCTGATAGTGCATGCCCCTCACGGTGCCCTTCAGGTGGTTATAGGACATGTTTGCCTGAACGACCTGGGGACGCAGGCCATGGTCTTCGAACTCACGCGCACAGAACGCCCTGGCGAAGAAGCCCCGATCATCTTCTTTTTTGTCCAGTTCAACCACGAAAGCCCCCTTGAGCTTTGTCTCATGAAAGACCATTCGAATGCCTTGTTTGCAGTGATAATCCCCAGGATGGCCCTAACCGAAGGACGATCCGGCCCGCGTGTTGCTTCAGACCTGGTTCCGGCACCGCGTCGACCGAGTCTTCGGCAAACATATAAGTTCTGACCCGGCGGGGTCGATCGCGTTGAAAAGCGCATGAAACACCCGGCGCCGCCCAACAACAACGCGATCCTCGGCACCGGGTATTTTGATCACCAGCACTCGTCGCTTTCGATACGGCCTTCCAGCACGACCGTGCACACATGCGCTGTGTATTCGAACGGATCGCCGTCGAACAGCACCACATCCGCATCTTTGCCCGGTTCCAGAGATCCGACTTGCCCGTCGATGCCGAGGATTTTCGCGGCATCGATGGTGATCATCGAAAGCGCCTGCTCGAACGATAGACCGTTGGCGGCATAGACGGCCGCTTCAAAGAGCACGACCCGGGTTTTGGGCACGTAGCCTTCATGGCCGCTCTGCAGGGCGAAGAGGATACCGGCGTCGCGGAGTTTTACGGCCGTTTCGAGAGAGGCTGCGGACGCGTCTCCACTCGGGCGAATCATGGAAGGATGCAATATCACCGGCACGTCTGCAGCCTTGATTTCGTCGAGGAGCAGGTAGCTTTCCGACGCACCGTCCAATACCATCTTGAACCCGAATTCCCGCTGCAGCCGCAATGCGGCCAGGATCTCAGGAACGCTGTGCGCCGTCACCAACGCCGTCACTTCACCTTTCAGAAGGCTGGACAGCATCTCCATCGACAGATCGCGCGGGGGACGTTTGCTCTCCTCCTGGCTCTCCATCTTTCTCGTATACTCCTGGGCCTTGACGAGCGTCTCGCGCAGCATCGCGACGCTTTTTGCGCGCGTGCCAGGCTTCTGGAAGTTGCGGCTCACCGCCGGGCCCAGCGTCATCGCCAACATGACCGGTGAGTGGATCAGAGCGTCATCGATCGAGCCGTCCACCGTCTTTACGAGCATCGTCTGTCCACTGATCAACGCGCCCGGGCCGTGTCCGGTGTGCATGGTCGTGATCCCGTGGCGGCGCAGCCATCCCACGAGAACCTCTCGGCCATTATAGGCATCGATGGCGCGCAGATCGGGTTGTATCGGGTTCGACCGCTCGAGTTGATCCTGGTCATGCGTCTGGTTCAGATAGCCGGCCAGGCCGACCACCGTGTGGGCGTCGATCAATCCCGGTGTGGCGACCTTTCCCTCGATCACCTCATAGCCTTCGGGAATGCCCAGGTCCGCACCGAGGCGTTCGATCTTTCCGTCCTTGATCAGGATGACGCCGTTTTCGATCGGTTCTCCGGCCATCGTGTGCACGATTTCGGCGCGGATGGCGAGCGGGTCCTGTGCCAGTGCCGGCCCCAAGCGGGCAACAAGCAGCAGGAGGAGTACCAGTATCGATCTACTCATCGCGCAGCCTCCTCGTGGTCACTGTGGCCGGCAGCGTCGGAGAAGACGCCATAGCCTCCGGTGGCGAATTTCTTGTGCTCGGGATCGGCGCGGTCGAACAGCTTCTTCCCTTCCACCCAGGTCTGTTCGACATGGGTATAGGTACTCAGAGGGTCGCCGGATAACACAATGAAGTCGGCATCTTTGCCCACTTCAAGGGAGCCAACGCGGTCACCGAGATCCAGCATCTGGGCGCCGGCTAGCGTGAGCGCTTCGAGTGCCTTGCTGCGGCTCATCCCGTATCGTACGCCGATAGCGGCGGAGCGAAGAAAGAAGCGGGAGTCCGTGATGCTGTCGTCGGTGTGGTAAGCGAGGTGGACACCAGCCTCTTCCAGGGCAACGCCGTTCCGATTGTACATGTCCACGGCCTCCAACTTTCCTCCCGGCGAATCGATCACGATGATGGATGCGCTGACGCCGGCATCGGCGATTTCTTCGGCGATCTTCCAGGCTTCACTGACATGGTGTAGCACGACGCGAAAGCCGAACTCCTTGGCGATGCGGATGGCCGTCAGCACGTCATCATGACGATGGGTATGGAAGTGGACAATTCGCTTGCCGGCAAGCACCTCCCCCAACGCCTCCATACCGAGATCGCGCGGCGGCATCTTCTCCGCATCCCCGGCGGCGGCCGCGACTTTGGCCCGATAGTCCTGGGCCTTGATAAACAGCTGCCGAACCTTCGCGGCAGATTTCGCGCGCGTGCCGGTGAACGGCGGCTCTCGCAGCGGGTTGGTGCCATTGGCCATTTTCAGACCGCCGCAGATCCCTTTCTCGACGTCGTCACAATAGAGCAAATCATAGATCGTGTTCCCCTCGCGGAGCTTCAGGTAGACCGTCTGTCCGCTCATGAGGTGACCGGAGCCCGGCATGACATTTACGGTGGTCAGACCGCCCGCACGCGCCCTCATGATGCCCGGGTTACGGGCATCGACAGCATCCAGAATGCGCACGTCCGGATGGACCGTTTCGGAGCGGTCACCGCCGTCGCCGCGTCCGATATGGCTGTGTGTGTCGACCAGACCGGGCATGATCTCCTTGCCGGTGACGTCGATTTCCACCGCTCCGGGAGGCGAGACGATTTGGCTGCCGGGGCCCACGGCAACGATTTTCCCGTTGTGGACGACCAGCGTTCCGTCCTCGATGGGCGCCGAACTGATCGGATAGATCGTTGCGCCACGAAAGACGTGTGGGACCTCCTGGGCCGCTGCCGACGCGGAGACGAGCATCAAGACGAGTCCCGCTCGAATCCAGACCGGGTTTCTCATTTGTCGGGATTTAGGTGCGGACAAAAATATCACTCACAAAAGCGGGGCAGGATACGTCGCGAAGTCATGAATTTCAAGGCGATCATGCCTATGCGCTCCCGTTTCTTGAAGGATCCCGCGCGTCGTCACTTGTGAAGGCATATAGGGGGCTTGTTACTTGCCAGGCTCCACGACGCTGATCGGGGTATCAACGGCTCCGGCGTAGAAGACGATAATCTCTGCGGGGACCTTCCCGTCATTTCGTCCATAGTGCGAGGTATTGACGAGTTCGACGATCGGATCCCCCGCATTGAGTTGGAGCGTGTCTCCACTGACTGCCACGACGGTGAGTTGCCCGCTTAGCAGCACCCCCGCGTTGATCACAGGATGGTGGTGCGTGTCGAGCCTGGCTCCGGGCGGAATGCTATACCGTCGAATTGTGACCTCGGGTTGACCATTCGGATACGCCGGGAGAAGCGCTCCGTCCCAACTTTGTGTCGTCTTGACGAGTTCCTGTACGAAGATCGAGGCCTCGCTCTCCTGTTGGCTGCCTCGAATGACGGTACATCCGTTGTGCAGTAGCAGAACCAGAAGGGCAGAAAGGATAAAAATAGCCTGATTTCTCATGGGTTGCCTCCCTCGGGCCGAGCAGGGTGGAGTGATGGACACGGTGCGGTGTCACGGCCGGTAACTCCCTCGAAGCCTGCCCGGTTCGGCGCGAAGTCCGAGCGGTAGCTCGACGCGCGCGCAGGTAGGCCAAGGACCAATAAACGTTAGTGTTTGCCCAACGTCGCGACGATTCGGTCTCGATACTCCAGCGCCTTGGCCAGCACCTCATCGACCTCCAGCGTGAAGAAGTGACCATCTTGCATGAGTATCCGGCCGTCAACGACCGTCATGTAGACGTCGGAGCCGGAGGCCGCATAGACGAGGGCAGAATCGACGGAGAATACGGGCTGTATGCCTGGTCGATGAAGGTCTACGACGATGACATCGGCGCGTTTGCCGGGTTCGATGGAGCCGGTCCGATGCGCCAGTCCGAGAACGCGCGCGCCGCCGATTGTCGCCATTTCCAGCACGCCTCTGGCGCTCAAGGCCGTCGGATCCAATCGGGACACCTTCTGGAGCCGAGCCGCGCTGGCCATTTCCCCGAACATATCCATGTCGTTGTTGGAGCCAGCCGGTCCGTCCGTGCCAATCGCCACTTCCAGGCCGACAACCCTCATCTCAGCCACCGGCGCGATGCCCGACGCAAGCATCATATTGCTCTCCGGGCTGTGGACGACGCCAACGCCAACTTCCGCGAACCTCGACAATTCATCGGGCGTGAGCCAGACTCCATGTATGGCGACAACGTCCGGTCCCAGAAACCCGAGGGAATCCAGGAAGGCGCCTGGGGTAAGACCTCCGGTCATCTCGGCGACCTGGCGGAGGTCGTCCTGCGACTCGGAGACGTGGATGAAGATGGACACGCCGAGTTCCGTGGCAAGCGAGCGAACCTCTTTCAGGTGCTCGGCCGAGACGGTATAGGGTGCGTGGGGGGCCAGTGCGGGCGTGATGAGGGGGTGGTCGGCGTAGCGGGTGACGAACGCGCGCGCATAGGCAACGGCCTCGTCCCAGGTTTTGTTGTCCGGGGCAGGAAAATCGATGAGCGCCACCCCCAGCACGGCGCGCAGGCCGACGCGCTGTACCTCCAGGGCGATATCCTCCTCGAAGTAGTAGAAGTCTGCAAACGTGGTCGTGCCGGAGGCGATCATCTCCGCCGCCGCGAGCCGCGTACCCCACCGTACGAATTCTGCATCGACGAAGCCGGCTTCTGCCGGAAAGATGTAGTTGCCCAGCCAGTCCATGAGTTGACGGTCGTCCGCAATACCCCGGAACAGTGCCATCGGTGCATGCGTGTGGGCATTCACGAGCCCTGGCATCACGGCCATGCCGCGCGCATCCACCCGCGTGCGGGCGGCATATCGCGCAGCAATGTCCGCTGCATCCCCCACCGCGAGAATTTCGCCGTCCCGGATGACGACCGCCCCATTTTCGAGGTTGGGGCCCGCCATCGTCAGCACCGTCCCACCCGTAATGATGAGGTCCGCCTCGCCGCTCTCGAGCGGTTCGGCTGCGCCGGATGTGCCCCGGGAAGCCTGCCCGGCGGCCGACCCGGCCTGGGATGCGGCGAATGCAGGCGGCACGGAACTCCAGTGCCCGTGCGTTGCGGGCTGGAGCAACCGGGGGACCACGTTGCTGGCCGGAGCGCTTCGAACCGCGTCGGCCGACCCAGACGCTGCGGCGGAACCACGAACCATGGCGCACCTCTTGATGAAAAGACTCAATTTCGCATTTGGCGGTGACAGACCCTACACCGACCTCACGGTTCATTGCCCCTGTGCCCGGTCTTTCCAACAATTCCACTCGAATAACCGGCACCGGCTGCCTGGTGGATCCGTCGAAGGTCCAATGGCTGGGTCACTGGACGGGGTCGGTACGACGGACCGGTCCTACTACCATCCACCCACCACATTGGCCCTCCCCATACCACCTCCCCGTTCCTTAGTTTTCCGGTTCCACCATCTGTGCCCACCTGCGAGGTCCGATGAAATCCCGAATCGAACAACTTCGAGAGGAAGCTCGCGCGGTATCCACACGCTCCATCGTCCCCTACAGCGGCGAGGCTGCCGGAGTCGTATGTCTGCTCTCCGACGGATGGTGGGTTCCGGGCGTGCGCGTGGAGAACGCCTCATTTTCCCTTACGCTCCCGGCTTTGCTCAATGCGGTGACCACCTGTGCGGCGTTCGGTCGAACGGATATCGTGGCGCTCGTAAAGAGCGGAGCCTTTGCCTCCACCGAGCGAGGCTACCTGGTGGGACTCTTTGAGGCCATGTCCTTTCGGGCTCAGGACTGTTGCGTAGTCGACAGTGATCATGGCCTTCCCGAGCTGCGCGGGATGTTGCCCCTGCCGGCGGACCACGCGGTCCTGGCCTCAGCTGAGGAGGGCATCCACCTTGCGCGCCGTTTCGCCACTCGTGCCCATGCTCCTCTGTCGGACTTCCCGGTGGGCTGCGCCGTCGTCTGCACGACCGGCGAGGTCGTGCCGGGATGCAACGTCGAGCACCCCGAGTGGATGTTCACGCTCTGCGCCGAGCGCAATGCCCTTGGTACATCCGCCTCCTACGGGCTGACCCCGGATCGTCTCTACCTGAGTTGTCCTCGCGACCCTTCCGCCTCCCCGTGCGGCGCATGCAGGCAAGTGATCAGCGAATCCAGGCGTGACCTGCCCATCTGGATGGACCGGGCGGAGGCGCCTCCCGAACGTGCCACTGCCGCCGATTTACTGCCCCATGCGTTCAGCGGGGCGCTCCTCCGCCGCCGGAAATAAGTCCTCCGTCAGGCAACTTTTGGCGGCGCGTCAGGGTTCGTCCTTTTCTGTTCGGTTTCCCGGCGGGATTCCGGCCGTTAACGCATTCAGGTCGCATGATGTGGTCGCGCCCACTAGAGCGTATTCAGTGCATCTTCTTTGCCTTGGGGATTTGTTCGTTCGCGGCTTTTGCGCAGAACACCAGGGCGATCACCGATCGGGTATGGATCTTCTTTGCCGACAAACCGGTCGAGGCAGCATCAGACCGGCCCGACGGAATTTCACAGCGCGCCCTTGACCGTCGGGCCCGACGTGGCGATCCGTCGGCCGCTGAGGCCGCGCCCGTGCGGAAGGAGTACGTCGACGCGCTCCGCCGGGCAGGCATCGACGTTCATCTCGAGAGCGCATGGCTTAACGCGGTAAGTGCCGCTCTCACGCCGGAAGAGCAACGTCTGGTCAAGGCACTGCCCTTCGTTCACCAGCTGAAAAACGTACGCCGCTGGGTTGCGGTCGCTCCTCAGCCCGCCAAGTCGGGAGACGTGCGCCGGGAGTCGGCGGACCCACTTGTTCTGGGTGACGACGTTTATGGGCTGTCGACGACGCAACTGAATACCGTCAACGCTATCCCCATCCTCGATCAGGGCCTGAACGGTGCCGGAGTGCGCATCGGGTTCCTGGATACCGAATATGATTTCACGCACCCTTCCTTCTCCAGATTGGTGAGCGAAGGACGCCTCCTCGAGGTGCGCAATTTCACGGGCGAGACCCAGTCGAACCGGCACGGACAATACGTTGCGTCCGTAGCCGTCGGATATGATGCCGGCCAGCTCGTCGGTCCGTGTCACGGCGCCGAAGTGCTTGCCGCGACCACGGAAGTCGCGTTCTTCGAGCGCAATGTGGAAGAGGACCATTTCGTCGCGGGAATGGAGTGGCTCGAGCGAGAGGGTGCCGACATCGTGAACGTCTCTCTGGGCTACGACTTCTTTGACGAGGGGGAACGCAGTTACGGACCTGAGCAGATGGATGGGCGGACCGCCATCCCGAGCCGTGCCGCCGCGGCGGCCGCACGTCTCGGGGTCGTCGTAGTCGCGGCTGCCGGAAACAGCGGGAGCCGTGGCGCGTCTTCCATCGGTTCGCCGGCTGACACCGACACGGTCATCACCGCAGGCGGCGTCAATCCCGACCTTTCCCCGTACACCTCCACTTCGCGGGGACCTACGGCGGACGGCCGCATCAAACCGGACGTTGCTGCGCAGGCCACCAGCGTGCGCTTCGCCTCCGGCAGCACCGGCTACAGCAGCGGAAGCGGCACGTCATTCGCTGCTCCCATGACGGCCGGCGTGGTTTGCCAGCTGCTCCAGGCCAATCCCGATCTCACCCCGGTCCAGGTCAGAAACGTGCTCCGGTCCACAGCCCACCAGTCAAACGCGCCTGACAATCTGCTGGGGTGGGGCATCGTGGATGCGGAGGCAGCCGTTGGGATCGCCGTCACGCTGCCCTCCGGCGTGCAGGACGTCCCTGGAGCCCAGGCGTCCGAATTGTGGATATATCCGCAACCCGCCGACCGATCCGCAGTGATCGCAGTGACCCGCGCTGTCGAAGCCGGTGGAAATGCCCGCATGAACATTTTTGACCTCATCGGGCGACGGGTCCATTCGGTGGCGGTTCCCGACGGCATGGGCGTCATCCGCGTGGAGGTCTCTGATCTCCCCAGTGGGCTCTACCTTGTCCAACTCGAAGCGACATCCGGACCGCAGATGGGCAGGATGCTCGTATCCCGCTGACCTGACTCACCCGAAGCCCCCAGGCATGGGTCTCACATTCGGTTTCCATCCGATCGCGCTACTCGCCGCACTGGTTGCGGCCGGGGTCTTCACCGCGTGGTCTTACCAAAGGTCCGTTCCGCGTGTCAACCAGCCGCTTCACGGTCTCCTGATCGGCCTCCGGTTCTTCGTTCTCGCGCTGATCCTTGCGCTGCTCTTCGAGCCCGTCATACGCTACCTCGATGAGCTTCGCGAACCGCCCGTCCTGGTCGTACTCGTCGACGGCAGCGAAAGCATCACGTTGAAGGAGGATGACCAGGGTGTTGATGTGGCCGCTGCCATGCGCAGCGCACTGCGTGCCGTTCCGGCCGACGACCTGCCCGGAGAGGTTCGATTTGTCCTTTTCGACGAAGGGTTGGCATCAGCCGGCACAGAATTCCCGACAAACGTCGACTCCGTGCAATTTTCCGGCAGCCGCACCGACATTGCGCTGTCGCTCGAGCAAGTCCTGGAGCGGCATCGCGAAGAGAACCTCCGGGGGGTTCTCCTCCTGTCTGATGGGCGCTACAACACAGGACGAAATCCGCTCTATGTGGCGGATCAGTATCCTGTACCCATCCATACCGTCGTAGTCGGCGATACAACGAAGCGGCGGGATGTGCAAGTCCGACGCGTGACGACCAATGAGATCGCCTATCTCGGCGTCCAACTGCCCATCGAAGTGGGTCTCCGCGCAACGGGGTTCGAGGATGAACCGGCCACGGTGACCCTCTTTCGCAACGAAGAACTCGTCTCTTCGACGCCCGTGACCCTCCCCCAGTCTGCCGCAGAGGTGCAGGTCGACCTGTCGTTCGTGCCGGAGGCGCCCGGACTGCATCGTCTTACGGTGGCGGTGACGCAGTTCGAGGGAGAGATCACCTATGCGAACAACACCGAAACGGTTACGGTGCAGGTGCTTGAAAGCAAGCGGCGCATTCTCGTGGTTGCCGCTGCGGCGGGGCCTGACCTGGCGTCGCTACTGCGAACCATGTCTGCTGACAAGGACATCGAACTCACGGTCCGCACCCTCAAGAATCCAGGTGTGTTCTACGAGGGGGACCTGCCCGCGGATTTGCAGTCATTCGACGTCGTCATCCTGGTCGGGTATCCCGGCAGTGGCGAAGACCGTCGCAATGCCGAACGAGTGGCGGAAGCTGTCGCCGGTGGGGTCCCTTTGCTGTTTTTGATGGGCCGGCGAACGGATTTTGCGCTCCTGGCGGATGTCTTCGGTCCGCACCTCCCAGTCCGCCCGACCGCCGTCCGACGCGGCTTTCTCGAGGCATCGCTCGACATCACGCCGACGGGCGAAATCCACCCGATACTGCAGATCCCGGACTCCCCGCCGGAAGCCTGGCGCGTGCTTCCACCCATTCTGTACAATGAAAGCCTCTGGCAGGCCAGACCCGACGCACGGGTCTTGGCCACGATCCGGGTTCGAGGTGTCGGCCTGGACGATCCATTGTTCGTCGTGCATCGACAGGGCAACCGGCGGTCGGCCGCGTGGCTCGGGGCAGGCACGTGGCGCTGGTCGAACCTGGCGGATGACCTGCGTGCCGTGGAGGTCTTCTGGCCCGAGGTGCTTTCAAATCTGATTCGATGGACGACGTCGGGTGACGATGATCGTCCGGTGCGGGTCGATCCTACGCGCTCCCTGTTCGGCGGCGGGGAACCGGTGCAGTTCTCGGGACAGGTCTACGACGAGAGCCTCCTTCCGGTCACGGACGCTTCGGTCGAGGTGACCATTTTCGACGCTGAGAACCGGGAGTACGACCACGTAATGGATCCCATCGGCAATGGGCGGTATGTGCTCGACGTGGGGCCGCTGCCTGAAGGCTCCTACAGGTATTCTGCGCAGGCATCAAGAGCGGAGGCCGATCTTGGCTCAGACCGCGGAGGATTCGCGGTCGGACGGTTGACCATTGAGTTCAAGGAGACGCAGGCGGATGCCCCGCTCATGGGCCAGCTTGCACGGCGTTCCGGCGGTCTGGCGCTGCACGCTGAAGCTCTCGGGCGTCTGGCGGAGCAGTTGGATGACTCCGGCTCCTTCGACGCGTCGCCGGTGGAGGTCGAGCGGGTATATGAGGTCTGGAAGAACCCCTGGTTGTTGCTGATACTTGTCGTCAGCCTGACCGCCGAATGGGTCATCCGGAAACGAAGCGGCATGGTCTAGGTCCTGTCGCTGTGTACATGAATCACAATGGAACATCTGTTTGAGCTTCCTTACGGCCCCTTTCTCATTTTCGGGATTCGGATAGTTGACGTGTCCATGGCCGTGGTTCGGATGATCTACGCTGTTCGTGGCCGACGCGGGCTGGCAGCCATCATCGGGTTTTTCGAACTGCTCCTCTGGCTCATGGCGGCAGGCAACGCTCTGAAGCACCTGGACTCGTGGATGCACGTGGTGGGGTATGCGGGAGGCTTCGCCATGGGAAACTACACCGGCGTCTGGATCGAGCAGCGGCTGGCGCTCGGACTGAACTCCGTCCGCGCCGTCGTCCGCTTTAACGGTGGAGAGATTGCCCAGAAGCTGCGGGATGCGGGATTTGCGGTTACCGTAATGGCAGGAACAGGGATGGGCGGTTCGCTGGAAATCCTCCATCTTATCGTGCAGCGAAGCAAGGTAGACGGCCTCCTGCGACAGTTGCGTGAACTGGCGCCGGACGCGTTCATCAGCGTGGAGGAGGTTCGCACCACACATGGGGGCTATATCCGGCCCGGCGGCAGGAAAACCCCGTCGATCGTGAGCTAGGTGAAGCGACCATGCGCCGCGCCCCCTCCATTTCGAGCCGCAGGGTCTACGACGGCGGGGACACTTGCACCCGGCAGAACGGCCTCCTTTGACGCAATAGAAGCCCCATGACAGCCTCCCGCATACCCTTCACCCATTGCCCAAGGCCCACGCTTGGCGTGGAGATCGAGTTGCAGATCATCGACCCCGAGTCCTGTAACTTGAAGTCTGCTTCGCTCGACATTCTGCATCGCCTCAATGGGGACGACCGGATCAAGCAGGAATTGACCCAGTCGACCGTAGAGGTGATCACGGGCGTGTGTGAGAATGTGGGAGAGATTCGACAGGATCTGAAGGGCTCTCTCGAACGCCTCTACCGGGTGGGAGATGAATTGGGTGTAGCCTTCGCATCGGCAGGCACGCACCCGTTCGCTCAATGG
The DNA here is from genome assembly GCA_964387555.1 of uncultured Rhodothermales bacterium. GTDB lineage: Bacteria > Bacteroidota > Rhodothermia > Rhodothermales > CAYLXM01 > CAYLXM01. The sequence goes on along the minus strand of CAYLXM010000035.1, from coordinate 1,698 downwards.
CGGGAACAGGCCATCTACCCGGATGCGCGTTACCACCGTCTTGTCGACACGATTCAATGGCCTGCCAGGCGGCTCATTATTTACGGTCTACACGTGCACGTCGGTGTGGAATCGGGAGAGAAGGCCATTGCCATCTGTAACGCCATCACGCGCTTCATCCCCCATCTGCTCGCACTCTCCGCCAGCTCGCCCTACATCGATTTTGAGGACTCCGGCCTGGCCTCCGTGCGGTCCAAAATCTTCGAGGGACTGCCAACGGCCGGCCTGCCATTCAGACTCCCCAACTACTCAGGCTTCCAGTCGTTCATGAACGCGCTGCTGAATGCGGGCGCCATCCAGACGATCAGGGAGATCTGGTGGGACATCCGTCCCCACCCCTCGTTCGGCACAATCGAGGTTCGGATCTGCGATGCCCCATCCACGCTCACAGAGGCGTGCGCACTCACCGCATTCATTCAGTGCCTTGTAGTATGGCTCTCAGAGGCATATGACCACGGCGACATGCCGGAGCTTCTCATGCCATGGATCGTCCGCGAGAACAAATGGCGTGCAACCCGTTTTGGCCTCGACGCGGACGTCATCGTCGATAACGCCGGAACACGGACGCCCGTCAAGGCCGACCTCGCACGGACACTGAACCATCTGAAAGCGTTTGCCGTCCGGCTGGGGTGTGTATCGGAACTGCAGGCAATCGACGACATCCTGGATCGGGGCGCTTCCTACGAGCGCCAGCGCACCATATTTGCCGCTACCCGCGATTTCCGAACCGTGGTCAACGGGCTCGTCACCGAACTTCGCAAAGATGTATCCGAGGGCGCTTGATGATCGCCTTTTTGCAGCGTAACCTCGGCCCAATCCATCGTGTCGGCTCCCTATCGCCGTCGGATGACTCACACAGCCATGCTCTTCCCCCCCATGGACGACGTTCCATCACCTGAAGCGCTCGTTGCAGGTACCCTCCCGGACCGGCCTGATACGGCGTCCCGGCTCGTTTCCATTCGCCGCCATCTTCATATGCACCCGGAAGTTGGCATGAAGGAGGTGGAAACCTCGCGATTTATCAGGAGGACGCTCGAACAAGAGGGCTTTGCCGTTGTCGGTCCTGTCGCCGAGACGGGACTTTACGTCGATGTCGTCGGCGAACACGATGGGCCCATGATCGCCTACCGGGCGGACATCGATGCCCTTCCAATCCAGGACGCAAAGGATGTTCCCTATGCCTCCAGGAACCCTGGCGCGGCGCACCTTTGTGGCCACGATGCGCACACGGCCGTGGCGATCGGCGTCGCACTTTCACTGCGAGAGCGCCGCGGCGAGCTAAAGGGCTGTGTTCGCGTGTTCTTTCAGCCCGACGAAGAAAGTACCCCCTCAGGTGCCCCGCGCATGATCCGGGCCGGCGTCATCCAAGGGGTTGTTGCGGCCTACTGTATTCACCTCGACCCCCACCTGTCTGTCGGCCAGTTCGGATTGTCGTACGGTGCAGTAACGGCCGCATCCGATACCTGGCATATTTCGGTTGGTGGACCGGGTACCGGCCACACCGCCCGTCCTCACGAGACTGTGGACACGATCTGGGTCACCTCCCAGATTATCAATAGTCTCTACCAGCTCACAGGGCGGGTGCATGATGTTCGGAACAGTGCGGTGTTCACGCTGGGCTTCATTCGGGGCGGATCGGCCCACAACGTGATACCCGAA
>CAYLXM010000034.1:0-38725 GCA_964387555.1 uncultured Rhodothermales bacterium | reverse complement strand
TCCGCGAAGGAGGCCGCACCGTCGGCGCAGGCGTCGTTTCCAAAATTCTCGAGTAGAACAACCTTTGGCGGGTCGACAAGACCCGTGCTACGGGCGTAGCTCAATTGGCAGAGCAGCGGTCTCCAAAACCGCAGGCTGCAGGTTCGAGTCCTGCCGCCCGTGCCGTTCCCGGAACTTTTTTCACGCTGAAGGCGCATCCGGCGCAATCCGCTCGCCGGCGCAGTGCCGCTCGTACAGCAGACCATGTTCAAGAAGCTGAAGCAGTACCTGGAGGATGTGCTGAGGGAGACACGTAAGGTGAACTGGCCGGACCGAAAAAGCCTGATCAGCAATACGATTCTCACCCTCGTCGCCTCCATCATCATTGCCTTGATCATCTTCGCCCAGGACCAGGTCATTTCGACCGTCCTGGAGTTCATCTATCAGTAATGCATTCGGCCCGTGCCGAATGCGCTCCCGCGCCATGGAACACCCCACGAAAGAGAAGCAGGTACGGAAGTGGTATGTGCTGCGGACCTTCTCAGGGCACGAAAAGAAGGTGAAGCAGTACCTCGAGCGGGAGGTCGAACTGCAGGGGCTGGAAGACCGTGTCTCCCAGATCCTCATCCCGACCGAGAAGGTCTTCGAAATGCGGCAAGGGAAGAAGCGAACCCGCGACAAGAAGTTCTTCCCTGGCTATATCCTCGTTGAAGCCCTGCTCGACAACAATCTGAAACACCTCATCTCCGGCATGCCGTCGGTCATCGGATTCTTGTCGACCGGCGACGAACCTACCCCGCTGCGGCTCGACGAGGTAAATCGCATCCTCGGCAAACTCGACGAGGCGCGCGAACAGGGAGAACAGCCCGAGATCCCGTTCAAGTTCGGCGACCGGGTCAAAGTCGTCGACGGCCCGTTCAACAACTTCACCGGCGCCGTCGAAGAGGTCTACCCCGACAAGATGAAGGTCAAGGTGATGGTCTCCATTTTCGGACGGCGAACTCCGCTCGAACTGGACTATCTCCAGGTCGAACACGAGGCCTGACCGCGGAACCAGCGACCAAATGGGTCGTTACAACTAGGCTATCGCAGTTTTTCTGAACTCAAAAGCGAGAGGGGCGGGAGCCGGTTTTGTCCGGCGTTGGCACCGCCAGACGATGTATGGCAAAAAAGATCGACGCGTACATCAAGCTTCAGATCAAGGCCGGGCAAGCGACGCCGGCTCCGCCGATTGGCCCGGCTCTGGGCCAGAAAGGTGTGAATATCATGGAGTTCTGCAAGCAGTTTAATGCGGCTACGCAGGACCGGATGGGTCTGTTGCTTCCTGTCGTGCTCACGGTTTACGGGGACAAGTCGTTCACCTTCATTGTCAAGAGTCCGCCGGCGGCGGTTCTCCTGAAGAAGGCGGCGGGTTTGGAATCGGGGAGTGCGGATCCGCGAAAGACCAAAGTGGGTTCCGTCACGTGGGAGCAGTGTCTCGAGATTGCCCGCGTGAAGCTGGAAGATCTCAATACGACGGATGTCGAGCAGGCCGGTTCGATGGTTGCGGGCACAGCTCGATCGATGGGTATTACCGTAACGGGGCGCCCCGGTCACTGATCCGGCGGCGACCTCCAGAGGTCCACATGCGGGAGCCTGCCCTTGGGGGGTGGGGCGTTTGAACCGCAGAGACAATTCCTGACATGGCCAAGAAAGGCAAACGTTTCAAGCAGGCGCTGGCTACGTTGGCAGAGGCGCAGCTGCCTTCGCCGACGTTGGAGGCGGCTACGGAGCTGGTCAAGCAGATCGCTTCGGCGAAGTTCGACGAATCGGTAGATATCGACGTGCGGTTGGGGGTCGACCCGCGCCATGCCGATCAGATGGTGCGGGGCTCGGTGCGCCTTCCGCACGGGACGGGAAAGACGGTGCGCGTACTCGTTCTGGCCAGTGAGGCCTATCAGCAGGCTGCCCGTGATGCGGGCGCCGATCATGTCGGTCTCGACGATTACATCGAGCGTATTCAAGGCGGATGGACCGACGTCGACGTGGTCATCGCGACGCCGGACACCATGGCGAAGGTGGGCCGCCTGGGCCGGGTCCTCGGTCCGCGCGGTCTGATGCCGAACCCGAAAACCGGAACGGTAACGACGGACGTGGCGGAGGCCATCAACGCCGTGAAAGCAGGCAAGATTGATTTCCGGGTCGACAAGGCGGGCATCCTCCATACGTCGATCGGGAAGGCTTCCTTCTCCGCTCCGCAGTTGACCGAGAACGCATCGGCATTCCTTCGGGAAGTGTTGAGGTTGCGACCGTCTTCGTCGCGAGGAACCTATGTGCGCTCGGTCACCCTGTCGACGACGATGGGCCCGCCGGTCCCGGTCGATCATCAGGCCGTAGTGAACTCGATGCGCTAGCCCGCGTATCTCAGATCGTATAATAGAAAGAAGTCATGACGCGAGAAGAGAAGGTTGCCGCGATCGAGTCGATCGTTGAACGACTCAAGCAGGCCAACACGGTCTATCTGACCGATTATTCGGGGTTGACGGTGGAGCAGACGAACCGGTTGCGGGGCAAATTCCGCGCCGCGAATGTCGACTACCACGTGCTGAAGAATACGCTGGTTCGTCTGGCCATGGAGCGCATAGGCGGATACGATGATTTCGTCGCGTTCCTCAACGGTCCAACCGCCGTGGCATTCACCGACGAACCGTCCGTGCCTGCCCGGATCCTCAAGGAGTTTCTCAAGCAATCGGATACCGAGAAGCCCGCGCTGAAAGCGGCGTTTATTGACGGCGCCGTATTCCGGGGCGACCAGCTCGATACGCTGGCGAGCCTCAAATCCAAAAACGAACTGATTGGCGACGTCATCGGATTGCTCCTGTCGCCGATGAGCAACGTGATCGGGGCCTTGCAGTCTCAAGGCAGCACGCTGCTGGGCATTCTCGATACCATCGCTGAACAAAAGGCGGCGGCGTGACGGGTACCCTGGACCGCCTCCCTTTCAAGAATATCCAGATACACACAACCCCTTAATGCGCGGCATAGCGGCCGGAGAGGCCGCGAAGACTGCCGCAGGAACCAAGAACAACCATGGCTGACATCAAAGCACTCGCTGAACAACTGGTCAACCTGACCATCAAAGAGGCCAACGACCTCGCCAAAGTCCTCGAAGAAGAATATGGCATCAAGCCGGCTGCCGCTGCGGTGGCGATCGCCGGACCCGCGGCGGGAGAAGGCGCCGCACCCGTCGAAGAGAAGACCGAGTTCGACGTGGTCCTGAAGAGCTTCGGGGCGAACAAGATCGGAGTGATCAAGGAAGTGCGAGCGATTACAGGACTTGGCCTGAAAGAGGCAAAGGACGCGGTCGAAGGCCTCGGAACACTGAAGGAAGGCGCCTCGAAAGAAGAGGCGGAAGAAATCAAGGCAAAATTGGAGGCCGCCGGCGCGGAAGTCGAACTCAAGTAGACCGCGCTCATCCGCTGCCTCCGTACCATCCGGATGGTACAGGAAATCTCCTCCCGTAAGCAAGGCGGAACCCATCGGCGACAGCCGATCCACGGACGTATCCGAGGATCGGCTTTCGTCACATGGATGCGCTTCGCGACAAGGAGACTGCATCACTGAATCGCGTGGAACCGGAAATGAACGACAGCGTAATGCATCGGTATGTCCATCGATGCATCGCGCCGTCCAACCACGCCACTCTCCACGAGCGCCTGCCGCTGTGACACCAGGGCTTCCCTGACGTGCCGACGAACAGGGTCACGATTGTAGTCGACCCATCAATCTCACCAGTAAGATATGCCAGCGTCGAAGAACCCGTCAACGAATGGTCGCGTCTCATTCGCGCGAATCGCGCCCGTCCTTGGGTACCCGGACTTTTTAGCCGTCCAGCTCGGGTCATTCCGCGAATTCATGCAGGACGATATACTGCCCGAGGAAAGGGAGCCCATGGGTCTCCAGGCGGTATTTCTGGAGCATTTTCCGATCCAGGACAGCCGAGAGCGCTACACGCTAGAGTTTCTGCACTATGCGCTGGATGCTCCCCGGCATACCGTTGAGGAGTGTGTGGCCCAGGGACTGACCTTCTCCGTGCCGCTCAAGGCACGCCTGCGCCTGTCCAGCAAGGAAGATGAGGACGAGGATGAGCCGGAAGAAGCGGTGGAGCAGGATGTGTTCCTCGGGAATCTTCCATATATGACGGAGCGCGGTTCGTTCGTGATCAACGGCGCAGAACGGGTCATCGTCTCCCAGTTGCATCGAAGCCCGGGCGTGTTTTTCGGGCAGTCTGTGCACCCGAACGGCACCATGCTCTACTCTGCGCGGGTGATTCCGTACCGGGGCTCGTGGATCGAGTTCTCGACAGACGTCGGGGACATGATGTGGGCGTACATCGACCGGAAAAAGAAGCTTCCGGTGACCACCCTGCTGCGCGCCCTTGGGTACTCTTCGGACGAGGAAATCCTGCGGCTCTTCGAGTTGGCGGATCCGCTCGATGTCAATACGAAGAAGGCCTTCAAGAGCGCGATAGGCCGCAAGCTGGCGTCGAATATCACCGTGGAACGGATCACGGAAATTGTTGACGAAGATACGGGTGAACTGCTCGAGGAGCGGATCGAGCGAGAAGTCATCCTCCCGGCCGAACACGTCATCGAGGAGGCAGACTACGATACCCTCAAGGAAGTCGGCGTCGAGCGAATCTTCCTGGCCAAGGTAATCGACGAGGCGGATGAGGAGTTCGACAAGTCGTTCTTGCTCACGACCTTGAAGAAGGATCCGACGCACAGCGAAGGCGAAGCGCTCGAGCACCTCTACCTGCAGCTGAGAGGTGGTGAGGCGCCGGATCTGGAAACGGCGCGCGGCGTGCTCGATCGTCTCTTCTTCAGCGAAAAGCGATATGACCTGGGCGAAGTGGGCCGCTACCGGCTCAATGCCCGCCTTCAGCTCAACGCCCCCGCCGATGTCTTGACCCTCACGCGGGAGGACATCATTTCGATTATCAACGATCTGATCAACCTGAAGAACGGACGGTCGCAGTTGGATGATATCGACTCCCTGGCCAACCGCCGCGTCCGCACCGTCGGGGAACAACTGCGTGCGCAGTTTTCGCTTGGGCTCGCGCGCATGGCGCGAACCATCAAAGAGCGCATGAACCTCCGCGATGCGGAGAGCTTCACACCGCAGGATCTGGTCAACGCGCGTACGATCTCGAGCGTCATCAACTCGTTCTTCGGGACGAACCAGCTCAGCCAGTTCATGGATCAGACGAATCCGCTGGCAGAGTTGACGCACAAGAGAAGGATGTCGGCCCTCGGTCCCGGCGGTCTCACGCGTGAGCGCGCAGGCTTCGAGGTTCGAGACGTTCACTACACGCACTCCGGCCGGCTGTGCCCGATCGAGACGCCGGAAGGTCCGAACATCGGCCTGATTTCGTCGCTGTGTGTGCACGGCAATATCAATCAGTTCGGCTTCATCGAAACGCCCTATCGTGTGGTGCGCAACGGGCGGGTGACCAAAGAGATCAAGTATCTTTCGGCCGAGCTGGAAGACCCCGTGGTCATCGCCCAGGCCAACGCGCCCCTGAACGAGGATGGGACTTTCAAGCGCGAACTCGTCAAATGTCGGCATCACGGCGATTTCAAGATCTACGAGCCGGCAAGAATCGAGTACATGGATATCTCGCCGAACCAGATCGTTTCGCCGGCGGCGAGCCTGATCCCGTTCCTCGAACATGACGACGCCAACCGCGCGCTGATGGGATCCAACATGCAGCGCCAGGCGGTGCCGCTGTTGCGTCCCGAGGCGCCGATCGTCGGCACCGGACTCGAGGGTATCGTCGCGGTGGACTCGCGGGCACTGGTGCTCGCCGAGGCGGACGGGGTGGTCGAATATGTCGATTCGAACCGAATCGTGGTCCGCTACGACCAATCGGAGAAGGAGCGTTTCGTTGCCTTTGACGAGTCGGTGAAGACGTATCAGTTGACCAAATTCCGGCGCACGAACCAGGACACTTGCATTAACCAGAAGCCGATTGTCCGCGTCGGAGATCGCGTGTCCAAGGGAGCCGTGCTGGTTGACGGCCAGTCGACGGAGAACGGCGAAGTGGCGTTGGGCAAGAACCTCCTCGTGGCATTCATGCCCTGGAGGGGATACAACTTTGAGGACGCCATCGTCATCTCCGAGCGGGTGGTCACCGAAGACGTCTACACCTCGGTACACATCGAGGAGTTTGAACTACAAGTCCGCGATACGAAGAGGGGTCAGGAGGAGTTGACGCGTGAGATTCCCAACGTCTCCGAGGAGGCTACCAAGGACCTCGATGAGCGTGGCATCATCCGCGTCGGGGCAGAGGTGAAGGCGGGCGACATCATCGTCGGCAAGATCACCCCGAAAGGCGAGACCGATCCGACCCCGGAAGAGAAACTCCTGCGTGCCATCTTTGGGGACAAGGCGGGCGACGTGAAGGACGCTTCGATGAAGGCGCCTCCGGGAATGAACGGCGTGGTTATCGACACGAAACTGTTCAGCCGCCGAACCTCGGACGTGGTCGCCAAGAAGGTCGAGCAGCAGCGCGTGGAAGAGATTGACGGCGCCCTGGCGCGCCGTCTGGGCGACCTGAACGAGCAGCTCTACGAGCGCCTGTTCACGTTGATCGAGGGCAAGGTCTCGGCAGGGATCGAGGACCGCAAAGGGAATGAGATCGTGCCTGCGGGCGAGAAGATCAAACGGTCGCACTTCAAGTCGGTCGAGCCGATCGACCTGAGTATCCGAAACCGGTTCACGCAGGACGACGAGGCGAACCACTGGGTCACGACCCTGCTCGAAAACTACCGCACCACGTACGATCGGTTTGACAAAGACGCCAAGCGACAGAAGCACCAGGTTCAGATGGGCGACGAGTTGCCCCCCGGGATCGTGCAATTGGCGAAAGTCTACATCGCGCGCAAGCGGAAGCTGAAGGTGGGCGACAAAATGGCGGGACGGCACGGCAACAAGGGCGTCGTCGCGCGCATCGTGCCGATGGAGGACATGCCATTCCTGGAAGACGGCACGCCGGTCGACATCGTGCTCAACCCGCTGGGCGTGCCTTCGCGAATGAACCTGGGCCAGATTTTCGAAACCCTGCTGGGATGGGCCGGCAGCATCCTGGGACGTCGATACGCGACGCCCGTATTCGATGGTGCCTCCGAGGCGGCCATCGCCGCAGAACTGGCGGAGGCAGGGCTTCCTGTTGACGGCCGGGTGCAGCTCTACGACGGGCGTAGCGGTGAGGCATTCGATCAGCTCACCACGGTGGGCAAAATCTACATGCTGAAACTGAGCCACCTCGTGGAGGACAAGATTCACGCCCGCTCGATTGGACCGTACAGCCTCATTACGCAGCAGCCGCTCGGGGGAAAAGCCCAGTTCGGTGGACAGCGTTTTGGGGAAATGGAGGTCTGGGCGCTCGAAGCCTACGGTGCGTCGAACGTCCTCCAGGAAATGCTGACCGTAAAATCGGACGATGTCGACGGCCGCTCACGGGTCTACGAGGCCATCGTCAAAGGCGACAACCTGCCGGAGCCGAACGTGCCGGAGAGCTTCAACGTGCTCGTCCGCGAACTTCAGGGCCTTGGGCTCGAAGTACGGATCGACTAGGTGTCGCTCCGCGCGGCCCGGTATACCCTCGACTGAAACCAGCCTGTACCGATCGAAATGGCTTATCCAAAGATTCAGAAAATCAAGAAGAACTTCACAAAGATCACGGTGTCGCTTGCGTCACCGGAGCAGATCCTGGAACGGTCGTACGGGGAGGTTCTGAAGCCCGAGACGATCAATTACCGATCCTTCAAACCGGAAAAGGATGGCCTTTTCTGCGAGAAGATCTTCGGACCGGTCAAAGACTGGGAATGCCACTGCGGCAAGTACAAGCGCATCCGCTACAAGGGGATCATCTGTGACCGCTGCGGTGTGGAGGTGACCCAGAAGAAAGTGCGGCGTGAGCGCATGGGGCACATCACGCTGTGCGTCCCGGTGGTGCACATCTGGTACTTCCGTAGCGTTCCCAACAAGATTGCGCACCTTCTCGGCCTCAAGTCGAAGGATCTCGAGAAGATCATCTACTACGAGAACTACATCGTCATCCAGCCGGGTCAGGCCGAGCGTTTCGGAGCGGAAGCCAATCAGCTTCTCACCGAAGACGAGTACTACGAGATCCTGGCGCAGCTGGAAGAGGAGAACAGCCGGCTCGACGACGCCAACCCGAAGAAGTTCATCGCTCGCATCGGTGGCGAGGCCATCGAGTTCATGCTGAAAAACCTCGACCTCGAGGCCCTGTCGCGTGAACTGCGATTCCAGGTCAAGACGGAGACCAGCCAGCAGCGCAAGTCGGAGGCGCTCAAGCGTCTTCAGGTGGTTGAGGCCTTCCGGGATGCAAACCGGCGCATGGACAACCGTCCGGAATGGATGGTCATGCGTGTCATTCCGGTTATCCCCCCCGAATTGCGCCCGTTGGTGCCGCTGGAGGGAGGCCGTTTCGCAACGAGCGACCTGAACGACCTGTATCGGCGCGTCATCATCCGCAACAACCGGCTCAAGCGACTGATCGACATTCGCGCCCCCGAAGTGATCCTCCGCAACGAGAAGCGGATGCTTCAGGAGGCGGTCGACAGCCTGCTCGACAACAGCCGTAAAGCGAATGCCGTTCGGAGTGATACGAACCGCGCGCTCAAGTCCCTGTCGGACATGCTGAAGGGCAAACAGGGCCGGTTCCGTCAGAACCTTCTCGGCAAGCGCGTCGATTACTCCGGCCGTTCCGTGATCGTGGTAGGTCCGGAGCTTGACCTGCACGAGTGCGGCTTGCCGAAGGAGATGGCCGTCGAGCTGTTCAAGCCCTTCGTCATCCGCAAGTTGATCGAACGCGGTATTGTCAAGACCGTCAAGAGTGCAAAGAAGGTAGTCGATCGGCGCACGGACGATGTCTGGGACATCCTGGAGAAGGTGGTCGCAGGCCGTCCCGTGCTGCTCAACCGCGCCCCGACCCTGCACCGCCTCGGGATTCAGGCCTTCCAGCCCGTCCTCGTGGAAGGCAAGGCCATTCAGTTGCATCCGCTCGTTTGTACGGCGTTCAACGCCGACTTCGACGGCGACCAGATGGCTGTTCACGTGCCTCTGAGCCATGATGCGTGCATCGAGGCCATGGTCCTCATGCTGTCGAGCCACAATATCCTGAGTCCGGCCCACGGCGGTCCGGTGGCCGTGCCCAGTCAGGACATGGTTCTCGGCATGTACTACATGACGAAAGCGCGCGACGGAGAGCGAGGCGAGGGAAAACGGTTCAGCGGAGTGGCGGAGGTACGCCAGGCCTTCGACCAGCGCGTTGTGGTGCTGCACGCCAAGATCCAGGTCCGCATGCCGTCCGGAGAGATGCTCGATACCACGGTTGGCCGGTGCCTCTTCAACGAGATCGTGCCCGAGGAGGTCGGCTTCCTCAATGAGGTGCTGACCAAGAAGAACATGCGGAGCATCATTTCGCGTGTGTTCCAGGCGACGAGTTTCACCAAGACGGCGGAGTTTCTCGACAACCTCAAACGGCTTGGCTTCGAGCAGGCTACGCGAGGCGGGCTGACCTTCTCCGTGGCGGACATCGTCGTTCCCCAGGAGAAACTCGACCTCATCTCACGGGCCGAGACGGAAGTGAACGAGGTGCGCAGCCTCTGGGAGCAGGGCTTCATTACCGAGAATGAGCGCTACAACCGCGTCATTGACATCTGGAGCTCGACCAACAACCGGGTCTCCGAGGTGCTGTTCAATTCGCTCATGGCCCATGAGGACGGATTCAACAACATCTACATGATGGCCGACTCAGGTGCGCGAGGCTCGAAAGAGCAGATCCGCCAGCTCGGTGGCATGCGCGGCCTCATGGCGAAGCCTCAGAAGAGCCTTTCCGGCTCGGCCGGCGAGATCATCGAAAACCCGATTATCTCCAACTTCCGGGAAGGATTGTCCGTTATCGAGTATTTCATCTCGACCCACGGCGCCCGTAAAGGTTTGGCCGACACCGCCCTGAAGACGGCCGACGCCGGGTACCTCACCCGACGCCTGTGTGATGTCGCACAGGACATGACCATCACCGATCATGATTGCGGGACGCTTCGAGGCATCAAGATTTCCGCGCTGAAGGACAACGAAGAGGTCGTGGAGCGTCTCGAGGATCGAATTCTTGGCCGCGTGTCCGTTCACGACGTTTTTGATCCTCTAAGCGGGGAGATGATCGTGAGCGCGAACGACATCATCGGCGAGGACGTAGCCCGCAGGATCGCCGCCACCTCTATTGAAACGGTCGAAATCCGTTCGGCGCTGACCTGCGAGACCCGCCGCGGTGTCTGCGCACTTTGCTATGGTCGAAACCTGGCCAGGGGTCATCTGGTCGAAACGGGAGAAGCCGTCGGCATCATCGCTGCACAGTCCATCGGCGAGCCGGGGACGCAGCTCACGCTGCGAACCTTCCACATCGGGGGTGCGGCAAGCCGTATCACGGCGGAGAGCACCATCCAGACCAAGTTCTCAGGAACAATCGGTTTCGAGAACCTGCGAACGGTGGTCTCGGAGACCGATGACGCAATTCGAACCGTGATCATCGGTCGCTCCGGCGAGATCGTGATCTCCGACGAGGATGGACGCCAGCTGATCAGTTATTCCGTGCCCTATGGCGCGGAGGTGTTGGTTGACGAAGGCCAGAAGGTTGATCGTGGAGACGTTCTGGTGTCCTGGGACCCCTACAACAGCGTCATCATCTCCGAGGTGTCCGGTCGGGTACGGCATCAGGACATCATCGAGGGGACGACGTACCGGGAGGAAGCGGACGAGCAGACGGGCTATCGCGAGAAGGTCATCATCGACAGCCGGGAGCGAAACCTCACTCCTGCAATCGTCGTGAGGGTGGATGAAGAGGGTCGGGGACAGATGCGCGAATACACGCTCCCGGTCAGGGCGCGCATTCAGGTGGATGAAGGAGAGGTCATCGGCGCAGGCCAGATCCTCGCCAAGATGCCACGGCAGTCTGCGAAGACTCGGGACATCACGGGCGGTCTGCCACGCGTTATCGAACTCTTCGAGGCACGCCAGCCGGCCGACCCGGCCCACGTGAGTGAGATTGACGGCGTGGTGAGCTTCGGCGTGCGTAAGCGCGGTGCTCAGGAAGTGATCGTTACCAGCCGCGACGGCCTCGTTCAGAACACGTACCTGGTACCCCTGTCACGGTATCTGCTCGTGTACGAAAATGACATCGTGCGAGCGGGTGACGCGCTTTCGGATGGTCAGATTTCGCCGCAGGACATTCTGCGCATTCTGGGTCCGTTTGCCGTGCAGGAGTACCTCGTCAACGAGATCCAGGAGGTCTACCGACTCCAGGGTGTGACGATCAATGACAAGCACATCGAGGTGATCGTGCGCCAGATGATGCAGAAGGTTCGTGTTACCGATCCGGGCGATACGAACTTCCTGGAGTCTGATCTGGTCGATCGTTTCGAGCTCGAAGAGGTTAACGACACCCTGTATGATCGATTCGTCATCACCGATCCGGGTGATTCAGGATCGCTTCCCGGCGATCTGATTGATCGCCGTCGTCTGCGGGAGTTTAATTCCGAGATGAAGCGCAAGGACCTGCGTGAAGTGCAGGTCAGGCAGTCACAGCCGGCCGTGGCTGAGCCTGTCCTCCTCGGCATCACCCAGGCCGCGTTGTCCACCGACTCGTTCATCTCGGCGGCCTCGTTCCAGGAGACCACAAAAGTGCTCACTGACGCGGCCATCCGTGCCAAGGGTGACGAGCTCTACGGACTCAAGGAGAACGTGATCGTCGGGCACCTCGTCCCTGCAGGAACCGGGGTGAAGATTCACCGCGAGATCATGGTGGGATCGAAGCGCGAATTCGAGGAGATGGAAGCAGCCACCGGCCTGTCGCCGATCGGACGCGAGTCGGCCGGCAACGGCGAGGTGGCGGAGGTCTCGGAGCCCGGCTCCTGACCGCAGTTGATGTCAGCAACCCTCAGGGGCGATCCGGTTCGGGTCGCCCCTTTTTGTTGGACCACCGAAAATCCAAGGCGCGATCTGTTCGTTGGCGCCGGGCTCGTCAACCCGGTAATCTGAGCCACGCCCGGGCCACGGCGACCAAAATGGCCAACACGACCGCGATGGCCACCAGGATCCAAACCGAGTTGGATCGGCCGGAAAATGACTTCATGCTCACAAGCGTTCAGAGGCGCTTCGCCGCTCCGCAAGAAGCGCGAGGGCGAGCGCCGTGGGGCGGATCGAATAGGGTGGATTGCCGTGGGGCGGATCGAATAGGGCGGATTGCCGTGGGGCGGATCGAATAGGGCGGGTTGCCTGCTGTGCGATCCGTTCCATCACGTCGGCATCCGACGGTAGTTCGCTGTCGGTCGGGTGAAAAACGGGACAGGCCGCCGAAAAAGTCCGGGTCCTTCAGCCGAATGTACGGCCGGCGGAGTCAGTACAACCAGACGATGTACGCCACGTAGCCGGCAAGGAGAAGTCCACCCTCCATCCGGGACAAACGGCTCTTCGTAGCCATGGCTATCCAGATCAGCAAGGCGGAACCCAGAAACACCGCCTGGTCGACCACCGTGATATCTCCGGTAGAGAAGGGAACGAATGTTGCAGTGAATCCCAATACACATAGCGTATTGAAGATATTCGACCCAATCGCATTGCCTGTGATGAGATCGGACAGTCCCTTCATGGATGCTGCGATGACCGTGGCGATTTCCGGGAGACTGGTTCCCAGGGCCATGATGGTCAGGCCGATAACGGCCTCGGAGACCCCGAAGGAGGTGGCGAGCTGCCGAGCCCCGTCAACGAACAGGCCGGCCCCGTAAACCAGCCCGGCCAGCCCGACGAGCGTGAGCGGGATGCTCACGTACAGGGGCTGAATGCGAATCTCGGTTTGGATCTCTGTTTCGGAGATCTTGTCGAGTGGGAACACCCGCTTGGCCTGACGAAAACTCCAGTAGACATAGAGGAGGATGCCGGCAAACAGGAGCAAACCCTCCAGCCGGCCCAGGTACTCGTTTGCCATCATGATCACCACGAGTACAGAAATCGATAGAGCAAGTGGGGCGTCAATCCGCAGGATGCGTCGTGCAACGCGAAGGGGACGGATGACCGCAGCCAGACCAAGGACCAGCGCAATGTTGGCCACGTTCGATCCCATCACGTTGCCGACAGCCAGACCGCCACTGCCAACGCGTGCGGCCTGAAAGGAGGCGACCAGTTCCGGAGCGCTGGTCCCGAATCCCACCACGGTCAGGCCGATCAGCAGCGGCGCCATACCGAGTTTGCGGGCGATGGAGGACGCCCCGCGCACGAGGCCTTCCGCCCCGAGGGCGAGCAAGAAGCCGCCAGCCAGAATGAGACCGAGGGAACTCCACATGGTGTGTGTTATGGGTCGGTGCGAGGGGCAGGGGGCTCACGCCGGGATGCCCGATCGTGGACCTCCTCGAGTTGGCCCTTGAGTTCCGGGTCGGAGTGAAGCCGCGCAGCCTCCCGAACGGCCAACACAGCAGCCCCGATGGCGAGCAGGAAGAAGAATAGAACGAATAGGCGCGACCATCGTCTGCTCAGAAGCAGTGACTCGCGCGTCTGCTGCGCAAGGGAGGGCATTTTTCTTGTCATATTCGGGAACGTGAGCGAGCAATGTATGCCACAAGGCGGATCCGGCGAACCGCCGATTCAGGTTTGCGTTCCGCTGATCTCGACGACCGCGCCCTTTTCTCCCCAAGTGGCGACTACTTCGTGGAGGAAACGCAATGCGAGCTCAAGGTTCTGGATCGTATTCCACTCCAATCGGCTGTGGAATTGATATCCTCCTGTGAAGAGATTCGGGGTGGGCAGGCCCATCTCCGATAGCCTCGATCCATCCGTCCCACCACGAACCCGTTCCACCTGCAGGTCAAGTCCCATCCGTCGGGCCGACTCAACCACGAAGTCCAGGGCCCTGCGGTCCCGGTCTTCGATGTAGGACCGCATATTCTTGTACGTGTCGGAGATGGAGAGCTGGATGGTCGCCCGGGGATACGTTTCCTGAAGCTCGGCAACGCGTCTGCGGAGCCGGTCTTTGCGACCCTGCAGTCCCTCGGCCTCGAAGTCGCGCAGGAGAATGCGCAATTCGGTCTCCTGTACGGTGCCTCCTGCCAGTTGGTGTGGATGAAAGTAGCCGTCGACACCGTCGGTGGTTTCGGGAGCCTGGTCGGCGGGGAGGGAGCCGATGAGATCGGCGGCGATACGCAAGGCATTCACCATGATGCCCCGCGCATAGCCGGGGTGAACCGTAATGCCCTGGATCCGTACCTGAGCCTCGGCGGCGTGAAACGTCTCGATGGAGAACGTATTTGTACCTCCTCCGTCGAGGGTGTAGGCAACGTCGGCGCCGAGCTTGACGAGGTCCAGCTTGTCCACACCTCGTCCAATTTCCTCATCCACCGTGAAACAGATCCGGACCGTTGGACGGGGCCGGTCGTTTTGAGTCAGGCAGTCTTCGGCAAACTGCATGATGAGGGCGACACCGGCTTTGTCGTCGCTGCCGAGCAACGTACGTCCGTCGCTCGTGATGATGTCATGCCCGATGTGGTCCAGAAGGGCGGGGTCGCGCTCAGGATCGAGCACCACGGAACCGTCGTCTGAGAGCACGAGCGGGCCACCCTGGTAGTTCCAGTGAATTTTTGGGGTTACGTCCCGCCCCGATTCATCCGGCGAGGTATCGACATGGGCGATCAGGGCGATGACGGAGGTCTGATCGACTACCTCGGCCGGCAGATTGGACGGCAAGGTGGCAAAGACGTAGCCGAACTCGTCCATATAGGCATCGTCGAGGCCCAGTTCGTGGAGTTCCTCGACAAGAAGCCGCGAGAGGAATTTCTGCTTTTCCGTGCTCGGGGTGGAGGCGGAGGCCGGATCGGACTGGGTGTCGAACCGCACGTAGTGCAGGAACCGGCGGGCGACACCGGTCAAGGGCGGATGGTCATTGCTTGGGCTCATGGTCTGCTGCGTTCACGATGCGGCGGAATGGAGTCTGCGTCCGCTTGGCGCAGGATTGCGGAACGGGGGTTCCGTTGCCGCCCAGGTCAGCCGCACCGGGTCCTTGGGCCAAGATACTGTCCAGGGGTGTGCGAAGATGCACTCCAGCGGCTTGCGGCGTCAGGGCCCAGGGTCAGGCACAGCAGACGAGTCGGCCTGGAGTGCGAGCGTCGTGGTGTCGGGCAGGACTTCGAGCCGCCGAATTCTCCAGTCGTCACCCCGCATGACCAGGTCGAAGGCGATGGCGCTCCCTCTGGGAATGTCGGCCAACTCGGTCGGCTCCTCCACCCTGAAGTTCATCTGCATGGCACCCATGACATCAGGAATGGCCTCGTGGTGGATGACTGCCACATGGCCGTCGAATTGCGGTCCCACATAGCGACCACGCACGCGGAGGGTCTGCGAATCGGGCTCAGATTCACAACCGATAAGAACAACCAGAGCAAGGAGTGGAGAAAAATATTTCACGCCTTTAAGTAATAAATGGTTGTCCCAAAACGCGGATTGGTTCATTTCGGGTATCCAGGGTTTGACGGGCAGGGGATTGGCCTGAGGAAGGGCATCTTGCCGAGATTTTGGCGTAACTTCAACTTCCGGCTCGTAATGAAACGACGAGAGCCGCCGATCGTGTCAGGTGTTCTTCATTTTGCGCTGTTCTTCACAGCCGGGGAGGTGGCGCAATCAAGGATTTCTGGGAGTGTCCGATATGGATATCCATACTGCGCCACCCAATTCGGGGACAATCGTTCTCGGTAAGACGCTTCCAGACCTTCTCGACGAGGCGTGCACTTTCTTCCCGAACGACCGGGCGTTCAACCAGAGAGAAGGGTCGGCCTGGAGGTCGTTTTCCAATCATGAAATGCGAGACCTCGTCGAGCGTGATGCATTGGGCCTCCTC
Source organism: uncultured Rhodothermales bacterium (assembly GCA_964387555.1). GTDB lineage: Bacteria > Bacteroidota > Rhodothermia > Rhodothermales > CAYLXM01 > CAYLXM01. Next base: position 22,800 of record CAYLXM010000034.1, on the reverse strand, counting down.
GAATCAGGTCTGCGGCAGGGCGATCGGGTCGCGATGCTTATGCATAGCGATGTCCACTTCGTCGAGGTGGACCTGGCGTGTCTTCTGGCCGGCTTGATCGATGTGCCGCTGTATACCAACGGGGGGCGCGACCTCATCTCCTACGCCATACGGCATTCAGGCGCACGTGCTCTCGTCGTTTCCGATGAGGGGCTCCTGGCTATTGCAGCAGACCTTTTGCCGGATTGTCCCGACGTAGAGATGGTAGTGGCTGTCCAGGGTGCGGAGACCGGCGCGGCCTTCGCCTGGCCGGAGACGGTGCGTCTGGAGGCACTGGCTTCGGTCCGGGATCGCGGTGAGGGACGAAGATTCAAGGATCCGGGTGCGGTGGGGGCGCTGAAGGAGACCATCCATCCGCATGATACGGCGACGATTATCTATACCTCGGGGACGACCGGTATACCGAAGGGAGTTGTGCTGTCGCACGAGAACATTTCGTTCAACGGCGCGACATCGTTTACCGGTCTTCAGGTGGGTCGAGGGTCGCAGGAGCGCGCCGCTTCGTTTCTGCCGATGAGTCACATCTTCGCGCGGACAATGACGTTCGGATGCCTTCATCTGGGTTTCAGCATGTATTTTCTGGCGCCTGATCAGATCGGTACCCTGTTCCCCGAGATCCGGCCGACCATCTTCGCGACCGTTCCGCGCATGCTGGAGCGAATCTATGATCGCATCCAGTCAAAGCGGGAGGAGTTGTCCTCGCTGAAGAAGGCGATCTTCGACTGGAGCATGCGGCTGGCCAGACGTTACGACCTCGGTCGTGCGCCGTCAGGACTGTATGCGGCACAGCTTGCAGTGGCCGATCGGCTCGTCTACTCCAAATGGCGCCAGGCGCTCGGAGGAGAAGCCAGGTGGCTCATTGTAGGAGGCGCCGCGCTGCATCCCGAACTCACCACCGTCTTCAGCGCGGCCGGATTGCATGTCCTGCAGGGGTATGGCTTAACGGAGACGAGTCCCGTCATTACCTACAACCGTGCTGATCAGAATCGACCGGGAGCGGTGGGCAAGGCACTTCCCGGGGTTGAGGTGGCGCTGGCCGAAGATGGAGAAGTCCTCACGCGCGGCCCTCACGTGATGCGGGAGTATTACCTCCGCCCCGACGCAACCGCGGAGGTATTCGATGCGGATGGGTGGTTCCATACGGGGGATATCGGCGAATGGACGGACGAGGGTTTCCTTCGCATTACCGACCGAAAGAAGGCGCTCTTCAAGTTGTCGACCGGCAAGTACGTGGTTCCCCAGCCCCTCGAGAACCGGTTGATGAGCGACCCGAAGATCGAGAATGCGGTGGTCATCGGGCCCGGCTACAAGTACTGTTCGGTCCTCTTGTTCGTGAACGAGGAGGCACTTCGTGGCCAACTGGCGGCCGTTGGACTGCCTTCGGATGTACCGCTTGATCAGGCCTGTAGCGACGACCGGGTCGTGGAGCTGTTTCGGGCCGCCGTCCGTCGCGCCAACGAGGGACTTGCCCAGTGGGAAACCGCCAAACGCTTTGCCCTCATTCCTGAGTCCCTCTCCATCGATTCCGGTTTTCTAACGCCCACCCTGAAGGTGAAGCGAAACAGGGTGGTGGAAGCCTATCGGGATCACATTGAGGCCCTGTACAGGGGTGAGGCGCCTGCGGTGGATGACACGTAATGTCCCCTGCGACACCGGCGCATGGCGCGCAACGCCTGTTGCACCGCCTGAGCAAGATCCGCAACGCCTGTTCCACCGCCTGAGCAGGATCCATAACGCCTGTTGCGCCGCCGGTTCGCAGCTTCCCGGTCATCATGGGGAAGGGAAGCCGAGCTTGTTCGCCTCAACCGATCGTGCAGGCGGAAAACCGATGTTCTGCTCTTGGTCGAAGGGGTACTCACACACCATCCTCGAGGTCGTATGGAGATTTTGCAGGCAGTATTTGGGATCTTCCAGACCATCCCGTTCTGGATGACGGGCGCCGTTCTGATCCTGATACCCGCTCTCCTGGGCTTCCTGGGTGCTCGCCTGTGGGCCTGGGCGCTGTTTGTGGCGGGAGTGCTCTACGGATTTGGTGCGGCGTGGTGGGTCTGGGGCGTATATGGGCTGATTGCGACCGTTGTTGGCGCGCCTCCGCTCCGGCTTCCTCTCGTTCGTCTGTTGATGGGTCGTCTGAAGGAGGGCGGATTCCTGCCGGTCGTTTCAGCGACAGAAAAGGAAGCGCTCGATGCCGGGACCGTGTGGATCGAGGGAATGTTGTTCGACGGCTCGCCGGACCTGCGCCGGATCGCAGGAGAACCCTATGCAGCCTTGACGGAGGAGGAGCGGGCCTTCATGAACGGCCCCGTCCAAAGCGTCTGTGACCGGGTTGACAATTGGGACGTTCTTTGCAGGCGTGACTTGTCGCCCGAGGTATGGGAGTTGCTTCGCAAGGAGCGGCTATTTGGACTGGTCATTCCCAAAGAATATGGCGGCCACGGGTTTTCGGCCTCGGGCAACAGTGCAATCGTGCTCAGGATGGCGTCCGCTTCTCCGGTGCTCGGTATCACGGTCATGGTCCCGAATTCTCTGGGTCCGGCCGAGTTGCTGCTTCATTACGGGACACCCGATCAGAAGGCGAAATGGCTCCCGCGGCTTGCCCGGGGAGAAGAGATCCCGGCTTTCGCACTCACGGAGACCGAGGCCGGTTCCGACGCCGGCGCCATGCGGTCGAAGGGCATCGTATTCAGAGGAGAGGACGGCAGACTGATGCTGAGGCTCACGTGGAAGAAGCGGTACATCACGCTCGCGTCCGTTTCGACTGTTTTGGGCCTGGCATTCAAAGTGTACGACCCCGAAAACCTGCTTGGACTGGGCCCGGAACCCGGGATTACATGTGGCCTGGTGCCGACCCGTGCGCCCGGCATATCGGTAGCGTTGCGGCACGACCCCATGGGCGTTCCGTTCTGGAATTCGCCCACCGAAGGACACGATGTGGTGGTTTCCCTGGAGGAGTCGGTGATTGGAGGTGTCGCAGGAGTCGGTCGTGGATGGCGCATGTTGATGGAGAGCCTTGCGGCGGGGAGGGGAATCTCCCTTCCGGCGACGGCGGTCGGCGCCGCCAAGCGGACGTACCGGGTGGCGGGCGCTCACGCAGCCCTGCGCCGGCAGTTTGGCGTGCGAATCGGGTCGTTCGAAGGAATCGATGAGCGTCTCGCGCGAATTGGGGGCCTCACGTATGTCATGGAGGCAGCCAGGCGCTTCACGAACGGCGCACTGGACCGCGGGATGAAACCGGCGGTCGTCACCGCTATGATGAAAGTGCAGTCGACCGAGATGCAGCGCACCATCGTGAACGATGGGATGGACATCCTGGCCGGGAACGCGATATCCAGAGGTCCTCGTAATCTGATGTCGGATGCGTACGCGTACGTCCCGGTCTGCATCACGGTGGAGGGCGCCAACATCCTGACGCGAACGCTCATCGTGTTCGGCCAGGGCGCGATCCGTTGTCATCCCTTCGCGCTGCGCGAGATGACGGCACTTTCCGAGGGGGACGTGAAGGCATTCGATGCGGCGTTTCGTGGACACGTCCGCCATGTTGTGCGCAACCTGTTCCGTTCAGTTTTTCTCAGTCTTTCCAGAGGCAGGCTGGCCGTCTCGCCTGTCGGCGGTCCAACTGCGAAGTACTGGCGCAAGCTGGCCTGGTCGTCCGCCACGTTCGCCCTGCTGGCCGATCTCGCGCTGATCGGATTGGGTGGCAGTTTGAAGCGAAGGGAGAAATTGACGGGACGCTTTGCCGATGCCTTTTCCTGGATGTTTCTCTCGGCCGCGGTCATGCGGCGATGGGAGGCCGACGAGCGGCCCGAAGAGGATCTCGCCTTCGTACGCTGGGCACTCGAAACCGGCTTTCTGGAAATCCAGAAGGCGCTGGACGGTCTCTTTGCCCACCTCCCGGTATCCGGGATGGCGTGGCTTCTGCGCGGACCGGTTGCGTCGTGGAGCCGCCTCAATCCGTTTGTGACCGGTCCCTCGGACGCAGATGGCACCGAAATCGCGCGAAAGTTGATGGAGGATGGTCCGCATCGCGATCGGCACACAGACGGTGCGCATGTGCCAACGGGTCGGGAGGGAGCGGTCGGACGGCAGGAGCGGGCATTTTCGCTCGTACACGCCACCCAGGACCTGGACCGACGCCTGCGCGACGCGGTGCGAGCCGGAACGCTGCCCCGCCGCCGGTACACGGAAGTGGTGGAACTGGCAGAAACTGCCGGAGTCCTCACTGCCGAAGAAGCGTCGTTGCTCCTGGAGGCAGAAATGGCCCGGCAGGATGCCATCGAAGTGGATGTCTTCACCCTTTCGGAGTATATGGGCCGGGCCGCGGTCACTGCCGGCCCGCCTGACCCGAAAGGAAATCAGGCAGCGGCCCCATCCGTGTTATGAATCAACCCGACAGCAGAGACAGGTCATGAACCGAACCGTGCACATTCGCACCTCCGGGCAAGGGCTGGTTGAGATAACGAGCCAGGTAGAGCGTGTCGTACGAGAGGGCGCGATGGACGAGGGGTTGTGTGTGGTCTTCGTGCGTCACACGTCGGCCAGCCTGGTGATCCAGGAGAATGCGGATCCCTCAGCCCGACGCGACCTGGAGCGATGGCTCAGCCGGCTGGTGCCCGAGTCGGATGCGCTGTACACGCACGTGGCGGAAGGACCGGATGACATGCCTGCTCATGTGAAGGCAGCCCTGACGGCGACCTCGTTGGCCATTCCGGTCGTGTCGGGAAGGCTCGTGCTGGGTACCTGGCAGGGAATCTACCTGTGGGAGCACCGCCGGAGGCCGCACGAGAGACAGATCGTGGTCAGCGTGGTCAGGGCGGCGTAGGGACCCCGCTGGACGAGGGTGTTTCCGGAACAGGTCTTCCCGAAAGCTCCGGCCGGTGGAACGCGCTCCAAGCGACTGCCCTCGACGGCGACGGATTCGCCGATCTGCGGGCCGTAAATTTCGACCTCCACGGTCCCCGTCACGACCCGCCCAACCATACCGGTTCTCACGCGTGAGGGGGACTTTGACTGCGATGCCCGGTCGTGACGCGCTCCGCAGCCTTCCGGGGCGCTGACGCGTATATGCGGCTCGCGATGCAAGGGCCGGACCACGCTGCGGCATCCAGACCGAGCCGACGGGGGACGTCCGAGGAAATTCGCTGAAGTCGGTCGTTCACCGGGGAAACTAGGCGAAACTTCACGGACCCGGCTGCGCCCGAAGGCGCACGATCAGAGTATATACCGGTAGATTAGTCGCTTTGGGTTTCGCGTTGTTTCGCTTGACAAGCCGGTCGGCGGGATGGAAGTCGCAGGTACGGATCAGAATTGGCGAATCGTTGCGCTTGTGCGCGGACGCGTACAGGGGGTGGGGTTTCGCTACTACGTGCGGACTGCAGCACTGCGGCTACAGGTTAAGGGTTGGGTACGAAACGAGCCCGACGGCTCAGTGCGGGTCGTCGCCCAGGGCCCGCCCGCCAAATTGAGGCACCTCATCAATGCGCTCTACACAGGGCCATCGCTCGCATCGGTCAAGGACGTCGAACTGGATTGGAGCGAGGAAACCGAAGATCTTCGCGACTTCTCGATTCGTGCCTGACGACCCGAATCATCTCCGGTAGCTCCGGCTCTGCTTCGTGTCCCCTCCTCAAGCCATTTCCTCGCTTCTCGCGCGCGCGACCAGCGACCTCCAGACCACCGGCGTCGAACCTGCGCGCCGCGAAGCGGAGTGGATGCTGATGCACGTGCTGTCCTGCGGCAGGGCCGAACTGATCGGCCGGCCGGAGGCACTGGTGCCGCCCGAGATGGTGGACCGGTTCCGCGCCCTCGTGAAACGGCGGATGCAGCGGGAGCCGTTGCAGTACGTGCTGGGAGAGACAGAGTTTTTCGGGCTCCGCATCGAGGTTACGCAGGATGTGTTGATACCCCGGCCTGAGACGGAAGAGCTCGTCGACGTCGTGCTGCGTGCCGGCGGCCAGCAACCATCGCTACGCATACTCGACATCGGCGTGGGAAGCGGATGCATTGCGCTTGCGATCAAGCACCGGCGAGCCGGATGGACGGTCGTCGGCTGTGATGTGAGCGAGGCTGCACTTCTGATCGCGAGAAGGAACGCGAAGCGCCTTGGCCTGGATATCGAATTGCTCCGGGCCGACCTCTTCGATCCCGGATTCGCCGAGAACGTGGGCGCCCCTTTTGATGTCGTCGTGTCGAATCCTCCCTACGTATCGGAGGACGAGGCCGAGGAACTTCAACCGGAAGTGATCGAATTCGAGCCACACCTGGCGCTCTTCTCGGGCGGCGACCCGCTTCGATACTACCGCCGGATCGGGGCGCTCGCGCCGGGGCTGGTCGCTCCCGGCGGCTTGCTGGCACTCGAGTGCCATGCAAACCACGCAGACGTCGTAGCCGACTTGATCGGCCGGGCGCTTCCAGGGCAGGCGACACTCCTGAACGACCTGGCCGGTTTGCCGCGCGTGGTCACCCTCCGCCGATGAACCGTCTGCCCGACGAACCCCTCCGTTCGCTGGATGCACCGGGCAGACTGCGAGCCCTTCGAAGGCCGACGCGGCCGTCACGAGGAGAACGTGTCCCGCGCGCGTCTACTGCCAGGACCGGCAGAGCCCCCGACGAGCCAATCGGGCAAAAATCAGCCGTCTTCGTGCGCGAGGTGCTCCTCGAAAGACTCTGACTTGTAGTGATCGTCGCCGATGAAGGTAAGCACGTCGATATAGTCTTCCGGCGGGAGGTACCCCGGAAGACGTGTAATGTACCCGCCCGTTTCATCAAGAAAGATGATGGTCGGGTAACCGGATACACCCATCGCCTGGGCAACCTGGGCCTCGGTCAACGTCTGCTCCGCAAGCGCCACCTCTCCGTTTCCCTCCGCGTTGATACGGACCGAGGCGAACTTCTGGTCCAGATAGCCGAGGACGGTCTCATCCTTGAACGTGGTGCCGAACATCCGTCGGCAGAAACCGCACCATTCCGTGTAAACGAACACCATGATCTTGCGCGAGGACGCTCCGGTATCCGCCATGGCCGTCTCGAAGGCGATCCACTCGGGATCCTCACCGATGGTCGCCGCATCCCCTGACTGCGCGCAGCCCAATGACGCAGGAATGAGGAGGAGCAGACCGAAAATCAGGGGGACAAGGCGCATCACGATGCTACAGCAGACAGGAGGCGGGAGTAGGCGGATATAAACTCATTAAATGCCCTCTCTGAACTGTAGGTTTCCAGTACCCGGGGGTTGCCGGAGCTCCATGCCGCACGCAGGTCCGCACCGCCCGTCATCTCTCGAAGCGTTCGGACAAGTTCTCGCCGGTTCGAGGGATCGACCGTCCGCCCGACGTTGAAGGGGAGCACGACGCGTCGGATTTCGGGCAAATCGCTTGCCAGGACGGGCAGACCGGCCTGGAGGTATTCGAAGAGTTTGTTCGGCAGGGCAAACCGATGGTTTAGACAGGTATCCTCCAGCAGCGTCACGCCGATATCGGCCGATGCCGTGACTTCCAGGAGCGCGGAGGGGGGGACCGGATCGAGGAAGTGGATCCGATCCGCCAGGCCGAGTTGCCGGACCCTGGTCTCCAGTTCGGGACGAAGGGGTCCGTCACCCAGGAACACCAGCGACGCATCAGGGACCTCCCGGAACGCATCGACGAGAAACGCGCAGCCTCGATGGTTCTGGATGCGGCCCTGGTGGAGTACAACTGGGAGATCGGAAAGCAGGGGGAGGGCGCGGCGCAGACAGTCGGTTCGCTTGACCGGCGCTTTGCGTTCGGGCACGTTATGCGTTACGACCGGGCGGGGGATGCCGTATGTGTCCCGCAGTCGATCGGCGATACTGTCGCTGACGGTGTAGACGAGATCTGCCCGAGGAACAAACCGCATCTGGATGAGATGCCAGAAGAGGCGAACCCAGGGCCTGCCGGCGGTTGCGGCCACATGGGGATAGAGTTCGCGCGAATCGAACACCAACCGAGCGCCGCTTTTCCGCGCGGCCGCTGACAGGGCGGGCAGTGTATAGAGATCGCTTGCATGGTATATATCGGCGGGTTCATTGCGGATGGCCTCCGCCAGGCGCCGATGGATCTCCCGAAAATAACGGGGCCCGGAACCCGGCGGGTGCGCAAGCGGGCGAAGGATGACCCCGGGCGCTTCGGCGGCCAGCGGTTCGCTCCGAACGAAGGTGATCGCCGTTACCCGGCATCCCAAGCCGACGAGCCCGCGCAGTTGCCGCAGCGCACGCGAGTTCCGGGTGACGTCCCCCGTGAGAGCAAACAGAATGCGTGACATGGACACGGTGGATCGGCGGGGGAGGCGGGTACGACCGGCCAGCGCCGAAGCGAGGCCGCAGAACCCGAAAAATTAGAAATGCCGCGAGATTAGGACCGGGTGGGAGAAACAAAGTTCGGCATTGCGCGGTCAATTCCATTAAATTATCAATTCGGTTTCGATTTTGCTCGACAGGTCGGTACGAGGGGTTCTGGCATGCATCGACGGCTGATTTTACCGGCCATCGCACTTCTTCTATGCGGCATGGCACTCGGAGCGCTCCTGATGCAGCTCCGCAGTCCACGGCAAGTTGTCGCGGAGACGCCTGAGACACGCGTGGTTCAGTCGATTCAGATCGGCAATCCTGATGTCGAGGTGCCCGTGGTGACCGAGGAGGCGTTGGTGATCAACAGCCTCTTCAAGCGTGTCGCTCGAACGGTTACGCCAACGGTCGTATCTGTATATGCGTCGTATCCCAGGCATGGTTCCAGAGCAGGTGGTGAGCGGTTTCACGACGAGGAGTTTCTGGAGCGCTACCACAATCTGCCGCCGCGTTCGAGTGCAGGCAGCGGCGTGATTATCTCGGATGATGGATTTGTGGTGACGAACAACCACGTCGTGGAAGGAGCAACCGGAATCCGGATCGTATTGTCGGACAAACGCGAGTTTCCTGCGACTATCCTCGGCACAGACCCGACGACCGACCTGGCCGTTCTGCGTGTCGACGCAGCGGATCTTCCGGTCGTAAGTCTCGGCGACTCAGACCAACTGGAGGTCGGAGAATGGGTTGTGGCGGTGGGCAACCCGTTTCATTTGAAGTCGACCGTTACGCAAGGGATCGTCAGCGCGCTCGGGAGGCAGGTGGATGTCATCGCGGGGCAGCTCAGCATCGAAGATTTCATCCAGACTGACGCCGCCATCAACCCGGGCAACTCTGGTGGCGCACTCGTCAACCTGCAGGGCCAACTTGTCGGCATCAACACGGCCATCGCGACGGAAAACGGAAGTTATGAAGGCTACGGTTTCGCGGTGCCGGTAAACCTCGTTACCCACGTCGTCAACGACCTGGTCGCCTTTGGTGAGGTGCGCAGGGGATTCCTCGGGATCGGCATGGCGCGCATCGATGCGGGTACGATGGGGCGGGAAGGACTGGACCGAATCGCGGGCGTCCTGGTCTCGGAAGTGCTCGCCGGTGGACCGGCCGCCAAGGCCGGACTGGTGCCCGGAGACGTCATCCTATCCGTCAATGGCCGGCAGGTCGACGAACCCAACCAACTGCAGAGTCGGATCGCGCGCTTCCGACCCGGCGACGTGATTACCCTCGATGTCATGCGGGGCGGTACGGAGACGTCCTTCGAAGTGCCCCTCACGGGACGCGAAAACGAGGCAATCGGCCGCTGGCTCACTCCCGCTCCACCACCCGCAGGACTGGACCCGGGCGAGGAGTTTTTCGGCATGGACCCCATGCCGGGTTCACCCTATCGGGTCCTCGATGAGTGGGGTCTCGTCCTGCGCGACCTGGACGATGGTCTGAAGAAACAGTACTCGGTCGAACAAGGCGCCTATGTCGCACATGTCAAGAAAGACTCACCGGCCGATGCAGACAGGCTTCCCCGCGGCGTCGTCGTATTTGAAATTGCCGGGGAGCCGGTGGCCTCGGTCGACGATGCTTCGACCCTGCTGGAACTGGCCTATTCGGACGAGCGGCCGGGTGTAGTCATCGGCGTAGTCCGCAGCGACGGTGTCCGCGCCTTCTACGAAATTACCGTTCCCCCGCTCGAGTAAAGTCGACCGGCATCTCTCGCATCTCTCCATCCTTCCGGCCGATGCTTCGATACCTCACCGCCGGCGAATCGCACGGCGAAGCCCTCATCGGGATCGTGGAGGGGCTTCCCTCGGGCGTTCCCCTTCATGAAGACGATCTCAACGAACACCTCGCGCGCCGATGGTTGGGATACGGTCGCGGCGGGCGTGCAAAGTTCGAAACGGATCGCGTACACATCTATTCCGGCGTACGCTTCTCTCGCTCGCTCGGCAGCCCGATCGCCTTGCGGCTCGAAAACGAAGCGTACCGCAAAGACCGCGCCGATTGGCCCCGCGTGATGGCTGTCGGCGGTTCGGGTGAGGGCGTCGCGCCGGTCACCCTCCCTCGTCCAGGGCATGCCGACCTGGCCGGGGAACAGAAATATGGTTTCGGCGACCTCCGTCCGGTGATCGAACGCTCCAGCGCACGTGAAACGGCCATGCGCGTGGCATGCTGCACCGTAGCCCGCCGTTTCTTGCGCGCGTTTGGCATCCAGGTGGGAAGCCACGTCCTACGAATCGGTGAGGTCGGGTACGAGCATCCGGAGGACTGGGACGACCTGACCGAGCCGTTTCTCCAGGAACGATCTGCCGAAGCGCTGTACCGAAAGGCCGATGAGACCCACGTTCGGATGCTCGATCCGGATCTGGCGGTGCGCTGCAGGGAGCACATCGCGGAGGCCAAGAAACAGGGCGATTCACTCGGCGGCGTCTATGAAGTCATCGTCACCGGTGTCCCCCCGGGACTGGGCTCGTATGTGCACTGGGATCGCCGCCTCGACGGCCAACTCGCCCTTGCCATCATGTCCATTCAGGCCCAAAAAGCAGTCGAAATCGGCGACGGCGTTCGGGGCGCCTCACGTCCCGGATCTCAGGTTCACGACGAAATTACGCAAGCCGGCGGCACCTATGGCCGCCGGACAAACCGGGCCGGAGGCGTCGAAGGCGGCATGTCCAACGGCATGCCGATCATCATTCGGGGATACATGAAGCCCATCCCCACACTCATAAAGCCGCTTCAAACCATCGACATCGCATCCGGTGAGGCACAGCCCACACGGTATGAGCGCAGCGACGTCACCAGTGTGCCGGCTGCCTCTACCGTGGCCGAAGCCACCGTGGCGTTCACGCTGGCCAACGCCTTTCTCGAGAAGTACGGGGGCGATACTCTGAAAGAAATTCAAGAGCGCTTCAAGGCGGAGTCCGGAAATTGAGGGGTCCACCTGCGAACCTTCGCAGGCAGATGAACGTTATGAACGTTTCAACGTTCGTGCTCACCTCCAGTCGGAATTTGCCATGTCGGGTTCATCGCTCCTGTCCCGTCCAACGGGTCGCATCAATACGCGGACAACACCCGTTCCGGTGACCCCGGACTCCCCCCATGCCGTAATCATCGGCGCCGGGTTCGGCGGACTGGCAGCGGCCGTCCGTCTCGGTGCACGCGGCTATCGGGTTACCGTGCTCGATCGGCTCGATCAACCCGGCGGACGTGGGCGGGTGTTCCGGCAGGACGGGTTCGCGTTTGACGCGGGACCCACGGTGATCACGGCGCCCTTCCTGTTCGAGGAACTCTGGGCACTCTGCGGGAAGCGGCTCGAAGACGATGTGGACATTCGACCCGTCACCCCGTTCTATCGGATCCGGTTCGACGACGGCGAGTTTTTCGACTACACGGGCGATGCCGAGGCCATGCGGCGCGAGGTCGCGCGCTTCTCGCCGGATGATGTGCCGCGCTACGAGCGGTTCATCAAAAAGAGTGAGGAGATATTCCGCATCGGGTTTTCGGAACTGGCGCATGTTCCGTTTGACAATCCGATGGACATGGCCCGCATCGTGCCGACCATGGTGAAGCTCGAGAGCTATCGAACCGTCTACGGCCTGGTCTCCAAGTACATCAAGAACGAGAAGCTCCGCCAGGTCTTCAGCTTCCACCCGCTTCTGGTGGGAGGCAATCCCTTCAATATCACCTCTATCTATACGCTCATTCTGTATCTGGAACGCTTCTGGGGCGTTCACTATGCAATGGGCGGGACGGGCGTTCTGGTTCAGGGGCTGGTCCGGTTGATCGAGGGATTGGGCGGCTCGATTCGCCTCGGCGCGGAAGTGGAAGAGATCGAAACGGCAGGTCGCCGGGCCACCGGGGTCCGGCTGAACAACGGCGTGCGCATTCCGGCTGACCTCGTCGTGTCGAATGCCGAGTTCGGGTGGACCTATAAACACCTGCTTCCCAAGTCGAAACGCAAGAAGTGGACCGACCGCCGGGTCGAGAAGATGAGCTACTCGATGGGTCTCTTCGTGTGGTATTTCGGGACAAATCGAATGTACCCGGACGTGGCCCACCACACGATCCTTCTCGGTCCCCGGTACGAGGGACTACTGGACGATATCTTCAAGCGCAAGCATCTGGCACGCGATTTCAGCCTCTACCTGCATCGCCCCACGGCAACCGATCCCACGATGGCGCCGCCCGGATGTGAGGCTTTTTATGTGCTTTCACCTGTACCTCATCTCGAAAGCGGGACCGACTGGGCGGTACAGGAGGAGCCGTATCGGAAGGCCGTCGAGCAGTATCTGGCAGACACTATCCTGCCCGGACTCGGGGAGTCGATTGTCACGTCCCACGTCCTTACGCCGAAAGGTTTCCTGGAGGACTATCTTTCCTTGAAGGGCGCCGGGTTCGGCGTCGAACCGATTCTCCGGCAAAGCGCCTATTTCCGGCCGCACAACCGCAGCGAGGAACTCGACAACCTGTACCTCGTGGGCGCCAGCACACACCCGGGAGCCGGGATGCCGGGGGTGCTCTCTTCTGCGCGCGTGCTCGACACCATCGTGCCCGATCCGACGCCGGCAGGTTGAGAGGCGGGCTCACGGGCGGCCGAGGTGGCGGATCGAACGGAAACGTACGGTGCCGGTAGGATGGGCACGTGCGAAAGGGCGGTCGCGAGCGTCCGATGCGCATGCCCTGTCCGCTCGGCCCGCCGCAGGGCCTGATGAGAGGTGGCGCAAGGCGCCGCGCGGAGACCCGGATTCCGGCGTGCAGTCACTTCAGAGGCGGCGCACGATGCCTCGCTGCCCGGTGCAAGCCGTTTCGTTTTACGGGGACACGGGACGACCGATGCGTCACCTCAGAGGCGGCGCAGCATGCCTCGCGGATCGCGGCAGCCCGTTCGCCGCGCGGGTAGAAGCGACCGGTGCGTGTCCGTTCAGAGGTGGCGCAAGGCATCGAGCGGCTCAACACGGGCCGCCCGGCGAGCGGGCGCAAATCCGGCGATTACGGCCACAAACAACGTCAGGAGGACGATCCCGCCCACGAGCAGGGGAGGAAAGTGGAAGAGGTCCAGAAAGCCGATTCCGAGCCGGTTCAGGTAGATGTTGGCCACCGTATTGATGCCCCGAGTCACAGCCCAGCCGAACACGAGACCCGCAGCCGACCCGGCCAGCCCGATCATCGCGCTCTCGACCAGGAAGAGCCGCTGGAGGTCCGCCTCGTCGCCCCCGATGGCCTTCATGATCCCGATTTCCCGGTAGCGTTCCATCACGTTCATCATCATCGTATTGGCCATGCCGACCGTCGCCACGACGAGTGCGATGAAGCCGATGACGCCCAGGGCGAGGTCATAGACGACAAACAGCCGGTCCAGTTGGCGAAACTGCTCCCGGAAGCTCGTGACGTGAACCCCTTTCTCCTCGACCGCCTGCACGACCGCCGCGTGAGACTCCCTGTCGCGCAGTTGGACGAGTACGGCGCTGTAGCCGTCATCCCGCGCCGAGCGGCGCATCATCAGGTCGAAGGTCGAAAAGAAGCTCAGCTTCTGCATCCGGAGGGCGAGTTCGAGCGGAACGAGCAGGCGAAACACGCCCGTGAGCCTGGATTCGTCCTCCTCGAGGAGCCCCCGGACGACGAGTCGGTACTGCACGGTGCGGATGGGCAGCATACCCATCGAGAACGGCATGCCGGACAGGGCGATACGGAGGCGAACCAGGTCGAGCGTTGCCGTGGAGACCGTCACCGTGTCTCCCACCAGCCGTTCCGGGCTGTCTTCAAATCCAAGACGGCGGGCCATGGAGGCCGACAAGAGTACCGCTGAATCCGCTTCCGATTGAAAAAAGGAACCGGTTGCGATGCGGTAGGCTTCGAGGCCCTCGAAGACCTGCGGAACGGCCTCGGCGCCGGCTTCGATGCGCTTCCCGTCCGCTTCGACCTGGACGGGAAACACGACCTCGGGATACGCAGCCAGCACGCCGGAAATGCGGCCGATGGTGTCGACAAGGCTGTCCGTCAGCGCGATTTCCGGGAGACTGTCCCGTTCGGACGGTTCCCTACCACGAAGAGAGAAATCGGCGAAGCCGGCGAACATACTCGGCCGGGACGTCACGCGCAGCGTGTTGTAGAGTTGCAGCGCGTTGAATTCCTTGCGGGCTGTGCGCTGGAGGCCCGCGCCGTACGACATCAGCGTGACGAGGGCTGCCACGCCGATCATCACGCCGACCGTCGTCATCGTCGTTCGGGTGATGCTGCGGCGCAGATTGGCGATGGCCAGGCGGATCAGGTCGACGAATCGCATGGGTCACCCGGCGGTCGAATCGGTGAGGAGTTCATCTCGCACGATGCGCCCGTCATCGAGATCGATCCGGCGGTCGGCCACGGGACCGGATTCCTCGGCGTCATGCGTGACGAGCAAGATCGTCTTGCCATCCTCTCGGTGGATGCGCGAGAGCAGTCCGATGATGTCGCGCGCGGTGCCCGAGTCCAGGTTGCCCGTCGGCTCATCGGCAAGAATAAGGGGAGGCTCGTGGACCAACGCTCTGGCAATGGCGACGCGTTGCTGCTCGCCACCGGAAAGTTCCAGCGGACGGTGGTGGAGGCGATGCTGCAGTCCCACCCGCTCCAGACCGGCTACGGCGCGATCGAGGCGTTCCGGACGAGACGTTCCGGACAGCAGGAGCGGCAATGCGACGTTGTCGACCGCATCCATGGACGGAATCAGATTAAACTGCTGGAAGACCATTCCAATTTCGGATCGCCGGTATGCGGCCCGGTCACGGCGCGTCATCCCCACCAGGTCCCACGGCCCGACATGGATTGATCCGGCCGTCGGTACGTCCATCGCCGCGAGCAGATGGAGGAGCGTCGACTTGCCCGAACCGCTCCGTCCCACGACCGCCACGAATTCTCCCTCGTTCACATCCATGTCGATGCCGTCGAGCGCACGTACCACCGACTCGCCGATGCGATACCGGCGGGAAACGTTTCGCAGGCGAATCAGGAGGGACGGGGACGGGCTCAACGGCTTCGGCGGGTCCAGGGACAATGAAAAGGCCGATTCTTGTACCAAGTTGATGCGGCTTCGATCCAGGGTGAATCTCCATTGGCACTCATGACGTTATTATTAACTAGCCTTTTAATTCGCACCCCATCCACCCGACCCAGGTCCATCTCCTATTCGACATGACGCTTCGGGATCTTCTGGCGCGCCGCATTCTGGTGCTCGACGGCGCCATGGGCACGATGATTCAGGGGTATCAACTCGATGAGCAGGCGTACCGGGGCGAGCGGTTTCGGGACTGGCCCCAGTCCCTGAAGGGCAACAACGATCTCCTTTCGCTTACCCAGCCGCAGATCATCCGCGAAATCCACGCAGCATTTCTCGGAGCAGGCGCCGACATCCTGGAGACGAACACCTTCAACGCGAATCCCGTTTCGCTATCCGACTATGGCCAGAGCGACCTGACCTTTGAACTCAACGTGGCGGCGGCGCGGTTGGCGCGCGAGGCGGCGGACACGTTCACGGCAAGAACCCCGGATCGGCCCCGTTTCGTCGCGGGCGCCGTCGGGCCGACCAACAAGACCCTGTCCCTCTCACCGGACGTCAATGACCCGGGGTATCGGGCCATCACCTTCGATGCGATGGTGGCCGCATACCGGGATCAGGTCCGCGGCCTGGTCGTCGGGGGCGTGGACGTCCTCCTGATCGAGACCATATTCGACACCCTCAACGCCAAAGCCGCCCTGTGGGCCGTGGACGATGTCCGGCGGGAAGTGAACCGACCGCTGCCGGTGATGATCTCCGGAACGGTGATCGATCAGAGTGGGCGCACGCTCAGCGGGCAGACTCCGGAGGCGTTCTGGATCTCTGTATCGCACACGACGGACCTCTTGTCCGCCGGATTGAACTGCGCACTGGGCTCGGCGATGATGCGTCCGTTCATCGAGGAGCTGGCTGCCGTGGCTACGGTTCCCGTGAGCCTCTATCCCAATGCAGGGCTTCCGAACGAACTGGGGGGGTACGATGAGTCGCCGGCATTTATGGCGGAGCAGTTGGAGGACTACGCCCGCCGCGGGTTCGTCAACATCATCGGGGGGTGTTGTGGTACGACGCCGGATCACATCGCAGTTTTCGCGGACGTGGCGAGTCGACACGAGCCTCGGAAGATCCCTGATCCGGTGCGGACGCTCCGGCTGAGCGGACTCGAACCGCTCGTATTGAGACCTGACACGAGGTTCGTCAACGTGGGCGAGCGCACGAATGTCACCGGCTCGCGGCGTTTCGCCCGGTTGATCAAGGAGGGGAAGTATGAGGAGGCGCTGTCGGTGGCGATGCGGCAGGTCGAGAGCGGGGCGCAGATCATCGACGTGAACATGGATGAGGCCATGCTCGATTCCGAAGCGGCCATGGTGCGATTTCTGCACCTCATGGCCGCGGAACCCGACATTGCCCGGGTACCCGTCATGATCGATTCTTCTCGCTGGTCGGTCATCGAAGAAGGTCTGAAATGCCTGCAGGGCAAAGGGATCGTTAACTCGATCAGCCTGAAGGAGGGGGAAGAAGTCTTTCGTCGGCAGGCGCGCACGATCCGGCGCTACGGTGCGGCAGCAATCGTCATGGCGTTTGACGAGTTGGGGCAGGCGGACAGCTATGAGCGTCGTATTGCCGTGTGTGAGCGGGCGTACCGGATCCTGGTCGAGGAGGAGGGATTCCCCCCGGAAGACATCATCTTTGACCCCAACATCTTTGCCGTTGCCACGGGTATTGCGGAACACAATCCGTATGCGCTGGATTTCCTCCGATCGACGCGCTGGATCAAGCAGCATCTTCCCGGATCCAGGGTAAGCGGGGGCGTCTCGAACATCTCCTTTTCTTTCCGAGGAAACGAGACGGTCCGCGGAGCGATGCACGCCGCCTTCCTCTACCATGCCATCCAGGCGGGGATGGACATGGGGATCGTGAATTCCGAGCAACTGGCCGTCTATGAGGACATTCCAGCCGAACTGCTGGAGCGGATCGAGGACGTATTGTTTGACCGGCGGCCCGACGCGACGGAGCGTCTCGTCGAAACGGCGGGACTGCTGAGGGAGGAGCAGGGATCGGCCGGGCTGGAGGTGGGGCAAACGTGGCGGACATGGCCGGTTCGTGAGCGCCTCAAGCACGCCCTCATCAAAGGCCTGGTGGAGTACATCGAAGAGGATACCGAGGAAGCCCGCAGGGCGGTGGAGGATCCGGTCGACGTGATCGAGGGCCCGCTGATGGAGGGCATGAACGTGGTGGGGGATTTGTTCGGGGTCGGCAAGATGTTTCTTCCCCAGGTGGTGAAAAGTGCCCGGGTGATGAAGAAGGCCGTGGCCTATCTCGTGCCCCATATCGAAGCGAACCGTCTGCGAACCGGCGCCCAGGCGCAGGCCCGAGCGAAGGTGTTGATGGCGACCGTCAAGGGAGACGTGCACGACATCGGAAAGAACATTGTCGGCGTCGTTCTCGGGTGTAACAACTACGACGTGATCGACCTCGGGGTGATGGTGCCTGCCGATCGCATCCTGAATGAGGCCGAGGCGAGACAGGTAGACGTTATCGGCCTCAGCGGCCTGATCACGCCGTCGCTGGATGAAATGGTTCATGTCGCCTCCGAGATGGAGCGACGGGGCATGCGACTCCCGCTGCTGATCGGCGGGGCAACGACCTCCCGCGTGCATACGGCGGTCAAGATCGCACCGGTCTACGCGGGTCTGGTCGTGCATGTGGCGGATGCTTCCCGGAGCGTGCCCGTTGTCGGAAAACTCGTTTCAGAAGAGCAACTGGCCGTGTTCGAGGAGGAGATCCGGCTGGACCACGAGGAGGTGCGCCGGCGGCACGGTCAGCGCGGAAGTCGTCGCCGGCTCAAGCCGCTCGCCGAAGTGAGGGCCCAACGCACACCGTTTGATCCGGCCGCGGCAGACATTGTGGCGCCTCGTGTGCCCGGTTTGACCGTGTGGGAAGACTATCCCCTGGGGGAACTGATCGGGCGGATCGACTGGACTCCCTTTTTCATGGCCTGGGAGATGCCCGGGAAGTATCCGAAGATCCTGGATCATCCTGAAGTGGGCCGGGAGGCCCGCCGGCTGTTTGCCGATGCCACCGAGTTGCTGGATCAATTGGTCACCGGACGGCGATTGCGGGCGGCCGCCGTGGTGGGGCTGTTTCCGGCCAATGCGGAAGGCGACGATGTGCTGGTGTACGCCGACGAGCGACGCGAGACCGTCCTGGCCCGGTTGTTCGCGCTTCGGGAGCAGGAAATGGGCCTGGAGGGTACGGAGGGGCGCTGCCTGTTCGATTGGGTGGCTCCCATAGGTTCCGGCGTCGGAGACTACGTCGGGATGTTTGCTGTAACGGCCGGACTCGGGTTGGATGAACTCGTGGCCGACTTCGAAATGGACCACGACGACTACCGGGCCCTGATGGCCAAGGCACTGGCTGACCGGCTGGCCGAAGCGCTTGCGGAGCGTATTCACGAGCGCGTGCGCACCGAGCTTTGGGGCTACGCACCGGACGAGCAACTCGACAATGCGGCGCTCATTCACGAGGCGTATCGTGGCATTCGGCCTGCACCCGGGTATCCAGCCAATCCGGACCACACGGAAAAGGAGACGATTTGGAGCCTGCTGGAGGTTGAGGAGCGCATCGGCGTGACCTTGACTGAATCCTATGCGATGTGGCCCGCCGCTTCCGTGAGTGGACTCTATCTGGCCCATCCGGATGCCGCGTATTTTGCGGTAGGAAAGATCGGTCGGGATCAGGTGGAGGCGTACGCGGAACGGAAGGGGAAAACCGTCGCCGAAATCGAACGCTGGTTGGCCCCCAATCTCGCCTACGAACCCGACGTCCCGGCGTAGGCGTAGGGCCGGAGAAGAGGGGCGTTTCTGATGCTCCTGATGCGATCTGTCTGACATACGTCGTATCTTTCAGGAAATCATCTCCACGAGCCCTGCCCAATGCCATGGATCTGGCCGGAATTCTTCGCAATCCCCACGTTGCCTCGGTTGACAGACTGCGGGCGAAGGATGCCTCCATCGCCACACAACTCGTCTCCATCGTCGCATTTGCCGCCCTCACCGCGGCCGGTGCGCAGGTTCGGCTCTATCTCTGGGAGGTACCGTTCACGCTGCAGACGCTTGCCGTCTACGGATCCGGGCTTTTCCTGGGCGCGCGAAACGGATTCTTCGCCCAGGTGCTCTATCTCGCGCTGGGACTTGTACTCCCGGTCTATGCAGGCGGTAATATCGGCCCGGCTTACCTGTTTGCCGCCGCATCCGCCGGCTACCTGCTCGCCTTCCCGCTGGTTGCTGCCGTCGTAGGCCGCTTGTCGGATCGCTGGAACAGCCTGGCGGGGACGACCGCTGCGATGCTGTGCGGATCGGCGCTCTTGTTTACGGTCGGCGTAGTGTGGCTGCACCAGGCGGCCGGTCATGCCACGTGGCTGGAGTCGCTGGACAAGGGGTGGCTCCGGTTCATTCCGGCGGATCTGGCCAAGGTGTTTGCCACCGGCGCCCTGTATGTCGGCGTTCGACGGTTCTTTCGCGGATAGCGGAAGGAGATTCGCCGCACAAGCTGCCTCGACACCGTCTCATTCAACATTCGCACAGGCAGGGTGGGGGAGAAGCAGGCCGTTTGCCGGTTGTCGTTGGTGGACCGCGCGACAGGTGGAAGGCCGGTATTCTCGCCGTTGCGGTGACCGTCGAACGACAGCGACAGGACAGCACGACACGGACGCACGCTAGTCCGGGAAGCGGGGGTCGATCGCGAAGAACGCCGAGAGGGCATCGAAAAGCTCGGGGTGTTGGCGTTTCATGCGCGTCGGTCGCTCGAAGAATTGCTCAACGGCGACGGCAAAGAACTCGGCCCGGTTCACCGATCCGTATTCGTCGAGCATCGACCGGCCCGTGCGAATCCGCTGCATTTCACGCCGAACCAGGCTGTCCCACGCGGGAAGCGACGAGGAGTCGATGAGCGTCGGGACGCCGTCCGCCGTTTCATCCCCCATGTCGAACAAGTGGGCGAGTTCGTGGATGACCACGTTGAACCCGTCGCGGGGATCCTCCCAACCATCATACACAGCATTTACGGCGAGGATGATCGGACCCTGCGGATGGACCATCCCTGTAAAATCCGCATCGCGCGTCTTGCGATAGGTATCGTCGAATACGCCCTCGTAGAAGAGAATCGTACGTTGGCCCGGAATCTCCCAGTCGGGACGACCGTGGAGCAGAAGCGCGGCTCCGGCGCCGACCGCCAGTTTGAGTTCATCTGAGACCTCCACCCCTCCGACACCCTCGAACCGCTGCTCCTCTACAAAAAAGCGTACGTTGCGCTCGAAGAGGCTGCGGCCGTGCTCGTCGAGATGGCGGTAGTAGGGGATGTGGGTGAGCATCCAGACGCGCCACGACTCCGGGAAGGTCCTCCGGGAGAGCAGGAATCGGTGGATCGGCCGGCGGAGGCCGAACCAGATGACGAATGCGATCGGCACCAGTCCGATCCACGCGCCGAGCGGTGTGGCGACTGCACCCACGAAGGCCGTGCCTCCGCCGATGATCAATGCCACGATGGACTGGTAGATGAGCGTGGCGCGGCGGACGATTTGCATGGGTGACGGAAATGGCGGTGGCGATGTCCTGAAGTTCGGCAAGCCGGGCTCCTCATGCCTGACTTTCTGGCGATGCCGGAACCGCGCGAGGCCATTCCCTGTTCCGTGCCCACCGGCCCTTGTGAAGACAGACCGGCGATCGGGTCCCCTTTTACCGGCATGACCCGATCCGTTTGCGTGACAATTCGGCCATGTACAGACGCATCGTACTCAAACTCGGCACCAGTGTGCTGACCGGAGGGTCTCCGCGGCTCGACCAGGCCCACATGGTGGAGCTGGTCCGGCAGTGTGCAATGTTGCACCGGCAGGGACGCGACGTCATTTTGTGCACGTCTGGCGCCATCGCGGCGGGCCGCGAACAACTCGGATTTCCCGATGCGCCGGATACGTTGGCGCACAAACAGATGCTCGCCGCGGTCGGCCAGAGTCGTTTGATGCACGTTTGGGAGCGCCTCTTCCATATTTACGGACTTCAGGTAGGCCAGATGTTGTTGACGCGCGCCGACGTGGATGATCGCAACCGGTTTCTGAATGCGCGGGATACCATTCAGACCCTGCTGGAGTATCGTATCGTGCCGGTGGTCAACGAAAACGATGCCGTTGCCACGGCCGAGATCCGCGTCGGCGACAATGACAATCTCTCCGCCCTGGTGGCCGTTCTGGCCGGGGCCGATCTGCTCGTGCTGCTCACCGACCAGCCGGGGCTTTTCACTGCGGATCCCAGGGAGGACGCGGAGGCCCGGCTCATCCCTGAAGTGGATGCGATCGATGCGTCACTGGTTCGTCTCGCCGGCGGATCGGTCAGCGGACTGGGCGTAGGAGGGATGGCAACAAAGTTGCAGGCGGCGGACACGGCGAGGAAGGCAGGTGTCGACGTGGTGATCGCATCGGGGCACGCGCCCGACGTGATCCGCCGTGTGGTGGATGGGGAGCCGGTCGGGACGCGGTTTGCCGCGCGCGCGTCTCCCGTGGAGGGCCGAAAGCGATGGATCATGTCCGGCGTACAGCCTTCGGGTCGACTGAGCGTGGACGAGGGCGCCGAGCGGGCACTCAGGCAGGGTACGGGAAGTCTTCTTACGGTGGGCATATCGCGCGTCGAGGGGGTCTTCCCCCGCGGTGGAACGGTGATGATCGCCGATGCAGCCGGGCGCGAGTTTGCCCGGGGGCTGGTTCGGTACAACAGCGAGGCGCTCGACCGCATCCGGGGTTGCCGATCCGATGACATTTCGCAGGTACTGTCCTATACCTACGGGCCGGTGGCCGTCCACCGAAACGACCTCATCCTGCTTTGATCCAGACCAAAAAGTCCATGAAACCCTCTTCCGCGTCTCACAGTCCTCTCGAGGAAATGGGTCGCTCGGCGAGTGCGGCGGCACGGCTCCTTGCTGTTTCGTCGACGGCGCGGAAGAACCGCGGTCTGGAGTTGATAGCAGAAGCGCTCGAACGCGCGATGCCTCTCATCCTCGAGGCCAACGAGGCAGACGTGGATGAGGCCCGTTCGCGAGGCGTTTCCGAATCCCTGCTCGACCGACTGCACCTGACGGAGGGGCGCATCCGGGCCTTGTCCGACGGTGTGCGGCAGGTCATTGCGCTGCCCGATCCGGTGGGTGAGGAGTTCGACGCAAGGACGCTGCCCAGTGGATTGCGCCTTCGGAGGCGACGCGTGCCGCTCGGAGTCGTCGGGGCGGTCTATGAGGCACGGCCGAACGTCACGGTCGATATCGCTGCGCTGTGCCTGAAAACTGGAAACGCGGTCGTCCTTCGTGGTGGAAGTGAGACACTTCGAAGCAATCGGGTGTTGTCGGGGGTGAT
>CAYLXM010000033.1:37232-39463 GCA_964387555.1 uncultured Rhodothermales bacterium | reverse complement strand
TCTGCTCGGCGGTGAAGTCGAGGATCTGACCCAGCGTCTTCAGCGCCGTCAACTCGGCCGTGTCCTGCGTCTTCAACACCGGATACTCCTGCTGCAGCGCCGAAAGGATCTCCACCCGCTTGATCGAGTCGATCCCCAGGTCGGATTCCAGGTCCATCCCCAGCGTCAGCATCGAAACCGGATAGCCCGTTTTCTCCGAAACCACCCGGAGGAGGTCCCGCTCGAATGCCTCCGCCGAAAAGGCGGGCGCGATGGGCTCGGACCACGAGGGCGAAAACGACCCGGTATCGGCATCCCTGGGCAGGGATTCAGGACCCGGCGCAGGCGGGGCTGCCATGGCTGCGTCAACAGGCGCATGACGGACACCGTTCTGAACCGGCGTCTCAGGAAACACCAGCGAAGAACCCTGAACAGGAGACGGTGTGGATGTGAAGGTCTGCGTTGGCGAATATGCAGAACGCACGTCTGCCGACGCCTGTACCGATGGCGGATACGCGGGTTGGGCCTGACCGGCAGCAGCGTGGACACCCGCGGAAGCAGATGGGTATGGTGGATAGGCCTGCGGGTGTTGTCCTGAGGCGGCCGGTGCCACGCCGCCGATCTGCTGAAACGCCGTTTCCGTGGCACGCAGGAAAGCCAAATGGCTCTCGGTGAGAACCTGCTGGTAGGATTTCTGTGCTTCGAGGAGGTTCTGCTGCATCGACTGCAACGACCTGTGCCACGCGGGGTCTCGGAGGGGCACCGGCCCGACCGAACCCGGAAGGGAGACAAACGGGGGCGGAGGTGCGGAGATCGAGCCCGGACCCTGCGAAGGCGCCGGGGCCGGAGGTGCGGTGATCGAGCCCGGACCCTGCGAAGGCGCCGGGGGCGGAGCGGCGGTGATCGAGCCCGGACCCTGCGAAGGCGCCGGGGGCGGAGCGGCGACAAACGGGACCGAAGCGGAGGGCGAGGGCATGGGCGTCCGCGCCCCTGCGGGTTCGTTCATCGCCACAGAGGCCGGGGGCCGATGAGCCACCGCCGACAAGGCGGATGGGAAGTTGGGTTTTGGGCGACCGGCGGCGCCTTCCTTCGGCGGGTACGGCTTTCCGTAATTCGTTCCGTTGATCTCCACGGTCACGGGAGAGAACGCCTCCGGATCATCAGGGAGTTCACTCGGCGCGAAGTCGCTCCACAGCGCGTCGTAGTCGAGATCCAGACCGGCGACCGCCAGGTGGCCGACGGCATTCCAGAACGAACTCACTCCGTCCCGGGCTTTCTGGTCTACGGCGACGGCCAGAAAATCGCGGCCCTCCAGGCAAGCCGTCACGAGAGGGGTCAGCACGCTTCCGGGACCGATCTCCAGAAAAATCCGCGCTCCATCATCATACATCCGGCGCACCTGATCGAGAAAGCGCACGGGGTGGGACAGCTGTTCGGCCAGTTGCCGGCGGATTTCGTGGTCCTGGTCCGGATACGGACTCGCCGTGGCGGTCGCGTAAACCGGAATCGATGGCGGAGCGAACCCCATTGGCTCCATCGCCTCGAAAAGCGGCTCGACCGAGGCGTCGACCAGATGCGAGTGGAACCCGGTCGAGACGGGCAACCTCCGGAATGAGACCCCTGCTTCTGCAAGATGCCCTTCCGCCGCTTCGAGGGCGTCCAGCGAACCGGCCAGGACCACCTGGGAAGGACTGTTGATGTTGGCCAGGGTCACGGGGATTTGCCAGGCCTCAACCCGCTCCGCCAGGGCTTCGACCGACATGACAACGGCCGTCATGCCCCCGGGTATGTCACTCGCGGCGGCCATACGCTCACCCCGCGTGCGCGACAGGCGGAGCAGGTCCTCCGCGGACAGGACGCCCGCCACGTGCAGAGCAACCAGTTCGCCATAGCTGTGTCCGCCGGCGCAAACGGGCTTCACGCCCAGACGCCGGAGAAGCGCGAGTTGCGACAGCGCCACGGCGCCAATCGCCGGCTGTGCCCACTCGGTCCGGGTCAGACGACCGGCCTGGGCGGCTTCTTCTTCCAGAGAAAAGACCGGCGGCGGAAAAACGACACGGTGGAGCGGCAGATCGTCTTCGAACGTCAGGTCGGCCGTGGCATCCCACACGGCGAGCGCGTCGGGGAAGGTGACGGCCAGATCGGACCCCATCTGGAGATACTGGCTCCCCTGCCCGGAAAACAGAAACGCGACGGACGTCTCGGGCGGACCGGCCCGGTAGTACAGCTGATTCGGGAAGAAAAGAGGCGCC
>CAYLXM010000033.1:30389-37132 GCA_964387555.1 uncultured Rhodothermales bacterium | reverse complement strand
ATAGGCTTCGAGGGCCACGTGGAAGTTGCTTCCGCCGAATCCAAACGAACTCACCGACCCTCTCCGGGCAGAATCCGGGCTGTGCACCCAGGGACGCCGCGCCGTATTCAGATAGAACGGGCTGTTGTCGATGTCGAGATTGGGATTCGGTCGATCGACCTTGATCGTGGGCGGCAAGACGCGGTGATGCAGCGCCATCACGACCTTGAACAGCGAGGCCATCCCCGCGGCGGCTTTGGTATGCCCGATCTGCGCTTTGATCGACCCGAGCGCCACCTGGCGCCGCCGATCTCCGAAGGCCGGACCAAAAACCTGACGCAGGCCTTCGAACTCGGCCGCGTCGCCCGCCGTGGTCGCCGTGCCGTGGGCCTCCACCAGTTCGACGGAATCGGGACCGTAGCCAGCCTGCTCGTACGCGCGCCGGACCGCCTGGCTCTGGCCCTCGGAGCGGGGCGCGTAGATGCTCTTGGCGCGGCCGTCGGAAGAGGCGCCCAGACCGCGGATGACGCCGTAGATTTTGTCGCCGTCGCGTTCGGCATCGGCAAGACGCCGCAGCGCGACCATCCCGATCCCTTCGCCCAGCATCGTACCGTCCGCAGACGCCGAAAACGGCCGGCAATCGCCCGATTTCGACAGCGCCGGGGTCTTGCTGAAGCACATGAACATAAAGGTGTCGTTCAGTGCGTCACATCCCCCCGAAATCACCAGGTCCGAGTGCCCGAGTTGAAGCTCCTGCACCCCCATCGAGATCGCGGCGAGGCTGCTGGCGCATGCGGCATCGACGACACAGTTGGTGCCTCCGAGATCCAGCCGGTTGGCGATGCGGCCGGCTACGACGTTACCGAGCAGGCCGGGAAAGGTATTTTCGGTCCACTTGGGGTACGTATCGGCGATGCGCCGAGCCACGTCCTCGACCTGATCCTCCGGCAAACCGCTCTCGCGCAATGCCTTCACCCAGTGCGGTTTCTGGATTCGCGCCGCCATCTGCCCGACCAACTCCGTTGCCGAGGCGACACCGAGGATCGTGCTCACGCGCGAGCGATCCACCTTCTGAAACTGCAGGCTGACCGCATCATCCAGAATCTTCTCGGCTACGATCAATGCCAGGAGCTGCACGGTATCCGTGGCAGAGAGCGCGGTCGGTGGCAGTCCGAATTTCATCGGATCGAACGGGACCTTCGGCAGAAAGGCGCCGCGCTGCGCATAGATTTTTTCCGGCGCCGTGGGGTCGGGATCGAAATAGTCTTCGAGGAGCCAGTGGTCGGGTGGCACGTCCTGGATGAAGTCCTTGCCCTCCAGTATGTTGTTCCAGAACTCCTGAGGCCCTCTGGACCCCGGAAAGAGCACGCTCACGCCCACGATCGCAATCGGAGAGAAGGCCGGCGTCATCGAGTTGTTCGGTGGCGTCATGTTGTCAGTCAAGAAGATCGAGCGGGACAGGCGTGTAGGTGAAAAGCGCAGGCGGAACAGGCAGTCCGAACGTGCGGGCCTGATGGGTTCGCGTAAGGACAGCCGCCCCTTCCATCAAGTTCAGCGCGACCTGTCGTACCGTGCGGTGCTCCGGAGGTTCTAAAAATGTCCCTTTTACCCACGCGTTGAAGGCGCCCATGGCCGGCCCGCACCAGATCTGGTAGTCGAGCACCCGGTCCGGCGCCCCGTCCAGCGGCCACCGGCTCGACATGCCGAGGTACCACTTGAAGAGGCGTGCCATCTTCACCCGCGGATCCTGTTCGGCCCGTACGATTTCCTCCGGCCGCTTCTCCAGATAGGACCGGACCAAATCCCAGACCGCGTCGAGCGGCATTTTGAAGACCGTCTGCTCCAGGCGCTGCCGTACATCTCCCGGTATGGCCTCGATGTTGTCGTATCGCCGGTAGAGTTCGTAGAGTTGGTTGCCCCGCATCCCCATCATGGTACCCTGTTTGAGCACCTGCACCTTCACGCCGATCTCGAACATGTCGCCGGCAGCGGTCATCATGACATCCGCCAGGCCGGCCCGGGCAAGCAGACGACGACCCTCGTCCGAGAGCCCTGACTCCACGGCCGCCTGGTGTACCGATCCGACGAGCACGTACGAGGCGCCCAGGGCAAATGCCGCCGCCACCGACTCCGGCGTGCCGAGGCCGCCGGCCGCTCCGATCCGGATCGGCCGCGGGGACGGCGCCTCTGAGCGCATCTCGTCCCGCAAGCGTGCGATGACCG
Organism: uncultured Rhodothermales bacterium; assembly: GCA_964387555.1. Classification (GTDB taxonomy): domain Bacteria; phylum Bacteroidota; class Rhodothermia; order Rhodothermales; family CAYLXM01; genus CAYLXM01. Next base: position 34,930 of record CAYLXM010000033.1, on the reverse strand, counting down.
GGAAAAGCGCCCCCAGCGGACGGTTGTCCGTATGTCCCCCCGAATCCGATTCGACGGTGATGTCTTCGGCAATCGGGACCTGCCGGGCCAGATGCACCTCCTCCTCCGTCAAGCGACCGGCGTTGAGGAGCAATGTCAGAAACTCCTCCGGAGCCGGAGCCATAAACAGTCGGGCAACCTCCGACCGGGAGATCTTGGCGAAGACGTGGTTTCGGCGCAGGATCCGGCCCGAAGGGTCGCGGTGCAGTCCGGTCGCGGCATACCGGACCACGCTCGGAGTCAGCCGCATGAAGGCGGAGGCGGAGACGCGGCGAACGCCTTCGGCCAGGTAAAGGTCGACAATCTGATCCTCCAGGCCCGGTTCATCGGGAGAGTGGATCAAATTGGCGCCGAAAGGCAAACCGAGCGGCTCGAGGGTCCGCTTGAGCGTCCCCACGTCGCGCGCCACGCGCTCGACGGACAGCCCTGCCGCTCCGTAGAATCCGAGGGCGCCGCAACGCGCCAGCTCGATGACCAACGCGGCCGACGAGATTCCCCGCGCCATGGCGCCGCCGACGTAGGCGAACCGAACCCCGTGCGTTTCCAGAAACGAGCGGTCGCCCAACCATTCCGGGTACAGCGGCGGCATCGTGCCGACGAGCGGATACGATGGGCTTGCCGACGTCTCGGGCGTCCCGATTGTACCCTCGATCCCCAGCCCGAGCTGATTCGATGCGGGATCGAGCAGCAGATGAAGCGGATGTCTGACGCGCGCCAACAGGGGCCCAAAGTCGGGAGGATGGAATACGGGAGGGTGGACCGTAGCGGTCCACTTCGAGGTCGTCTGCATGGAGTGGGGAAGGGCCGGACCGAACCGGGGTGGGAGGAGCGGCAAACAAAAAAGGCTTGCAAGGTAAGGAATTTCTGGCGACTCACCTATGCCATTCGTCAGGCCGCTGCCCTGCGACGCCCCCGGCGTTTTGTCAGGAAGCGCGAATGATCGCCTGCCTGGTGGCGGTTTGGTCGCGCGGACAGGCTACAGCGCGATCACACGACGGGCGGTTCGGGAACCCCCGGTTTCCGCAACGATCAGGTAGACTCCCGGCGTCACGCGCTCACCCGAACCGGTCCGCCCGTCCCATTCGAACCGGGTCGTGCCGCGACCGAAATGGCCTTCGAAGAGATCGAGTACCCTCCTCCCGGAAAGGTCGTACACCGTGATCCGGCCCGTCGATCCGTTCCTCAGGGTCACCAGCACGGTGGTGCCGTGCACGAAGGGGGTTGGGAAGGCCGAGACGGACGAGCCCCCATCAGGGAGTCCGTCTTCTTCCCGATTGGTCATCACCGTGTCGATCACGTCGATGGCGGAAGGATCGTGTCGTCCCATCCCGAGTTCGTCCGCCAGCGCGAGGTAGTTGATGCTTCTCGGGAAGGGGGAGGACAACCCCGGCGCCGTCGGGTCAAAGCCGAGCGATTGTGTGGCGACGGCATCGGCCGCGACGGGGTCTTTCGAAGCGATCAGCGTATCGAACCTTACGGGCGTGAGGCTGACCCAGGGGCCTTCACCGCCCGACACGGTCTGGATGACGTCGTTTACGACGAGTCGAATCGGGGAGGCCAGGTTGAGGTCCAGGATGATCCGGCACAGGTTGCTGTACGAATTCACGTCGAGGCTCCGGTTGTTGTGGATCGCAGCCCGGTTTCCGGAGCCATTCGTGTACTGCGGAAGCAGCGGCAGGGCGCCGACGAGGTTCTTCATGCCGTGGGTGATGCCTGCGCCGACGTGTTCCTTGGACTTGGCGAGGGACACCAGCACGTCGATCTCCTCCAGGATCCCGTTTTGCGTGAAGGAGGTGTACAGGTGCGCCTTCTCACCGACGGGACGCGCGGTGAAGCTGCCGAAAGGAGCGGTCTGGTTGAGATTGACCAGGCTGGCACCCGTTTCCTCTACCGCCTCCGGGTAGCCGAATCCGAAGTACGATTGCGGGTCGTAGAGGGCCTCAAGGATGTAGATGTGGCCCGCACCGGCGTCTCGAATCAACTCGGCTGTGGCCCGGAGGACTTCGGGGTGGGTCCAGATCGTCGTGCCCACGGGCAGACCCGAGGAGGCCTCGTAGGCGTTCGCCCAGTAGCTTCCGCCGGTCAGGTTGATCTTGATGCCGACCGTGTCGCCCGGACGAACCACGTCCGCGAGTCCGCCCAGGTCGTCGAACATCGCCTCGAGCATGCCGCGGATCGCGGACCGCTCGTACGTGGCGATCCGCGCTCGGGCCACCGTAGAACGGCTCGAGGATGCCCACGCGAACGCGGGCGATGGGACCAGTGGCGCCGCGAGGGTCCCGGCCATCGCCCGGCCTGCAAGGGAAAGGAAGCGTCGCCGGGATAGACAGCTCGACGGGCGACCTTGCGGATGGCGTGTGTGGACGGGCATGCGGGGGGAAGAGGAGGGCGGAGAGTCTACCGGGGCAATCTAGGGAGCGAGATTTCGATTCGCCATCGAAGCGGGTCGTATGGGATCGCCGGGGGCGCCACCGCCCACGGGCACAGGCTCCGTGTGATCAATCTGCCGTCTTCAGAACCCGGAACCCGAGCACGCTATGTCGGCTGCCGGGAAACAGGCTGCTGCGTCCGGCCGATCGCAGTTCATCCGGGCCGTTACTCCAGCCGCCGCCGCGTCGTACCCGCATCACGCCAGTCGCGGGACCCGGCGGGTCGGTTGAGGGACTCACCTCATAATAGGCGGCCTCGTACCAGTCAGCGACCCACTCCCAGACATTTCCGTTCATGTCGTGGAGACCCCAAAGGTTGGGCTGCTTGCGGCCCACGCGATGCACCTGGCTCTCGGCGTTCCCGCTAAACCAGGCGTATTCCCCCAGCTGTCCGGCGTCGTCCCCGAAGAAATAGCGTGAGGAAGCACCGGATCTCGCCGCGTATTCCCACTCCGCTTCTGAAGGCAAGCGGAAGATCGGTTGGCCCTCCGCCTCGTTCAGTCTGGAGAGAAACTCCTGCACATCCTCCCAGGATACCGACTCTACAGGGCAATCCGATCCGCAGAGTATGAAGGTGCTCGGGTTCGATTCCATCACCGCATCCCATTGCTTCTGTGTCACTTCGTATTTCCCGAGATAGAAGTCCTTTGAGATCGTTACCGTGTGTACCGGTTGTTCGTCAGCGGCCCCTTCGGTCGAGCCCATGTCGAACGTACCAGCGGGAATGGGCACGAATTGCAGCCCGATCGCGGTGGCCGTCGCCTTAAATCTTGTCAGCAGCACCTCCCGATCTTCCCCAACGAAGGCGGAGAGGGGGATGTCCGCGGACTCGTAGCGCGCAGCCTCGAAATGCACGAGGTATGAGGAGAGCAGGCCCAGGCCGCCGAGTTCGATTTCGAAACGTCCCGAGGAGCCCGTTGTGGCCGTGCCGAGGACCTCTTCCGTCAGTTCGTAGAGGACCGTCACGACCGCGCCGGCGATCGGATCGTGTGTCGCCTCATTGAGGACCGTGCCCCGAACGACCACGCCCTCCGATTCCGAATCGCACGAGGCGCACAGCGCTGCAGCCAAAAGCAGGCCGGCTATCGGTTTCAAAAACAGGGCTGCCCGGAAGGCAAGAGGATGCAGGGCGCGGTTCATGGCTGCGTGGGGTTGGTGCGGCCGGATCCGGCAGAGTGGTCGTCCACCTAAGGTACGCCGAAAGCATACAGGATTTTACCGTGTCGACCGGGCGCCGCGAATTTGCCCGGATCGACGGATTTCGCGCACGGGATCCTGCTCTAGCGGAGAACACCCCGTCGGTCCGGAAATCGAAGGAGCCCGCGTTTTTCTGCCCTCGGAGACGCCGCGGGCAACCGTTCGACATACCGCGCTCCACACACCCTGAAGACCGAACCTGTCTCATCATCCGTCCTGCGCAACCGTCCACATGCGTACCAATAGGCGTCGCCTGGGTGCGCAAGAGGTTGTGTCGATTGACAACACAGACGATGCGTGCGCTTGACTTCCTGCCGGATCGGGTGGCTGGTGAGGACCGCGTAAGTTCCTTTCGATGCCTGGTCGACAACACTCCGTCGGATGAGAATCCGAAGGAGACCGTATCTTCGACCCGTCGGCGGTGGCCGGTCCAGTTCGGTCGGCCCGGAGGGTCGGGGCGATTGGCCGCCGAGCTCCGATCCGGCTCCTCGTTCGGACATACCCGTCCTTTCCATGCTTCCGAAGCGTGTCGGGGTATACGTGCCGCGGACGCCGAACCCCGACACGTCGGCTCCGGAAGAGCCTCTGAAACCTGCCCATCCCCGTGATTCCACTCGACACGCTCGCTACCAGCCTGCTCTCCCCGATCATCCTGGCATTCGTGTTGGGCGTGATTGCTTCGCTGATTCGAAGCGATTTGCGCCTTCCGGAAGCGCTGTATAACGGCCTGTCGATCTACCTGCTCTTTGCGATCGGCCTCAAAGGAGGCGTCGAGTTGCACAAAACGCCTCTCGGGGAGTTTGCCGGTCCGGCCTTCGTTACGCTGTTTCTCGGGCTGCTTACCCCGATTATCGCCTATAACGTGTTGCGGAGACT